>CAJTLC010000005.1 GCA_910576995.1 uncultured Ruminococcus sp.
CAGAACACGACATAGGGTTATTATTGCATGTTCGTGTCGAAGCAAATGCACAGCTCTCATTCTTTCCCTGAGCGTGGAGTCATTATGGCAAGCGCTTTTTTTAATATGATGTTTTCCTCCTCAAGCTGTGCGTTTCTTTTTTGCAGTTCCTTTATCTGCTTTGCTGTCATAACAGTATTGTCGTCGACCTTGACTTCCGAATAGAGCTTTATCCATCTTGAAATCGCACTTACCGATATTCCGTATTCCTTGGAAAGCTCAGTTTGGGTTTTTCCGTTTTGGTGTAATGCCACGATGTTCTTTTTAAATGTCTCATCGTATTGCGGCTGCTTGTTTGTCATTATTTTTTCCTCCTTGGGTTTTCTTCTTTCTTGTTTACTTTTAGTTTACTACTTTTTCTTTTTTCTGTCTACTTTTTTAGTATAGCACCAATATTCAGGCACTCATCACTGTCGTACCACTTGTCTGCATCAGCGGAAACGGTGGAGGTATTCAACTGCTTGATGGATATCATCTCCACAATAACATTTTCACAAAGGAAGAGAACGGATTCGGCGAGCTTGTTTATGAAACTGTCAACACAAACAGCCTATCAGCCTTTGTGAAAGAACAAATTTCAGAAAATCAGGACAGCGTTCCTGAATGGCTGAGCGGTCTTGTAAACGTATATGAGCAGACCTCTGTGTCCGTTCGCAAATCTACGAAATGAAAGGAATCAGAATTATGAAAAATGAATTGATGGAAACAAACAACACAGGCTTTCTCTCTTTGCAGGACTTCGATCTTGCTAACGTGATGAGCGAGGAAATGGACGGACTTTCGGCAACTTTTGAGCGTGTCAAGATACCGTCAGGCGGCGGGATCATGTTTGAGATTCCCGGTGATGATCCCGATGAACCGGAAACTGTCAAGGAATTTTCGGCCGTCATCCTCTATCAGCATTCTCTGAACGCTTATTACAAAAGCGAGTATCAGGGCGGATCGAATCCTCCCGACTGCGGAAGTTATGACGGGCATAACGGTGAAGGTACTCCCGGCGGAAACTGTGCTTCTTGCCTGCTTAATCAGTACGGTTCCGGAAAAAACGGTGCGAAAGCCTGCAAGAATCGTCGCCGTCTGTATCTGCTTCGTGAGGGCGAGATTTTCCCCATGATTCTTTCTCTGCCCACCGGCTCACTGAAGGCATTTACACGCTATCTCATGCGTGTGATTCCGAAGTACAAAAATTCAAACGCTGTGGTGACTAAATTTACGCTGAAGAAAGCGTCAAGCAATACTGGCATCAATTACAGTCAGGCACAGTTTGCGGTGGAACGTGCCTTGTCGCCGGAGGAATATCAGCTGATCTCTGCCATGACGGAACAGGTCAAGGCTCTCAGCAGAAATGTGGGCTATGATGCGGAGGACGCATTGAATGTCGACCCCGAAACCGGCGAAATTATTGAGCCGCTGAATTGAGGAGAATGTTATGGAAAATTACAGATGCGTCACTTCGGTGCAGGAAATTCGTGATTACATAGGAGATGCAACCATTGTCGCTTTTGACTATGAAACTGCACCGGATGAGACTTACCGCACGGAAGAAAAAGCTGCCCTCGATCCGCATAAAAGTCATATTATGGGATGCAGCTTTTCTGTGAAAGAGCATACAGGGATCTATATCCCTGTTGCTCATAAAATCGGAGAAAACATTGATAATACGTCATTTTTGCACTTTTTGAAATTTTTTCTCACAAACAAAAATATCACCAAAATTGCACATAATATTGTCTTTGAATCTGCTGTATCCTGTCATAAGAATATCGTGATTCAGCCGCCTGTTTATGATACGATCTGTGCTGCACAGATGACATTGAAAAGCAATTATGAATTCCGTAAACTTGCCGACAGCGGTTTGAAAAGACTGTCAGCGGAAATCTGTCACGAACCTCTGCCTACATTTTCAGATGTTACGTCCTGTTTCTGTAGAAAGTGCAAAGAAATCCGGATGAATCCTGCCAGTTGCGAAATTGATGTATTTCAGATAGCCATCAATGTATGTGGACTTGATTTTTCCCCATTTACGATATTCCTGCACCAATGCAAACAATGGGGAAAGCTCAGGACGATTTGCATCACACCATTCTTTCAGCATGATCATTGATGCATCATCAGCCGCTTCCTTATTGGATGCAGTAACTTTCATAAATCTTTGGCTGGTACACATTGCCTGCCATACAGAATACCATCGGAAATTTCCTGCAAAAAATGAATTGCCAACAGATGAGCAGATAAATGACTATATTAAATCTATAAGAAGCTGAATTTCAGATAAATGTATGCTTGAGCCGTATGTCTTGAAAGAGACACGTACGGTTCTTAGGCGGGAAAGAGGAAGTAATTCCTCCGACCTAGCCGACAAAATCTGAAGATTACTTCAAAGGATTACCTATCGCAATACTGTCGAAAGCACTTACTTTTGCATCTTGAGGGGAATATAGCGTGGTTGGGCTTACTATAGCAGCGGCTGCGATTCAAAAGAAATGTTCAGCCAACTGAAAATTGCAAATTCGGAGGAAAAAATGCCCTTTGAATTGAACGGAAAATCTTGCATAGGCATGGCGTATCTGATGAATCGTGGGGAAATTGCTCCGCCGAAAGACTGGACATTCAGAAATTTGCAAACAAAACAGAAAATGTCGATGATATGTTGAAATTGCTGCAAAAAAGAGTCATAAATGAACTTAGAAAAACATTTGAGATAAGTGATGACGAAACAGATCTTCCATTTGTGCTTGAAGAAGTTTTTGATGAAAATCAACAGCCGTTTGTTTTTGTAATTGATGAATGGGACTGTGTTTTAAGAGAAAAAAAGAACAGCGCCGAAGATCAGAAAACGTATCTGAATTTTCTATGTGATCTGTTCAAAGGTCAGAGTTATCTTGCACTCGCTTATATGACCGGCATTCTTCCAATAAAAAAATATGGAAAACATTCGGCGATAAATACATTTTACGAATACTCCATGACTGACGCTGAACCTATTTCGGAATTTACCGGCTTTACTGAAAGTGAAGTTAAGGAACTGTGTGAAAAATATAATAAGTCATTTCAAGAAATGAAACGTTGGTATGACGGTTATAATTTAAATGGAATTTCAATTTATAATCCGAAATCTGTTGTAGAATCAATTCTTCGTGGTCAGTTTAATAATTATTGGAGTTCAACAGAAACTTATGAATCTGTTCGTCATTATATTGAGATGAATTTTGACGGCTTGAAAGATAAGATTACGCAGTTGATAGCGGGCGAAAAAATTGAAATAAATCCCGGAAAATTCAAGAATGATATGACGACTCTCAGAAGTGCAGATGACATTTTCACATTACTGGTTCATCTTGGATATCTGACATATGATTTTTATACTAAACAGGTGTGGATTCCGAACAGCGAGGTTGCTCAGGAATTTGTGAATTCTATTGAGGACGGCGGTTGGGAAGAAGTTATGGACGCTATCAATGTTTCGTCAAGACTTCTTGATCTGACACTAAAATGTGATGAAGAAAAAGTCGCAGAAATGATAGCTAAAGTCCACTCAGACAATACGTCTATTCTGAAATACAACGATGAGAATTCCTTAAGTTGTGTGATTTCACTTGCTTATTATTCTGCACGAAAGGATTATATAATCCATAGGGAACTTGCAACAGGTGAGGGATTCGCAGACGTTGTTTTTATTCCAAGAAAAAAATCGGATAAGCCTGCAATGATAGTTGAATTGAAAAAAGATTGCTCAGCCGATGAAGCAATAGAGCAGATAAAAAATCGAAATTATTCCGATAAGATTTCTGAATACACAGGTGAAATACTTCTCGTTGGAATCAGCTATGACGAACAAAAAGGTCACACTTGTAAAATTGAGAAAACTCAAAAAGTTTTTTAAAATAACTTTTGAAAAACTCTTGACAAATCATATTGAATATGCTAAAATAATAACAGTTATCAATGTCATCTATTTTATAGTAGCTAGACAACATTCTCATTTATTTGATAAATGTAGTATATCAAGTAAAAAGCCCTATTTTATAGGGCTTTTTTGTGACCAGAATTATAGTTTGAATGCGCTCATTTGCGGATATACGGCTCTCGAACCCAGTTCCTCCTCAATGCGAAGAAGTCGGTTGTATTTCGCAATCCGCTCGCCACGGCTGGGCGCACCCGTTTTTATCTGACAAGTGTTCAATGCAACGGCAATATCAGCAATGACTGTGTCATAAGTTTCCCCTGAGCGGTGAGAAGAAACAGCTGTATATCCCGATTTATGAGCAAGTTTTATTGCCTCGATCGCCTCTGAAACTGTCCCGATCTGATTCGGCTTTATCAACACAGAATTTCCCACGCCAAGCGAAATTCCTTTTTCTATCCGAGCAGTATTTGTGACGAACAGGTCGTCGCCCACAAGTTGAACTCTACCGCCGAGTCTCGACGTCATCTGCTGCCAGCCGTCCCAATCTTCCTCGTCCAAGCCGTCCTCAATCGAAATAATGGGATATTTAGTGATAAGTTTTTCCCAATAATCTATAAGCTGCTCCGATGTGAAACTATTGCCAGACTTTGGCTGCCTATAAAATCCGCTGCCCTTCCGATCGTCCTTCCATTCTGAGGAGGCGGCGTCAATCGCCAGAACCACATCCCGACCGGCTTCGTAACCTGCGGCGTCGACAGCGTTCAGAATCAACTCCAAGGCCTCTTCATCCCCTGAAAGATCGGGCGCAAATCCACCCTCGTCTCCTACGGCAGTAGTCAATCCACGGTCTTTTAAAAGATTCGCAAGAGCATGAAAAATCTCCGAGCATTGGCGAAGAGCCTCCCTGAAATTTGGCGCGCCTACTGGCATTATCATGAATTCCTGCGTATCAAGATTATTAGCTGCATGAGCGCCGCCGTTCAGAATGTTCATCATCGGGACGGGCATAGAATTTCCCTGAATACCACCCAAAAACTTGTAAAGGGGAATCCCCGTGGCTTTCGAAGCCGCTCTCGCGCAGGCTATAGAGACTGCAAGCGTCGCATTTGCGCCCAGAACTGACTTATCTTTCGTACCGTCGGCAGAGATCATCGCCTTGTCTACCGCGTAAATGTCGGTGGCGTCCATGTCGAGAATAGCCGCTGCGATCGCTGTTTTTACGTTTTCAACGGCGTTTAGCACCCCGTTTCCTCCGTAACGGCTGCGGTCACTATCCCTCAGTTCGAGGGCTTCAAATTCACCTGTTGACGCGCCGCTCGGAGCTGCGCCTTTTGCGGAAGTTCCGTCGGCAAGCAGAATTTCCGCTTCAACCGTCGGATTCCCTCTCGAATCGAGAATTTCTCTTCCCGTAACTTTTTTGATCTGAAACTTATTCATAAACGCTCCTTAGTCCTAAAGTTTATAATGAAATTATTATTCGCAAGTACGGGAATTTTATACATTAGACTTGTTCTAACAGAAAATTCAGGAGTGAAATAAATGAAAAAAATGACATTAAGAGGTAAGCGTTTTATCTTTTTTACTGTGATAATTCTGATCGTCGTCATAGCAGCAACGAAATGCCGCTCGAAAGAGGACGTTCCGGCAGGAAATTTTGCCCCTGTTTCGGCGACTGCAACGACGACCTGCGCCCAAACCACCACTTTCTTCCCAACCGTTACTACTGCTGTAATTCCGCCAATTTCTGCCCCGAGCTGTAATGCGGCGGCGATTTACTGTATCGAGGATAAGCAGCTTCTTTACAGCGATCGAATCAACGTTCGAATTGCTCCGGCAAGTCTAACAAAGATGCTGACCGCATCAGTTGCGCTGAAATATATGGATTCCTCGACCGTTATAACCGTAGGAAGCGAGCAAAGCCTCGTTCAGCCCTACTCAAGTCTCGCGGGATTGTCAATGGGGACTTCCATGACGCTCAACGATATGATTTCAGGCTTGATGATGGCTTCGGGGAATGACGCAGCCTACACGATAGCTGTTTCTGTTGCAAGAAATCAACAGCCTGCGGTTGAAATGTCTGATACTGACGCTGTGAATTACTTTTGCGATCTGATGAATAAATTTGCCTTCGAGATCGGCATGACGAATAGTAATTTTACCACGCCCGACGGCTGGGACGACGCTTTTCAGTATACAACCGTTTCAGATCTGCTGATTCTGGCGGAATATGTGCTAAATGTTCCTGAAATTCGGCAGGCTTGCGGAACTCATACCAAGAGCGTTCAGGCGGTAACGGGTGAGATTTATGATTGGACGGATTCAAATCTTCTTCTCGACCCTAACGGTTCGTTCTACTGTCAAAATGCCATCGGCATCAAAACAGGCACTACTCTACAGGCTGGAAATTGCCTTGTTGCGGCGTTTTCACTCAATAATAAAACTTATATCACGGCTGCTTGCGGCTGTACGAGCGATTCCGACCGATACGATCTGACGTTAAAATTATTTCGAAGCATTCAATAAATAAAAGCGTTCTCGTGATTGAGAACGCTTGATTTTTTATTAACCACACCTCGGAAAGGAGGTCTATTGAATATAAACGGCTTGCTTACCAAGTTCATTATATCTTTGCTTTATCAAATCGTAATTATACGACGTATTGCCAACAAGCGGATCAGAAACATAGATTACATTCTTATCCTTGTCGTAACCCGTCAAAACCACGCAATGCTCGTATGCACGCCACTGAACAGTTTCGCCGGCAGGGGTTGTCCAAATTGAGGTCAGTGAAGATTCATGCAGATTACTGCTGGTTATCCAGATGCAGACGGGATTATCCTTATCAATATAGTCGGTCAGCAGGGAATCAAAATCAGCGCCCGTAGCGTCATATGCCCAACAGCCTGCACCTATATTACTAAAATATTTATTTGCGGTTGTAACGATGCAGGGAGCGTAACAGCCGTAAGAATACTGCGATTCAGGATTTCCTGCGAAAGTCGTACGAAAATCAGCGCCGTAATAAACGCCGTTGCTCCAATAAAAGTCAAGTTTCGGAAGGAAATTACGCGAAAGAGCAACCTTATCGATATTGAATCCGTAGTGATGAAGCAAAATTGCCAGAGAAGTCACCTCGCAGCCCGTAGGAAGTTCGGGATTTTGCATAATATTGTTTACACTGATTATTTTCTGATTCGTCTGAGGAGGTTCGACAGGCGCGGGATCAAGAAGAGTCCATTTCAGAGGTCGTTTGAAGAAATGCTCCTTAGACATTACTATATGTATCAATAAAGCAGAACTGACGTCCTCGGTATCAGCATAATCCGTAGGCCGCATAGAAACGTTGAGCATTTCGTTTTCATAATTGACCGAACTGATCTGAATAGACTGCGTCGAACCGAACGGCTGATAGAGCGAATTCATAATAAGCACGGAATTCTTGAAAAACTCGTCGTCATATCTTTCGTTCAACTCCGAAATTACCGATTCATCGTAATAATAATTCAGATAACGATTCATTTCTTTCACGGAACGAGCAATGCAGTAAGTATCATTCGTCTCAATGCTGCCGCTCGCACTTTTCACGAGATCGTCGTTATATCCGCTGAAAAACTGATCAACAATACCGTAAAAATCGGGATTAGCAGGTGGATCAACAGGGTCGTCGCGCTCGATAAGTTTCCACTTTACAGGCATATCGAGAAATTGTTCCTTAGGAATAACTATATGAAAAAGCAAAGCCGATTCAACGTCATCGGTATTTGCGTAATCAGTGGGATGTACGGAAACATTTATCATACCGTCCTCATAATCCACCGAATGAATTTCCAAAGACTGCGTCGAGCCGGAAGACTGAAACAGCGAGTTCATAATGAGAACGTTATCCGCAAAGAATTCATCATCGTATTTTTTATTAAAATGACGAATTATCGAATCTTCAGGATCATCGTAAAAAACGTTCAAATAGCGATCCATTTCCTCAACGGAACGCGCCACGCATGAAGCGTCGTTCGTTTCGATACTTCCGCCTCCGACTTTAACGAGAGCGTTAGTATATCCGCTGAAAAACTGATCAACTATGCCGTAGAAGTTTTCGGGAGAGTCTTCATTTTCTACAATTTGCTGACGCATAATTGTAAGATCGTAACAGTCAATAACTCCGTCCTTGTTAAGATCGGCAGAATCGACGTCAAGTTCAACGTTTTTACCGAGAATATAGTCGCTTAAAATAGCCAAATCCGCGCCGTTAAGCAGTCCATCGGAGTTCAAATCGCCTTTTGGGGCGACGGCTGATGAGCAAAAAGCGGTTGCGGAAGATGTCAGGAGCAGCATAACTGCCGCCAAAGATGTTAATTTTTTCAAAATGTTCGCCTCGATGTAAATAAATAATTTGTAATATCTGATTATGGTCACATATAATAAATGAGCGGCATTAAAACATACGCAGTATCCGCCAAAATTTACCGTAAAGACGTGTGTTTTATTTGTATGTGAACACGCTCTAATTACAAAAGTAATTATAACACTTGCATGAAAAGAAGTCAAGCATTTTCTGCAAAAAAATTTGCAAATTTTACCTTATTCGATCAATTTGGCTGACCAAGGCGATGACGGAGATTGTCTTCTTTTAACTGCCTGCCTTCAGCGATAAGGCGAAGCATCTCGTCGGAATCAAAATTCTTGAGGGCGTCGCTGTATTTCTGTAGATTTTCAATTAAAATTTCAAGTTCATACAGCAGATTTTCTCTGTTCTGCATGAAAAGATCAGTCCACATATGCTCGTTCATAGTGGCGATTCGCGTCATATCCTGAAAACTTCCTCCGCTGAATCCGCATTCAAGAGAGAGTTCGGGACTTTTCACGTAAGCGCTTGACACGATATGCGCAAGCTGTGAAGTATAGGCAATCATTTTGTCGTGATTTTCGGGAGAAGTGACGACTATTTTTCCGGCGCCGATTTCAGCGGCAAGATTTTTCAAAAGCTCGATATCAGATTCGCGGCTGTCCTCAAAAGGCGCGATAATGAAATTCGCTTTCAGAAAAAGATCTCCGCTGCTGTTATGATAACCGCCGAATTCTTTTCCAGCCATGGGGTGGATTCCAAGATATCTCAGATCACTATCTTCGGCAAGGGTTTTAACTCGTTTGGAAAATTCGCCCTTAATTCCGCAAACGTCGGTAATCAGGGTATCGGGGCTGAATTTCGCGATATTCTCGCGCAGATATTTCTCGGCTGCTTCGGGAAAAAGCGAAACGATCACAAGGTCGAATCCCTCGAAATTTCCGTCAAAATCCCGATCTATAGCCACATCACGGAGCGCCGAATATTCGATATCGTGATTGATATCACAGCCTACAACGAAATGGGAAGTGTATTTTTTCAACGCTTTACAAATCGAACCGCCTATAAGACCAAGTCCGACAACAAGTATTTTCATATTTTTCACACCTTTTCATAAATATCTTGTAAGCTATAGTATATCACTTTAAATCAAAAAAGTCAAGCGCATCAATTTTTACTTGTGCGGCGTTATGTAGGGGAGAGTATTAGCTGCATAAAACTATACTAACAAAATTGATTAGCATGATATTGAAATAAAAGACAATTCATGATATAATATAAGATAACCGATTGAAAGGACTATTTTCGATGAAGCTGAAAAAATTATCCGTATTAATGGCAGTTCCGCTGATTTTTACGGTCGGATGCACCGAAAAAAAACAGCGCGATATTTTTGCAATGGATACATACATGAGCATTACGGCTTATGGCAATAACGCCGATAAAGCTATTGACAAAGCGACCGAAAGAATTACCGAACTGGAATCGCTTCTTGACGTAAACTCGGAAAAAAGCGACGTTTGGAAAATTAATGATTCCAACGGGAATTCTGTGCAGATTTCTGATGATACTGCTGAAATTATAAATTCAGCAATCAAATTCTGCGACAGTACCCAAACTCTTGATATCACAATATATCCTGTTCTGAAAGAATGGGGATTCACTACGGGTAACTACAAAATTCCAGAAGCAAATAAGCTTGATAAACTTCTGAAGAACGTCGATTATCGCAATATAAAGCTTGACGGAAACAATATTTCGATTCCTGAAAATTATATGATTGATCTCGGCGCGATAGCAAAAGGATATACAGGCGACGAGGTTATCGCCGAACTAAGAGAAAACGGCGCAGAATCAGCAATAATCAGCCTTGGTGGCAACGTTCAGACTTTCGGTTCAAAGCCCGGCGGCTCAGATTGGAAAATTTCCGTGACAAATCCGTTTAAGCCCGATTCGAGTATGTGCATGATCTCGGTCGGCGAAAAAGCCGTAGTAACTTCCGGCAGCTATGAACGCTTTTTTACAGGCAGCGACGGCAGGAAATATCATCATATAATCGACAAAAGCGATGGATATCCTGCCGATAACGGGCTTGTTTCGGTCACGATAATAGGAGACAGCGGCTTGATGTGCGACGCTCTTTCGACTGCGCTTTTTATTGCGGGGACGGAAAATGCTGCGGAATTCTGGCGTAAAAACAGAAATTTTGATATGATTCTCGTTACGGACGACTGCAAAATCATGTATACCGACGGATTGGAAGATACTCTGGAAAACGTCAGCAATATGCCTGCGGAGGTGATTTCAAATGACTAAAGGCGTGAAGATCTCAATAATCGTTATATCATTTATATTTATATTTTCATTGTTGCTTTCTATAATTATCTTCAACAAATCTGCTGGAAATTTTGTAGAGATTATACAAGACAACAAAGTTCTATACACGTTTGATCTGAATACAACTTATGATAAAACTATTAAAATTGAATGTGAAAACGGCTATAATATTATTGAAATAGATAAAAATCAAGTTCGGATTTCAGAATCAAACTGTCCCGATAAGGTGTGTATGAATACCGGAAATTTACGAAGCGGCGTGCCTATTGTTTGTTTGCCGCACAAGCTGGTGATCAGGTATGCAGATGAAGATTAAAAGAATTACTGAACTTGCCCTCCTGACTGCCGCCTCTCTTATCGTGTTCATAATCGAAGCGCGTCTGCCTAACCTAACCCCGATTCAGGGTGTAAAACTGGGACTTGCAAATATTTTTACGGTCTATGGAGTCTACAGATTCAGCGGTCGTGAAGTAGCTCTTATGGTGATTACAAGGGTGATTCTTGGCGGAATTTTTGGTGGAAATTTATCCGCGATCATCTACAGTCTGTCGGGTGCGGTCGCCTGTTTGATAGGAATGCTTTTGATGAAAAAAATAATTCCTAAAAATTATATATGGCTATGCAGTGTATTCGGCGCAGTATTTCATAATATGGGTCAGACAGCCGCCGCAATCGCCATAACAGGCAGTTTTTCCGTGATCGCCTATGCTCCTGTTCTGATAGTTTCAGGCTGTATAGCAGGAGCATTCACCGGTTTAACGGCTGCGTTTGTTACCAACAGACTCGAAAAAAGTTGAAAATTTAATAAGATATGTTGCTTTGAAGTTATACTGACCTGCCATAGCTATTGACGCAGCATTTTTACTGGATATTTTGCAATAGTATCGAATATACATCACACGATTCATCTGCTTTCTCTATGAACACGCTCTAATATTAAGATTTTTATCCTCATTCTAAATAGAGAATAATTCTCTTTACATTAAATCAGAAATGTGATACAATATAAATGTTAAGCAACTTCGAAACATTAAATTGTGTATTTTGTGTATTATATATTGGGTGGTGGTAGTTTTATGATATATACTGTGACTTTTAATCCTGCTATTGATTATGTGGTTCAAGCCGATGACTTCTGTCCGGGAGGCATAAATCGCCTGAATTCCGAGAAAATCTTTTTTGGCGGTAAGGGGATCAACGTTTCAGCCGTTCTCCGTGAGTTGGGAATTTCATCTAAAGCGCTTGGATTTATTGCCGGATTCACGGGTGATGCGATCGAAAATGGACTGCGTGAAATGGGTGTGGAGACTGATTTTATTCATCTAAAAAATGGATTTTCGCGAATTAATGTCAAGATCAAGTCGGATTTGGAGACTGAACTTAATGGTGGCGGACCTAATATAAGCGAGGAGTCGATTTCGGAATTTTTCGATAAACTTCGAATGCTGAAAAACGGCGACACCCTTGTACTTGCCGGAAGCGTTCCGAAGTCAGTGTCGCCTAATATTTATGAGGATATACCTCGATTTATTGCGGATAAGGATATACGAATGATTGTTGACGCTGAAAAATATCTGCTTCTTAAAACTCTGAAATTTAAACCTTTTTTGATCAAGCCAAATATTGATGAGCTGAAAAAAATATTTGAAACGACCCTCAGAAGCGATGACGAAATAGTTGACTGTGCCGTTAAGCTTCAAGAAATGGGCGCGAAAAACGTTCTTGTATCTATGGCGGAAAAAGGCGCGTTATTGCTTGACGAGGGCGGAACTGTACGTAGATGCGGCGCATTTCAGGGAATTGTGAGAAATTCTGTAGGCGCAGGAGACGCGATGGTTGCAGGATTTATAGCAGGTTTTGATGGCGGCAATTACGAATATGCGCTTAAATTGGGAACTGCCTGTGGAGGAGCGGCTGCATTTTCCTACGGTTTGCCGAAAAAGGAGGAAATATTAGCCTTATTGGAAAGTGATGGATTTATTATTGATCAGAGCGTGTTCACATAAAAATAGAATGCAAGTCAGCTCGTCGTATAGTATTGTCAGCCAAATCAAATATTGTGGATACTGCTTATTTTATGTGAACATGATCTATTTTTTTACTGTCTATGATTAAAAGAATAAAACATATTGCGCCTAAAAGAATCTCCGGAATCGTGAATACAAGCCAGTGATAGATTTCGAGCCGCTCCCATTTATCTGCGCTTGCCATAAAGAAATTCGAAATGCCAGAACCGCCGTTGTTTCCGCAGGCATGGAAGATCGCCGCAGGAAAAATGCTGCCGCTTTTTTTGGTAAGCCACATGAGAACTACGCCGTCGGCAATGCAGGTGATCGTCATGCAGACAATGCCCAGCCATGGAAATCCCCAGTAATCGCGTCCGAAATTATGCCCCTCAACTGTCAGAGGCATATGCCAGATACCCCAGATAATTCCGCCGACGAGACAAGTCCAGGGCGTACCGATAAGCTTTTCAAGCTTGGGGTAAAGATAAGCGCGCCAACCGAATTCCTCGCCGAATGTTATCCATGCCATAACAGCCGAAATCGACATTATATTGAGTATCATGCCGCTCATCAGGATGAGGGAATTATTTTCGAATGCCGTTTTAAAGTCGAGTTTTCCGAAGAAAAGCTCCATGCATATACCCGATAGTGCGCCGCTCAGAATTGGCAGCAGGAATGCAGCTATATAATATTTGATATTGTTATTTGTGAGAATATTGAGATGAAGATATGAATTTTTCATGCCCTCTTTAGTTACTGCACGGGTGATCAAATTGGCGATGGCAGGCGGAAACATAAGTAAAATCGCGATTATCTGGTATTTCTGACTGCTGAACCAGACATCAAATCCTGCTGTTTTATTCAGAATTATTTCAGGAATCCAGGTTAAGCCAAAAGAAACAATTATAAAAGTTGCTATCCTTTTCCACTCTGTCTTTTTATTTATCATATTCTTCAACTCCTTTCATAAATAATTTGCGTGAAATAAAGTATGACGTCACATATGCAATTGCCGAAATTACGGGGATAATTCCCATGACAAGCATCATTTTATCGGAAAGCTGATTATTGATAAGCTTTTCTATTGTTCCGTAGACCGCGTCTAAAATTATGTCTGAATTCTTTGGGAGAGGTCCGAAAAGCAGATATACCACAGTAGCAAATAATAATACAGCTAACATTATGCATTTTACCTGCGCGCCTTTTTTCACGCCGAAACGCACTGAAAAGGGGATATCGATCGCGAGATACAGCAGAATAACATAGAATATGAACGTGAATATTCCTGTAAGAGCGGGAATTTCCGTTTCTATAGCGATCGAAGTTATCGAGCAGTGCGCCATGTCCGTGAGAGTGATGGAAAGGAAATTTACGCAGAGGGATATGAAAATAATGAGGTATTTGCTGTAGACCTGCTTTTTTATGCCGTCGGGAGTTGAAGTGATAAAATGCGACCATTTTTTATTTTCGTCAGCTGAAATCATCGCGTTCGGAACTATTACCGAAATGAAAAAACAGATGGAATATAGCGAAAAACGCACTATTAATCCGCTGTTGGAAAATTCGTAGAATGATTCTTTAATGGTCGTCATGGAGAATCCTTTCTCGAAATCTGACGAAAATACGATCAGTAAAGCGAGCATGACAGGCGGTAAGAATATAGATATAATCAGAAATAACTTGCTTTGTATAATATTTTTGTAAAGCAATCCTTTCATTATTTATCCCTCCTTTTCATGATCATTGCGTTTATTATAAATCCTGCAATAAAAATTATTGTTATAGTAGGTATAATAAAAACATATATATTGCTTAGCGTGTTTTTTATGTAGCCAAGCATTATGCTTGTCATATCCATTGCCATTTCGTCAGAATTCATATCAGGGTGTTCTTCTTGAAATGTAGCGACGATTTTTTGTATATCCACAAAAAAATGGCGTGATATAATCAATAGAGGTATCATAAGCACGATCGGCGAAGCTTTTGAAAGATTGATTGCTCTGTCATTTTTAGACGCAAGCATGAATGTCGTCGTAATAAAATCGCTCAGCAGGCAGGCGGCGATGATCAGCAAAAAGTTCATTATATAGCTGATTTGGAAGCTTTTTCCTGAAACAGCGCATATCACAGCGTAATTCAGAATCTGCATAAGGAATGACGTTAATGTTATTATTATCTTAATAATTGTTTTTACAAATGCTGATTTGATGGGCGGGATTGGGAGACACATTGAATATCTTCTCCAGCCGAATTTGAAATCGGATTCTACGACATCTGTATTGCAGATGAATATTGCAAATATAAATGTTACGACAAATATACATATGTTATATATGGCGTTATATGCCATATCATCATCGCGGCAGAACGACAGATTGCCGATTTCGGCGCTAAGAATGACAAGCCAAGTCAGAATCATAACGGAAAACGCTATAAAAAAGTTGTGGATCAAGCTCTTTTTCATAAGCATTATCTCGCGATATAATAAAGAGTTAATTTTTTTCATTTATTTCACCGCGCCTTTCGTTAACGCCATTCTTTTTTGTCGCGATTGACGTAATATAGCATCATTTCGTCAAGCGTGACAGGATCGATGACCGCCCCCGAATATTTTTTGAGCATGGCTTTTTTGTCAGATATTAGGATTTCCGCACCGAAATCGTTCAATCTCGCACTTATAAAATCATCAGGCTCAATGTCCCTGTAATCCCTTTTGCTGCATTTCAGGATTCCATGATCTTCAAGTATTTTATCCTTATAACCCGAAATAAGAATTTCGCCTCGATTGATAAAAGTAACGTTATCCGCAATTTTTTCGAGATCGCTGGTAATATGGCTGCTCATGAGAATGCTGTGAGTTTCGTCCTGCAAATATTCGAGGAAAATATCGAGAATTTCGCTTCTGACGACGGGGTCGAGACCTGTAGTCGCTTCGTCCATAACAAGAAGCTCGGCATTATGAGAGAGCGCACAAGCGATTTGCAGCTTCATTTTCATTCCCTTTGAGAAATTGCCGATCTTCTTTTTTTGCGGCAGCTGAAAGCGGTCGAGGTAATTCAGGAAGGTTTCGTCGCTCCAGTTTTCGTAAATTCCTTTGAAGATCTTCGCCATATTTGTCGCTGAAAAAGAATCGTGGAAAGGAATTTCGTCGAAAACAACTGCGATACGCTCTTTAATCGCTGCTTCGTCTTTAATATAATCCATTCCGAAAATTTTGATTTCGCCTTCGTCGACGCTGATGATGTTAAGAATACTTCGGATAGTCGTGGTTTTCCCCGCTCCGTTCTGCCCAATAAATCCCATAATGCTGCCTTTCGGCACATTAAAGCTGACGTTATTCAATGTAAATCCGTCATATTTTTTTGTAACTCCGCAAATTTCTATGGCATTTTTGTAATCATTCATGGCTTCCTCCGTAAATCAAATCAAGAATTTCTTTTAGTTCGTCGAGAGAAACTCCGCAAAGCTTGGCTTTTTCGCAAGCCTGCGAAAGTAATTCTTCAGTCTGCCGAAGCTGTTCTTCGTAAAACAGTTCTTTATTCTGCGCCTTTACGAAGCTGCCCTTACCCGTATACGATTCAATAAAACCGTCGCGTTCAAGTTCTTCGTAGGCGCGTTTGGTGGTGATAACGCTGATTCTCAGCTGCATTGCGAGATTTCGCATTGAAGGAAGGGCGTCCCCTTCTTTCAGAGCGCCATTGAGTATCAGGGTTTTGATCTGCGATGAGATCTGGCTGTAAATCGGTTCTCCCGAAGAATTGCTTATAATTATATCCATGTACGCGTACCTCAAGTGAATAATGTGTATATACTATATATACATTATAACAGGCTGTTGTTGGTTTGTCAAGGAGATTTTTAAAATTCTGTGAAAAACTTTGACATATAGAAACAGAAGTGCTATAATATTAAATAGATGAAAAAAATTTCAAAGGAAAAGAAGGTTGTTTAATGAACAGGGAGATATATGAAAAATACGAGATAATCGACGCACACGCGCATATTTTTCCCCCGAAAATAGCCGAAAAAGCTACTGTAAATGTGGGAAAATTCTACGATCTGCATATGGATAGCTGCGGAATGAGCAAACGGCTTATTGACGGAGGAAACAAGATAGGTGTTAGCAAATATTTGGTGTGTTCAACTGCGACAGTTCCGCATCAGGTTCGCTCAATAAACGAATTTATAGCGGAGGAGTGCGCGGCAAATCCCGAATTTTTAGGATTTGGAACTACACATCCGAAATCGGAGGATATCGAGGGAGATATAGATCAGATAATCGAGCTGGGACTTCACGGAGTAAAGCTGCATCCTGATTTTCAGGCGTTTGACGCGGATTCTGCGGAAGCTTTCGGGATATATGAAATGATCGCGGGCAGGCTGCCGCTGCTTATCCATTGCGGCGACCCGAGATATGATTGGTCAGCCCCGTTGAAGATACGCAAAATAGCGGAAAATTTCCCGAATCTCAAAATACAGGCGGCGCATCTCGGCGGATATCAGCGCTGGGACGAGGCGCAGGAATTCCTCACGGGGTTTGATAACGTATTCGTCGATATATGCAGCTCTCTCTCGTTTATGAGTCCCGAAAAGGCGGCGGAGCGCATCAAGGGATTCGGCGTTGAGAAGTGTTTTTTCGGCTGTGATTTCCCCATGTGGAATCACGAAAGCGAGCTTGAATTATTTTTGCGCACAGGCTTTTCCGAAGAGGAGAACCGCATGATACTTGCCGAAAATTTCAAGAATTTCTATAACTTATAAGAAAAAATCCGCATACGAACGCGGATAAAAATTTTAGCCCGATGCGGTTCGGATTGAATCGTTTTCGGGCTTTTTTGATATTATATTACTTGTGTAAATCAGAATTTATTAACGCCTTTGATGATTATCTATGAAGTATTAATATTCTTCTTCAATCAAGTAGTTAAGATATTCTCCAAAATCTTCAGCAAGCTCATCATTTAAAATATACCCATTTCCTTCGTCTATCGCAGAAATGATACGCGGCTCACCTTCGGCATTGGTATTTTCAAAATCAAAGAAAACCATTTCACCATCATCCTCAAATTTTAAGGCAATCCAGTTTGGATTCAAGTTATTGTTTGCTCGCTCATTTAATGTCCACTCGACCATACAACCCTCAAAATCATTTTTGTCTAATGAAAAACTCTCATTTACTATTCCATATAATTCGATGCCGAATAACTCAATGTATCCAAATTCTGAAAGATAATGTTTGATCTGCGGAGAAAAAATAATGCTCAATGCACTTTCTGCTCTCTGGATAATTTCTTCGGAATGAGAAGTTCCACAATCAAAATCATCACATTTTTGGGCTTTTTTAATACTTTTTCATATTTCTTATAGTTCATTTCAATTTTCTTCTAAGAATTATATCACAATCATAATGATATGCGATAACAAGTTTATAGTACTTCCGACTGTAAGATCGAAAGTACTATGGTTTAAATCCTTATTTTACTATATCCTCATCACCGAAAGGATCGCCGCAGTTTGCGCAGAATTTCGGGGGATTATGCGGGTCGGCAGGAGTCCAGCCGCACTTGTCGCATTTGTAAAGAGGCGCGCCTGCGGGCTTGGGTTTTCCGCAGTCTGCGCAGAATTTGCCTTGATTTACCGAGCCGCATGAGCAGGTCCAGCCGTTTTCGGAGGGTTTAGCCTTACCGCAGTTTGCGCAGAATTTACCTGTATTTGACGCGCCGCAT
Source organism: uncultured Ruminococcus sp. (assembly GCA_910576995.1). Taxonomy (GTDB): domain Bacteria; phylum Bacillota; class Clostridia; order Oscillospirales; family Ruminococcaceae; genus Ruminococcus. The sequence goes on from CAJTLC010000005.1 coordinate 18,358, forward strand.
GAGCATTTCCACTCGCCGCTGTCGGCAGGTTTAGCCTTACCGCAGTTCGCGCAGAATTTGCCCGTATTCGACGTACCACAGCCGCATTTCCATGAATTCGGAGCGGGAGCGTTATTATTATTTGCGGCAGCCTGCGCGCCCATGCTGAACAATCCCTGAGCGTTCATGCCGCCCATATGCTGAGCCATATTCATGCCGTAAAAGCCCATAGCTGCGCCGTTTCCGTTGCCTGCGGCGGTTGACATCGCCTGATTCTGAGCCTCTACGATCTTAGCCGCGGCATTGAGGGGATCGCGATTCCACGCGAGGTCTTCGTACTTCTTAATGCGATCTTCGTCCTCTTTCGGAATAGAAACGGAGCGAATAGCGACCTTGCCTATCTCGATTCCGCGTTCTTCCAGCCAATCTTTTTTCAGAACTTCTTTCATTGCTTCGGTGATCTCCGCTGTATGAAGCGGTAGCTGGTCGTAGGTGATAGAAGCCGATAATTTTGCGAATGCAGGCTGAAGTTTGCTCATAAATTCGCTGTAAAGCTGATTATCTATCTGCGCGCGGTTAAACGATGAAGAGAAATTTCCGCAGACATTTGCGAAAAACAGCATGGGATCGGCGATTTTGTAGGAATAAACGCCGTTGCAGCGCAGTCCGACGGTAAAACTTCTGCCGAGGTCTGTATAAGAAACGCGGAACGGCACAGGAGTTGAAGTTCCGAAGCGGTTATCGGTAATCTCCTTTATGTTAAAATAATATACGCGCTGATCGTGACCCGTACTTCCGCCGAAAGAAATTCGCTTTCCAATAGCCTTGAAAGTATCGACTATTCCCGAACCGAGACTGCCTGAAAAAATGCTCGGCTCAGTGGACATATCGTAGGTATATTCGCCCGGAACTGCGCATATCTCGACGACCTGACCCTGATCGACGATTATCATGCATTGTCCTTCGTTGACCACGACAACGCTTCCATTAGTGATGATGTTTTCGCTTCCCTTAGTGTTTTGAGAATTCGAACCGGTTCGTTTCATTCCCTTAACAGCGAGAATATTTGGAGGGAGCGAGTCGCAGTAGAAAAATTCCTTCCACTGATCCGCCATTACCGAATTAAGGCTTGAAACAGCCGCCTTTATCAATCCCATAATAATAATCTCCTTTATTCAAATTTTTCTAATTTATCGGGAAAAAAGCCGATAACAGCCTTTTTTCCGCATCTGACGACAGGCGTTTTGATAAGCTGCTGATTTTCGAACAGCTTTTCTTCCTTATCGCTATCCGTCAGATATTTCATAAGAACAAGCGTTTCTTTATCCTTAGCTTTGTCGTTGATCATGGCGTCGATACCGCCCACAGCCTGCATAACGGACGTAAATTCGCCCCTGCTCATGCCCTTTTCTTTCATATCGATGAACTGGAATTTCACGCCGCGCTCCTTGAAAAACCGTTCGGCTTTTTTAGTATCGAAGCATTTTTTAGTACCGAATATCTGTATGCTCATATTATGTGAAATCAACCTCCGAGTTCTGCGGGCAGCTTTTTGTTGTCTGTCCGTTCAAATTTAATATCTATAAGGTCGAGACCGTTCTGCGCGAAATACAGGCGAGTTGCGGTAAAATGCGAGAACATCGGTATTTCCTTTGAGAAAGAAACGGGCTTGCCGTCCGTGCCGTTCCAAGTGAAAACGGCGTTTGCAGTACCCATGCAGAAGAGCGTGAGCGGGATTTGAGCAAGCGCGCCTTGAGTAGAGCTTGCGGTAATCGTCACCTTAAACCAACCGGGATCATTGACAGTGAGACCGAAGCTGTAGCTCTTGCTCTTTTCAGCCTTAACTTCGCTAAGATCAAGGATAAGCTCCTTGTCGAGATCGTAATAAACAACAGGCTCGCGCGAGTCGATCTCATCTTCGGGGCGATTGATTATTTCGATTTCGTCCTCTATTCCCATAAGCCGCTTCATGGCGTTTGTGTGGAGCAGAAAATGGCAGATATTCGCGGCGTTTCGCTGAATTTCGCCCCTGTTGAGTTCGCCCGATTCGAGAGCGGCAAGAGTATTGTCATCATTATTTCCGCCGTCTGCGCAGACCATATAGAGATCGTTCTGGGCGATAGTCATAGACGCGAAATCCTTATTATCCTCTTTGAAGCCGCGACGTCCGAGATTAGCCCACCAGTCAGTCATAACAATTCCGTCGAATCCCCATTCTTCGCGGAGAATCGTGGTATTCAGGTCGAAGTTTGACGCCGTCCATAAGCCGTTTAACTTTCCGTAAGTGGTCATGATACTGTCGGCATTACCGTCTTTGACTGCAATTTCAAATCCTTTCAGATAGATCTCGCGAACGGCTCTTTCCGATACGACAGAATCGAGAAAACGACGGTTTGCCTCTTTATTATTGGCGCAGAAATGCTTGACAGTACCCGTAACTCCTGATTTTTGCATTCCTCGGAGTTCAGCGGCAGCCATAGTTCCCGTCAGATAGGGGTCTTCGGAGAAATACTCGAAATTTCTGCCGTTAAGTGGATTCCTATGGATATTCATACCGGGACCGAGAAGCGTATCTACCTTATTTGCAGCCATTTCCAGTCCCATATATTCAAAAAGTTCCTCGACGAGGGGAGCGTTGAATGTTGAAGCTATCATAGTACCGTTGGGCAGACTGAAAGCTTTCGTACCGCAGTCGAGGCGCATTCCCGACGGACCGTCGGAACAGCAGGCGGCAGGAATTCCCATATCAGTAAGGCAGTCCGCAACTCCGCCGAAAGCCGAAGCCGTACCCGCCGTAACTCTCGGACTTCCCATTCCCTCGCCGCGAATAATGCAGGCGAGCTGTTCGTCGCTGAATTGCGCGATAAATTCGTCCATGCTGTTCGCGCCGTTATAAACGTCGGCAAGCTTGATGCCCTTATCGCCCGTGTATTCCAATTCGGCAGGAAGTCGGTTGATCCGTCTTGCATTTTCGTTGACCTCGCTCACAGGGACGGATTCCATAGTGATATCGAAGCCGTTTTTGGCGGCAAAAGGCTTGATTCGCTGGAAATTCTCGTTCGGAGCAAGAGCCTGAACGCAGCTTTTCACGATTTCCGTATCGGCAAGTTTATATGAATAAATAGTATTTTTAACGTCGCCCTCAACAAAAAAGCTGTGGTCGCCCATTTCAAGAATCCAGCAGAATCGATTTCCGCTTGCACCTGAATCGTCATATGCGGCGGTATCGTTGAGGTTGACGGATAATTCGATGGTCTGCGATTCGGAGGGAGCGAGTTCGCGGGTTTTTTTGTAAGCGCAGAGGATTCTGTCAGGCTGACCGAGCGTACCTTGCGGACGGCGATTGTACATCATTACGACTTCTTTTCCCTTGAAATCGCCAATATTCGTTACCGTAACGATCATGGTGATATTTCTGTTTATATTTCTGACTGAATCTACCGAAATTCTGAATTTAGTATATGAAAGACCAAATCCGAACGGATAGCGTATTTTTTCGGGAGCGAATGTGCTGAAATAGCGATATCCGACGTAAATATCCTCTCCGTAAACGCTTTTGTCGATTTCGTCGAAATACTTAGCCGAGGGGTAATCGTCAAGGCTGTAAGCGATAGTATCGGGAAGCTTGCCCGACGGCGAAACAATGCCCGAAAGCACTGCGGCAGTACCCGTTCCGCCCGTCATGCCGCCCTGCCAGATGTAAAGGAGGGAATCCACATTGCAGCTTTCGATGAATTCAATATCGATAAGACCTCCTACATTGAGCAAAACCACGACTTTTTCGAATGCGGCGCGAACTTTTTTGAGCATGGATTTTTCAGTATCCGTGAGGAAGTAAGAGCCGGCTTCACGTCGAACGTCCTGTTCCTCGCCTGCGGTTCTGCCGATGATAACGAGAGCTGTTTTGCTTTTTTTCGCGGCATTTTCAACGATTTCGTCGTCAAGAGGCATTTCCTCCTGCGACCATGGTTCAGCGCCCCATCCGTCGCCGAGGTCATAAGGATTTTCTACGTCCCACTTTTTGTAAATTTCCAGCAGTTCTTCATTGAGCGTAATTCCTGCTTCTATAAGTCCGTCTGGAATGTTTACAACTTTTGAAACATTCACCATGCCGCCCGAACCAGTTCCGCTTTTGTAGTAGTGAAGCTGAATGCGTCCGAAGACAGAGATCGTCTCGCTTTTTTTCAGCGGTAGAGCGGAATTATTATTTTTAAGCATGACAATACCCTCGGCAGCGGTATCTGCTGCAGCTTTCAGGTATTTGTCCCAGTCAAGAAACTTTTTCATATATAATATCACCTCGTGTGTGTTTATCTCAAAACCTTTATTGTACTGTTTCTGTATTACAATTATACCAAAAAAATGATAGTATTGCAATAGTTTTTAAGAATTTGATTTGCATTTTTCATGATTTAGAACTTGTTCTCATATAATATGTGCGTAGGTTTTCGAGCATAATTTTACGAGTGCAAGGCGAAAAAGCGAAAGCATACTATCACGCCACAGGCGTTCCATTCGGTCATATAGTAAGATTTTTCAATGCAGCAATCGGTAAAATTTATAGAAAAGATGCGCACAATATTCTATGAGAACCAGTTCTTAAATCGGGCTTGACAATATACAGTAATTCTGATATAATAATGTAAACGTAGACAGTTCATTTGCACCATCCTGTCTTAAAACAAAACTCGGGCAGATTTGAACTGAAATTCGATAGTTTCACATCTGCTTTTGCAGATGTTTTTTAGTTATTTTTGGAGTTGAATATATGTATTATCTTAAAACGTCCGCTTCATTTGACAGCGCGCATTTTCTTGCCGGATATGAGGGGAAATGTTCAAATATTCACGGTCATCGCTGGACTGTTGAAGTTAAAATATCAGGCGAAAAACTTATAAATTCGGGAACGAAAAGGGGAATGCTGATAGATTTCAGCGATTTGAAAAAGGCTGTCCGCGATATTGCCGACAGCTTCGATCACGCTCTTATTTACGAGGAAGGCAGTCTGCGCCCTGCTACCGTAAACGCTCTTAGGGATGAGTATTTCAAGCTGATTCCTGTTGATTTTCGTCCTACTGCCGAAAATTTTGCGCGCAAATTTTTTGAGGTTCTTGCCCAAAAAGGGCATGAGGTCAAATCGGTGACGGTTTACGAAACTCCCGATAACTGCGCCGTTTATGAGGTGTAAAAATGAGTTTTCCCGTAGTTGAAAAATTTGTAAGCATTAACGGCGAGGGTACTCGTGCCGGGGAGCTCGCCGTATTTATAAGATTCAGAAAATGCAACCTCAACTGCTCGTACTGCGATACGAAATGGGCGAATTCCGAGGGAGCTTCCGCCGAGATAATGAGCGCGGAGCAGATAGCCGAATACGTTCGCAAAACGGGCGTGAAAAACGTTACTCTCACAGGCGGTGAACCGCTTTTGCAGAACGATTTGTATTCACTGACAGAAACGCTGATCGAACAGGGAAACAGCGTTGAGATCGAGACGAACGGAAGTATATCTATTGATAAATTCTGCGGAAATCCATGTCGTCCGATATTTACGCTGGATTATAAACTTCCGTGCAGTGGTATGGAATCGGCAATGATTATGGAAAATTATGATCTGCTTGAAAAAGACGATACGGTGAAATTCGTATGCGGAAGTGTTGATGATTTGGAAAAAGCAGCCGAAATGATTGAAAAATATGATATTGTCAACAAATGTCATGTGTATTTAAGTCCGGTATTCGGAATGATTGAAGCCGCCGATATGGTCGAATTTATGGCGAAAAACAAGATGAACGGCGTGAGATTGCAGCTTCAATTGCATAAATTTATCTGGGATCCCGAAAAAAGAGGTGTTTGAGTTGGATAAAAAGGCTATAGAACTTCATGTGCGCGGAATTCTTGAAGCTATCGGCGAAGATCCCGACCGCGAGGGACTTATTGAAACGCCGGGTCGCGTTGCGCGCATGCTGGAGGAAGTTCTTGAGGGGACAGCATATACTAATCATGAGATCGCCGAGATGTTCGGCAAAACTTTTTCGGCGGAAAATTTCGGTGAAAGCGAAGCTGTTGTGATGAAAGACATCACAGTGTTCAGCTATTGCGAGCATCATCTTGCGCTTATGTACGATATGACGGTAAATGTGGCATATGTTCCGCACGGAAAAGTATTGGGACTCAGCAAGATAGCCAGAATCTGCGATATGGCGGCGAAACGTTTGCAGCTTCAGGAGAGATTGGGCAGAGATATTGCCGAAATAATTGCCGAAGCGGCGGGTTCTGACGACGTGGGAGTGAAAATTATCGGCTCGCACAGCTGCATGACGGCGAGGGGAATTCGCAATGCCTCCGCGAGAACGGAGACCAGAACTTATACGGGCGAATTTAAAAATAACAGAGATCTGCAAAAATTATTGGATTAAGGAGATGCGGTGATGAAAGCGCTTGTTTTATTCAGTGGAGGACTTGACAGCACGACTTGCCTTGCAATGGCAGTGGAAAAATATGGAGTTGAAAATGTAATTGCATTGTCAATATTTTACGGGCAAAAACATGATAAAGAGATAAATGCGGCGAAAAAAACTGCCGAGCATTACGGAGTTATTTGGAAAACGCTCGATCTTACGCCGATATTTGCCGATTCGAAGTGTTCGCTCCTTGCGCAAAACGATGAGGAGATTCCGCAGATAACATATGCGGAACAGCTTAAAGAAACCGACGGCAAGCCTGTTTCAACATATGTTCCATTTAGAAACGGATTGTTTATTTCGTCGGCGGCAAGCATTGCATTGTCAAACGAATGCGGAGTTATTTACTACGGAGCGCACAGCGACGACGCGGCTGGAAACGCTTATCCAGATTGCAGCGACGCGTTTAATAATGCAATAAACGCAGCCGTGTTCATAGGCAGCGGGGAGCAGCTTAAAGTTGAAGCTCCATTTGTGAATATGACAAAAGCGGAGATAGTTAAAAAGGGCATGGAGCTGAAAGTGCCGTATGAACTTACATGGAGCTGCTATGAGGGCGGCGAACGTCCGTGCGGACTTTGCGGAACTTGCCGCGACAGAATAGCCGCATTCGAGGCGAACGGCATTATTGACCCGCTTATGAAAGGAGAATGATCATGGCAGGCAGAACGAAAAACGAGCGCGGAGATATTTCGCTGCTCGGAAATCAGCATACTAAATATTTGTCGGATTACAGTCCGGAGGTTCTGGAAACGTTTCCGAACAAGCACTCCGACAGGGATTATTTTGTTAAGTTCAATTGTCCGGAATTCACGAGTTTATGCCCTATTACGGGTCAGCCTGATTTTGCGGCAATATATATATCATACATTCCGTCAGAACGAATGGTCGAAAGCAAATCGCTGAAGCTTTATCTTTTCAGTTTCCGCAATCACGGCGATTTCCACGAGGACTGCGTAAATATTATAATGAACGATCTTATCAAACTTATGCAGCCGAAATATATAGAAGTATGGGGAAAATTTCTTCCACGCGGCGGAATATCCATCGACCCGTACTGCAATTATGGAATTCCCGATACGAAGTGGGAAAAGCTTGCATGGGAGCGATTGGCGCATCATGATATGAATCCCGAAGATATAAATAATCGATAAACATAAAAGGAGCGTGACGAATAATATTTTCTCATATGCATATACTTTTTTTGGCGGAATATCGCCGGAAAGAGGTTTGTTATGGAAAGATTTGAAATGCCGGTGGGACTGAGCATGGCTCTTGCCATGAATCCCGAAGCCATGCAGAAATTTGCGGGACTTCCCGAAACGAAGAAATGGGAGATAGTAAGCGGAACACACGCTGTCGAATCCCGTGAGCAGATGAAAAAATACGTGGAGAATATCATTACTGCATATTGATATTATGAAGTGTAAAAAGCTGACGTGAATAAAATATCGCGTCAGCTTTTTATTTACAACGAATCTATTGAGTTATATGCCGAGGTGTCTTCAGGTTTGATTTTAAATATTTCATCGTGGGTAAGTTCAGCCATCTCTTCGGGAGCATTTTTTTGGTATTCTTCCATTTTGGTCTGGTAATCATTTTTTATGTTGTTGCGGACAGCGTCAAACTTCTGATCTTCAAATTTTTCATCAAAATACGGAAAACCTGCCTGCTGTTCGAGGAAAATGTAAGTCCTGTTAACGAATGTCAGAATTACCGCGACTGCGATAAGAATCAGCAGAATCATTAAATTAATAGGAAAATGTGAAATGGTTTTGTTAACAAAATATGTTTTTCCGTTGAAAAGAAGAATAGCGTCTATAAATTGTAAGATCGCTGCGCAATATCCATAAACTGTCTTATGTTTGTAACAGCATAAAAAGAGAAAAACAAATTCGGCGGGTTTGAATATTAAGCAGTCCAACGTAAGAAAAAGATTCATTTTTGATGTGAGAATCACCATGAAAAACTGCGAAACTGAATAAACTATGCATATCAAAGCGCAGGCTGTCATAATAATATTATAAATTTTTTTGCATTTTTTTAATTTTATGGCATACTTCGCGAAACAGGATAATTCTGTCATATAATATCCTCCATTTCATATGAAGTTGGCTTATCTTTATTGCCGTTATCCTCCGAAACGTTTGCGTTGATAAAATCGTCCATGTTGTCGGAACTTGTTTTTTGCCTGCGTTCATAATCCTGCTGAAAATTGCTTTTTATGTTATCTTGAATAATATCCAGTTTGTGTTCTTCATGTCTTTGATTGAAATATGGGAATCCCAGCTGCTTTGACAAGTAAATATATTTTTGATTGGCAATTATTGTGAGCGTCGACATTGCGATACAAGCAGCAAAAATTACAGCATTCATATCAATATATGAACCGATAAATTTATCGAAATATGAAGAGCCAAGCTGCGATACAGCTATATTAAGAGCAGATGTTATAATTGCGAAAACGGCAAATTTATTCTGATGTTTATAACAGGCAAGATATCCGAAAATAAATAATAATATTTTAAATATTATGCCGTCAAAAAGCAGAAATAAAACGTCGTTGCTGACAGTAAGAATGATCATAAAAAGCTGAGAAGCGGCATAAGTCAGGCATACGGCAGCATATATTAGAGAGACGGTATTATAGATTCGTCGGCAGTTTCTGAGGGCAGCAGCATTTTGCTGCATTTCATCATATGCGTTCATGATTCTCCTTTCTGAGAACACAGATTTTAAATCTGAGTAACATTTTTCAAACAGAAGGAATATTATATATCGGCGATGTTCATAACGACGCCTGCCGATGAAATGTCGATATGACCGAATGAACGCCGTTTTCCGTCGTGAGGGCAGGATGCGCTGCCGGGATTCATGATGTAAAGACCATCCTCAAATTTATTATATCTTACATGAGTGTGACCGTACAAAACAATATCGCAGCCGTTTTCTTTCGCATTCCGCTTGATTATTTCGAGATCGTTTTTTACGGCGAAGAGATGACCATGAGTTGCGAAAATTTTATGACCGCCAGCGGGAATGATCTCAAAGCCAGGACTTAGGCTTCCCCAGTCGCAGTTTCCCGCAACATGGATAGTTTTGTTTGTGTATGCGGGGTTTTCTGATAAAAACGAATCCAGATCTCTTTCGCCGTCGCCGAGATGAATAAAAAGATCAGCGTCTTTGTTTCGCAGGAAAACATCTTCAATTGAACAGGTCAGTCCGTGTGTGTCTGAAATAACGATTATACGCATAAAAACCTCCAAAGTTAAAAAAGCAGAAATATGTTGTACAAACATTATAACATAAAAAAATTAAATTTGCAATAGGAGGATTATTATATGAATAAAAATAATTTTGATCCCAAACAGCTTAATGGTCTGCTTAACGTTGTCAGCAAGAAAATAGGAATTCCGCCCGAGCAGTTAAAAAAAGAACTTGAGGCCGGAAAATTCGACAGCGCGCTTTCGGCGATGAGCGCAGGCGAGAGCGCTAAATTTCAGCAGGTTATGAAAAATCCGCAGCTTATTGAGAAATTGATGAGTACGCCGCAGGCTAAGGCGCTGTACCAGAAGCTTTCAGGCGGAAAATAAAGTAGGACGGTGTGATCTTTGGACGACATAATGAATAAAATTTCGGGGATTCTTTCCGATGAGGAGAGTCTGCGTCAGCTTTCGGAGCTGATGCAGATGATAAATTCCGGAGAAGTTCCTGATTGCGGCGAAAATGCTGAGGAACAGGCGGCGGAATCGGACTGCGGCGGCGAAAGTGGAATGCCTGATATGGAAATGATCATGAAGCTTATGACGATAGTCGGAACGCTTAATCAGCAGGATAAAAACACCGAACTGCTTATCGCGCTTCGTCCGCATCTGGGCTCCGAAAAGCAGAAACGGCTTGATAAAGCTATGAAACTTCTGAAGATCGCAGCCGTTTACAGCGCCGCCAAAGAATCGGGAGCGCTTAATAATCTGTTCTGAAAGGAGGCGGCAAAATGTCAGTATATGGCGGAAATTTTCGGAACGTAAACAATATTCGGCAGGCAGGCGGAGCCGATATTCCGCCTCGTATCGAAGAAAAAAAGATGACTGCGCAAAACAGGGGAATGCTTAGCGGAATCTTGCCGAAAAGCATTGATCGCGATACGCTGCTGATAGCTGCTCTTTTGCTTTTACTTATTAAAGAGGGCGGGGATATGAAACTTATCCTTGCCCTTGCGTATATAATACTGGAGGTGTAAAATGAACACGGAAATCATATTTTATTCGGTCTGCGCATTAACTGCGGCGATAATGTTTATTTATATCCGCAGGCGCAAAAAATGGCTGTCTACTGCAATTTTCGGCGTAGTATCCGGACTTGCCGCTCTTTTTCTTATTAATAGTTTCGGAGGCGGATTCGGAGTACATATTCCGCTTAATACTTTTAACGTATGCGGAAGCGTGGTTTTGGGAGTTCCATTTGTTGCTGCAATTGTGATACTTGGAATGTTTTAGAGCATATGAGTATCTCGGAAATTTATACATAAAATTTTCAAAAATCTCTTGAAATTTTATCAATAATGTGATATAATTAATATAAGAGATATCGCATAAAGATTTGCGGTGCTGCTTATTGGAGGTGGACAGCTTGAATGTAATTGATATAATTAATAAAACCAAAAGAAAAGAACCTCTTGTACGCGATGAAATAGAATATCTTGTAAACGGCTATACTTCGGGAGGAATTCCTGATTACCAAATGTCGGCATGGCTTATGGCAGTATGTCTTAACGGACTGACAGACGAAGAAACCCTGCTCTTAACGCTGGCAATGCGCGACAGCGGAGATATTCTTGATCTTGGCGAAGTCAAAGGGATAACGGTCGACAAGCACAGCACGGGCGGCGTCGGCGACAAGACAACCCTTATAATAGGTCCTGCTGCGGCAGCCTGCGGCGTATATGTTCCTAAAATGTCGGGCAGGGGATTGGGGCATACAGGCGGTACTATTGATAAACTGGAGAGTATAAGCGGCTATCGTACAGAACTTTCTTTCGAAGAATTCCGTGATATTGTAAATCAAACCGGATTTTCCGTGATTTCTCAAAGCGGTTCTCTTTGTCCTGCCGATAAGAAAATCTACGCTCTTCGTAACGCGACCGCAACTGTTGACAGTATTCCGCTTATCTGCGCAAGTATTATGAGCAAAAAGCTTGCGCTGAATGCCGATTGTATTCTCCTCGACGTAAAATGGGGGACGGGTGCATTCATGAAAACGCGTGAAGAAGCTGAAAAACTTGCCGCTATCATGGAGAAGACAGCGAAAGCGGCAGGCAAAAAATGCCGAGCCGTTGTTACTGATATGAACGAACCGCTGGGCTTTGCTATAGGAAATTCTCTGGAAATTCGTGAAGCTGTCGATGTTTTGAAAGGTCGATCTAAGGGCAGGCTCTACAGAATTTGTATGGAACTTACCGCAGATATGCTTGAACTTGCAGGAAAGGGAAATCATGATGAATGTGTAAAAATGGCGAAAGAAGCTGTTGCTTCAGGACGCGCTCTTGAAATTTTCAGAAAAACGATCGAACTTCACGGAGGCGACGGTCGCATATGCGACGATGACAGTCTGTTTCCGAAAGCAAAATACAGCCATGTTATAAGCGCTTCACGCGATGTTGAAATAATTTCTGTAGATGCCGAGGAACTTGGTATGGCAAGTCTTATGCTCGGTGCAGGCAGGGTTTGCAAATCTGACGATATTGACAGCGCAGCAGGAATTATTCTGGAATTTGAAGCAGGAGATAAAATTTCTATGGACGCTCCTTTGATGACGCTGTATTCCGACGTTTGCAGCGATTTTCACGAGGCGGCAATGCGTGCGTATAAAGCTATAAAATTCAGATATCTTACATCACGGGCTTTGACATGAGAGTGGACATCTCATCATGCATATTTTAGAGCCTGTTCAGTATCTTTTCTGCACGCTTTTTCGGCGAATTTTGTCTCTTACTGCGTCAAAATTGTGCCCGAAATTCGCACATAAAAAGAGACTGAACAGGCTCTTAAAATTAGCTTGACAATAATTGTGAAAAGTGGTAAAATTACTATAGGCAACATCGCAGAATTAGCGGTTGTCGCCTATAAAGCCGTGAGCAGCGAATATTGTTTAACGGGAGGTATTGTAAATGGGCTTTAAAGAAACTGTTATGGAATTTGCCGGAAAGGTCGGCGATACCGTTGATAAAGGAATTAAGAGCGGTTCTGAGGGATTGCAGAAAATGACGGAAAAATCTCGTCTGCAAAAGGAGATCAATCAGCGTAATATTGAAATCAACAATATTTTTCAGGCTGTCGGTCAGAAACTTTACAAGGAAGATCCGAATAATAAAATGTTTGAAGGCGTTTTCGGCGCTGTGAAAGAAAAGAAATCCCAGATCGAGGAATATAAAAAACAGCTTGCTGTGCTTGAGGATAAGATACCATGCCATACTTGCGGCGAGATGATTTCGAAAGCAACTGCTGTATGCCCAAAATGCGGAAGTATTAATGCTGCCGGACAGAAAAAAGAGGCTGGCGGTCTTAACGAGACAAAGCAGCCTGAAAAGGTTAATGCCGAAAAGGTGAAAATCTGCAAAAATTGCGGCAATACGCTTGATGAAACAGCGAAATTCTGCAATAAATGCGGTACTAAGCTTGATGACTGATCATGCGCTCTTGTTTTTTCAGCAGTCTTTTTTAAGGAATTTTCCTGAGAAAGACTGCTGATTTTTATATTTTATTAAATTGTGAATATATTCAATATAGCAAAAAATGATTAGTTTATTAATTTTTAGCAATAATTGACTTGAATTATTCATGAAAATGTAATAAAATAGAAACATGAAAGCAATAAGTATGAAATCGTGGCGATTTATACTGTTGCATTTTATCAAGAGGGATGCATTTGAGATTTTATCTCATCGGCAGATATCATTATATTAAGAAAGTGAGGAGTGCTTTACATGAAAAAAGGCTTTTTCAAAAAATTATTCATTGGTACAGTCAGCGGAATTATGTGCCTGACTATGCTTCCAAAAGCGCTTGTCTCTACATATGCGGCAAATATCGGAGACAAGCTCACCGTTGGCAACGGTACGAATCAGCATAAGGGCAATTGCGACGGCTACAGCTATGAGGTGTGGATAGACAGCACCGGCGGCAGCGGTTCTATGACGCTTGGCAGCGGCGCTGCTTTTACAGCAGAATGGAGTGCAAATGTAAGCAGCGGCAATTTTCTCGCCCGTCGCGGTCTGGACTTCGGTTCTCAGAAAAAGGCTACCGAATACCCGTATATAGGTCTGGATTATGATGCCGACTATCGTCAGACAGGCAGTGCAAACGGCAACTCGCGTCTTTGCGTATACGGCTGGTTCCAGAATAAAAATGCCGGCAATGTACCGCTGGTTGAGTATTATATCATCGAGGACTGGGTAGACTGGTGTCCGGATGCAAGCGGCAAGATGGTTACTATCGACGGAGCGCAGTACAAAATCTTCCAGATGGATCACACAGGACCGACAATCAACGGAGGCAGCGAAACTTTCAAGCAGTATTTCAGCGTCCGTCAGGATAAGAGAACTTCTGGTCATATTACTGTTTCTGATCACTTCAAGGCATGGGCAGACGAAGGCTGGGGCATCGGCAATCTTTACGAGGTAGCTCTTAATGCTGAAGGCTGGCAGAGCAGCGGCATCGCGGATATTAAAAAGCTTGACGTTTATACCGATCCTGATAAGCATGATCCCGATGATAATCCTGTCACACCTCCTGCTGTAGAACCTGATGCCGACGGAAATTATTTCAAGAGTACGTTCAGCTCGAATTCTACTGACAAGTGGAAGAACAGGGGAGACGCCGTGATCGATGTTGATACAAAGAATTACTATTCGGCTGACGGTTCGCTTTTCATAAGCGGTCGTACTGATAATTGGCACGGTGCGTCGTATGCTCTTGATTCGAGTGTATTCAAGGCGGGCAATTTTTACAGTTTCAGCGCAGGCGTATTGCAGAAGAGCGGCGAAACTACTCCCATGCAGCTTACGCTCCAGTATAGTCTCAACGGCGAAGAAAATTACGATCAGATTGCTCTTGTTGATGTGAAGAGCGGCGAATGGACGAAGCTTGAAAATACTTCGTTCGAGATTCCCGCAGGCGCAACGAACGCATCAATTTATATAGAAGCTCCCGAAAGCCTTACCGATTTTTATATTGACGACGTACAGGGTTCTGTTGCGGGAACGAAATCTAAAGTTGTAACAGGCGGAGGAACTGTTGAGGGTTCATCACCCGTAACTCCTCCAACCACCACAACTACTGCAAAAGTTGATCCGCCCACAACAACCTCGTCTCCTGATTCAAAGATCGTATGGGGCGACGCCAATTGCGACGGAGTAGTTGAGATCGCGGATGCGACTCTAATTCTCCAGTTTCTTACAAATAAAGATGAATATCAGCTTACCGAAAAGGGCTTAATCAACGCCGACGTTGACGGCGAAAAAGGCGTAACTGCCAGTGACGCACTCGCTATTCAGAAGTTGGATGCAGGAATTATAACATTTCTTCCTTTAGGAGGTACGCCTGCGCCTGTTGTAACTACAGCGGCAAATAACGATTCAAAAGATGTTATCCTTAGCGGCAGTTTCGATTCATCGACCGACGGCTGGTCAAGCAGAGGAGACGCTTCCATTACTGTTGATTCCGAAAATTACTATTCAGGCAAATCTCTTTTCGTAAGCGGCAGAACGGATAACTGGAACGGCGCGGCTATCGAACTTGATTCTACAAAATTCAAGTCAGGAAATTCTTATAGTTTTTCCGCAGCCGTTATGCAGAAAAGCGGCTCGGCAACTCCGATACAGCTTACTCTTCAATATTCTTTGAACGGGGAAGATAATTATGATCAGATTGCTGCTGCCGATGTAAAGAGCGGCGAATGGACAAAACTTGAGAACACCTCATTCACAATTCCCGAGGGTGCGGAAAATCTTCTTCTTTATGCAGAAGCTCCCGATAGTCTCACGAATTTTTATATCGACGAAGTTCAGGCAGGCGCAGAGGGTACTAAATCTTCCGTTGTAACGGGCAAAGGCACTGTCAGCTCAACCCCTGACGTTCCTCCGACTCCTCCTGTTTCAGGCGACGTTGATATTTCTTGGATAGACCCCTCAAAGCCAATGGTTGCTATCTCTTTCGATGATGGCGCTGTAGGAAGTTCAGCAACCGATTCATCAATGAGAATCATAAACGCAATTGCAAACGAGGGGTTCCACGCAACATTCTTCTACGTTGGCGACTGGATCAGAAATTCCGCAGGTGAAGAAGAAGTTAAATACGCTTTTTCAAAGGGAATGGAAATTGCAAATCATACGAAATCTCATCCGAATCTTACTGAAAAATCCGCTTCCGAAATTCGCAGCGAGTACGATCAGTGCGCAGCTAAACTTAAGGGAATCATTGGTACTGACCCGTCGAAACTTCTTAGACTTCCTTATCTTGCTTCGAATGATCTGGTTAAATCGACGCTTAACGATGTTCCGATGATCACTTGCAGCATAGATACGGGCGATTGGAACGGTGCAACTAAAGATGATATTATCAACAAGGTTGTAACTGCTAAAAATAACGGTTCGCTCAATGGCGCTATCGTACTTGGTCATGAGACATATAATACCACGGCTGAAGCCATGGAGTATCTTGCTCCTTATCTTAAATCCGAAGGCTGGCAGATCGTTACCGTTTCTGAGATGTTCGCTGTAAAACAGCAGCAGCTTGACGGCGGAAAGATCTACACTAAAACAAACTGACTTCTTCCATAACACATATTGTCCCCCAAATGTAAAAACTCCTTCCGATTGTTCGGGAGGAATTTTTACTTATAGACCCCAATATTTTAGTACAAAATACTTTATTGACAAACAAAAAAACGCCCGAATCTGTATCGGGCGTTTCTGTATTTATTAGTTTACGCTTCTCTTAACGTAAGTTGTGTGAAGAACTTCATGAGCCTTATGACTGCCGGGTTTCTCGAAGAATGTGTTGTAGATCTCCTTGATAGCCGGGTTTTCATGAGACTGTCTGATTGGCATTGAAGCGTCGATATCGTAAAGAACCTTAGCTCTCTTTTCTCTGATATCTACGAAGTTTCTGATGCCCATTGCAACCTGAGGCTGACCGCCGCCGTTTACGCATCCGCCGGGACAACCCATGATCTCAATGAACTGATAATCAGCTTCGCCCTTCTGAACTTTTTCAAGAAGCTCTCTTGCATTTGCAAGACCGCTTACAACGGCAACCTTAACCTTTGTGCCTGCAACGTCGTATTCAGCTTCCTTGATTCCCTCTGTTCCGCGAACTTCAGGGAAGTCGATAGGATTCTCGCCTGTGAGAGTGTAAACAGCAGTACGGAGAGCAGCCTCCATAACGCCGCCTGTTGCACCGAAGATAACGCCTGCGCCTGTGGAGATTCCGAGCGGATCGTCAAACTTCTCATCTTCAAGACCGAGGAAGTTGATGCCTGCGCGCTCGATCATTCTGCCGAGTTCGCGAGTTGTAAGAGCGTAATCCACATCCGGAACGCCTGCCGCACTCTGGTCGTCTCTGCCGATCTCGAACTTCTTAGCAGTACAAGGCATGATGGAAACCATTACAATATTCTGAGGATCGATACCCATTTTCTCTGCATAATATGTCTTTGCGGTTGCGCCGAACATCTGCTGAGGAGATTTGCAGGACGAAAGATTTTCAGTCATATCTGGGAAGTAATGCTCGCAGAACTTGACCCAACCGGGCGAGCATGATGTGATAAGAGGAAGCTTTCCGCCATTCTGGAGTCTGTCGAGGAATTCGTTAGCTTCTTCCATGATAGTAAGATCAGCAGCGAAATCGGTATCAAATACCTTATCGAAGCCGAGCTTTCTGAGAGCTGCAACCATTTTGCCTTCTGCATTAGTTCCGATAGGCATACCGAAGCATTCGCCGAGAGCGGCGCGTACTGCGGGAGCTGTCTGAACGAGAACTACCTTTTCGGGATCTGCAATAGCTTCGAGAACGGGCTTTGTGTAATCCTTTTCAGCGATAGCGCCAACGGGACATACAGCGATACACTGACCGCAGGAAACGCAGCTTGTCTCGCCGAGACCCATATCGAACGCGCTGCCGATAAATGTTTTGAAGCCTCTTTCGTTTGCGCCGATAACGCCGATACCCTGAGTTTTGGAGCATACGGCTACGCAGCGACGGCAAAGGATACACTTATTGTTGTCGCGGTACATATGAGCGGCGGTTGAATCAATCTCGTACTCATTCTTAGCGCCGTCGTACTTGGAAGCGTCGTCAATGCCGTAGTCCTTGCAAAGCTTCTGGAGTTCGCAGTTGCCGCTTCTTACGCAGGAAAGGCACTTTCTGTCGTGTGTTGAGAGGATAAGCTCAAGAGTTCTCTTACGTGATTCTATCACCTTGGGTGAAGCTGTGAGAATTTCCATGTTATCAGAGCAGGGATATACGCAGCCTGCAACAAGACGGAAACCTCTTCCCTCGTTTACCTCGGTAACGCAGATACGGCAAGCGCCTATCTCGTTGATTTCTTTCATATAGCAAAGTGTAGGAATCTCAAAACCTGCCATATGGGCAGCTTCAAGGACGGTAGTGCCCTTGGGTACGGAGATTTCAGCACCATTAACTTTAACTGTTATATTTTCCATTAATAATTCCTCCGCTTACTTCTTGCTGATTGCCTTGAACTTACATGTAGCGATACAAGCTCCGCACTTTACGCACTTATCCTTGTCGATCGTGTATGCAGGCTTCTTCTTTCCGGGCGCAGTGTAATCCGTAACGGAAATAGCGTCAGCAGGACATTGTTTAGCGCACATAGAACATCCGAAGCATTTATCCTTATCGATCTCAAAGCTGAGGAGATCCTTACAAACGCCTGCGGGACACTTTTTATCAACAACGTGCGCTATGTACTCGTCACGGAAATAACGAAGTGTGGAGAGAACAGGGTTTGGAGCTGTCTGACCGAGACCGCAGAGAGAATTGGACTTGATGTGGTAGCAGAGTTCCTCGAGTTTATCAAGATCTTCAATAGTACCCTTGCCTTTTGTGATCTTGTCGAGTATTTCGTGCATTCTCTTTGTACCGATACGGCAGGGAGTACATTTACCGCAGGACTCGTCAACTGTGAATTCGAGGAAGAACTTGGCGATATCAACCATACAGTTATCTTCGTCCATAACGATAAGGCCGCCCGAACCCATCATCGAGCCGATGCCGATAAGGTTATCGTAGTCGATCGGAATATCGAAATGTTCTGTAGGAATACAACCGCCCGAAGGACCGCCTGTCTGAGCAGCCTTGAACTTCTTGCCGTTGGGGATTCCTCCGCCGATCTCTTCGATAACTTCGCGGAGAGTAGTACCCATAGGAATTTCAACAAGACCGGTGTTCTTGATCTTACCGCCGAGAGCGAATACTTTTGTACCCTTGGACTTTTCAGTACCCATTGAAGCGAACCACTGAGCGCCGTTAAGAATGATCTGAGGGATATTGGCATAAGTTTCAACGTTGTTGAGGATAGTAGGCTTCTGGAAGAGACCTTTTTCAGCAGGGAAAGGAGGTCTTGGTCTGGGTTCGCCGCGGTTGCCTTCGATAGAAGTCATAAGAGCGGTTTCCTCACCGCAAACGAAAGCGCCTGCGCCGAGACGGAGATCGATATCGAAATCAAAGCCTGTGCCGAAGATATCCTTACCGAGCATGCCTGCTTCGCGAGCCTGAGCGATAGCGATATTAAGACGCTCAACAGCGATCGGATATTCTGCACGAACGTAGATATAACCCTGCTTTGCACCGATAGCATAACCTGCGATGGTCATAGCTTCGAGAACTACATGGGGATCGCCTTCGAGAACGGAACGATCCATAAACGCGCCCGGATCGCCTTCGTCGGCGTTACAGCAAACATACTTCATATCGGCGTCGGGAACGATATTTCTGGCGAGTTTCCACTTCATACCTGTGGGAAATCCGCCGCCGCCTCTTCCGCGGAGACCGGAATCGAGAATTGTCTGGATAACGTCTTCGGGAGTCATCTCGGTAAGAACCTTGCCGAGAGCGGAATAACCGTCTCTGCCGATGTATTCATTGATATTTTCGGGATCAATAACGCCGCAGTTTCTGAGCGCAACACGGTGCTGCTTTTTATAGAATGCGGTATCGTCGAGAGCCTTTATGTCGTCGCCGTCAACAGTTTCCTCATAAAGGAATTCCTTAACCGGATTTCCGCCGATAAGGTGTTCGTCAACGATGCGTGTGATCTCGTCAGCGCCAACGCGTGAATAGAACGAACCCTCCGGATAAACGATCATGATAGGACCTCTTTCGCAGAGTCCGAAACAGCCTGTCTTTACGATCTGTACTTTATCGTTCAGTCCCTTGGCAGCAAATTCTTCTTCGAGCTTCGCAATGATCTTGGGAGAGCCGGAAGAAGTACAGCCTGTACCGCCGCAGACCAGAACGTGTCTTTCATATTTTGAAGAAGCGTTGCCATGAGTTCTGAGAGCAACTTCGCCCTCAATCGATTCTCTGACAGCCTTGAGTTCTTCAAGAGTCTTCATAAGTTAACCTCCTAACAGTTATGTATATTATGCAGTATACTTTTCGATGATCTTATCAACGTCGTCGACCGTAAGACGTCCGTAAACGTCCTCGTTAACGGTAAGAACGGGAGCAAGACCGCAAGCGCCTATGCAGCGGCAGGCTTCCAGAGAAAATTTTCCGTCGGGAGTGCATTCGCCGCCTGCAATTCCCAATTTTTCCTGAAGCTTGTCGTAAATATCGCCCGAACCCTTAACGTAGCAGGCAGTACCAAGACAAACGGAAATAGTGTATTCGCCCTTGGGATAGAGAGAGAACTGAGCGTAGAAAGTTACGACGCCATAAATCTTCTCAAGGGGGATACCTGTGTTGTCGGAAATAATTGTCTGAACCTCAATTGGGAGGTAGCCGTAAATTTCCTGAGCTTTTTGCAGAATGGGCATAAGCGCGCCCTGACTGTCCTTCTTCTCAGCGATAACAGCGAGAAGCTGAGCTTCCTGTTCTTTAGTGCCTTTGAAAGGAACTGTAGATTTAGCTGAATTCATGTAAGATGAACCTCCTTTAAACTTAGTCTGCACGGATAAGCTCCGTGTTGACATTGCGATAGAGATCTGTTCGGAAATCAAAATTGATTATCGATCGCCTCTAATGTGAAATAAATAACAAACTGCTTACTGACAGTCATATTACCACCCACATATCTCTTATGTATTATAACATATAATCAAAAAAATTTCTATCGCTTTTTTAGACTAATTACTAATGCTTTTTTTGTAGATTTTGCACAAAAGCAAATGTTGGAAATTGGTTAGTATAGTATAACAAATTTCGTATGAATGCAAAATAATAGTTTGATATAACTAATTAACATAAAATTCTCATAACGACTTTTTCAAAAATCATTGACAAATATATATATTTATTGTATATTTATATCAAGACGATTAAAGCGTAATTGCTGCTTAAAGCTTTTAGCATGGCTTTTTGAGGAGGAAAATTATATGAATATTCCAAACGATCCTATTATTCTTCTAAGTTTTATCAATATGAAACTGCGCGATGAATTTTCTGATCTTGACGAATTATGCAGCAGTTTGTGTATTTCACGAGATGAAATAGAGCGCAAGCTTGAATCCGTCGGTTATAAATACGATAAAGAAACAAACAGCTTCAAATGATGCGCGGAGTATCAGAAATGTGAGGGGAAAAATGAAAAAAATATTTACAAAAGCAACTGCTTTTCTTTCGGCATTAACAATGTCGTTATGCGGAGGATTCGGCGGATTCAGTGCGTCGGCAGAGGATTCCGAACCGGTTCAGTACAAATTTACATTCAATATAACCGAGGACATGGAGCCCGCGCCAAAGGTCGATGTTACGCTTTTTGACGATAAAATATCTGATCTTTCGTACATAAACATTCCGGATGGCACTTTTATAAAAGAGGGTTATCAGTTCAGCGGCTGGACCGTCGATGGGATAGAGGGATTTCTGCCGGGCGATACTTATAATATCACAAACGGTGCGACGGAAGTAGTTTTTGAGCCTGTTTGGTATGAGCCGAAAGATACGGATTCTCATACGGTTTCTTACAATTTGGAACATAACGGCGAAGTTCTCGAATACCCGGAATGGCTCAAAGATATTAATGCTGTGAAGGGTATGATAGTAACTCCGAATTATACAAGGATAAACGCTGAGGACGGATTTTCTAACGGACTAATTCTGGGCGGGGATTATCCGCTTTCATTCGGAATGCGGTTTGTAATGCCTGCAAATGATGTGGTACTTACTCCGCAGTGGACAAAATATATCACTCTTACATATTATGCGGGCGATGTAGACCGACTTGTCGGCAACGATAAATATACTTTCAATCGAAACGGAAATACCACTACAGACCTTGCAAAAAATGATCGCTTTTCACGTATCGGATTCAATCTAACAGGTTGGCTTTCAGATCATGATGGACAGATCTATAAGCCTTTGGAAGTTGTAAAGCTGCCGGATGAGAACATAACGTTTACGGCTGTATGGGATCCAAAAAGCTATGTTGTTGTGTTTAAAAGCGGAAACGGCGGAACAAATGTAAAGATCAAGGGTGTTACCGATGAAATCATAATTTGCCCTGAACCCGACGCTGCTGATAACGGCAAGCGTTTCGCAGGATGGAAAGACAGCGAGGGAAAAATATATCAGCCCGGAGACGAGTATCTGATCTACGGAACGATTCCCGGACTTGGAATTTCTCTTGAGGGCGTATGGGAAAATTCTTCATCTCCCGTTAATACAACTACAGTTACTCCTGCTGAAACCACAACCTCAACTCAAACTACCGCAACAACGGCTGAGGAAATCGTATACGGAGACGCGAACTGCGACGGAAAAGTTGAGATCGCAGACGCTACGCTGATCCTCCAATTTCTTACTAATAAGGATGAATATCAGCTTACTGCGCATGGTATGATCAATGCCGATTGCAGCAACGTCGGAGACGGCGTGACCGCTGTCGACGCTCTTGCTATTCAGAAACTTGACGCAGGCGTGTTAAAATCGCTTCCCGAAAAGAATTAATAGATCTACTGATCGAATCTGAAATCAAGTGTATATAGCCGTCAGATGTGATTTCTAAAATAATAAAGCCGATGCTTGAATGCGTCGGCTTTATGCTTTATGAATTATTTCCCGTCGTGTCCCGCACGGGAATTCTTTTTTTGCTTTTTTACTTCATACATAAGTTCGTCAGCCTGCTTTATAATTCTATAAAGAGTATCCCCACTGCCTACGGTTGTGACATAGCTTCCGAGACTCGCGGAAATGCTGTATGGCTTGTTGATAATGTCGTTTATGCTTGCCAGTTTTGCATTGAAACGTTTTTCAAGCAGTTCCGAGGAATCGTCGGTGGCATTCTGATCGAAAAGTACGAATTCATCTCCGCCGAATCGGGCGCATATAACGTTGGGACGGCAGCATTCCTTAATAGCGGAAGCCAACTGCCTGATCGCAAAATCTCCCTCATCGTGACCATAATTATCGTTGATATATTTCAGACCGTCCATGTCGATAAACGTCAGTATAATCTTCTTATTCTCGGCAACGCAGGTCTTGAAGATGTCGTCTGTAAATTTGATAAAGCCGTTTCTATTGTAAATATCGCACAGAGGATCAATGACATATACTTTATTCAATTCCTCCATAGCTTTATTTATATGTGTAAGTTTGCGAAGATTTTCAATGGAATGACTGATATTCATTGAGAATGTATGGCAGAGAAGATTGATGGGGAAATCGCCGTTTGTTATCACATAATAACCAAGAGTTTTATTGCGGAAATGGAGAGGGAGGAAGTAATTTATGTTTCCACCGCTTTCCTGAGGAACGGGGAACATTTCACTGCCGCGGAAATATTCAACGCTGTCCAGATTGCCTTTATCCCAGACGAACGGAGAAGTCATGCTGTCGTACAAATCGTAATCCATAGAAGCAAACGCCTCCTGCCAGTTGCTTGTCAGACAGAGTGAAAAACGCTCGCAGTCGAGTTCTTCTACGAAATTCTTGATCACGTCGAAAAGTTCGGATGCATTTTCCGTTTCGGCAAGTTTGGCGGCAAGAATGTTAAGTTTGTGGATATTATCATTAGTATATTCGATCTTATTGTACATAGTTTTGCGGAATTCGCTGAAATTATCAGGCGCGAGAGATTCGCAGCCGCAGCTTTCGGTAAATACGCAGGAAGCCTCCAATTCTTTGTATTTAGGCTCTTTTTTGGCAAGAAGATCGAGTATAACGCTGCAAGCGAGACTTCCGAGTTTAGCAAGCGGTCTTGTGACCGTAGTGAGTGCAGGACAGTAATTTCTCGCGCTGAACGTATGGTCAAAACCTGTCACGATAACGTCGAGAGGAATGCAGAATCCGTATTTTTCAAGGGTGCTTATAGCCGTCAGCGCCATAGCGTCGTTAGCGCAGATGAAAGCGTCGGGAAGAGGAAGTCCTGATCTCATGTATTCCTCGATAGCGTCATGACCGTCATATCGGCGGAATTCTCCGTAATAAATGCGGTTTTCTTCAACTGTAAGCCCGTTTTCAGCCATAACGTCGCGAAAAGCAAGCAGACGTTCGACTGCTTCGGGATTTGACATTGGACCTGATATGTAATTTATGACTTTTGCGCCGTGTTCTGTTATAACGTGTCGCACCATATCGCGCATTGCCTTGGTGTTGTTAATGCTGATATTGTGGAATTCCGGAAAATCGTCGCAGTCAAAAACAACTGCCGGGATTCCTGAAGCTTTTATGCGGCTGATAATATTTTCCTTTACAGAATCATCGTTGATAGTGTTGGTCATCAGTATTGCCGCGTCAAATTTTTTAAGATTTGCAAGTTTGTATATGGCGTATTCGCCTATATCGAAGAGTTTACTGTCGATCATGCCGCCGAAAGCTGCAAAATATGATACGTTTATATTGTTTCTGCGGGCAAATTCGTTTATGCCGACAATGATATTATTCTGGTATTCTTCATCGAGACCTGCAACGAAAACGGCAATGTCGATTACTTTTCCTAAGTTCATTATAGCATCTCCCGTCCGTTGTATACATCAAAGTTATTCTGAAAATCAAAAGTATACAACAATTTCATTATAGTACAATATTATTATATCACATTTTTATAAAATTTAAAGAGGAAAATATAAATTTTAAAAAAATCGTCGTTTTGCACATTAAACGCATCGCTTTTTTGTGCAGATATACAACATGGATTAAATAGGAAAAATGATTTTGTTTAAATCTACAATTATTATACATTAATTTTGTGTAAAATGCTTAGGGTATTTCTATTTACTTTTTCGCTTTTTTGTGCTAAAATATTATATATTTGGATTTGCATTCATACTATCCGAATGCTATTTCCCAAAAAATTGAAAGGATAATAATTCGATGCCTATTACAGAATTACTTGAAAGAAACGCGCAGCTTTACGGAAACGATATCGCCCTTGTGGAGGTCAATCCGGAAATTACTGAAAACAGGCGCGTAACGTGGAAAGAATACGAGCTTATCGAGCCGAATCCGGAATGCCGCTACAGGCGCGAGATAACATGGAAAGTTTTTGATGAAAAAGCTAACCGTTTTGCGAATATGCTTCTTGAAAGAGGAGTGAGAAAGGGTGATAAAATAGGCATTCTTCTTATGAACTGTCTTGAATGGCTCCCCATTTATTTCGGAATCCTTAAAACAGGCGCTCTTGCCGTGCCGCTTAATTTCAGATATACTGCTGATGAAATAAAATATTGTCTTGAACTTGCCGAAGTCGACGTGCTTATGTTCGGTCCTGAATTTATTGGAAGAGTTGAAGAAATAGCGGAGGAAATCAGCCGCAACAGACTGATTTTTTATGTTGGAGAGGGCTGCCCGACTTTCGCGGAGCATTACGACAGCAATGTTGCGAACTGTTCAAGCACTGCTCCGGATATAAAGCTTACCGACGCAGACGACGCTGCTATCTATTTTTCGTCTGGTACGACGGGGTTTCCGAAAGCTATACTTCATAATCATGAAAGTCTTGTTCATTCCGCTAAAGTTGAACAGAATCATCACGGTCAGGCACGCGACGACGTTTTCCTCTGTATTCCACCGCTTTATCATACGGGTGCGAAAATGCACTGGTTCGGAAGCCTGTTTTCAGGAAGCAAAGCGGTTCTTTTGAAAGGCGTTAAGCCGAAGTCGATAATCGAGACAGTGTCGAATGAAAAATGCACTATTGTATGGCTGCTCGTTCCGTGGGCGCAGGATATTCTTGACGCTATTGACCGCGGAGACATTGATATCAAAGAATATTCGCTTTCTCAGTGGCGGCTCATGCATATCGGAGCGCAGCCTGTTCCTCCGTCGCTTATCGCGCGCTGGAAAGAACATTTCCCGAATCATCAGTACGATACGAATTACGGACTCAGCGAGTCAATAGGACCGGGCTGCGTTCATCTTGGAGTCGAGAATATACATAAGGTCGGAGCTATCGGTAAAGCTGGATTCGGCTGGGAAGTCAAGATCGCCGATGAAAACGGAAATACCGTATCGCGCGGCGAAGTAGGGGAACTTTATGTAAAAGGACCGGGCGTTATGACTTGTTATTACCATGATGAAAAGGCGACTGCCGAAAGTCTGCACGACGGATGGCTTCTTACCGGCGATATGGCTCAGGAGGACGAGGACGGCTTCATTTTCCTTGTCGATCGCAAGAAAGACGTTATTATCAGCGGCGGTGAAAATCTTTATCCCGTTCAGATCGAAGATTTCCTCCGTTCGCATCCTGCCGTCAAGGACGTTGCGGTAATCGGACTGCCTGATAAGCGTCTTGGTGAAATTGCCGCTGCTATAATTTCCCTGAAAGACGGAATGACGTGCAGCGAGGAGGATATAAACGCGTTTTGTCAGAAAATGCCGAGATATAAACGTCCACATAAGGTTATTTTTGCCGATGTTCCGCGAAATCCTACGGGCAAGATCGAAAAGCCGAAGCTTCGTGAAATATATTGCGGCGAAAGTCTTGTGGCGTCGCAAATAAAGAATTGAGGAGACGAAAATGAACATTGAATATTCAGAAAATCTTGATAAAGTCCGCGAAATATTCAAGGGAGATAAGTTTGCGTCGGAAAACGGCATGATAATTGATGAAATAGGCGATCATTATGCAAAATGCAGCGTTGAACTTAAAGATATTCACAAAAACGCAATGGGAGGAGTTATGGGTGGAGTTCATTTCACTCTTGCGGATTTTGCTTTCGCTGTTGCCGCTAACTGGCAGCAAATGGGGACTGTCGCCTTAAGCACGGACATTTCATTTATAGGCGCTGTCAAGGGGAGCAGGCTTACAGCTGAAGCGACTCTTGTGAAGAATGGACGTTCCACCTGCTGCTATCATATAACGGTCATGGACGATCTTGGAAATATTGCCGCTGATGTGAAAACCATAGGATTTCATAAAAAGTTCTGAAATTTCAGTTCAAATATGAAAATTTATACTAAACATTATTTAGACTTGTTCTAAAACCTCTGAAGCACCGCCTGACTTGTTTTTTTACGTCATGCTTTGCCAATTTTCCTTGAAATACATACAGTATTCCTGCGGAAAATTGACTTTGCCTGACGCAAAAAATCCTGCGTCATTCGACACTTCTATGGTTTTAGAACAGGTCTATTGAATAGATTTCGAGAAAATTCTGAAAGTAATAGTGAAAATTTGTTGAAAAAGGTTGACTTTTTATTTAGAAAGGTATATAATAACAACGCTGAAATTTTTTGTATGGGAGATTTTATTATGGATGATGTTGAGATTTATCTTAATCGATTGGCGTTGGAAAAAGATATTTATGCAGAAATAGCTTTAAAAACTAATTCCGAAATTACTGACGTCAAATCATTGGATGCTTATTTGGAAAACGACGGCTTAAATTTAAAGTTTGATCTTTACGTTTCCTCTGAAAGTGTATCGAACGAAACGATCGATGAGATCCTTGACGTATTTAATAAGCATGACAATATTTATTGCCAGATAATAAAAAATGAGTTTCTTAATCTTATCGACGAAGAGCATCATATGCTTCCGCAGGCTAAACCGCGCTGTCTTGTCCATCGCGACGGCAATCTTCATCTGGCTGTCCATGTGTGGATAGTTATGGAAAAGGATATGGGTGTTTATGTGCTTTTGCAGAAGAGATCGGATAAAAAGAAAATCCATCCGGAATGTTACGATGTTTCCGCCGCAGGTCATGTTCCGCAGAGTGAAGAAGTCCGAATTTCTGCCGTTCGTGAAGTTGAGGAGGAACTGGGCTTGAAAATAAGCGAGCATGATCTTGATTTTCTTGGATTTCATAGATCGGGTTATGACTGCGGTGAAATTTGCGACAATGAGATAAGAGCCGTATATCTTTATCGCAGGCATATTGACGCCGATAAGCTGGCGCTTCAGGAATCCGAAGTCGAATCTGTATGCTGGGCTGAGATAGACGAACTTCTTGCGGGAATGGACGATGCTTCTTTTGTGAACTGCATCGACCGTGAAGAACTTTTCATGATAAAAAAATCTATTTATTGATAAACTTGTAAATGCACGCCCATTCGGTAAAGTATCGAATGGGCGTGCATTTTAGAGCCTGTTCAGTATCTTTTCAAGAAATTAAAGCTGATTAGCCGAACTATGAACACAGGATCTAAATATATGTCGGCAAATCGTCGAAAATAATTTCTTTTGACTGCGTTCGCATGGAGTGTATGTCAGTTTCGCCTCCGCATCCGACTATAATATGATCTGCAAGAGTAATTCCCAGCAGGTCAAGCGCATTTTTGATATTGCGAGTTGAGGATATATCGTCTGCTGATGGAGTGCATACGCCCATGGGGTGATTATGAGCGATAAACAGATATGCTCCTTCGTTTTTCATTGCAAAATCAACTATTTCTCTGCAAGATAATACGACTTCAGAAACTGCGCCGCTGCTTAGAATCTTTGAATCTATAACTTTGAAATTTTTGGAAACTGCCGTTGCGACGATTATTTCAACATGTTCTGCGCTTAGATACGCAGAAAAATATCTTTTCGCATTCTCGACGGTATCAAGAGGCAATTCTCTGCATTTTTCCAATTCGCAGATTCGTTTTAGCTGCGGAATGAGCGTAAGCAGAAGTGCGCTTTGCCAATTCGTTCCGCAGTCTTTAACTAAAAATTGGGGATCAGAGTCCATTGCCATTTTAAGTGTTCCGTAAATTTCGGAAAGCTTAGATACGACTTTTTCTATTTTATTGCTTTTTTCGGAATATGAAAGGATAAGAGTGAATTTCTCAGTGTCAGTAAGAGAATCAAAACCTTTTTCCTGATACTTATTTTTTATAATATCAAATGTTTTCTGAATTTCGTTCGCCATGATTTTGGGTATAGGTTAAAAAGAAAAAATGCCGCATTCTCTAAGTGAAACAGTATTTTTTTCGAAGCAGACTATGGAATCAATGAGATTGATGCCTATACATGTATATTTCTCAGCAAACATACGTGTAATAGCAAGATCGTTTTTATCGGGAAGAAAAATACCTGAAGCGTGATTAATACCAAGGCTGATCTTATTGCAGTCTGATTTTAAAAGAAGTTCAACTATGCGGCGCTGTTCATTTACATCGGTAAGCACTCCGGATTTTGTAAAGCTTATTTTGCCGCGTATTTCGTAGTTCCCGGCAATGTTTAGAAGCAGACACAAGTCGGATGAGACGTTTTCAAAATAATCGAGAAAATATTTTGATAAGTCTTTTTCAGCCATTGTAGCAGGGCTGACTGTGCTGTCTGAACATATGTCGGAAATAAGTTTCAGGAACATCGCAGAGGATTTTCCCATGCCGTTAACGGAGGCGATCTCTTCTTCGGAAGCGTTGAATATTCCGTTGAAACTTTTGAATTTATTCATGAGTTGGTGGGCAATTTCGTTTGTATTTCTTCGCGGAATAACGTAATACAGCAGATACTCCAGCAATTCGTGATCGTAGAACGAATCCGCGCCTTGTTTTAAAAGACGACTTCTCATTCGTTCTCTATGCCCGTGGTGAAGGGAATCCTTGTCCATTTTCATCCTCCGGAGTGTAATTTTATTTATTAGTAGATGATATAGCGTATAAATTTATTTTATTATACCATATTTTTTATATAAATTCAAGTATTAAATGCAAAATTTAATTTTTTAGTTATTGAATAGCGGGGGAGTAATACTCGGAAACGAATTGTTGGCAGTTGAAAGAAAATTAATCCAATCACCTTTTCGGCGTTTTTAATAAAAATATAGGCTGTATTATTTTTAAAACTGTTCAATCATATAAACTTGATTTTTTTTCCGGGGAATTTCGAGCTTTTTTGGCATTAATATATGTAGGGATATTTTTCATGGACATCTTAAAGCCTGCGTTTAAAAACAAAAAGTTTATTAAATGGATATTCATGATTTCACGATATTTCAACGAGCAAATTCCAGCATATTGAACAGCAAAAGTTTTATAAGGTTGTATCATTTTTCAAGATTAAAAACCAGCAGATTTTTTTGATAGAAATTAAATTCAAAACGCATTATAAACAATAAAATTTACGATAGTTATGTTTTTATTTCCGATGCATCGATTTGTAAAAATTACGGCAAATTCATACATAGATTTGGAATTAAACTTGTTTTTATTTTTTATCCGTCTTTAAATCATTTGACCCGAATTTGTTCGTTGAAATGTTGTGAAATATTTTTCTCTATAAAAAAGAGCATGACCGTTTAAAAGCGGTCATGCTCTTTTTTATTTAACTTGCCTTTGGCGCAAAATATATTCTGGAGCGTGTTCACATAAAACTAAGCGCTCAATTTCTTGATCGAATTGTATTCTTTAGCCGCCGCGATCACCATTTTACCGGCTGTTAATTTGTTTGGACTTGGATCTTCGGTACCGTTAAAATTTATATTATTCAACATAGCGATTTTAGCGATCTTCCGCAGACCGCGCTCAACAGCGGCATATGAAGTTGAGCAGGCTTTGGCTATCGCCGGATACATTTGGGTCGTTTTCATTTTTGAATTTGTGATAGAGGGATTTTCAATGCATTTCATTATGCCGACAGCAAGATAATTGAAGCCTATCAGATCGTATGGAATTTTCTTGTTATAGAGATAATCTATTATCTCGGGAACATAGATTCTTTCGTTAGCGATGATATGATCTTCAACGATAGCAGTATATATTTCAGTAGGCGTACTTGTGATATCAAGGCATTTTTGAATGCCTATAGACAGCAATTCTTCTTTGACCGCGTCAGATCTGATCATTGAGATCGCATATATTTTGAGTTGGGGATTGTTGTCCATTATTTTTTTAAGCAGTCCGAAAGTATCTTCACTATATTTTCTTACATAAAAAATAATTCCGTCGTACCGATCTTTTTGAACTTCATCGCAGATAATTTTTATACTGTTTCCGCAGCATTTTGTATCGAATCCAAATCGGCTGATAAGATTTGAAATATTCTTTCCGCTTCCATTAAGTGTGTTTCCAATAAGAAATTTTGGGTTCATTTTATGTTTTCTCCTGTATTTTTTATTAGTTTTATGCAAAATCGTATTAGCTTTATTATACTTTATTTCTTTTTATATGTCAATATATATTTATGAATTTATCTATATTTGTCATTTTTCCGCAAAAAAAGCTGATTTTATGAAAAACTGCGCGCAATTTGATAAGAATCTGCTTATCTGTAAGCGATTCAACTTTAGATAAAGAAGAGTTTGCTGATAAAAATTTCTCATAGCTGCGTTGTCGTCATCGGGCGTCAGCCCGCTTCTCTCCTCCGCCTTGCTGCGCATAGTTTCATTCGTTTCCTTTTTGTCGCTTATCAAGTTGTTTGACATAGCGTTTAGTATACTTAGAGCTTGTGTTCATAGGTTCAGCACACATCTTTTCGGCAAATTTGTATGCTGAACCTCGTCAAAAACACTTGCAATACGACAGTATTCCTGCGTGTTTTTTCCTTGTCAGCATACAAATTATGCTCGAAAATACGCATGCTCCATCTATGAACACAAACTCTTATTTAAAAAACGAGAGAAACGTCAGATTACCTCTTGAAATTACAATACAAAATGTGTTATAATAATACTATGAATATAAGAACTCGTCTTCACAAGATGCAGCGCACGTCTTTTCGGTAAATTTTGATGACTGCTGCATTGAAAACATTTTATGGACGTCATCCCGTTGCGCCTAAAGGAAGTGACCTTGAGGTAAATATTTTCGCCTTGTATTTGCGAAAATTATGTATATAACAAAATCTTTGATTTTGCTCATTTACGTATGCTTTAGTACCGGACGCTGATTTTGTGAAGACAGATTCTAAATTGGTAACAGATATTGCTGAAACTCTTGGAGGTAAACGTGTATGCCTGAGAAATTGACAGAACTTTCAATGCTTTTAAAGGAACTTGAAGCTTCAAGGATGATATATAAGCAGATCGAGAAGTTGAATTTGGAATACGATTTAAAGAAGGCTTTAAACGAAACGCTTGCCGAAACGGGTACGTATCTTCATGCGGAAAGAGCGTATATTTTTGAGAAAAGAAACGGATTTTTTTCGAATACATATGAATGGTGCGCAGAGGGGATTTCGTCTGAAATTGACAAATTGCAGAATATTCCCTGCAAGGATCTGGCGTATTGGGATGAAACGCTGACAAAGGGCGAATGTATTGTAATTCCGGAGGTTGAGGATATAAAAGAGCGCAATCCTTTTGTTTATGAAACCCTTTCAATGCAAAATATCAGAAATGTTATTGAAGCGCCTATCAGCGTTAATGGAAAACTTCTTGGATTTATTGGCGTTGATAATATATCTCGAGAAATGATAAATCTGATCTCGGACGCATTAAGCGTTTTGGGCGCGTTTATCGGAACTGTTATCAGGAACAGGGAGGAACATGAAAAGCTGTTGATAAGTAACGAGCAGATGAAAAACAGCCGGAATATGCAGAATGAGATACTTGCGTCGATAGATTGCGGCGTTCTGGCATATACTATGCCTGACAGAAATTTGCTCTTTATAAATGAAGAGGCGAGGCGGGTAATCGGATGCGGAACCGATGAAGAACCCACGGCAGGTTTCCGAAGATTTTTGAACGAATACATTCTTGAAGAGGATAAGGAGAAAATTAACGAATCAATTGATCGGATGAAAAATATCGGAGATTCATTTCGCTATACATATCGCGCAAAATTAAACGGCGAACTGTTAAGCGTTCAGACAAATCTGAAACTGCTTGAATTTGAAAACGGGAATAAGTTTATGTTATGCTCGTTTCTTGATATTACCGATTCGATAAGGCTTACCGGATCCCTCGCAAAGGAGCGAAAAACTTACAGAGAAGCGTTGAATAACGGATGCGAATTCAGCTTTTTATTTGATGTTACCGAGGGTCTGATTCATGAAGAATTTATCACGGCGCATGGAATCAATCTCATAAAAGAACTGGGATATACGACTCCAGTTGATTTTGATATGCTTTTAGAAAAATATATCGGCGAATTCGGAGTTGAATTTTCAAGCGAAGAAATGGCTGATTTCTTCACTCGTAAAGGACTTTTAAAGGCTTTCGAAAACGGCGTAACCAATGCTGTATCGGAATATTATTCGCGAAATACGAATATCTGCATAAATGTAAGCTGCCTTATGTCAAGAGACGACGAAAGCGGTCATATTCATGCGGCTGTGGTTGCGCGGGATTTTACCGAAGTCAGGAAAAAGGAAAACGAGCAGAAAGAACTTCTGAAAGCTGCAAACGATGAGATGAATGCACGTATCGACGCAATTCTGAATGGAATTTCGGGCGGTTTGAAAATTGCCGACGCTGATGATGATTTTAAATATATTTATATAAGCGAAGGCGCGGCGCAGCTTCAGGGTTATGACGCCGACGAATTTATTGAAAAATTTGGCAGGAGCATTACAAGTAATATTTATGAAGACGACGCTGAAAATGCCATTGAATCGGCTATGATTCAGATGAAAGAAAGCGGAAGTTATTCGGTAAAATATCGGATACAGCATAAATCCGGCGGCGTCAAATGGGTTATTGATCGAGGAAAAATCGTTGAGGAACCAAGTGCAGGGCGGCATTTATGGTATATTCTAATGCAGGATGTAACGGAACTGGAGGAGCGCAATAATCAAATCAGCAATGTTCTTTCCATGCAGGAGGAAATGGCGGATTCGTTAAGCAGCGGCTTTTTTGCATATACTCTTCCGGAACGCAAGGTGCTTATACTTAATCAGGAGGCGCGGCGAATGTTCGGCTGCGTAGGAGTAAGCGGCGGAGAACTTATAAAGGCTGTTTCCGACGGTTCGAATATCTCGGATGTTCCGATAATCGGCTATGCCGCGAGCAAGCTTACGAAATCGGGGGAGCGTATGGAATTCGTCTTTCGCTACGATTGTTCCGACGGAAATTCACTTTCAATTAAAAATGATACTAAAATGCTTTCATTTGCTAACGGTCAGCAGTATATCCTTAGTACGATGACAGATATTACGGCTTCCGAACTTATGGAGAAGAAGCTGGACGAAGAGCGCAGACAATACAGAAATGCTCTTGCATTAGGAAGCGAAGCCTTTTTCAGCTTTGATCTCAGCGACGGCAGGCTTTATAATCCTGTCATTTCTAAAACGGGAGTTGATCTTACTGAAAAACTGGGATTAAAAATTCCTGTTTCGTATGATGAATTGGCTGCCGTGTGGTTTTCTGATGAAAGAATAGAAGTCAGCAATCCTGTTATTGACATTGTCAGAGAGCGCGATAAGCTTATGGAATGCTTTCGAAACGGAGAGTCGCTGCTTGATTTTGAATACTATATTCCGCGTGAAAGAAGTTATAAGCGAATTCTTGTGCTTCTTTACAAGATTGGCTCCAGCGTGATGATAAGTTTCGTGATGTATGATATGAGCATGAGCCGGCATGAAGAGAAACAGCGCAGAGATATTATTGAATCTCTTGGAAGCATTTACTCGGAACTTTATCTTTTCAAATTCCGTGAAGACAGGTACAGCAGGATAAAACAGCAGGACGATATCGGGGAAGACTTGCTGAATTTCGGCAGTATACGCGAGTTTACCGATAAATATATATCACTGTATGTCGAGCCTGAATTTGCGGAAGAAATGAGGAATTTTCTTGATTCGGACAATATTTGTCATAGGCTTTCCGATTCGAATTATGTAACTATGGAATTCCGAAGGCGCGGTAAAGGCTGGTGCAGTGTGAATATGGTAGTATGCGACAGAGACGGCGGCGGTAATGTGAATTCGGCAGTATGCGCCGTATGCGTTATTGACGCTGAAAAACAGAGCGAACTTGCTCAGCAGGAGGCGTTGAAAGACGCATATGAAGCCGCGAATATCGCTAATGCGGCGAAAACCGATTTTCTCGCTAATATGAGCCATGACATAAGAACGCCAATGAACGCTATAATAGGCATGACTGCTATCGCGGGAACGCATCTTGACGATAAGGAGCGCGTTGCGGATTGCCTTGCGAAGATAACGGTTTCATCAAAGCATCTTCTGGGAATAATCAACGAAGTTCTGGATATGTCTAAAATCGAATCGGGAAAAGTTGATCTGCAAGAGGAAGAATTCAACTTGCCAGAACTTATTGATAATTTGCTTACAATGTCTAAAGCTGAAGCCGCCGCAAAACAGCACGAACTGTTTATATCGATACGCAATATTGATCACGAAAATGTTATTGGCGACAGCGGCAGAATTCAGCAGGCGTTTATGAACCTTATGAGCAATTCCATAAAATATACGCCGCCGGGAGGAAAGATCAGGCTGACGATCTCGGAGAAAGCTACCAATAAAAATAAGCTTGGCTGTTATGAATTTATTTTCGAGGATAACGGCATAGGCATGACAGAGGAATTTCAAAAGCATCTTTTTGAACCTTTTGCACGTGCGAGAAATGATTCAAGGGTTGATAAGATACAGGGTACGGGACTGGGAATGCCGATAACGAAAAATATCATTCAAATGATGAACGGCACTATAGACGTTGAAAGCAAGCTTAACGAGGGAACGAAGATAACTTTGAACTTTTTCCTTAAGCTGAAAAATAAAGATGAGAAGATCGACAGCGATAAATTTATTGATCTTCCCATCCTTGTTGTGGACGATGATGAGATCGCCTGCGTGTATACCTGTGAAATGCTGCATGATATCGGTATGAAAGGCGAGTGGGTACTGACGGGAAAAGAAGCAGTCGAGCGAACTGTTAAGCGTCATGAAATGAACGACGATTTCTTCGCAGTTATACTTGATTGGAAAATGCCCGATATGGACGGTGTTGAAACTACGCAGCAGATCCGCAGGGTTGTTGGCAAGGATATGCCCATTATAATAATTTCAGCATTCGACTGGTCTGATATTGAACAGGAGGCAAGAGCTGTAGGGGCGAACGCCTTTATTTCTAAGCCGCTGTTCAAATCGCGCATGATTCATCTTTTCAACGAAATTATCGACGGTGTTGACGATACGTCGGAAATTTCGGGGATCGAAGATATTTTCAAGAATGTTTACAGCGGAAAACGCGCCCTTCTAGTGGAGGATAACGAATTGAACGCTGAAATTGCGAGTGAAATTCTTGAAATGTCGGGTTTGGCAGTTGAATTTGCTAAGAACGGTAAGGAAGCCGTAGATATTATAGCAGATATAGACGACAATTACTATGACATAATATTTATGGATATACAAATGCCCGTAATGAACGGCTATGAAGCTTCACGGGCAATAAGGGCGCTGTCGGGAGATTATCCAAAATCTGTGCCGATAGTTGCGATGACTGCAAATGCTTTTGCGGAAGATGTTGCAGCTGCAAAAAGCGCGGGAATGAACGAGCATATCGCCAAACCGCTTGATTTCAATCAGCTGCAAAAAACTCTAAAAAAATGGCTGGGGCATTAGACTTGTTCTAAGAACAGGTTCAGCAAAAGGGAGGAATGTAAAATTAAGTTCTTACTTGTTGATGATAATGATATTAGTCTGGAAATTCAGAAGCTTATGCTTGAAAGCTGTGGTTTGACCGTAGTTACGGCTGAAAGCGGCAGGCAGGCTATTGAATTGGCAGAAAAGGAAGATTTTTTCATGATCTTCATGGATATTCATATGCCCGAACTCAACGGATATGAGACGGCGTCGCTGATTCGCCGTAAATCTCCGAATGTGCCTATAATCGCTCTTTCAGCCGATGAAATTTCTGACGATGAAGAATTCAAAAGAAGCGGAATGAAAGGTTCGCTTTTGAAGCCGCTTCAGATGGACGATTTGAAAGAAACGCTGAATAAATATCTTGTTTTGGATATTGTTTCGGAGACCAGCGCCGATTCTTCCGATACCGTTTTCAGTTATGACGAACTGTTCGGGGTTATGAAAGATGAGGTCGCTATTTTGCGCCTAATTACACGCTTTTTGAGCATTCACGGAAACGACTGCGCCGCTGTCCGTGAATATGCGGAAAATGGGAATTTCTTGTCTGCTCGAGAGATAATGCACAACATTACAGGAATATCGGGAAATATGTTTTGCAAGCGGCTTTATAAAGCCTGCTGCATTCTCGGAGATGAACTGAGAAGCGAAAATTTTGGAAGTATCGAAAATTTTGCCAAAATATGGGAAGAAACTCTCGAAGCCCTTGAAGCGCGTCGGAAGATGCTAAGCGAAAATATTACTGAAAAAACTTCCGACGCCGATTGGGATATTCTTTTCAAAAACTTTATGTCGCTGTGCAGTGATTTCGACGTTGCAGCTGCTGATTTATTTTCAGAAAATATTAATATTTTTATGGCGAATATGGACGCCGATTCATTTAAAAAGCTGGAAAACTCTGTTTTCAGCTATGATTTTCTTTGGATTATCGAAAATTATAACTAAGAACCTGTATACAGATTCTAAACAGGAGTGATTTAATGTACCGCGTACTTTTAGTTGAAGACGACGCCGCAATGCGTTTTATTTATTCAAAAATGAAAACCTGGTCTGAGTGCGGATTTACTATTGCAGCCGAAGCGACTAATGGCAAGCACGCTTTGGAGATTCTTGAAAAGCAGACTTTTGACCTGATATTTACCGATATCCGTATGCCGTTTATCGACGGTATCGAACTTCTTCGCAAGCTTGCGGATATGGGAAACACTATCCCGCTGATTTTTGCAAGTTCCTACGACGAATTTGAATATGCGCGTCAAGGGTTGATACTTGGGGCTTTCGACTATCTTTTGAAGCCTGTCGAGCAGAAAAAGCTTCAGGAGGTTCTGATTCGCGTTAAAAAACGCATAGATGAAATGCAGAGCAATGACAACAAGATCGGGGATTCCGTTCGTGAGATAATGGACGATCTTGGCGTTTCAGCTGATGACAACAAATTTATTGCGCAGGTTGCGCTCTACAGTTCGGCTCATTACGGAGAGTTATTCAGCGTTGACGATATTGCCGAGGCTCACGGATACAGCAAGGATTATTTCGCGAAACTGTTTAAGCAGCATTTTGGTATAACTTTCCATGATTTTTATTCAAAAATAAAAATAGCATACGCTAAGGAGCTGCTGCGCACCGGAAATTACAAAGCATATGAAATCAGCGATATACTGGGGTATTCCAGCGTTGATTATTTCACAAAAATATTCAAGGAGATTACGGGTGTAACGCCGTCCAAATACAAAGCCGGACTTGACGGAACTGCCGTAAAAAGCGAGGAAAAATAATGACTAATTATGCAGAAATTCTTGTGGTTGACGATATGCCAGATCATATCGCTTATTCAGGTACGCTTCTGCGAGCCGAGGGATATCGTGTTTTTGCGGCTTCCAGCGGTAAAGCGGCGATGCGTTTTCTTGAGAAGAAAATTCCCGATCTGATATTGCTCGATATTCAGATGGACGACATAAACGGACTTGAAGTCTGCAAAATGATAAAGGCAAAAGAGGAGACAAGAGATATTCCGATAATTTTCCTGACGTCCGAAACAAGTCCCGAAATCATTGGACAGAGTTTCGATCTGGGCGGCTGCGATTATGTAAAAAAACCGTTTATCAAGGAAGAATATCTTGCGCGAATAAAGACGCATTTGCAAGTCTCACGCCAGAAAAAGGAATTAACAGCAGCGAATAACGAACTGACGCAGTTTTGTTCGGCAGTTTCACACGATTTGAAAGCGCCGTTCAATATTATAAATATGCTTATCGAAATGCTTCGCGGAGAACTCGGAGAAGATGTGGACGAAAGCATTTCCACGATAATGGGAATGATCGAATCTAAGGCGACTCAGACTAGGATCATGATAGAACGGCTTTTTGATTTTTCGAAGATGTGTAATGTGCAGGCGAGAGTGAGCCGTGTGAATATAAAGCCGATCGCCGAGGAAATTTTTGCGGAACTTCGCCAACTGGAATCCGAGCGTGATATAAAGCTGATATGCGGCGATCTTCCGACCGTGACAGCAGATGAAGTTCTTATGCGGACGATGCTGAAAAATCTTTTGTCGAATGCAATAAAATATACGTCCAAGAAATCCTCTGCGATAATTGAAATATCGGGAGAAACTACTCAGACGTACAATATTATAAAAATCAAAGATAATGGTTCGGGATTTGATATGGCATATGCCAACAAGTTGTTTAAGGTATTTCAGCGGCTTCATTCAGAGGAGGAATTTGAGGGAAGCGGAGTCGGACTTGCACTTGTAAATCGAATTATGCAGCGGCACGGCGGAAAGGTTGAGGCTTACGGCGAAATTGATAAGGGAGCTGAATTTTCGTTGATGTTTCCAAAACGATGACAGACATAGGACAGCCTTAGAGCCTGTTTAGCATCTCTTCACGCACGTCTTTTCAGCAAATTTTGCTGATTGCTGCGTCGAAAAATCTCACCATACGTCAGTATGCCTTCGATTTTTCTCCTTGCACTCGTCAAAATTATGCTCGAAAATCCGCACGCGCCGAGATACTAAACAGGCTCTTAGAGCTTGTGTTTATAGAAGAAGCACATCTTCTCTATGAACACAGGTTATTATATTTTGCCCTTTTTTTCCATAGCGGGGAGCGTCGGATTTTTAGACGTTATTTTCGGCAGTACATATTTAGCTGACCAAGATGTAGATGAACCGTCTTCGCCGATTGAGCGATTCGCAATAAACCATTGATGAGAAGCAGTTGAATTAACAGCATTTTTTCCGTCATCAGCGATAGGATATGAAATATTGGCTTTTTCCTTATTCATGACAGAAGTTACTCCGTTAAAATTTGTGATCTGCATATATTCCTTAAACGCAGTACTTTCCGCGTCAAACGGATTATCGGCAATGTATTTGTTTATTTTTTTGCAATCAATAATTTCTACATTATAAGTCATTGAATCTGGAATAAATGTTCTGATTTCTGCTTGTTCAGCTACAAGTTTAACACTGCCCAATCCAAGAGGCTTGCCATGACCGAGTTTATGCATTTGCTGACTTTCTTCCGTATTTTCTCCGATAGAGACAGCCCAAAGGAGTTCCCGAAGCTGATCTTCCGTAATTTTATCAAAATATATATTAAATGAAAAACGACTGTTCGGCTTACATAGTTCTATTGTACTGTTTATTTTCGTTTTATTGGTTATCTGATAGTCGTCAGAGCGCAAGTTCGGGTTGTGAAGATAGAATTTACGGCCTCTTACCTCAACATAGCACTTTTCTTTATTAGGTACGATTATCATTTTAGGTTTGCCTTTTTTAGGATTTTTCGTTTCGATATTGTTGTACATTATCTTATAGTCATATGTCCAGTAACGCGCATTTTCAGGTCTTTTGGTATAAAACTCAACTGATGTAATTTTTGGACTTGAAAGTTCTTTTAGTGTAACTTTTCCCATTGATTCAAAATCAACAGGCAGTGCGTCTGAAAATCTCAATTTTCCTGCATGAGAAGCGCTGTTTTTATCGGTTGGGATCATTCCAAACAGGTCGCATGCCTTACAAAGGCTATCGCCGTCCTTTTTTGAGCAGGAAATATGACTCTCAAGCAAATCGTCAAGACGGTTGTCAAACACATATCGCCCTATTTGCGACGGGGAAAGATATATGTAGTTCTCTCCGTTATACTCTACAATATCGTAAAAAACGGGGTGCAGTCTGCCGTCGGGTTCTATTCCGTATGTAATTTTGACTTTATTTTTGTCAAAATCACTGCTTGGCACATCATATATTTTTATATTTTCGCGATAATTATCAATAGCCTTTTCAAGATTCACGCAAGGCACTTCAATGTTAGTATTCGAAAAGATCCATGTTTTCAGATCATGACTTTTAAATGAATACCATGTTCTTCTGACGTCTGTCGTTTCGTTAAGGAACTGCCTGTTATCCACGTATTTAGTTGCTTTAAATAAATGCCATTCTTTGTTTTTATATTGAACCAATCCGGGATTTCCTGCATTCGTGTGTCTTGCCGAAAGAATATTGTTGTTATTGACTGACAGACAGCTATTGCTGAGAGTTTCATACGCGTTTCTTATCATTCCTCTAAGCTGGCTGCCCGGAATAACAGGTGTATCCCCGATTCTGAAAAAATCATAAACCTTATGTCCATTACCACATTCTATGACGCTTTCCGAATCGGGAACTGCAAGAGGAGTTTTCACAATAAGATTCACTTTTATTTTGCCCGTGAGGGTACCAGAGGTATGTTTGGTACGCTGTACTTCCGAATCAAGACTTACAAAATTATATGGATTAATAAATCTTTTTTTAGGTTCTTTTACTCTCCACTCTTTATCTGCCATTACTCTGCACTTCCTTTCCGCAAGAATCCGATAATCCTGAAATCGCTTATTACAGCGATTCCATTTTGATCATAATCAAGATAATTTCGTATTTTTATTTTTTCCGCGTCTTCTATGGGCAGTGAATAAGAACCGCCGCCGGTAGTCGTATAATTAAACCCTCCGGATTTTTTTGAGTCAATATCAAGAAAATGTTTCTCATCATATATTCTGTTCTCAAGTTTGCTTAGAAATTCATTCCGCACGTTTTTTAGCGCTGTATTAAAAGCATCGTCGTCGATATATCTCCAGTAAAAATCAGCGCCTATATTCATTCTTGAAATTCTAAGTTCAGCCTGTTCTGAAAAAATTCGCAGTTCGATAAGACGCTTCACATCTATATCAATTTCATTTCCGCAGTAAAATCTGTTCGTATGAACGGCATATACGCTGAAATTGCTTTTCATGTATTTTTCAGCTATTGATAATACTTCAGTTTCGCTTACTGTTCCATATTCCGATATGTATTCTTTCATGACTTCACCTCCAACAACTGCGAAATATCTTTCGGATTAAGAA
Source organism: uncultured Ruminococcus sp. (assembly GCA_910576995.1). GTDB lineage: Bacteria > Bacillota > Clostridia > Oscillospirales > Ruminococcaceae > Ruminococcus. The sequence continues at coordinate 60,335 of CAJTLC010000005.1, forward strand.
AATTCATTCTATCCTCATCATTAACGGTTAATCCGATTACAGAAAACATACCTCTGCCAACAGAAGTCAGACCGCCTACCGAAAGGAATCCGTTTGACAGATCAAGGATAACTGCGCTGAGAAGGGTTTTTTCTTCGTCGGTAACATCATTGTTAAGAAGAATTTCAAGTTCTGTTTTACCATTGTAACAGGTTTTCTCGGTGTACAAAGCAGCGTCTTTAGCGGCAGAACTGAAACGATCGATAGCGTTTCTTGTGATTTTTTTAATAATACAGTCGGTTACCGTCGATTCTGAAAAAATAATTCTTGACTTTCTGCATACGTCGGTTTTATTGTTTTCCCTTACATATCCGAACAGCTTTTCAGCGTTTTCAGAACCTGCGAATTCGCAATATCTGTCTCTGAAAGCGCCTGCCCATGAAGTACCGGGAATAACGCTTGTTCCGTCGTTCAGCGATATATGCTTATAATCCGGAGAGTTTGTTTCCGCGTCCGTAACATATTCACGTATTGAGATAGCTCCCTTTTGAGTAAGATTTAATACGATTTTTGTATAAGACAGCCCTGTTTTGGATACGGAATATTCCGCTTCGTCAGCCCATGCTTCCGAATTAAAAACATCAAAATTCAGCCATGCGTCAAGTTCGGATTCATCATCCAGGTCGAACGTTTTCTTTTTCAGTGAGATTATCAAGATTTTTCCGTATCCTCTTGATGTTTTTGCTCCAAAACGAATATTGCCTGCTAAAAGTTCGGAGATCATTTTTTCAACAGAAGATACAATACTTTCGGAACACACGGGAAGTTCAAGATAAGTTACCAATTCCGCGCCTGTTTCGATTATTTCCATATCGAACTTAGAGCCTTTAACACCGACTTTTTTTTCAAGTTTTACGCTGTCTCGGACGCTTGTCGAACTGCCTTTTGATAGTTCGGCATTATAAAAGATCACCTTACTATTATGGGAGTTTTCCCCGTAAATATTGCCGAAAATCTCGTTCTGAAGTTTTGTATCAATATCGAGCGTATGTCTGAAAACGCCTGCAATTGAAGAAGCCGGGATAAAAGGCGTGCCATTTCTGTTCTTTACAATATCATGATCCGTTGATTCGTTTTTTCCGTCTCCAACGGACAATGGAGAGGCGAGTTTCATTTCAAGCCTATAATAGATGTGATTTTTCATTTCGCGTCTTCTCCCTTTTCTTCTTTAAGAAAATATTTTGCAAGCGTAAGAATTATAAGCAGACGTTCCTGCTTTTTAGACCAGTCCTTATACTGAGGATCTTTTTCCCATTTGTTATCCGAATCTTTAACGAGTTTTTCTGCTAATTTCCTGTTTTTATCAGATTTAATGGACTTTATTCTGCTGTTAAAATCCAATTCTGAATTCGATTGTTTCAGCATCAGCGTCACTCTTCCGATAAATGATGATCCCCATTTGTTAATGAAATTATCTTTGTTTTCGACTGCATAAGATATGGCGTCATTGCGCATTTTTTCGTCTTTTTCAATAGTGTCAAACATCGTCTTTATCTCATCATGATTTTTTGTATGGATACTTTCCGATAAAGACAGTTTGCAAATTTCATCTGAAAGAAGTTCTCCAGCTTTATAAATTCTTATTTTGCCGAATCCCTCGTTTTGACGTCCGCCAATGTACATGATACTGTTCATATCCATATCTTTTTTACATTTTACAACAATTGCGCTTCCTGCTGCAATTGCTCTCGTATGAGCGCGCTGTAAACGCATAACCGAAAGAAAACCCGATATTGTTCTGTACTTCAAACCGCTTTCAAGTTCCAAATCGGTCTTATCTACACCCAATGCGCTGCAAACAGCCTCAATTGAAACGTCGTTTCCGCCAAAGTTATCCGATAAAATCGCGTCTGATTCAAAAAGATAAACGATTTTTTCGCCTTTTTTAAAATTAATTTTTTTATGCGATTCCTCTTCAATATTCAAAGTTTTTATCGTGCAGCTCGAATACTGAGCGGATTTGCTTCGTCCAAATGATATATTTCCCTCTTTCAAAATTTCAGCAAGCGTTTTTATGTATGTCCCTTTTCCGGAGATCGTCCCCATGAACATCTGACCTTTCCGAATACAATTCTGTACGTATAAACCGCCGTCAGCATCTCTAAGATTATTATGATACACTCTTTCGGTAAGCGGCTTTTTCATATCAAGTTCAGCGTTGATATATCCGCTTTTAAGCGGTTTTACTATCTCGTCTTTTCTTTCATAAACGGACAGATCGATGATAGAATTATTCTGCTTGATTTTTCCGTAGATTTGCGGAACGGGTACATATTTTTGCAGTTTGTCGTTTGTAATATACAGGTTAGAAAATTTCACATCGCCGCTAAGAAACATATTATCGAAAAATTCGTCTGCGTCATGATTCTTCAAATATTCGCCAGCAAGAGAGCCTATTACAGCTTGTCCGCTTATATAGTCGCAAGATTCGTCTGACGATTTGGATGGGAGCATCAGAGCTTCATCCAGCTTTATCGCGTAGGCGATCTCATACGATTTATCATCTGCAATATTCTCAGGCACAGCGAGATTTTTTTCAATTTCGGAAACGTTTCTCACAAGGGTACATTTTACGCATCCAAAACCTCTGTTTCTTTTATATCCTATGTGGCGGAGCGCCTTGCATATTTTTTCAAAATCGCCGGCGTACTTGTCATCTATTTTAACTTTTGCGCAAAATACAAGCGGCTGTTCATGATCCCAGGTCTTATTCTTTGAGACATATCTCATAAATCTCAGCGAATCATGCTTAGCTTCGCCTGTATCCACAACAGCGGTAGAAGCGGAGGTATCCGTAAATAATTCAGTTACCCTATTTGCTGTCATGTTATTTTTAATACACATTTCAATGAAAGAATCATACTCTTCTATCGCTGCATTTTCCAAGTGCAGCGCGCCTGATTTTTTATCGCCTTTGACGCCGAAAATTTTATTGATAACGCTGTTGTTTTCACCATAAATATAAATAGCTGCGTCCCTTAAGCAGCCTTTCAGACGTCTGGCAGGAATAAAAGGTATACCATACTTGTCTAATACAATATCGGTATCGATAACGCCTGCATATCCGTCTCCGGCTGAAACGCAAAGATCTGACTGAAGCTTTATTCTTATCTCATGCATCATTTTCGCCTCCGAACCACAAATCGTATACGACTGATACGTCATATATAATGCGTTTGAATTTTTCTTCGTTTTCGGCATAATTATTTATAAGTTCAGCGAATCTCTTATAGTTTCTTGACCTGATCCTCTGGACATCAAATCTATAGTACGATTCTCCCTTTACTATGGAATCACCAAGACTTTTAACGTTGGCTCTGCCTATATTTCCGAGTACTTTTCCAATATACATAAATTCTTCAAATTCATTCAGACTATATGGTCTGAAGGTATGGTCTGCTTCCTGTTCCGCACGAATAATATCGAGTTCATTCGTGATACCGGAATGGCAGTAATGAAAATCAATATAATTTCCGTTATCATTCGGTTTATGCGATCTTTTCTTTCCCATTTCGCAGCAGCTTTCAGCAATTTCGTAAACGTCGGCAAACGGATCATGGCTATGAAACAAAGCGATACCCGCACATGACGTATTAGGCGTTCCCTGTGAAAGATCGGGCGTTTTTTTCAGTTCATCAAAATATGCGCAGACAACGTCTTTAGCGTCAGAACCGCGACAGATTATAGTAATTTCATCTCCGCCTCCGACTATCAGTCTGTACTTATGCGCTTTATCAGGATTTTCAGCGATTATTTCCGCGTCCTTTTCATTTTTTGCTTTTAGGCATTTTTCAATGGCAGCGATAGGTTTTTCCACAAAATATTCATTCGTATGAAGAGAAAAATTTCTAAGCGCCTTTACACATTCTGCATAATCATCTTTGCCCTCGGTACATTTCTTGATTTTATTTCCCATATCGTTTCCGTCAATATAAATTACGGCGAGGATGCTGTCCTTGCCTTTTTCTTCAGTGAGTGAATCAAGATTATCAGAACTAAGTTCATTATTCTCTGGAAAATAATCATTGTACGCCTTTCTTTTCAGTTTGGATTCAGTAGTTATCTTCTCTTGAATTCCGCCTCTTTTGACAGCGAAGGAAAGCGGCATATACGACGATCTGTCGATTTGAGTAAAGGGCAGAACATTGCAGAAAACCGCGTGCATATCCAGCTTTTTTGATTTCTCTTTTTGAACGTATAAATTTTTACGATCTGTATTGAAATTATCCGTCGTTTCGACGCAGGCGGTAATTACGCTTACAGAATAAGTTTTATCAATAAGCTTTCGGGAAAACTCCATATTTGCTTTCACATAAGTTTTCTTATCCTTGAACAGCACGTATAGATTGCCGCCGCCCTCATAGATAACCGTTCCATCAAATTCGGATCCTATGAGATCTTCTTTTCTGAATGCTTTTCCATTTTTCGTGTCATCTTTCCAAGTATTATTGATTTTCAGACTTGTTTGGTTGATCAGGATTCCGTATACATTTGACAAAAGCTTCGAAGCTCCTGATATCTCGCGTATCTTATTCGTTCTGTATATATATTCCTGCTTGCTGCGGCAATCGTAAATGGCTGTGATCATTATTTTATACCTCCTTAAGCCAGATTTCTTTAAAATAGTTTTCATATTTTTTCCTGAATTGGGAAATATTTTCTTTTGTAGGACGTTTTTCGCTTTTCCCTGATTTATAGCAGTATTCGGAAATAATTTTTCCCTCGCATGGGATAGTTATTTCTTTATCTTCATAAGTATAGTCCTCCAGAACCTCTGAAAAGCGTTTGAATTCAAACGACAGAAGATCGTCGAGTTTTTCATAAGATGAATTCGTAATAAATCTGACAAAATCTCTATCTGTACTTTCATAAGCTTCAGCTTTATTGAAATATTTTGTATTGCCGGATGAATTTATGCATTCGATAATATTTTCGGTATTGAAAATTCTAAAATAGTCATATCTGGTTTTGCTTGCCTGTTTTCCCTTGTTATGCTTATAAAAGCAGGTTATCAGCGCCGGCAGACGAGAACGCACTTTAATTACCGTTTCATCTTCTTCAAAAGGATTTTCAGCGCCAAGTTTTTCCAAAGCGTTTGAATTTATATTTCCGTTGTCGTCTGTAAGATACTCGTCAAGACTTATAGAAGGCGGTTTTTTAGAGTCGTTTTTCCGTTTTTTGTTTAAGGACTGCCATATAAATTCAAGCAAAAAAGCGACAAAGTTATCATTTTTTGTATAATCGTAATTTTTCGCTTGTTTACAAAAATACTCGCTGATAAATACTTCCGCGTCATATTCCGATATCTCCCATCCGGCAAGAACGCTTCTCAATTTCCTGTTCAGACAGCTATTCCCCGTTGCAATACGATACAGTTTTGAAAAATAATGCCCGGCTTCGTTTATATCGTTTGAAATTTTTGCTTCATAAAATTTCCTTGCTGTTTCATTGATTTCTTTTTCCGTAATAGCAGCTGCCGCTTTATCTTCAATCATCTGATTCGCTCCAGTTCATCATCATTTTTATAGATCCTGCGGGATCTTTTACGCCGTTTTCAGCCATGACGCGTACAATTTCATCAAGATAGATCAGAGAGGTCGTATCGTAAATTTTCATTTCATTCGTGTTGTGATCTTTTTCTCCGTAAACTATACAGCCCGGAATCACATCTCTGCATATTCTGTAACCATAGTTGATTCCCATAGTAATTATCTGATTCATGACTTTTGTGCCGTATGTGATATCTGCGAAAAGTTTGTCATTATCGGAAATATGGCTGATAAGCTTATTGAACACCTCAAGCTGAACTTCAAGCCTGTTGTCATATGGGATACTTATCACTTCATAATTAACTTTAAGATTTTTTTCTTCTGCAATTTCATTTACAGAACATTTGAGCGTTTCATAGTTGACGGTAGAGTTTTCATAATCGGAAACAACCGTTATCAAAGTTATCTCTTCGCCATTCTCGGCATATCCGTTTATGACGGGAATTATTGGGAATTTTATTTCTTTTTCGTATATAAGTTTTTCGTTATTGACATATTTGTATATACCTGCGCTGAGAAATTTAGGCGGCTGAAAGGGACTGACGCTAATAAATTTTTTCATTACAACAACTCCTTATATTATCTATAGCTTCTGCCATAAAATCTTTTATTTCCTTTACATTAAGTTCGCAGCCAACGTTATAACCATGGGCAGAAAAATAATTTTGTAATTCTTCGCTTTCGGATTCCTCATCGCTGGCATGATTAAGTTTATTGCGTATAAACTGTTTTGCATAAAGTATATCGCGAAAAATCGTCTGCAACTTTTCCGCTGATAATTTTTCATTCAAAGAAAATTTTTTATTTTTATGCGATTCGGAAATACTTTCGATAAAAATAATTTTCATATCCTCGTATTCACAAGGATCGGAATCTGCAAAAAGACGGCATAATTTCGCATTTTTAGCTGTATTTTTTATAAATGCTTCCGCTTCTTTTGGAATGGTATTTATTGTATTTTCTACATATTTCCAGATTTCGGGATTTTCTTTTATTGCTTTTTCATATTCACATTTTTCTTTACGTCGACCTTTATTATATAGAGCATACCGAGTTTTTAACAATCTGCGCAGAGGTTTTTCAAGCTTAGCTATGTCATACTTATCGGTTGGTATTTTTTCAACGATCTTCTTTAAACTGTCATACTGCAATTTATTGAAAAGTTCGCTGTAAACGCCGTCTGAATTTTTAATAACATCCGAAAGAAAATTATAAAAGACGTTTTTATTTGAATCTGTCATTAAATTATTATAGAACATTTCATAATAAAAATCAAAATGCGACTTTGTATTTTTCTCTTTCAGATTTTCAAGGATTTCGTCCGATGTGCAGAAAAGACCTTTTTTATAAAAGAATTCGGGCATTCTTTCAACATAGATCGTGACGGCTTGTTGAATAAGGCGATTATCAAGACACCATCTGACAATATCCGGATACTCTATGCAGTTGTTTTTCATGTAGAATTTTTCCCTGATAGTACAGATTAGACTTTGAAAAAGTATGGTATCCGCCGAATCAGAATGAGTGGAACTTAGTTTTACAAGCGAGATATTCAGCTTTTCGAGAATCGAAGAAAGTTCCGAAGTGCGGCAGAGCGAGATCATGTCGGAAAAGGCGTTCATCGCCGATATCACTTCTTTTACGGCAGGCTCGTCCGTATTGCTGAAATACTGTTCAAGTTCATAGGAATTCCCGAATTTCGTGAAGATATCGACCGCGTTTATCAGGTCGTATTTTCTGTAAATATCGGTAATATCGTTAATGCTGTAATTGTCAAATCTTGAATAAACGGCTTTTTCAAGCTTTACGCCGGAATATTCGAGCATACGAACAACGCACATAAGGAAATAGCTGGAATTTCTGAATCCGCCTGTCGTATCGATGAAAGCTTTATCTCCTGCTGTAAATTTTTCTGTTACTTCCTTGATAGTTTGTGAAAATTCATTTTCGCTTGTGCTTACTTTTTCAATGAGAGGGCAGGGGATATTTAATTCTTCAGTAAAGGAATTAATAGTATCCTCAAACGTTTCCAAAGCAGGTTCGGCTTCTTTAGTGGTAACAGCTATGATCTTATCTATTGGCTGCTTACCGACAGCAAGAAGTTTGATAAGATACTTAACGGGAGCGTCGTTGGTATTTATCCCGCTTATGCCGCAGAGATCGGAATTGTAATTCTTTTCCGATCTGCTTTTGTCATCAGTTTTTAGCAGACTGATATTTGTAATTATTATATTTGCCATTATATATTCTCCTATAATATCTAAGTATAATTTTAACATATTATACACGAAATGTCAAGTGAAAATATGAAAAATAACAGGCTTTTAGACGCTGCAAAATAAAATTTTATTAGACTTCCTTGGAAATTGAAACGCATTGTATGGTTAGTTTTTTTCGCCATGATTTGTTAATTTTACTTATGCAGTATTTCTGAGGAAAATTAGCTGCGCCTGTCACAAAAAATTCTGCGTCCTCCAGTGTATTTTTGGCAACACCGCCAAAGCACGACTAACGGTTTTGCACGTCATCTGCTTTAATATTTTCCGGCATCTTGCACAAAAATTCGTCACCATACGACAGTATGCTTTCATCATTTCTGTACAATCTGTCGAAAAATCTGATAGAGTTTATGCTCGCAGAGTACATCTGCCACACAATCTTTGTGCGGTGTTGCCTTTAGTTTACGAGGAGGTTTATTTTTATTCTTTCAATATAGTAATAGCTGCGAAAAAACTAAAGATTAAGCGATAACTGAAAAATTTTCATGGTCAGATTAGGTCTTGTTTGAAAAACAGCTATATTCGGTAAAATGCACAGAAATTACTGTATGTTAGGAGAGAATCCGAAGGCAGGCTGTCGCCTGACAAGGATTTTCGACGACGCAGACAGTGATTTATGGGCGTTTTGACGAATGTATGAATTTTTCAAACAAGCCCTAATATTAATATAACAAAAACGACCGATATTCCGCAATTTTTGGGGAATATCGGTCATTATCTTTATCCGATGATCTTTGTGAACATTTCAGGAAATCCATAGAAAAGAACGCACATGATAGCTGAAGCAAGACAAAGTCCAAGGAAAATTGCCGGGACAGCTTTTTTTAGAGGGATCTTTCGCAGTGACGCTATAAGCGAGCCTGTCCATGCACCGGTACCAGGCAGCGGTATTCCCACAAAAAACAATAGGAATAAAAATTCGCCTTTTTCCATTGTGCTGCTTTTATTCATCGCCTTATTCTCAAGGTAAACAACGAGTTTGGTTATCAGTGGAATTCTATGTTTTTTTAGAAAATCAAATATTTTATCAATAAATAGAAGAATAAATGGTATAGGCAATATATTTCCGATCATGCATACCAGTACTGCCTGCCATAATTCCATACCAAGCAGACTTGCAGCGATAATGCCTCCGCGCAATTCAATTATGGGAAATATTGACACAAGAAGTGGGATAAGCCATTCGGGTATGCCGTGTTCAGCCAGCCATTCTGTCATAGCCCTTGTTAATTCACTCATTTTTAGTTGTCCTTTCAAATTCAAACATTAGTGCCTGTTCTGAAACTAAACTGCATTGTCTGACTTGTCTATTTTGCGTTTTGCTGTGTCAGCTTACAGTATTCCTATGGAAACCCGGCTTTGCAAAACGCAAAAATCATGCGCCATTCAGCGTCTTTTAGTTTCCGAAGAGGTCTGTTCTAATGATAATTATTGCATATTTTCTTTGATTAGTCAAGGGTTTTAATCTTTTTTTAGTTTTAAGATAAATTTCACACATTTACGACAGATTCTTTGTTGAGAATGCCCATAAACTCATCGCCTGTAATAGTTTCCTTTTCGAGAAGATAATTTGCAAGTTCATGAAGCTTGTCAATATTCTCTTTGAGAATTTCAATGGCAGCTTCATGGCATTTGCTGATTATTGAGTTGACTTCTTCATCAACTTTTGCAGCCGTTTCCGCAGAGCAGGCGAGGGATGTATCGCCGCCGAGATATTGATTGTTGACGGTTTCAAGAGCGATCATGTCGAATTTTTCGCTCATTCCGTATCTGGTGACCATTGCGCGTGCAATCTTTGTTGCTTGTTCGATGTCATTTGACGCGCCGCTTGTGAAATTGCTGAATATCAATTCCTCTGCGGAACGTCCGCCAGTCAGGACGGCTATCCTTGCAAGCGCTTCGTCTTTGGTCATAAGATGCTTTTCACCTTCATCGACCTGCATTGTATAGCCCAGCGCGCCGCTTGTACGCGGAATTATTGTGATCTTATGTACCGGAGCGGAATTTTTTTGCTTAGCGGCGACAAGAGCGTGACCGATTTCATGATAAGCGATTATTTCTTTTTCTTTCTGCGAAATAACAGCGTTTTTACGCTGATATCCTGCTATAACGACTTCAACGCTTTCTTCCAGATCGGACTGATCGACGCGATTTTTTCCGTTTCTTACGGCACGGAGGGCTGCTTCATTAATTATATTCGCCAACTCAGCTCCGGACGCCCCTGCCGTTGCGCAGGCAATTGAATTGTAGTCGATATTATCATCACATTTTACATTTTTGGCATGAACTTTTAAAATCGCTTCACGACCTGCGAGGTCGGGCAGTTCGGCTGGGATACGCCTGTCAAATCTTCCTGGACGAAGCAAGGCGGGGTCGAGGGATTCGGGACGGTTTGTAGCGGCAAGAATAACGACGCCTTTCTGACCGTCGAAACCGTCCATTTCCGTGAGAAGCTGATTAAGAGTCTGTTCACGCTCATCGTTTCCGCCGAGATTTCCGTCGCGCTTTTTGCCGATTGTGTCTATTTCATCAATAAAAACGATGCAGGGGGCTTTTTCATTGGCTTGTTTAAACAGATCGCGGACTTTTGCAGCGCCCATTCCCACAAACATTTCAACGAATTCAGAGCCTGATATTGAGAAAAAAGGAACGTCCGCCTCGCCTGCAACAGCTTTTGCAAGAAGAGTTTTACCTGTACCGGGAGGACCGACGAGAAGTGCGCCCTTTGGCATACTTGCGCCAATATCAGCGTATTTTTGCGGATTATGGAGAAAATCAACTATCTCCTGTAACGCCTCTTTAGCTTCGTCCTGACCGGCAACATCGGCAAATGTTTTTCCTGTCTGAGCTTTTACGTAGATTTTGGCATTGCTTTTCCCGAACGACATCGCATTACCGCCGCCGAGACGCTTAGTCATGCCTTTCATCAGCAGATTTCCGAGAACGATGAAGAAGATGATCGGCAGCACCCAGCTTACAAGAAAATCGAGCAGCAGATTATTTTCTTCGAAACTTTCTGTAAAAACTACGGAAGAATTTGCGTGAAGTCTGTCCACGAGATTAGGATCTTCCATTCTTGCGGTAGAATAGATCTGTTTTTTGCCGTCCTCTTCAACTTCGAAGCGGATTTCAGCGTTTTCTACCTTGACTTGTTTGACCTTGTTTTCGTCGAGCATTTCGAGGAAAAAACTGTAATTTGTCTCTTTAATTCTGCTTTTGTTCAGCATCGGCATTATCGTTATATTCAGCAGGAGAATTGACGCGATGCTTATGCAGATAAATATGATCATTTGCTTTGTAAAGCTTTTGTTGTTCATTTAACAAAACTCCTTTCATATGTTAAAATTATATCATATAATTTTTTTAAAATCAACAGGTAAATTGTGATATTTATGATGACAGTGTGAAATTACGCTCTACTGAACACGCTCTAAGAAAAAAACTCCCGAAAAACGGGAGTCCGCAACTTCTTAACAGATCATACAAAACAAAAATTTATTAATAAAAATAATTGCGATATCCATCGCCATAAAATCCGAAATATCCGTGGTCAAATGATGACGGTTCGCTGAAATAAAGCTGAACGGCGCTGATAACGCTGTCAGTTACATGCGAAGAGTATCCTCCGAGATATACATAGCTTGACGAACCGCTGAACTGATAGGGCTGTGTAAGCACTCCTAAAACGGTGTTGGGATAAAGAGGGCTGTTTACACGGTTCATGATGACCTCAACGACCTTTGCTTTATCATACTCATCGATCCAGTTGCAGCCTGCTTCATGAGCAACGGCATTGCAGAGAATAATGAATTCTTCATCGGAGATCGGGAGAATGGGTTCAGGATCAACAGGCGTTACTACGTCGTCAACGATAGGTTCAGTTGCTACAGGTTCGGTAACCGTATCCTGATCCGGATCGGCAGCAAAAACTGTTGTTGTCTGAACAGGTTCTACAGCGATAGGTTCTGTTTCAGGTTCAGTCGTTGGTTCTACATATACGTAAGCAGTAGTTACTGTCGTGGTCTTAACTGTTGTGGCAGCGTATTCCCACGCAGCTTTAGTAGCGGAAGTCTGGCGAGCGGAAGAAGCAGGGGCTTCGCTGTAATTTGAAGCGACAACGGGAGCTTTTGCGCTCAGCTTTACAGACGCGCTGTAAGTATAAGAATTTTTCGCGTCGGCTGTAGCGGTGGTTACAACCTCGTAATTTGCGGCTGTAGTGGCGTACGAAATAGATCTGTAATTATTGCTTGTTGTGGTAACGGGCGTTGTTCTGATAGAAGTTACTGCAGCAACATTTGCCAATTCATCGCTTTCGACATCGTAAATGTTTTTAACATCATTTTTCGGAGCAACCGTGCTTACGACCGGTGATGTAGCATACACACCAAGAAGTCCGCCGAATATACAAGTAGAAACTCCTCCGAAAACAAGCGCTGCATATTTAGCTTTTCTCATCAACTCAATCCTTTCCTCGAAAAGCATTCATTATTTGCCGTTTAACGCCGCAATGCGGTTCTTAACGACTGTGATTATCTTACCACAAACGAGGAAAAATAGCAACAGTTTTGATTTTTTTTCCATTTTGCGCTCAAAAATGGTTATGCTTATCCAAAGTATTTTGGTTGATTTGACTGAATATTTTGTTAAAAAACTGTGAATAGCCTATTATAATTTAATGTCGAAAAACGCCGATAAGCTTGAAAAAAGTTACGTATTGGTTACGAAATTTACAATTTAAGATTTACAAATCGTATAATTCGATTTTGATTATACCGTTTATTACAAACTGGCAATGTTGAATTTATGAAAAACGCCATAAAATCCGCATTCAATAAATTACAAGACGTATTATGATAAAAATTGCCAATGTTATCAAACTGTTACCGTCGAAGGGATTTTAAAGTGAAATTTTCATTTTATGTCCGTCATTTTTCATAAATTCGCTTTTGGGCTTGAGAGCCTGTTCAGTATCTTTTTCCGCACGTCTTTTCGGCAGATTTTTCGCCTGAACTTTGTCAAAAAGTCTTGGAATGCGTCAGCATTCCTGCACCTTTTTTCCTTGTCAGGCAAAAAATTTTCTCGAAAATCTGTACATAAAAAGATACTGAACAGGCTCTAAAATCGGCATATTTAATAAATTTATAATTGCATCCGTAATGATTTGGTTAAGATGCACTTGTTTCAATTAAAAAATGTGTTTAAGTATGTCGTAAATTCCGAAATGCTTTATTGCATTATTTTTCTTTTCGATTCTGACGTATCATCTGAAAGCGTACGTCGTCGCCCTTAAAGTTAAGACATTTGTACATTGTTGCGATACGGGAAGCGACTTTTCCTCCATATCGCCTCGACAGCGCGTCAAGTTCAAGATTAGTATTGATTATCGTTGGTTTTTCGCGTACCAGACGAGTATTCACAATGTTATAAATGTTTGAAATATAAAATTTAGATTCGTATTCAGTGCCAAGATCGTCTAATATCAGCAGGTCGGCATCCATTACCAGATCAAGCATTTCCGTTGTGTGACTGCTGCTGAAATGTTCGCGTTCTATGCTGCCAAGAATATTTATTACAGAATCATACAGTACGCTAAAACCTTTATCGAGAATAACATTTGCAATAGCAAGTGAAATGTGCGTCTTTCCCAGTCCAGTATTCCCGAAAATGAGTATGCTTTCGGAGTTTATATGAAAATTTTCAGCGTATTTTTGGGCGTAATAAAATATTTTTTCCATTGTAAAATAATCATCGCCATTGTAATAATTTAAGTTGAATGTGTTGAAATTCGACAATTTCAGCTGCGCATTTTTGTTTAACTTGTCTGTGGTAAGCTTCGAGAAAAGCTTTTTCATGCAGATACAGAATTGATCTCCATTATATCCGCTGTCGCTGCAAATTGGGCAGAAGTAATGAATGTCAAGATAGTCGGCAGGGTAGCCGTGAGCCGTCAAAAGTTGGCTGGCAAGCTGCTGCGCGCCGGTGTTGCGCTTCTTTATTTCCTCTATCTTGGCGGAAATATCCTTTCCACGTGATTCCGTAATGACCTTGATAAGTTCCTTTCCTGTTTTGAAAAGTACGTCGTTTATTTCCTTTATCTCCGGGATTTTCTCGTTAATTTCGCGGATTCTCGCATTATTTTCCGACTGCGCCTTAGTTCGGCGTTCAGTCAGAATTGCGTGAGCCTTATCGTAAATTTCAATATCCATAAAAAATACCTCTAAATATCATTGATGAGAATATTATATTTTTCAGCGTCAAAACCGTCGGAAGAGGTTCTTTCGCTGCTTTTTTTGTTTTTGCGGTATTCGGATTCAGCTGATTTTACGTCATCTGTTGAAGAATAGCCGTTTTCGCGCCATGAAGTTAGAATTTTGTTTATATATTCAAAAGAAAGCTTTTCTATTCTTTCGATTGTTTTCTCATACGCATATTTGATCAAATCTAAACTGTATTTCTCGTTTCTCCAGATTTCTACAATTTCCTGTTGTTTGGTGGTGGGTCTGCGCTTCATGTCGAAAATTCGCATGATCTCCGCAGTGAAAGTCCGCGAAGCGTAAAGCCTTTCAACTTCTTCCTGAGCGATCTCAAGTGTCGTTATTTCCTTTTCAGCCCAGCTTGACGCAATTTTTTCTATGTATCCGGGATTTGCTCTTTCAATATCCTTACAGTAGGCGATAAGCGTGATTATCACCTCCGTTTTCAGTCCAAGATAATTGTACATCCAGATAAGACTGTTTTGCATCGGATTATTGATATTGCCGAGAAGCTGTTCAGCAACTTTAAAAAGTTCCGAAATTTCCGGAGAATTCTGAAGAACAGCTGAAACTTCGGAGGGCTTCAGCATTTCGCGTTTGGGAGTTTGCGGAGCGTTCTCTGCAATTTGCTTTATTTCCTGAATTGCAGGGCGAGCTGTCGGTGAGGTCGAGTTCTGCGCGGGCTGAATCGGTGGAGTCATAATATTTGCGGCAGGCTGGATTCCGTTTTCGGCAGTGAGTACGTTTGCTTGCTGCCAGAATAGTACGGATTCTTCTACGGTCTGAGAGTTTACGCCGGTATTTGAGGATATTTCGTCAGTTGTAATGTATCTGCCAGAACACCGCAGCAGGTAAAGCAATACTTTTATATGATCGCCTGAAGCAAGCTTTAAAAAATTATCAGCAATAATACACGGAACGCCAAACATCGTTCCCCATATGCCGCTGTTTGCTTTAAATTCCATAAGATCACTCCTTATCATTCGAAATCCATACTCAATCATAATTATAACACATTTTAGATTTTTTGTCACTATGGCAATTTCGACAATATCATGCTTAAAAATATATAAGAACTTGTTCTCATAGGATATTGCACGCATCTTTTCGGCAAATTTTATCGATTGCTGCGTTGAAAAAGTTTACTATATGACCGAAGGAAACGCAGTAGTCGCCAAAATTTGCTGAAAAGACGTGCATTATATTTTTATGTGAACACGTTCTAATCTGGACAGATTATTTGTCTTGCTTGAAAAATGCATGGATTTTTCAAGCAAGACCTAATAACTTGATAAAACGCGTTCATGGAATTTCCATAAACGCGTTTTGTAGAAACTGTTCAATATGCGCTGTCGTGTGCAGTCATCCGATCTATCGCACCTGCATTATCGAGGAAGCTAAAAAGGCATGAAAGCACATATCCGTAACTCGAACCGTTCAGATGAAGTCCGTCTCCGCCTGAATGAGCAGCGCCGAGCGCCTGAGTAGAAGGGTCAGCAAGAACTGCATATGTGTTAAAAAACATTACCTGCGGCGAATTCATATCATTTATAATATATTCGAGGGAATAATTAAAAGCCTGTATAGTTTCGTTGTTTGTGTAGTAATTTCCCTGCGATACGGGAGTGATAGCGCCAATTACTATAGTCGCGTCAGGAACTCTTGCAAGAATTTCTTCAGCGATACCGCGCATAGCCCATGCGTAATCGTCGGGAGAATAGCTGTAAATATCGTTCATGCCGACGGAAATAAAGTAAAGAGGGGAGTTTATATAGCCTGCGGCGTCGTATACGCCCATTGGACCGCCGCCAAGATCAAAAGTATAACTTCCCATATTCCATACGGCGAGAGATTCCTTGGCAATATTATGCTCATAGGGAATATAGCCATAAGCGTTGAATCCGTAAGCGATAGAGTCGCCTATAATAACAATTCTGTCCTGATAATACTGACTGTTTGGCGAATCTCCTGCAGTTGTATAATCAAATGGCGGTATATCGCCGGACGAATAGGTGGTGTTATCTGTCGGCTGCGTAGTCGTTTCAGGAGCGGCGGTTGTTTTTGAATTTTTATCGGACGAGACAGGTTTTGATTTTTTTGATGTTGACCCACTGTTTGCCGCTGTGGTTTTAGACGATGAAGCTGTTGATGTTGAGAGCGTCGGTGCTGTGATCTTTTCAGAGCATATCATAACGGGCTTTAAAACGTATGTATATTCGGGAGCTTCCGGTTTTTCAGGGAAAAAGTTGTCCGCTGTGAAGAATATGACGAATATGGAACATATCACCGCAAGAGTTGGCATAACGGGATTTCCGAAAAAATAGCGAATAAATTCTTTGATCAAAGATTTCATAGTGTCACTTCCAATCATGAAAAAATCACGCAGGAACAATTCCTGCGTGATTGGAGCTGATGATCGGATTTGAACCGACGACCTACGCCTTACCAAGGCGTTGCGCTACCGACTGTGCCACATCAGCGCTTGCATTATTAATTATACATCGTTATATTCCATTTGTCAATACTATTGGAAATATTTTTTTATATTAATCAAATGCAATGCTGAACAGGTTCTTACAGCATTTCAAGTGGAACTGTTGTAAAATTGCTCGTTAATAGAATCAAGCGGCAGCTGTTCAAGATCCCATGAACTGTCGGAGTGGAGCGTTATAAGTTCCGCGCCGCGCTGTTTATTATCATACTCGATTCCGGGCATGGCAAGATAATCAATGCTCATGCCGTAAGTGAGACGAATTCCCTTATATTCGAGCGACATATTATTGTAATGATCATGACCGCAGAAAGTGCCGGTCGTGCTTTTCAATTCGAGCATTTTGTCAAACAAACTGCTTGGGTAATCAGAACAGCAGACTTTATCTATCATTTTTTCATCGTTTTCACCAAAAAAATATGTTACCTCGCTGCTCCCGTTTTCGTAGAGTTTATACGCAGTGCGGTATTGCTGTAACGGTATGTGGAAAAATGCCAGAGAATTCACGATATGCCCTTCTTCGGCGTTAAGACGTTCAATTTCGTGTGCATACCAATCCACCTGATCGTCATGAATATAATCGTAAACGTTCAGCCCTTCTCCTGTATATGCGTTGGAATCAATCAGAAACAGAGCCGTATTAAGCATTCCGTCAGAGTTGCGGATTTCAATAAGCTGATTGTTTCTGCCAGTAATATCAGGCTGGATATATGGATAAAGAAGATTTCCGGACGTTTTGTATGACAGTGATTTGTAAATTTCATTAAGTTCGTTCTTATTGGCGGTAGCAATGTTTTCGGTATCGTGATTTCCGTATGTAAAGCACCATGGGACGCCTGTATTACGCATAAAAGCTGCGAACTGATTGACAGGGGCGGAGTTATTCAAAGACATGGACATAATTCCCATGGGAAAGCAAAGATCGCCCGTAACCACGACAAGATCAGGATGCGTATATTCGATCTCAGCGTAGCAGGCTTTCAGCGCTTTGATATCTTTGTTATATGAATATAAACTTCCGCCTATGTGAATATCCGTTAAATGCAATATCTTGAAATCATCGTTTGATGCGGTTATTGTATAAACTCCAGTTTTGTCATCGTATTTTATCTTGTTGGAATTATGTTCTACTATCGGGACAGAATTTATAAACGGCTGGGTATACCATGTATCTTTCTGCAAAAACGAAAATCCCGAAGCAACTGTCACAATAGTTGTAAGAATTGCAATTCTCGGTTTGTTTACGACAATATTTTTATATACTATCTTTTTTCTGAATTTTAAAATATATACAGCGGCTAATATCAGAAATAAAATTGCCGATACGACGATAATATTAATGGGATATTGCAATCTGTTTCTGAAAATTACGACAAATAATATGGTAACACTCCAGTAAATGGTGGAAAATGCGAATGTTCCGACAAAGTGTTTTTGGCATTTTTCTTTTTTCTGAATATTTATTCTGCCGCGAAACATTTTAAAGCATAAGAAATTAGTGATATGCAAATATGCGGGAATTTCAAATATGATAATACCGTTTAAAATATTTTCTGCAAATTCAAGAGGTTTAGAGTTTGCAGAAATAAAAAAATTGAATTCTAAAAACAAAAGAATTAAGAAAAGCGAAACGATGAACAGATTGTAATTTAGTTTTCGCTTAATATATTTATCGGTCATATCCCGAAGAAGTGCGAAAGAACTGTTGTCATATTTGTATTCAGACGACTTGTTTTCTGTTTTTTTGAAATCTATTATCAGAATATATGCAAAGGCGAACAGTATTCCGACATAAAAAATATTCCATATTGCAGTCGTCGGATGAACGAACAGATTCAAGATGAACCAAAGTATTTCAACAAATCCGAAAATGAAAAAAAGTGCGGATCCGTAAATTCGCCGGCGCTGTTTGGAAATCTCCTTTTTGAGTTTTTTCAGATGGACAATTTTTTCGTCGGAATGAAATTTTTTTATCTCTTCGGCTGAACAGCCCGCAAGTTTCGCCATGTCCGAAAATCTGCCGTATTTTCCCAATAAAGTTTCAAAAGCCTCGTTTTCGGGCATATTTTCGGATAACTTTTTATATTCCTCGATAAGCGACTTTTCAATTTTTTCCCAGATAACTGCGTTTTCGGCAGAATATGGAGTGCTTTCGAAATATATCTCAATAAATTTTTTGATCTGGCTTTCCATTAAATATTCAGACGCCTCCTTCGTTGCTTTTCCTGATCAGCATTCGTCTCATCTGACATAGATCGTATATATCAAGTCTGCCGTCGGAGAAAAGATCGCCTGCCTGCCAGTCTGCAAGCTTTGTATTTGGAATATTCAGAAGCCAATTTTGCAGTAATACCGCGTCGGCGATCGAAAATTCGCCGTCAGCGTTTATGTCGCCGTCAATCGTTTTTTCCTCATATGGAAAAAACATAGCGCCAAGTTCGTTTGTATCTGTATTTATATCGTCTAACGGCAGAGATTTTTCGCTATCAAAATAATACAAGTCGTAATTTCCGTTCTGAGTGCCGCTGTAGATCATTTTATTCTCATCAATAGGACAGGGGTCGGAACAGTTATATTCCGCGGAATTAAAAGGCATTTCGGTAAATTCTTCTCCGTCATAACGAATTATCATATCCGTATGGTTTTCGGCTGAATACCATTTGGCAAAATATAAAGTCTGATCTGATATTATTGGATAATACGCACATACATTCGATTCTGCATATACTGTTTCCGTGCTTTTGTCATCCAGATTTAATTTGCATATCGATCCGGGATTATTCGTATAATCGGTATAATATATATACTTGCCGTCGTTTGAATAGTACGGCATTGCTTCTTCGTAAACGTCGTCTGTAAGAATGGTTACCTCTCCGCTTTCCGGTTCGAGTATAGCGAGATTATACACAAAATCATTTTCTTCCTTGCTCCAGAAACCTCTTTTAAAAGTAATGTTTTTTCCGTCGGGGGAAAATTTCGGATCTTCATTTCGAAAACCGCTGTTAGGAGTCAGATTAGTGATAACGCCCGATCTGTAGAGATAAATATCCCATTCGTCTATAGAATTATCTATCGCCATAAATACGATATCTTCCGGAGTATTTCCGAAATCTCCGTTCATAGCGTGCTTGAAATCGCCTGTTAATTCGGTTATCGCTCCATCGGGATCTTTCACATACAGTCTGCTGTCCAATGCGAAATAATCCGTATAACTGTGCCACATCAGCCAACCGTTAAGTTTGTTTTCATTCGCGGCTGACGATATGCTTGGCGTTATGCCTATTGTAAGCATAAACGATAAAATAATAGTTAATAATCTTTTCATAGTAATTTATACTCCTTAATATAAATCAGAACCTGTCCACATAGAAATTATGTGCGGATTTTCGAGCATAATTTTGACGAGTGCAAGGAAAAAATTCGCAGACATACTGACGCACCACGGGCGTTTCCTACGGTCATATGACAAGGATTTTTGACGTAGCAATCGGCAAAATTTGCCGAAAAGACGTGCGGAATTTCCTATGTGGACAGGTTTTCAGTGTAATCTCTCCTTGCTGAAAAAACAGCCGAGTATAGGTCATATATTGGAATATCTATATTATAAGTTAAATTCTTCTTATTGTCAAGTATGGCGACTATGAACCTGTTCAGTATCTTTTCCGCACGTCTTTTCGGCAGATTTTTCGTCTGAACTTCGTCAAAAAGTCTTGGAATGCGTCAGCATTCCTGCACCTTTTTTCCTTGTCAGGCAAAAAATCTTCTCGAAAATCTGTACATAAAAAGATAATGAACAGGTTCTAAAAAAATCTTGACGTATCTTAAATATTTTGATATACTAAGAATGAAAATGTTTTTACACGAAAGGAGCAGTTTTTATGAAGAAAAAGATCGCGGCGGCGTTTATGATTGCTGCGTTAACCGTTGTCTCTGTTCAAACTGATTATTTAAGTATGCCTATGATTTTCTCGGCTGATGAATCGGAAGAGTCTGAAATATTCATAGAATACAATGGTATGTCTTTCTCTTCCAGAGAAGGAAGAGAAAATGAGGTCATGTTGTCACAATATTACGGAACAACGCAGAATATTGTCGTACCCGAAACGGTAGAAGGATATACGGTTACGGGAATTGGCAACGGTGTTTTCAGCAATAATGAGATGTACGGTATGGTTGTTAAAAATGTCACACTTCCCGATACTATTGATTATTTCGGTTCAGCCGTTTTCCAGCATTCAACGGTTGTTTCCATTAATATTCCGAAAAAACTTAAATTTATTCCAAGTGATACTTTTTTCAGATGTAAAAATCTTACAGAGGTTAAATTTCACGATGATATTATCGCTATTGCAAATACGGCGTTTAAAGGCACTGATATAGCTCTTCCTCAGAATTTACAGCAAAGAGTCGCAGACGGAAGCAGAGGAAATGATAATTCAAAATCGCTATATTATATGGCGAACGACGATTTTAAATTTGTGGTTGGCACAAATGAGAATGACGACAGTCTTTTCTGCAATATTGAAGATTATACGGGAAAAAATTCCGAGATAGTTATTCCGTCTGATATTTACGGAGTTCCGATAAAATTCGTTGGTTTTAAGGATTTTGATCCGTCGTCGGTAACTGCCGTAACGTTTCCCGAATCAACTGAAAATATTATAATTGATTCCGATACGTTCAGCGGATCGCAGGTAACAGAATTAAATATAAATTCTTCATGTACTTTTAATAAAATGTCATTCGGAAACTGTACGAATTTGAAAACGATAAGATTCAACGACGACGCAATAATAAATTCATCCGCTTTCATGGGTTGCACGAATCTGGAAACGGTCGTATTCAACAGTGATGCAACACTTGACAGAGATTCTTTCAAAGGGTGTACAAATCTGACTTCTGTTGAATTCGGAGAAAAAGCTGATCTAAAAAATTATGCGTTTGTTGACTGCCGCTCTCTCGAGAACATTATTGTTGATACGTCTCAGCCGATAACAGGAAATGCGTTTAACGGCTGTACAACTCTTATGAATATAAATTCCGATCCTGCTTTTGATAAGAAAACAGGGGAATTTAATTCGAAATACGGCGACTTTATCAAAAATAGTTTTTATATGTCCGAAGAGATCGGATTTGTGAATGAATACATAAAGGCGCAGTATGAGAAGATTGCCGATGAAGCGACCACACCGGAAATGAGCGATATTGAGAAAGTTAAGGCTCTGCATGATTGGGTATGCGCAAATACCACATACGCAACCAAAAATACAAATTCTCCTGAATTTCATACGGACGGTTCGATCTTGCTGAATGATTCTACCGTATGCGAGGGCTATGCTAAAGCGCTTAATCTGCTTTGCAATTATGCGGGAATTGAAACTTATTATATTCATAGTAATGATCACGCTTGGAATATAGTTAAAATCGACGGTCATTATTTTCATGTCGACTCAACATGGGACGACAATGGCGATGTCGAATCCTATGAATGGTTTATGAAATCGGACAGCGAGATCAACGACGGCGGCTCTCACAGCAACTGGAAAGCGTATAGTCCCACGTCTCTTCACAGCTTTCAGAAAGAAGGCACGCCCGAATGCAAATATCAGATTGGCGACGTGAATACTGATCTTGAAATTTCCATAGCTGATCTTGTGAAAATGAATAAAATTCTTCTTAATGCGGAAACAGAAACGGCAGATAATATCGTTCTTTATGACCTTAATTTTGACGGAAATGCGGATGTATATGATATGATTCTTATGCGGCAAAAGCTTATTGGTGATATATATATTAATAAGGAGAACTGATATGAAGAAAGAAATTTCAAAAAAACTCAAAGAGCTGAATGATGTCAGCCTCTCTAATTTTTTTATTCTTACGATAGCAGGCATTATAAATTCTATAGGCGTAACTCTTTTTCTTTTCCCCGTAAAACTATATGACAGCGGAATATCGGGACTTTCCATGCTTCTCGATCAGATTACTCCTTCGAGTTTATCGTTGTCCTTGTTTCTTATCTTGCTGAATATTCCGATTTTCGCATTCGGGCTAAAAAAACAGGGACTTGTTTTTACGGTTTATTCAGTTTTTACGGTGTTTGTTTATTCGCTGTCATCATTCCTGATCATGGATGTTTTGCCGATAGACGTTTCGTTTATATCGCCGCTTGCCGGTTCTGATTTGCTTTTGTGCGCAATTTTCGGAGGAGTAATATCAGGTATAGGAAGCGGTCTGACTATAAGATTCGGCGGCGCTATTGACGGGATAGACGTTTTATCGGTGGTATTTGCAAAAAAAATCGGGATGTCTATCGGCACATTCGTTATGATATTTAACACTATTTTGTACACTGTTTGCGGAATAACGATCAAAAGCTGGATATTGCCGTTATATTCTATTGTAACCTATTACATAGGTTCGAGAACGGTAGATTTTGTCGTGGAGGGTATCGATAAATCTAAATGCGCTATGATAGTTACAACAAGGGCTAATGATATATCGGATGCTCTTGCGGAAAGTTTCGGGACGAGCGGAACTATTGTCAATGCGATAGGGGGATATTCAAAGGAAAGTAAGGAGATAATTTATTTTGTAATAAATCATTTTCAGATAAACAAGCTGAAGAAAATCGTTCATTGCATTGATTCTGACGCATTTATATCGCTTCAGGATGTATCTGATATTATAAAGAAAAAAGAATAATCAGAACAAGTTCTTAAAAAGAGCATGACCATAAAATTGGTCATGCTCTTTTTGTGGACACGCTATAATATGTACGCAGCGGCAGATCAATCCAAAAAATCCTTGACCTTTTTGCTGCGGCTGGGATGACGAAGTTTCCTGAGCGCTTTGGCTTCTATCTGACGTATACGTTCGCGAGTGACGTCAAATTTCTGACCAACTTCTTCAAGAGTTCTTGCCTTGCCATCTATGAGACCGAAGCGGAGTTTCAAAACCTTTGCCTCGCGGTCGGTAAGAGTTGCGAGAACTTCGTTGAGCTGTTCTTTCAGCAGCGTGTGAGAAGCCGCTTCAGCAGGTGCGGGAGCGTCGTCGTCGGGAATGAAATCGCCGAGATGGCTGTCCTCTTCTTCACCTATAGGAGTTTCCAGCGATACAGGATCCTGAGCGACGCGCATGATATCCCTTACCTTATCGATAGGCATATTGAGTTTTTCTGCAATCTCCTCCGGACTCGGATCGTGACCGTTTTCATGGAGAAGCTGGCTGGAAATTTTCTTGACCTTGGTGATAGTTTCGACCATATGAACAGGAATTCTTATAGTTCTTGCCTGATCGGCGATCGCTCTGGTAATAGCCTGACGAATCCACCATGTTGCATATGTTGAAAATTTAAATCCCTTGGTGTAGTCAAATTTTTCAACAGCCTTGATAAGCCCGAGATTTCCTTCCTGAATGAGATCGAGGAACTGCATGCCCCTTCCGACGTATTTTTTTGCAATACTTACAACGAGTCGGAGATTTGCTTCTGCAAGACGTTTTTTTGCATATCTGTCTCCGTTTATCATGCGCTGAGCAAGTTCGATCTCTTCTTCTGTAGTAAGCAGGGGAACACGTCCTATTTCCTTAAGGTAGATTTTAACAGGATCGTCGATGGCAATTCCTTCGGTTGAGAGAGCCATTTCAAGATCGTCGGTCATAGTTGAATCGAGACCTATCTTAAGGTCGGCGTCAACGTTCATATCCTCCACGATCTCGATATTCAGAGCTTCGCATCTGTCATAGAAGCTATTGATCTGATCAACGTCAAAATCAAGTTCCTCAAGTGCGTCGGTAATTTCTTTTGTAGTAAGCTTTCCGTGAGCCTGTCCCTGCTCGATGAGGGTATCGATAGTATTTTTCTTGGAATCCATAGGAAGACCTCCTGTTTTAATGTTTTTTGTTTTTCAACAGATCCTGCAAATAATCGTCCGTAATATTATCGGGATCGATCGTCCGATACTTTTTTAAAACTTCCGTGCAGTCCGTAAATGCTTTATGATCAATGGGAATTTCGCGGTATTTCACTTCCATTCCGTTTATTTTTCCCATTTCCTCGGTAGAAAATTCATTGTTGAGCAGCGATATCGAAAAGAATTCGCACTCTTTCGCAATTTTCAATATCGCCCGATAAACTTTTTTGTTAAAATCTGTAACAAATATTTCCGCAGGCGCTTCATTGCTTATTTCCTTTGACTTTTCGGGATTTTTAAGCAGATAACAAATAATAGTCTCCTCTGCCTTTGCTTCTTTTTTATTATGGACGGCTTGAGGATTAATATCATCGCGCGGAACGAAAGTCTGAGTTTTAATGTTCCGCCATTGGTTTTTACGATCGGCATAAACTTTTTTTCTGACGATATCGTCTATATGGCTTTTCAGTACTTCCACAGGAAAATCATATTTTTTCGCCGTTCTTGAAATATAGACTTCCCGTTCGAGCGGCGACTGCATTTCTGATAGAAAAGCCGCCGCTCTTTTAAGCAGTTCAAATTTTCCTGCTTCGGTATTTATGTCTATTCCGTCCTCGCAGCGGTCAAGCATGAAATTATTTGCGTCGTCCGATCCGTCTATCAGCCTGCGAAAACGCTGAACTCCGAATTTTTTGATATATTCGTCGGGATCTTTCGCACCCTCCATACGCAGTATTCTGGTTTTAATGCCTACGTCGGAAAAATGTGATATAGCGCGTTTTGCAGCAGTCTGACCGGCGGCGTCGCTGTCGTAGGCGATTATAACTTCTTCCGCGTAATGGCTCATAAGCCGCGCCTGATCGGGCGTTATGGCAGTTCCGAGCGTTGCGACCGCATTCTCCAGTCCTGCCTGATTTACAGCTATAACGTCCATATATCCTTCGCAGAGAATAAGCTGCTTGCTGTTGGAATTTTTGGCATAATTCATTGAAAAAAGATTGCTGCCCTTGTCGAAAACGGGAGTTTTTCCCGTATTGAGGTATTTAGGCTTGGAATCGTCCAGAACTCTTCCGCCGAATCCTATAATATTTCCGCGCAGATCGACGATGGGAAACATAACTCTTCCCCTGAACATATCAAAAATCTTTCCGCTTTTCTGAGATCTTCCGCCAAGCCATGCGTCTATGATCTCGTCGTCGGAGTAACCTTTGGAGTTTAGAATATTTGTCAGCTCGTTCCACGAATTTGATGAATATCCGAGACCGAATTTTTTTACGGTTTCGGGAGCAAGACGGCGGTTGAAAAGATATTGAAGACCCGATTTATCATTTCCCTTGACAAGATTATGATGAAAATAATTGGCGGCGATCCGGTTCATTTCATAAATTCGCGTACGCCGTTTTGACGATTGGCTGTCACGGTCATTTTTTTCGGGAACTTCCATTCCGCATCGCTGGGCAAGCAGTTTGACGGCTTCCATGAAATCGAGGTTTTCCGACTTCATGATAAAAGTTATAACGTCTCCGCCCGCGCCGCAGCCGAAACAGTAAAAGCTTTGCGTATCGGGAAAAACGGTGAAAGACGGCGTTTTTTCCGAATGGAACGGGCAGTTGCAGACGTAATTTCTGCCTCGTCTTTTTAGTTGGATATATGAACTTATCACAGTTTCGATAGGATTTGCGTTTCGAAGCGCAAAGATAAATTCGTCGTTTTGTGCCATATCAGCCTCACTTCCAGAATTTCGGGACGAAAAGTTCTGTATAAAGATCGACGGCATATTCATCGCTCATTCCCGAGATATAGTCGCAGACGGCACGGTCGGAGTCATATTTTTCGGCTATATCACGGTAAAAATCAGGCATTTGTTTTGTATTGTCCTTAAAGTGGGAATACAGCTTCCTGATGAGAAGTTCTGCCTTGTACTCTTCCTGTTTTGCGGCAGGATTAGTGTAGACTTTTTTGAACATAAAATTCCTGAGATCGTCATGAGCCTTTCTGATATGCGGTTCAAAATCTATGGAATATTCTCCGTGTTCGACCACGGAGGCAACGAGAGTTGTGATTCTTTGAGTTTTTGTATTTCCGAGAATACGAACGCAGTCGGCAGGCAATTCTGCGGAATTAAGCACGCCTGCGCGGATTGAATCTTCAATATCGTGATTTATGTATGCAATAGTATCCGCGAGCCGGACAACGCATCCCTCGCGTGTGGCGGCGGTCATATTTGTATGGCATTCTATCCCGTCTCTGACAGCTTTAGTAAGATTAAGACCTTTGCCATTTTTTTCAAGATATTCAACAACGCGGACGCTTTGCATATAATGCTTGAAACCGTGAGGGCAGATCTCATTAAGAACAGCTTCACCGCAGTGACCGAAAGGGGAATGACCAAGGTCGTGACCGAGAGCGACAGCCTCCGTAAGATCTTCGTTTAGACGCATACATCGGGAAATAGTACGGGCGATCTGCGATACTTCGAGTGTGTGGGTAAGCCGTGTACGGTAATGATCTCCGACAGGGGAGAGGAAAACCTGCGTTTTGCGTTTAAGTCTGCGAAAAGAATTGCAGTGAAGAATCCTGTCGCGATCGCGCTGAAAATCGGTTCTGTAGGGACATTTTTCCTCATATTTTTCTCTGCTCGTCATTTCGTCGTTCTGACTTGTGCAGGCATAGCGGCTGAGTATGGTAGTTTCAATAATTTCATTCTGTTCACGTACAGTCATAAATAATACGCCCCTTTCCTCAGTTTCAGATTAAATAAAAATAACCCTTTATTATACTTATACTCTCGAAAGGACAAAAACCCTTTATTTTTTTCAAAATTATTTTATAACCGAGGAGAAATCTTCAAAAAACTCGCCGTGATCTGTAATTTCGGCAGCACCGTTTGTAATTTCCGTTAATTCTTTTATGAGAGAGGGGAGCAGCTCGTTCTGAACGAGAATTTCCAGAGTTACGCTGCTTCCAAAATCGGAATTGACAGTTATTACGTCGAAATTTGGCAGGATATAGCTGATTTTCCCGTACATCCCATAATCGGCGTTGATCTTCATACGATGACAAAGGCGCATATCCATGATTTTGGCAGCGTCGCAGGCAATCGAAGCGGCATGGGAATAAGCGCGCAGGAGACCGCCTCCGCCCAAGAGGATTCCGCCGAAATATCGTGTGACTACTATGCATACATCGGTAAGACCTCGTTTCTGGAGAACTTCCAGAACAGGAGTTCCGGCAGTACCCTGAGGTTCGCCGTCGTCGGAATATCGGGAAATATTGTCATGCCGCAAAATATATGCATAAACGTTATGGCGAGCCTTGCGGTGCATGGCTTTTATACTGGCAATGAATGCGACAGCTTCGTCGTTGGTCTTTACAGGCGCAATATAGCCGATAAACTCGGATTTTTTTTCGATAAATGAAGCTTCGGCAGGTTCATATATTGTGAAATAATTCATAAAAATCCTTTCGCTCTGACAACAAAAAGCCGCTCGACGTTGAGCGGCTTATTGAGCAATTACTTATCCATGTTGAAACGCTTCTTGAATCTGTCAACGCGTCCGCCTGTGTCAACAAGCTTCTGCTTTCCAGTGTAGAACGGATGGCACTTTGAGCAGATTTCAACCTTGATATTCTCTTTTGTAGACATAGTTTCAATCACGTTGCCGCAGTGGCAGGTAATAGTAGTCTTTACAAAATTAGGATGGATTCCCTCTTTCACGATTGTCACCTCTTTCGGTTATTTTTTGTAAATCGTGCAGCCCATCAGTTACCTTAGACAGTAGTGCAAGCATACATTAGATTTAAATTATATCATACTTTTTTCAAAATGTCAAGTAGAATGATACATATTTTTATTTTTTAATTTAGTCTTTTATTTTTTCAGCAAATTGACTGCCATGAATTACGTATTTACTGGAAATTCTTAGCAAAATCCTCATGAAGTTTCTGTTCAAGTATTTCAGCTTCCGCTTTTGTGGGCTGCTTAGCTGTGAGATAAGTCTTGATCTTAGGTTCTGTACCCGAAGGACGAACTATTACCTTTGATCCTCCCTCAAGGAAGAATGCGAGAACATTCGACTTGGGAAGAGTGATCTCTGTGATCTCGCCTGTAGCGGTGTTTTTGGAAGTGCTTGCCTTGTAGTCGTCGAACTTAACGACCTTGATTCCCGCGATCTCAGCAGGCGGATTATCACGGAGAGAAGTCATGATAGAATCCATCTTCTTCATACCGCTTTCACCCTCGAAAGTGAAGCTGTACAAAGTCTGGTAGAACATACCATACTTGGCATACATATTCTTGCGAGCCTGAATGAGGGAAATTCCCTGTGTGCGGTAATATGCAGCCATTTCGCAGATGAGCATGGAAGCGTTGACGGCGTCTTTATCGCGGACGTAGCTGCCGGAGAGATAGCCGTAGCTCTCTTCAAATCCGAAGATATAGCGGTTTTCTTCGCCCTTTTCTTCGAGAAGTCCGATCTGCTCGCCGATGAATTTAAATCCTGTAAGAACATCGATGATCTCAACGCCGTATTCCTTACCTATAGAATTAACGATATCGGTAGTAACGATCGTCTTTACAGCGATAGGATTTTTTGGCATCGTACCCTTTTTAATGCGCTGATCGGCAATATATTCAAGAAGCATTGCGCCGACTTCATTTCCGCTGAAAAGAGCGTATCCGTCGCCGTCGGGAACAGCGATTCCCACGCGGTCGCAGTCTGGATCGGTAGCAAGAAGAAGATCGGGCTTAACCTCGTTGCAGTATTTCAGACCAACTTCAAGAGCCTCACGAATTTCTGGATTCGGATAAGGGCAGGTCGTGAAATTGCCATCAGGATTTTCCTGTTCTTTAACAATGGTAACATCGGTGATTCCAATACGCTTGAGAATCTCGCGTACAGGCTTGTTTCCCGTTCCGTTAAGAGGCGTATATACCACCTTAAGACCGCTTGAAGCGCAAAGATCGGTATTTATACCCTCTGCGAGAACTTTCTCGTAGAAAGCTTCGACAACGTCATTGCCGATGTAGCTGATATTGCCTTTTTCAAGTTCTTCATCAAAATTTGCCGATTTTACGCCGCTGAAAATATCAAGGGAATTTATTTTTTCAAGAATTATTTCAGCGCCGCGGAGCGTGATCTGGCATCCGTCGTCGCCGTAAACCTTGTAACCGTTGTATTTTGCGGGATTATGGCTTGCGGTAACCATTATACCGCCCTGGCATTTAAGCTGTCTTACAGCGAATGAAAGACAGGGAGTAGGCATAAGTTCGGGATAAATATAAACCTTGATGCCGTTTGCGGCGAGAACTTCTGCGGCAGCCTTTGAGAAAACGTCGCTCTTGATTCTGCTGTCGTAAGAAACCGCAACGGCAGGATTTGCGTATTCCTGATTAAGATAGTCGGCAAATCCCTGCGTAGCTCGCTTTACAGTATAAACGTTCATACGGTTCGTACCTGCGCCTATAACGCCTCTGAGACCTCCCGTACCGAATTCAAGGTCTCTGTAAAATCTATCTTTTATCGCCTCGTCGTCATTTTCAATGCTTGCAAGTTCAGTCTGAAGATCAGGATCTGCATTGGCATTTGCGCACCACAGGCTGTAAAGTTCTTTTTCTTTCATAAAAAAACCTCCTGAAAAAATTATATCGGCATAGCAGCGGCAATAGCGTTAGCATAAAAGGAAAAATAGATAATAAAAATCCGCTGACAAATATTCTATACAGATACAGGTTAATTATACCATATTATTTATGCTTTGAAAAGAGAATATCTATATATTTTTTTATTTTAATTAAGTGCAAGCTGCTGTACAACTTCTATCGCAGCCGAATATTGAGCGTCAAATCCCTCGACATCGTTTTCAACAGGAACGTCGGGAGTGAGACCTATTCCGTCGTAGCATTCTGAATGCGCTGTTTTATATTCGGCAACCGTCAGAATTACAGCTCCGCCGTTTTCGAGTTCCGTTGTAGTCTGCATAACTCCTTTTCCGTAAGTTTGCGAACCTACGAGAGGAGCTTTTCCGAAATCACGGAGGGAAGCCGCGAAAAGTTCGGCTGCGCTGGCGGTATTTTCGTTGACTATTACTGCCATAGGCATATTCAGTTCCGAAGCGTCCGAGTAAACGAGCGTTTCCGAATGACCGTCCTTGTATTCGGCAGTCGCCACAACGCCCTCCGGAAGAAGCGGATCAAGGCATTCCGAAAGCGCCGAAACAAGACCTCCGCCGTTATCGCGGAGATCGAAGATAAGTGAGGTTGCGCCGTTTGCAGTTAATCTTTCAAGCGCGTCGATAAATTGCTGCGAAGTATTCTGTTTGAAGCCGCTGATTTTGATATACCCGACGTAATTTCCGAGCATTTCGGATTCTACGGTAGTGACTTCTATAGAGCGGCGTGTGAATGAATATTCAGTGTCTTTGCCTTCGCGCCGAATAGTAAGGGAAACTGTTGAACCCTCCGTACCGCGCATCGCGTCGGCGGATTCGGCAAAACCTATTTCCTTGACGTCAACGCCGTCGATGGCAATGATAATATCGTTTTCGAGAAGTCCGGAATCGGTGGCAGGGGAATTGGATGCTATTTCTGAGATCCTGATATAGCCGCTTTCATCTTCGGCTATCGTAAGACCGAGACCTACGAGCGTGCCGGAATTATCATTCTGCTCTGTCAGATATTCTTCTTCTGTAAGATATCGGGAATATTTGTCGTCGATTCCCGATACATAGCCTTTCATGATTCCGTCGCTTAGCGTATTCTCGTTTATTTCGCCGAAATAATTATCTCTGACGTAGGAATCGAGAGTCTGAAGAGAATTATATTTTTTGGCTTTTTCATTAACATCAACAACTTTTGTATTGAAACTTTGCAGAGAAAAGAACGATGTGAGAATGAAAGTTACCGCAATTGAAACGGCAATAAGGCTCAGAGCAAGTCCGAGACTGATTTTTTTGTTCATAAACTGTCTCTCTTTCTTTTAAAGTAAAGGCAGCACCGCACAATTTTGTGCGGTGCTGATTAATACTAATCCCCGAAATGTTGATAGATAAAATTGCGAGCGTAAATTCTGTCAGGCAAGGAGAACACCACAAGACAGGCTGTCGCCTGCCGAGGATGTTCGGCGCAGCATGACGAAATTTATGCCGCAAGTTTATCCATTGTTATTTCGGGGATTAGTATAAGAGCCTGTCCTTTACGGACCTACATAATTCATAGGATTCTGGGCGACGCCGTTTTCACGTATTTCAAAATGAAGATGCGCGCCGGTAGAATGACCCGTAGAGCCGATAGCGCCGATCACCTGATTCTGTTCAACATAATCGCCGACAGAAACAGAGGCGTAGGAAAGATGCGCGTAAACCGTTGAATAAGTTCCGTCATGAGAAATAATGATGTAATTTCCGTATCCGCCGCCGCAGCCGCAGCTGTAATTTTTAGCGAAATTGTGCGTACAGCTATTTGCAACATAAATTACCGTACCTGCTTTTGAAGCTACAGCCGCTCCTCCCATGATGCCGCCGTCTCCGACGTCTATGCCGTTATGATTGCGTCCCCAGCGAGGACCGAAAGGGCTGCTTATATAGCTGAATCCCGGACAAGGCCATGTGAATCCGGATGCAGAGGGCGCGGAAGGGGTGTATGTTGGCTGATTAGGAACGGAAGGAGTAACCGGAGCAGGATTATCGCCTCCGCCAACGCCGGCGTTATTATTATTTGCCTGCTGCTGTTGCTGTAAAAGCTTTTGCTGCTCTTCCCATTTTCTTCTTTGCTCGGCTTCGTAACGCTCCTGAGCCGCTTTTCTCTCGCGTTCGATCGCTGCGACCATTTCTGCTTCTTCAGCGTCAAGGGCTTTATTCAGTTCTTCGAGTTCGTCCTTATCTGCATTAAGCGACTCCTGTTCCAATGCAAGTCTTTCGATCTCGTACTGAGTATCTTTCATTTTCACATTAAGCTGTTCGATCTCGTCAGTTTTTTCCTCTTTGCGTTTTTCCTGATCTTCAAGCTTCATGGTAAGATTCAACTTTTCGGATTCGAGATCTTTTTTCGACTGTTCCAGAGCCTCTATTTCATTGAGAATATCGTTGATAAGCTTATCGTCGTATTCTGCGACACGGTTTATCATCTGAACGCGCGCCATCATATCGTAAAAGCTTGTCGAACCGAGAACCATAGACGCAGCAGAATCGTTGCTGTTCATATACATTGAGCAGAGACGTTCCTTGAAAAGTTCGATATTGGTATCGATAGCAGTCTGCTGATTTACAATATCGGCGTCGAGAAGAGTGATATTAGTTTCGGTAGTTTCAATATCTGCGCTGATGCTGTTCAGCTCGGCGTTGAGCAGATCGATATTTTCCTGAATACAGTCGATTTGCTCATTCAGATATTCCTGCTGCTGTTTTTCGTAATTCTTGTCGCCTTCAAGATCGTTTATTTTATTTTCAAGAGCGGCAATTTTTTCGGAATTTGCTTTACGCTGCTCCTGAATTTCCTGAAGCGTTTTCGCAGCCTGAACTTCACTTTTGTCGGTAAGCAGCGGATAAGCTGCCAGAATGCCGATAGAAATGGCGGAACAGGTCATAAATGACAGTACCCTTTTGGCAATTTTCAACTTCTTCATAATCATTCGGTGAAAAACACCATAAACTCCTTTCAAAATTAGCTTGTCCGTGAGTATTATACATTCAAATGCCGGCGTGTGCTGATAACGCTTCCCAGAGCGCCGACCAATCCTCCGACCAAAAGGTAAGACGCGCCGACGATAAGTCTGATGTCAGCAAAAGGTATAACGCTTGTTACGCCGAACGCGCTCATAAGCGTACCCTGATTAAGCAGTATGTTATATACTGAACGGTAGACAGCCCAAGTGATAAGGAATGCGCCTGAGCCTGCAAAAAATCCCGTAACAAAACCTTCAACAAAGAAAGGCGTACGGATAAAGGTATTGGTTGCGCCTACATATTTCATGATCTGAATTTCTTCACGACGGGCAAAAACGCTTGCCTTTGTGGTATTCGATATCATTATCATTGAAACGACAGCAAGCGCGACAATGACCGCTCCTGCAATGAGAGTAACGACTCTTCTCAATTCGCGGAGAAACTGCGCTACCTGCGGAGAAGATTTTGCGACTTCTACTTCGGCGATCTGACATATAACCTGCGTTGTATTTTCAATTTGATCATTATTTATGACGGTTACGCTGAATCCGTCGGGCATAAATTCATGATCGTCTATATAGTTGAAAATTTCTTTTCCCTGCGAGATCTGATTCTGCATACGTTCGTACGCTTCATCTTTTGAATTATACACAACGGTATCGACATTTTCAAGTTCAAGGAGCTGCGCGTTTATTTCGCCGACGCGTTCCTGAGGAGTATCAGGGTAAAGATATACGGCTATTTCGTTCTGATTTCCAAGACCGAGGATCATGGAATTCATATTGATGTAAAACAGCGCGGAACAGCCTACGAGAAGCAGCGAAATCAGCAGGACGCAGAATGTTGCGAACGCCATCATTTTATTTTTCCATATATTTTCAATACCTTGATTGGCAAGATATTTGATACCGCTTACTTTCATTCCGCACCTCCTCCGTCATTCTGAGATGCGCCCGTGATAGCCGCGATAACATCGTCAATGAGCGGAAGTTCCGAGTCGTCGGATTCCTTGCCGAGCGCAGTCTGATACGGAGCGGAAGCCGCGTTTTCCATAGACTGAGCAAGTTCAACTTCCGGCAGGATTTCATCGTTTATGCCCATTACGACTTCGTCGTAAACGATTTCGCCGTCTGTTATGTTTATGATTCGTCCTCCGAAATGACGAACAAGATCGTGTTCGTGAGTGACCATAAGTATTGTAGTACCCTGATCGTTGATGCCTTTCAGCAGTTCGACGATCTCATACGAAAGTTCGGGATCTATATTACCCGTAGGCTCGTCCGCAATTATAAGCTGTGGATCGTTGACCAGCGCTCTTGCGATAGCAACACGCTGCTTTTCACCGCCGGAAAGTTCGTCCGGATATGAATTTGTTTTTGATTGCAGTCCGACAAGACTTATAACATACGGAACTCTTTTTCGTATCAATTTTAGCGGCGCGTCAAGAACGCGCAGTACGAATGCAATATTTTCATATACCGTCATTGACGGTATCAGGCGGAAATCTTGGAAAACAAAGCCGAGAGTACGGCGAAATTCCGGGATCTTACGCTTTCGGAGCTTATTAAGGTTATAACCGTTTACGGTAACGACGCCGCTTGTAGCGTCGATCTCCTTAAGAAGCAGTTTGATCATGGTACTTTTTCCCGCACCCGAAGAACCTACCACAAAAGCAAAGTCTCCGTCGTTGATTTTGAGGCTGACGTTGTTAAGGGCGTCTACGCCGCTTGAATAGGTAACGGATACGTTCTGAAGTTCTACCATGTTTACACCTTCCTTCCTTTACGGCAAGATGCGTGAGACAGCCATTTTATTATGACAACTCAGAACTTGACCGGATTGGCGGACAGGTACTTTTTAACCATAAGGGCGATTTTGAAGATAATAGCGTGATCAAATTCACGGAGGTCAAGACCTGTCAGTTTTTTAATTTTTTCAAGTCTGTATACAAGAGTATTTCTGTGAACGAAAAGCTTGCGCGAGGTTTCGGAAACGTTCAGGTTATTTTCAAAGAATTTCTGAATGGTAAAGAGCGTTTCATGATCGAGCGAATCTATGCTGCCCACCTTGAAAACCTCATGTAGGAAAGTTTCGCAGAGCGTGGTAGGGAGATGATAGATAAGGCGCGCGATACCGAGGTTGTCATAGCTGACGATAACCTTATCGGTATCGAAAACCTTGCCGACTTCGAGAGCCATCTGAGCTTCCTTAAAAGAACGCGCAAGATCCTTAACGCCTACAACGGCAGTACCGATGCCGACGTTTACTCTTGTATAAAATTCGCTGGAAAGAGTATCCGCGATAGAGCGTGCAAGCTTTTCCAGATCCTTTGAATCGACTGTGCTTTTCAGTTCCTTAACGAGAACGATATCGGATTCCGTAATATTGAAAACAAAGTCTTTATTTTTATCGGGGAAGAGGTTCTGAATAACATCGTAGGCGGAAATATCGTTTGCGGAAACGATCCTGATAAGAAATACAGCGCGGCTTATTTCAGCGTTGAAATGGAGTTCGCGTGCCTTTATCACGATATCGCCGGGGAGAACGTTGTCGAGGATAACGTTCTTGATGAAGTTGTTGCGGTCGTATTTTTCATCGTAATACTGCTTGATATTAGAGAGTGTGATAGCGAGGATGCTTGCGTATTTTGCGGCAGCGTCGTCAACGCCTTCCACAAAAACTGCATAATCCGGCTTTACCCGTGAACCGAATGGTTTATAAGTATAGCCGTCGCGAATGAAAATATCGTGAGAATCGCTGAGATCGAGGGAAACGAATTCGTTTGTCGTACCTACTTTCGTAAGATCGCTGCAAGCAATGATCGTAGCGGTTTCATCAACGACGCCGATAGTAGCGTCGATAGTATCTCTCATCTGGTGAACTAAACCCTGAAATAATCTGTTGGACATAGGTATAAATCCCTTCTATAAAATTTTTTATACAGCTTTCAGAATATATTACAAATTGTAACACATAATTGTGAATTAAGTATGAATGAATTGTTAATTTTATTTTGAAAGCTTGAACTTTAGACAATATTTCCGTGTTAGTATTGTGATAAATTTACAAACGGAAATGATATTTTGTAACCTGTTAGTAATAATTACCTGTAAAGTTGTAACTTCTTACATTTACATTTTTTCAGGCTGATCGATCTTGAGAATGGTAAGCACATTCCTCAGAACTTGTTTTACGATCAACGAAAGCAGGATACGCGCATTCATAAGTTCTGGAGTTTCGGCATTCTTTACGCTGCATCCGTCGTAGAATCTATGGAAAAGCGTGGCAAGATCGACCGCATACTTTGTAAGCTTTGCCGGGTCGTAATTTTTCGCCGCAGTCTCGATCTCGTGTGGAAGCGAAGCGATATGGCGGATAAGCTCAATCTCACGCGGATTATCAAGAAGCGTAAAGTCTGCATTTTCGGGAATTCCAACGCCCTCGGAAGCAAGATTCGAGATCAGGCTGCAAATTCTCGCATGAGCGTACTGCACGTAAAATACGGGATTCTGAGAAGAGTGCTCAACTGCGAGATCAAGATCGAATTCGAACTGCGAATTTGCTTCGCGGAGATTGAAATAAAATCTTGCCGC
Source organism: uncultured Ruminococcus sp. (assembly GCA_910576995.1). GTDB lineage: Bacteria > Bacillota > Clostridia > Oscillospirales > Ruminococcaceae > Ruminococcus. The sequence goes on from CAJTLC010000005.1 coordinate 97,114, forward strand.
GTCAATCGGTATCTCGTCGAGAAGAGTGACAAGGGTGATAGCCTTGCCGCTGCGCTTTGAAAGCTTGACGGTTTCGCCGTTTCTGACAAGCCTTACCATCTGCATGAGAACGACGTCCAGCTTTGAAGCGTCTACTCCAAGCGCGGTAAGAGCCGCTTTAAGGCGCGGCACATAGCCGTGATGATCAGCGCCCAGAACGTTGATAGCCTTATCAAAACCGCGTGTTACGAGCTTGTCGTAATGGTATGCGATATCGGGAACTATATAAGTATACAGACCATTGCTGCGGCGCAGTACGAAATCCTTATCCATTCCGTAATCGGTAGCCTTGAACCAGACTGCGCCGTCCTGCTCATAAGCGTTTCCCGAAGCGAGAAGCTTGTCAACGATAGTCTTGGTTTCGTTTTTCTCGTGAACGGTACTTTCCCTGAACCAGTTGTCGTACACGATCCTGTACTTTTTCAGATCGCGCTCCAGCCCTGCGATATTAATAGGAAGAGCGTAGTTTACAAGGGCGTTTCTGCGTTCCTGTTCCGGAGCGGAAGCAAGTTCGCAGCCGTTTATGTCATAATAATTTTTAGTATGTTCAATGATATCCATGCCGAGATAAACATCATCGGGCATTTCGAACGCCATACCCTTTCCGCTGAGGTCGTATATATACTGGAAAAGCTGATCGTTATCAGTATATTTTTCCATCGCAGCTCTGCCTGATTCGCTGCAAAGCTGCATAAAGCGGAGATCGAGGGATTTTCCGAATTTTTCGATCTGATTACCTGCGTCGTTTACATAGAATTCTCTTTCGGCGTTATATCCTGCCCAGTCAAGAACGCTTGCAAGGCAGTCTCCGATAGCTCCTCCGCGAGCGTTTCCGATATGCATCGGACCTGTGGGATTTGCTGAAACAAATTCAACAAGAACGCGCTTGCCCTTACCAAAATCGGTTCTGCCGAAATTGTCTTTTTCTTCAAGAACGTTTTGAGCAACATCCGCGAACCATTTTCTGCTGAGGAAAAAATTCATAAATCCCGGACCTGCAATTTCCGCACGATCGAATACCGAGCCGTTAAGATCAATTTTCTCGATAATAAGTTCGGCTATTTTTCTTGGCGGCAATTTAAATGCGCGCGCGCATACCATAGCGGTATTTGCTGCGAAATCGCCGTGAGATTTGTCTGCCGGTATCTCAACAGTAAAATCGGGAAGAAGATCTGCCGGAGCAGTTCCCTCGGCAACTAATTTTCCAAGAGCTTCCGTGATAAGTTCGCGAAGCTGCGTAGATGCGGATTTAATAAGATCTGCCATTTTTTAAAATCCTTTCTCATAGCCTGAGACCGACGTTTCAGGCTTGATTTATAGTCATAATTATTTCATTATCTGAAAGATAAGAAGAATTGAGATCAAGAGTATATTTAAGATAAAGTCTGCCTTTTTTAGCAAGTTCGTTGCTGATAGCGTGAGTATAAACGCCTATCTGCATATTTCCGTAGGGCGTACCGTACTGGCAGAAGTGCTTTCTGCCTATTTCGAGCGATAAAACGGAATTCGCCGTTCCCTCGCGAATAATTGACGCCGAGCGGCTGCCGTTCACGGTGATGGTCGTTATCGAGCCTTCAAAACCGGTTGCAGACGTATCTTCATAGGAAATGACGTCCTGTCCGCCGGATTTTGAGACGGTAGCTTTTGTGAGAAGTTCCGCTTTGTTTTCTTCTCCGTACTGCCTTTGGATGCTTGTCAGGGAGATCATAACGTTATTTTTCAAAACAATCGCCTCTTTAATAGGTTTTTTCTGCATTTTCCATCGCCTGCTCAAGAAGTTTATCGATCAGGTAATCCATCTCCATGCCAAGATGCGCCATAAGCTGCGGATAAACGCTGTTAGGGCGCATACCCGGAGCAGTGATGACCTTGTTGAGCAGCAGCGTTCCGTCTTCAGCGAGGAAGAATTCAACTCTTGCCAGTCCTTTGCAGCCTAGAGCCTTAAACGCTTTTACTGCCGTTTCGCGTATCATATTGTGATCTTTGTCGGTAAGATCGGCAGGAACGCAAAAATCGTCGGCAGGGTCTTTTCTGACTTCCGTGGGGTCGTAGTTTTTATTTGTTGGCATTATTTCGCCTACGTATGAAGCAAAAGGCGCGTCGTATCCGAATACCGCCACTTCGAGTTTTCTGCCATTTACATATTTTTCAACGACAACTTTATTATCATTGGAAAAGGCGATTTTCACGGCGGTTATAAGTTCGTCGAGGTTTCTTGCGACGCTTGTTCCCGCGCTGCATCCGCTGTTTGCAGGCTTGACGGCAAGCGGAAATTCAAGCAGCTTTGAAATTTCCTCACATTTTTCGTCGATCCTGTTCAGATCGCGCTGACCGATAAGTTTCCAGTCGGCAGTTTTTATGCCGTAATCATCGAGAACCATGTGGGTGTGGGATTTATCCATACAGGAAGCAGAGGCGAGAAGACCGCATCCGACATATGGAATGCCCGACATATCGAGAAGTCCCTGGATAGTGCCGTCAGCGCCTCTTTTGCCCTGAAGAACGGGAAATGCCACATCAATTTTTCTGAAAGAAACTTCTCCGTTTTCTATGATCATAATGCCGCGGTGGAGAGGGTCGGGGGATAGGATAGCGGAGGTGCAGTCGGGATTGGATTCCCAGCTTCCGTCGGCGATTTCCGACGGATCCCCCGGGAAATAGAGCCAGCGGCCTTTACGGGTTATGCCGATCGAAACGACCTCGTACGAAGAGCGCGGAATATTGCGTATTACCTCTGCGGCGGAAGCAAGCGAAAGTTCATGTTCCTGCGATGTACCGCCAAAAATAACAGCAGCCTTGATTTTTGCCATAACTATCTCCTTATAATATTTATCAGAATTTGTTTTCAATCATATTTTATTTTATCACATTTCACAAAAAACTGCAAGTATTATTTGCAAAAAATCAAAAAAATTTGCATGAGAAGTACGCATCAGACAATTATCAACATTATTTTTTGTTTATTATGTATAGTAAAAAATCCCCGGCAAACCGAAGTTCGCCGAGGAATGAGAGGGCTGATGGATTGGTTTAGTCTATCTTTTGCCCAAAGACCTGTCGTGAGAATCTGTGCAGTCGTGGGCAAGAATGTATTCGTAAATTTCTGAAACCGTCGTGTATGCTATCCCTACATAGCTGTCCGCGCATCCGTAATACAAGGCTATCCTGCCGCTTTCGGAATCCTGAAGAGTTGCGCACGGAAAGCAGACATTGGGAACGAATCCGCGTTCCTCATACCATTCTTCGGGCGTAAGCACATAATTTGCGCAGCGGTGAAGAACCTTCGACGGCTTGCAAATATCGAGAATAGCTGCTCCTACGCTGTAAACATAGCCGTTGCAGGTGTTTACCACTCCATGGTAAAACAATAGCCAGCCGCGGTCGGTTTCTATCGGAGCAGCGCCTCCGCCGATCTTGAGATTTTCCCACCAGTTTTCCGATTTTCCCATAACGTGACGGTGACGTCCCCAAAATTCCAGATCTTTACTTTCGCTTATAAAAATATCGCCGAAAGCCGTATGACCGTTATCGCAGGGGCGAGACAGCATAACGTAATTTCCGTTTATCCTGCGCGGAAAAAGTACTGCGTTTCTGTTATATGGCAGAAACGGATTTTCGAGACGGGTAAACGTCTTGAAATCGTGAGTTTTCGCCATTCCTATCGCCGCTCCGTACATATCCTGACACCAAATGGCATAATATGTGTTTTCGACCTTTACAAGCCTCGGATCGTAGGCGTAGAGCGGCTGGAAAGTCTCTCCGTTTTCATCCGTAAATCTTATCTTCTCAGACTCGAATTCCCAATGGAGCGCGTCGCTGCTTTTGCCGAAGTATATATGTGGGAATCCGTCGCGCTGTTCTCCGCGGAAAACCCCAACAAATCCGTTTTTATAGGGAAGAACGGCGCTGTTGAAGATACGGCTGACTTCGGGCAGGGGATTCCTCCCGATGATCGGGTTTTCTTTATGCCGCCACATTGGAGCGATACAGTCCGCAGGCTTTTCCTGCCATGGTATATTGGGTAAAGGCGGACAAATAAGCTTTATTTCAGATATACCGATCATTCCTTTCTTATTATAACATCGCCTTAAAATTTAATGTTAATTAAGTAGCTGTTACTTTAAGTTTAAGTATACATTCTTTTTTGTAAGTTGTCAAGCGCTTTTTTCAAAAAAAATAATTTTGTAGGAATTTATGAAAATATTAACAAATATTTATAAAATATGCATAAAAATAAAATTTATAAATACAACATGAGAAAAACTATAGATTTTTTTTCGATTTTGATTTATAATATATTAGTACTTGTTTGAAAGAACATACATTAATATAGCTATTTTTCAAACAAGCCCTGAGAATAAATATTAGAGATTGCCTTCATTCAGATAGGAGATGCATATGATAATACAGAAATTTGTAAACGCTGTTACGAGCGGACAGTTTGACGATAAATTCAGGGAACTTTATGGGAATTCCGAGCGTGAGATCATGAGACAGCGCGCGAGATATATCAGCGCAGTCGAAAATTTTTCGCGTATTTATCCCGAATGCAACGATATTAGGATATTTTCGTCGCCGGCAGGCATAAATATCGGCGGCGATACATATCATCATGGCGGATTTATGCTTGCAGCGGCTGTAACCTGCGATATTATAGCCATATCAGGAGTTAATGAGGATAAAACGATACGCGTTGATTCTCATGATTTTCCGTGCTTTGAAATCGCTCTTGACGGCAGCTTCAACTCCGCAGATGAAAGAAACAAGTATTCTGAATTAATCGGAAAAAGTAATTTAGAAAATGGCTTTAACGCCTATATTTCGACAGATATTCCATCGAATCATGGATTTTCGTCAGATACTGTTTTACAGAAACTCATAGAATCTATAGTTAATAGTTATAATAATGCCGTAATCATTGACGGAACAAATAATTGCGGCGGAAATTTTTTTGCGTCAGGAGGTTTTGTTTCAGCTGAATCCGATGGCGATCCGGAACCGCATATCACCGTTGTCGACTGTGATTTTTCTTCTCTGGGTTACAGTATGTGTATTACGAATTTTGGCGGGAATCCGCGAAATTCGGAATGTCGGGACGATATGACGCAAAGAATGGAAGAAGCTGCGAAATATTTCGGCAAAACGCTTTTATGTGATGTGGATGAAGAGGAATTTTATATGGAATTGTCGGAAATGCGTAAAAAATGTTCTGATTTGGCTGTATTGAGCGCGATAAGTTTTTTTGAGGAAGAACGCCTTGCCGCAGAAGAAGCCAAAGCTCTTGAGATAGGCGATACGGAGGAATTTTTCAGACTTTTCGGTCAGTCGGGAAAATATGATCCGAATCGTTCGGTATCTGCTGCGATATCAGTCAGCAGAAGATTTCTTGGCGAAAGCGGCGCGGTGCGCGTTCTCGAAAATGAAATGGTACAAGCATTTGTGCCGTCGTATCTGGCTGCGGATTATGCGGCGGAAATGGACTCCGTATTCGGCGAAAAAAGCTGTTATATATCAGGTGTTCGTTCAATATTCTCATGCCGCAAAATAGGAGTTCTGGAGGAAATTTAAGTATTTATGTTAAGAAAAAAAATTAAGGACGATGGAATATTACGGCTTATTCCAAAACGAAAAAAGGGAATTCTCAGATTGATATTCAGCAGAATTTTTTTGATCGCTCTGCTTGTTCTGCTGCAAATTTCTATTCTTGTTTCGATATACCAGTTTTTTCTTGATTTTATGCCGCAAATACGGCTGTTGATGGGGATTTTTACGATCATAATGATATTTTATCTTTTCAACTGCAAAATGGATTCTTCGGCGAAACTTTCATGGCTGATAATAATAATGATATTTCCCGTTCCGGGAGCGATCCTGCTGGGATTTATTCAGAGCGATACCGGTCATCTCGCGATAAAAAAGCGCGTTGCATATCTTATAGCTGAAACCAAAAGAAAACTTCCGCATAATAAGGGAATACTTGCGCGGAAAGAAGTACGCAGTTCCGGGATCGACGATCTTTGCTTCTATTTGAACCGCACGGGCTGTTTTCCGATCTATGAAAATATTTATACTGAATATTTCCCAAGCGGCGAGAGTAAATTTGAAAGGCTTATCGAGGAACTTTATAAGGCTGAAAAATTCATTTTTATCGAATATTTCATTCTTGACGAGGGTTATATGTGGGGAAAAATATTGGAAATACTGCGCGATAAGGCTGCTAAAGGCGTTGAAGTACGCGTCATGTACGACGCAATGTGCGAGATGTCGACGCTTACTCACGATTATCCGTCGCGCATGGAGCGTCTGGGGATAAAATGCAAAGCTTTTTCACCAATTATGCCATTTCTGTCGACTTATTACAATTATCGCGATCATCGGAAAATTCTCGTTATCGACGGAAAAACGGCTTTTAACGGCGGCGTCAATTTCGCGGACGAGTATATAAACCGTAAAGAACGCTTCGGGCATTGGAAAGACGCAGCCGTAATGATAAAAGGGGACGCCGTTCGGAGCTTTACGCTGATGTTTTTGCAGATGTGGAATATTTCCGAAAAAAAGCCTGAATGGGATAAATGGCTTGAACCTGTTGAGCCGATCGGAAAATTTGACGGATACGTGCTGCCCTATGCCGATTGTCCCCTGGACGACGAAAAAGTCGGAGAAAACGTTTATATGGATATCCTCAACCGCGCGACAAGCTACGTTCATATAATGACGCCGTATCTCATACTTGACGGAGAGCTCGAAAATTCCCTGAAATTTGCGGCGGAACGCGGTATTGACGTGAGAATAATTCTGCCCGGAATTCCTGATAAAAAGGCGGCTTATTCCCTTGCTAAAACTCATTACAAGTCGCTTGTCAGAGCTGGTGTTAAAATTTATGAATACACTCCCGGATTCGTGCATTCCAAGATTTTTGTGTGCGACGATGAAAAGGCGGTTGTCGGGACTATCAATCTTGACTATCGCAGCCTTTATCATCACTTTGAATGTGCAACTTATATGTATAAAACGGAATGCATAGAGTCTATCGAAGAAGATTTTCAGGAAACATTGAAAAAATGCCGCCAAGTTACTCCGGAAACCATTAAAAAGGAAAAATTATATTATAAAATAGTCGGACAATTTTTGAAATTAATTGCTCCGTTATTCTAAAAAAAGCACAGTGTTTCATTATGAAACGCTGTGCTTTTATAATTATCAGCTGCTCTTTCGGAAATTTTTATCGGTTACAATACGGGCGAATATCAATCCCAATGGCAGGGCTGCAATGATAAGCGCAGCTTCGCATAGCCACATTCCGCCTTCGGCAAGATTTTTTTGAGCGATGAAAAATATTCCCTTGTACATATACATTCCCGGAACCATAATTACTATCGACGGAACGGTGACCGTTATACGCGGATAACCTACGGCAGGCTTTATAAGAGTTGCAAGCATACCGGCCGCAAATGTGCCTATAAATGCAGCCGCCGCCGCAGGAACAGGAGTGAAATCCACAAGTTCCAGACGAAGAGTGTTGGCTATCATGCCTATAAGTCCTGCTGTTGCCGCCATTTTGCGCGGACTGTTGAACATAAGAGAGAACCCATAAACGCCGCAGAAACTCGTGACAAGCCTGAACAAAAGCTTTAAATGCGCAGGAATCACGACCGCTTCGAACGCTGATGGCGCAAATCTGAATAGTGAAGCCGTCAAGCTGCCTGTTAAAGTTGCGATACCTATGATAAGGATAGCATATGTCACGCGTTCAATACCGGAGCGGAGATCGAGCTTTGAAAGATCAAATCCTCCTGTTATCAGCGGAAATCCCGGAATAACGAAAAGCATCGAGCATATGTAGCCTGCCTGATGAACTGCCGAAACGTCAAACAGAAGTTCGGCAAGCTTTATAAAAATTACATATGTACAGCAGGCGGAAGCGACTCCTGCGGCGACGTTTGCAAAAAGCGTTATGTGATTTTCCAGTAGCTTTTTGCGCGCGAAATTTCCGACGCCTGCTCCAAGAAATGCGCCGAACATTTCTACAGGTCCTCCGCCAAGCAGGAATGTGAATGCGCAGCAGGCGAGAGCCGATGCGAATCCCAGTCGCAGAGCCTTATAATTTGCAGGCAGATTTTCGATTTTGTCAAGCATCATATTAAATTGCTCGATCGAATATTTTCCAGTTCTTTCTGCGAAATTATCGTTGAAAAATTCGAGATAGGAAAGCTTGTGAGTATTAACGCCCGTTGTTTTCAGCGAAAGCGCATTGGTACAGGTCTCGCCGTTTTCAACGCAGGTATATTCTATCGAGAGCAGTCCGATGTCAGCGTTGCAGGTGATATTCAGCGCGCGAGCTATTTTGTTCATCGAAGCGCGGACGCGCCATGCGGCCGTTCCTACCGAAAGCATGAGAAGTCCTACTCTTCCCACAAGATAAGTTTTTTCTTTAAGAGGCGCGTCGGCTGCGGCAGCAGTGCTTTCGCAGTCTATGATCTCGTGCCAGTCGATCGTCATATGCTGTGTTCTGAATTTACTCATGTGATCCACCCTTTGAAGATTTTTTACCAGACTTATTATACCATACCGGAAATAAAATTTCAATAGATGATTCCTGAGAAATAAATATTATTTTTCAAAGTTGCAAATGACCGATTGCACTTGAAATAAAAATGCTATAGCACAATTTATCAGTTAATCAGTATTATATATCATTGAAAAATTCGGAAATATGATCTATAATATAATCACAAGGTCGGAAAGACCACGGAACGGATAAGCAATGGAGTTTATCTATTATATCATTATATTAATAAACCTGCTGACAGGCAAAGCAGGAAATGACACACATCAGTGTCTAAATCTCATGGAGGGAAAGAAAATGAGAAATTCAATGATGAAGAAGAAAATTATGGCGATCGCGGCTTCCGCCGTAATGAGCGTTACGGCTGTAACCGGAACGATGTTAAGCGCGGTTACTCCTTTTGCAGGAAACATAACAACAACTTTTGCGGCTGAGGCAAGCGTAAAGGTTATGTCATGCACGGGCTATGCCGAGGGAATGTACGCAACATGGGGTTCTGTTTCGGGCGCGACAGGCTATAACGTTTATGTTGACGGAGTTCAGATCGACTCTATGCTTATCAGACAGTACAGCGGCTATATGAGAGCCGACGCTATTGGTCTTAAAGCGGGAAGCCACACGCTGAAGATAGTTCCTATCATCAGCGGCAAGGAAGATTCCTCAAAGGCTGCCGAGGCTACGGCTTCATGCTATGCTCATGACAGAAGCGGCTACGCTTTCGAGGACGGTCATATGCCCGGCGCTTATAAGGCTGACGGTACTCTTAAAGACGACGCGGTAGTGGTATATGTTACAGAAGAAAACAAGGATAAGGTTTCTGTTAAGCTTAATGCAGATGGGAAAGGCGACGTTGACTGCGTAGGTATTCAGAATATCATAACCGCTTACAAGAAGGGGAAGGAAACTCGCCCGATCTCTATCAGACTTATAGGAAACATCTCCGACCCCGCAAATATGCCTAAGGGCGATCTTTATGTTGATTCTGTAACTTCCGCAGGCATGACTATTGAGGGAATCGGAAACGACGCTACGGCAAACGGCTGGGGAATCGTTCTCAAGGGCTGTAACGATGTTGAGATCAGAAATATCGGCACAATGAACTGCAACAGCTCGGAGGGCGATAATATCGGACTTCAGCAGAGCGACTCTTATTGCTGGGTTCATAACTGCGATTATTTCTACGGTCATGCAGGTTCGGACGCCGATCAGGTAAAGGGCGACGGCGCGCTTGATACAAAGAAATCCCACCACATAACTCACTCTTACAACCATTTCTACGATAACGGAAAGTGCAATCTTCAGGGCGCAAGCGCAAGCGATACTTCGAATTACATCACATATCACCACAACTGGTACGATCATTCGGATTCCCGTCATCCCCGTGTAAGAGTTGCAACGGTTCACGTTTACAATAACTATTATGACGGAAATGCAAAATACGGTATCGGCTCTACTACGGATTCCGATATTTTTGCCGAGAACAATTACTTCCGCAACTGCAAAGCTCCCATGATGATATCCGGTCAGGGTACTGACGCGGCAGGCGAAGGCACGTTCAGCGGCGAAGTAGGCGGCATGATCAAAGCTTTCGGAAATATTATCGAGGGCGGAACTTTCGTACCGTACAGCGCTGATAATACGCAGTTCGACGCTTATGACGCAAAGTCGAGAGATGAGAAGGTTCCCTCATCTGTAAAGGCGGCTTCGGGCGGCGCAACTTACAACAACTTTGATACGGAAAGCGGCTTCTACAGCTATAATGCCGACGCTGCGGCAGACGTTCCCACTGTTGTAACTTCCAAGGCGGGAAGAGTTGACGGCGGCGATTTTAAGTGGCAGTTCAATAACGAAGTCGACGATGCAAGCTATGCTGTAAACGACGCATTAAAAGCTGCTCTAGTATCTTATAAGGATTCAATAGTAGCTATCGGAAGCGGATTCAAGGAAGATTCCTCAAATCCTCCGACAACTACTCCTCCCGTTCAGACTACGCAGTCTGTGCAGAGTACGGCTGCTCCGAATACCAATCCTCCCACAGTAACTACGGCAACTCCAGTTACAGGCTCAAATGTTATCTACGTTTCGCCCAACGGCGGCGGAGACGGTAAGACGATGCAGGCTCCTACAGACGTTCTTTCAGCTATCAAGGCTGTTCCGGCAGGCGGAACTATATATCTTCTTGACGGAACATACAAGTTCAGCGAAATGATCCTCATCGATTCCAGCAATAACGGTTCGGCAGGAAAGTACAAGACGATCTCCGCTTATCCCGGCGCAAAGGTCGTATGGGATTTCTCGGGTCAGGGCGCGGCTGACGGCTCTAAGAGGGGCGTTACGCTTGACGGCGACTACTGGCATTTCTACGGATTCGAGATCACAAAGGCTGCCGATAACGGAATGCTTCTTTCGGGTAATAACAACCTTATCGAAATGATGGTCTTTAACGATAATCAGGATACTGGTCTCCAGATCTCGCGTTACAATACAAGCGCTGCAACTATTGCAGACTGGCCCTCATATAATACTATCCTCAACTGCACTTCCAAGAATAACTGCGATAATGCTTCCATGGAAAATGCGGACGGATTCGCTGCTAAACTTACCTGCGGCGAGGGTAATGTATTCGACGGCTGTATGGCTTACAATAACTCCGACGACGGCTGGGATCTCTTTGCTAAAGCTGAAACAGGTCCTATCGGCGTTGTAACTATCAAGAATTCTATCGCATTCAGAAACGGATTCACTGAATTCGGCGAGGGCTATGGCGACTGCGACGGTAACGGATTCAAGCTTGGCGGCTCGGGCATAGGTACGGGTCATATTGTTGAAAACTGCCTTGCATTTGAGAATCTCCACTGCGGATTTACCGATAATAATAACCCTAAACTCGCTTCTCTTACGGACTGCACGGCTGCAAACAACAATGGCGAGGGTACAGGCAAACCCAACTTCTCATGCTATCGCTGCACGGACGACGGTTGTGATTTTGACAGTGTAGTTTCATATTACAATAATAAGCTTACGGACGGTCTCAATCTTAAAGGCGGCGTTTCCAACGATAAGTTTGTAGGTACAATGGCTAATTCTCTGTACTACAACTCAAAGTATCATGTTGTATCTTCAAAGGTTGACGTTATAAACGGCTATAAGGGCGGCACGGACGCTACAGTTGCCGATTCCGATTTCATCTCGGTAAAGGCTGCCGCAATGGGTACTGATTTCCACGCTGCATGGAGAAATGCGGACGGTTCACCGAATCCCGGAGGTCTCTTTGAAACTGCTTCGTCAAGCAGCTATAAGGATATGGGTTATCATATGTCAAACGGCGTGACTCCTCCTGTTCCTCCCACAACTACGCAGTCTACGGAAGCTCCCAAGACAACAAATGCTCCTCAGACAACTACAACTTCTTCAACTCCCGTTGTAAGCGGCGGATACGTTCACGACTTTACAGCTAACGGCAAGGACAGCTCATTCTATACTATCACAGGTAATCTTGCAACTAATAAGGGTACTGTAAATTACGACGGCAAAACTCTTACACAGTGTCTGAAAATGGAATCTGCAACAAATATCTCATTCAATGCAGGCGCGGCAGGAAAACTCACTCTGGTATTTGCAGAGGCGGCTGCTACGATAAAGGTTGACGGTACGAAATATACGGCTTCAAACGGCGTTGTTACGGTAGACGTTGCAGCAGGTTCGCACACTATTACAAAGGCTGATACGGCAAATCTTTTCTACATGGTATATGCAGTTGATTCAACTACACCCGGCACTTCTGAAGATAAGATTGTTTACGGCGACGCAAATTGCGACGGTAAGGTTGAAATTGCAGACGCAACTTTGATTCTCCAGTTCCTGACCAATAAGGACGAATATGCATTAACTGATCAGGGTCTTGCAAACGCTGACGTATGCGGAAACAAAGACGGCGTAACTGCTCAGGATGCGCTTGTTATCCAGCAGGTAGACGCAGGCATTTACAAGCTTGAAGAGCTTCCTATCAAGTAATTTTTAAAGAAATAGATACGGCTATTTCGATAAAATTAAAGCCCGTTCCTTAAATATAATGATATAATGAAAAGAGAGCGTTTTCGGACGCTCTTTTTTCATAAATAAAAAACAGCGAGGAACGTTCGCTGTTTTTCTATTGCAGATTGATTATATTGTGGCGAACGCTTGTTTCAGCGTTGAAACGGGGATTATTTCTATTTTGTAGTCTGAAAAGTTTATTGATGAAGCCGATTGTTTGGGAATAACGACTTTCTTGAATCCCATGCGCTCGGCTTCTTTGATGCGCTGCGACAGATGAGATACGGAGCGTATTTCACCGCCCAGTCCTATCTCTCCGAACGCTATGAGCATTTCGTCGATAGGTTTATCCATAACTCCCGAATATAAAGCCATTGCGACCGGAAGGTCGGCGGCAGGCTCGTCGAGCCGGAATCCGCCGATAATATTGAGATAAACGTCCAGAGTACCCATGTATATCCCCAATCGCTTTTCAAGCACGGCGATCAGGATGTTTAGTCGGTTGAAATCAAATCCCGTCGCCATTCTTCGAGGAGCTGCGTAACTTGTCTTGGCTGCAAGAGACTGAACTTCCGCAAGAATCGGTCTTGTACCCTCCATAACGCAGGCAACGCACGTTCCCGAAACGTTATGCGGTCTGCCCGAAAGCAGCATCTGAGACGGATTTTCAACTTCCGAAAGCCCCTTGTCGAGCATTTCAAAAACGCCTATTTCATTTGTAGAACCGAATCTGTTCTTCACTGCGCGGAGCAGGCGGTAACTCTGATGACGTTCGCCCTCAAAATAAAGCACGGCGTCAACGATATGCTCCATAACTTTAGGACCTGCGATCGCGCCGTCTTTATTGACATGACCTACCAGAATGATAGGGATTTCCTGACGTTTGGCGGTATGCATGAACAGATTCGAGCATTCGCGTACTTGGGTAAGACTTCCCGGACTGGAGGTGATACGGCTTATGTTCATTGTTTGTATAGAATCTATGATAGCAATATCAGGCGACGCAGAGGCTATTGTTTCCGCAACTGATTCCGCGTCCGTGGAAGTAAGCAGATAAAGATTTTCAGTATCGACGCCGAGACGCTGAGCGCGAAGCTTTATCTGACGTGCGGATTCTTCTCCCGAAACATAAAGAATTGAATGTTCTTCACCGAGATATTGGCAGATTTGCAGCAATATCGTACTTTTTCCGATTCCCGGTTCGCCGCCGAGAAGCACGAGAGAACCTTTTACAAGTCCGCCGCCGAGAACGCGGTTGAGTTCGCCTATCCCGGTATCATATCGTACGTCGCTGTCTGCGCCTATATCTTCAAGTTCCAGAATGCTGTCGGAGAGATCGCGTATTTCCCGTGAAGCGTAAGAGGAAGAAGCTTGTGAAGATGATTTGCTTTCGGCTTCCTGAAATGTGTTCCAAGCGCCGCAGGATGGGCATTTTCCGTTCCATTTGGAACTTTCGTATCCGCAGGCGCTGCATTCATAAACAGATCTTGACTTTGCCATATCAGCTGAAATCCGCGGAGAGGTTTTCTTCGGTCAACAGGCGTTTTCTGCCGAGAACAGCCGTATTGCCCGAACTTACGTAACTTGTCGAGGAAAACGCGCTGTTGGCGATGCTCCAGTAGATAGTTTCCGTGCCTGAAACGGAGTAGAAGATCAGATTATCGGTATCGAGAGTGATCTCGCCCCAAGAACCGTAAGTTCCATCAACGGGGCAGAGAGTATTATTCTTGAAATAAAAAATAGAGCATGGAGCTTCGGGATAAGTGCCTGCGGAAACAAGTAATTCGGGAACATCGTCGTTGTTGAGATCGGCGAGTTCATAGGTGATTTCCGAACCTGATTCATATTCCGGCAGAAGTTTTTCCTTCAGCATATCCATACACAGCTTCTTATCTGCGGGGCTGATTATCTTTCCCCAGCTTTCGGCGCGGTAGACCGCGTATTTGATAACGCCGTCCCCCATTGAATATTTTCTGCCGACCTTGACAGCAGGAGATTTTTCATAAGGTTCGAGAGCCTTGTCATATTCTGGGAGCAGGACTTCTTCGCCGTTTATCTCATGAACGATAAGCGTGCCGGAGGTGTCTGAACTCATTACGGACTGAGAGTTGTCGCTGTAGCTTAATTCCTGATTGAACGAGCCGTTTTCGTACTTGAAAAGTTTTCCGATAACAAAACCGTCGCCGCAGTATTCGTCCTTGACTGTATTGATAAGAGGAAGGTACATAAAGCAGCCGGTATTTCCGACAGAACCTATTTCTGAAGCTTCGCCGTCGGAAAAAGAATATACGGAACATTTGGTAGAACCGCCGGTATTGGGGGAAATTATAAGTTCGGGCGAGCCGTCGCCGGTAATATCGAAAAGATCGAAAGCCGATCCGGATTCCTGATCGTCGGAATAATCTTTCGATTTTTTGAATTCTTTCAGCTTGTCTTCATAAGCTTTTTGCCATTCAAATGAAACGCTGTCGGGAGCGGTTCTTTCGAATTGCTTTTCGGAATCGGAGTTTGCGTTGGAACAACTCGTCATGGCGGCAGCAAGAGCCATGGCTGCCGAGATAGACATTATATTTTTGATTATTTTCAAAAGTACTCCTCCAATTTAATTTTTAATATTATTTTACCATATTTTCGGAAATATGTCAAGGATAATATTGTTAATATACACACGGATCATATTCTGAAACGCTTATTGAGGAAAGTGGTCTCGAATTCGTTTACCGTCATAGGCTTTGCGAAATAATATCCCTGATAGATATCGCAGCCGTATTCTTCAAGGAATTTCACCTGATCGAGGGTTTCCACGCCTTCGGTAATAACTTCCATTTCCAGTGATTTTGCAAGACCGATTATCATTTTCAGAATGACCTGACTTTTTTGCTGATGATCAGATTTTTTCAAAAATCCCATATCTATCTTCAGAACGTCGGCTTCTATCTCTTTAAGCATATTCAGCGATGAATAGCCGCTTCCGAAATCGTCTATTTCAACGATAAATCCGCAGTTCCGCAGTTTTGCGATAAGTTCCAGCTGCGCTTGAGGATTATCCATGATAGCCGTTTCGGTTATTTCGAGATGAAGTCTTTTCGGAGATATATCGTATTTATTTACAAGCTCTATCATCGTGTTGTAAACGTCGAGAAGATAAAAATCTTTTTGCGATATATTCACGGAAAGATAGCTTTCTGTAAAGCCCATTTCCGTCCAGCGTTTAAGCTGAATGCAGGCGTGTTCCCACATAAGTTTGTCAAGACGGCTGATAAGTCCCGTCTGCTCGAACAGCTTGATGAACTTATCGGGAGGTATCATGCCTTCTTTAGGATGAACCCAGCGAACAAGGGATTCGCCGCCCATGATATTGCCGTTTGAGGCGATCTGCGGCTGTATGTACGGCTGAAACTGATCGTCGGCGATCGCCTTTTCAAATTCGCTTATAACTTTGTGTTCGTTGATAAAATTTTCACGGAGTTCGCTGTCATAATATGCAACGAAGCTGCGGTAACTGTCCTTTATTTTTTTGATCGCCAGATTAGCGTGATCGCACATTACGGAAACGCGCAGCGAACGGTCTGTAACTTCATATACGCCGATATGGATATGAGTTTTGAAAGCGGCGGTTTCCAGAAACGAATCGACAGCGGAATAAGTTTCAAGCAATTCTTCCTCCGAAAACCTTGATTTCGGCATACAGATTGAAAATCTGTCTCCCGTAAGACGTCCGTAAATACAGTCGCTTCCGCCAAGCTGCGCAGTTATATCGGAGATCTTTTTAAGAAGCCTGTCGCCTGCCTCAACACCGAAAACGTCGTTTACTATCTTGAAATTTTTCACGTCGGTGACAATAATATAATATCCGGTTTCAGTATCGTTATTCAGCCGGTCTCTTACGCATTCGCAGAAACATTCCTTATTGTAAAGTCCAGTCAGCATATCATGCGTTGCTTTGTATTTTTCAGCGGTATATTTGATGTACTCTTCAGTCCTGTCGTGGATAAGGAAAAAGCAGCCAAGATATTTTACGGAACTGTCATAGATACGGTGATATTCAATTGTAAAATAGTGTTTCTGACCGTCGATACGCCTTTTGGTTTCCCAGACGTGAACGGAAATATTCGGCTCGATATTTTCAATAAGCCATTTTCTGACCTGATTATCAAGAGTCTGAATATCTATATCGGCTTCGCAGAAATCACGCGCCGCTTTGTTTGCATGGACGATCTTGGAATCTATATCTATGCAGACGATGCCGTCTTTCATATTTGCGACTGTGAAGAACATAAGACGTTCCATAAGCCCGCGCGGAACGTATATGAGCGAAAAATAAAAAATTAAAAATACAACGAGCGGATAAAGCATCAGCGAGTAGTCGAACTTCAGATCGAGACAGATATATATCGTTCCGATAGCTGCGATTGCGGCAAGCGACAGGAAAACAGAACTGTATTTTATAACATATGCTTTTGGAGCGATGATCATTCGTCTTAGCAGCATTGCAAGTATAGCAATAATGATTAACGTAGTCAGCGCCGCATGATAATAATATGACGGCATCATATGGGAAGAACGATAGAATACCGATCCGAATTTGTCATAATACGGCTCAACCTTGAATAGGAAGCTGAAAAACGGATTGATCAGCATCATAACGGCGTCTATGGCAGCGGCGATGTAAATCAGCCTTTTAAATTTTCCCAATGATCTTGTAATGCCCATATATCTCCTGATGAATAATAATAGGCATAATGCGGTACAGGTTTCGCAGATATTATAGAGTCCGAATAAAATAAGCGCCGTTCTTTCATTTTGAGCAAGCATTGCCGCAGCATTCAGCGCAGGAACTCCCGCGGCGCAGATAAGCGCCTTTCTTTCATAAATTTCCAATGGATCTTCGCGCAGTTTCAATATACCATAGATCGCGCAGCAGAGCGTAAAAGCCGAACCGGCAAACATGATCGCTACCATTAACCATATCATAAACATCACCCTTAAAGGTCAAATTTTCTTCCTTCATTTTTAATCTAACTATTCATCATGATTTTAGCATAATTCGGAAAAAAAGTCAAGTGCATCATACAAAGTTTTAGAACCTGTCTTCACAAGGTTTGTGTGCGGATTTTCGAGCATAATTTTGCCGAGTGCAAGGAAAAAATTCGCAGGCATACTGACGTATGACAAGGATTTTTGACGCAGCAATCGGCAAAATTTGCCGAAAAGACGTGCGCTACAGCTTGTGAAGACAGGTTCTTATACGTCGGATACCTGCATATTTATTATAAAGGCGCATATGAATTAGTTAGGAGGTGCGGACATGAACGAAAATATTGTTTTGGAAAAAGATTATGCCGTAGGAGAAGGGATCGCCGAAGAAATGGAAGAGGAGGCAATAATTTCCGACGAAGATAATACTGAAAAGCTGTATGAGGAGGATTTCCGCAGGCGGCGTGAAGGACGAGCAGACGATATCGTATCCATGCAGGCCGTGCTGTGTCTGATAATTGCGGCGGGACTTGTTGTGCTAAATATCGTCCGGCCCGAAACTGCGGAAGAACTGATCGGATTTCTGCGAAAAATTTCAGCCGTTGACAAAAATATTATTCCGAATCCCGTCGATCATATAATTGAATTTATCAAAAACAGATGACAAAAATAAAGATCAGGTATTCGTTTCTGGTATTCAACGCGCTGCTTTTTCTTTTGCGCGACGGTCGTCTGATATCAGCGTTTTACATATCGTGTATAGTCCATGAGATCGGTCATATTCTTGCTTTAAAGCTTTTGGGCGGCGAACTTCGTTCCGTTGAACTCAGTTGTTTCGGAATTAAAATGACCGCTTCGCCATGCAGAAATATAAAAGAGGGGATAGCCGTGCTGATGTGCGGACCTGCCGTTAATCTGCTTATCTTCGCAATTCTTCGTATTTTCGGCATAAACGGTTATATTTGCGCGTTTAATCTTGCAGAGGGAATTTTCAATCTGCTGCCGTTTAGTTTTCTTGACGGAGGCGCGACTATCGAACTGCTTGCGGAGGGCAGCGTTCATGAAAGAGCCATAAGGCTTGTTATGACGTTTGTGAAAATTCTGTTTATAATTTTAATAATTATCTTATGTGAATACGCTCTAATTCATTAAGATCCTGTTCACATAGGAAATTGTGCACATTTATTTTATATGAATACGCTCTAAAGCATATTTTTACCGAAAATAAGCAGTGTTCCAAATCTTTGATTTGGCTGACAATGCTATATGCAGAGCTGACGTGCGGAATTTCTTATGTGGACAGGGTCTAAAATCAATAGTATACGAAAAAAGGAGACATGATTGCAGATCATGCCTCCTTATAGCAATTCCACTTTAGATAAAGAAGAGTTCGCTGATAAAAATTTCTCATAGCTGCGTTGTCGTCGTCACCGGGCGTCAGCCCGCCTGCGGATTCACTCCTAGCATCCGGCAATTTCTGTGCATTTTTCCGAACATAGCTATTTTTCAAACAAGCCCTAAAGTGAAATTGCTGTAGATATTATACTTCTTCGAAATTATCAGGTACAGCCGTTTCCGAAACAGGCGTTTCCTGACTTTTTAAACCTCCCAGAAATCCTGCGAGAACGGATTTGATATCAACGCCTGTCGCCTCCGAAAGTCCGTCGGTTATCTTGGCTGTCGAACTTATAATATCGCCCACCATCCTGCTTGAATTTCCGTCGCCGTACATGGTTATGCGGTCAACGTTTTCAAGGGGAGCGGCGGCATTTTTAACGATATCGGGGAGCGCCTTGAAATACATTTCAAGAACAGCCGCTTCTCCGTATTTCTTCATTGCTTCCGCCTTGGCATTGATACCCTCGGCTTCGGCAAGACTTTTAGCGCGTATTGCGTCGGCTTCTGCCTGACCTACGGCTGCAATACCTTCCGCCTCCTGCATTCTGGCGAATTTCTGAGCTTCCGCTTCAGCTTTCTGAGCTTCCGCCTCCTGTTCGCGCTGGAAACGATCGGCTTCGGCTTCCTTTTTTAGCTGATAGAGTTTCGCGTCGGACAATTGCTGAACTCTGTACTTATCGGCTTCGGCTTTCTTCTTGATGTCGGCGTCGAGAGCCTTTTCCATAACTTCGGCTTCTTTTGTTTTCAATTCAACGTCCTTTTCAGACGCGGCGATATCGGCGTTATACTTCGATACCTCGATAGAGCGGCGCTGTTCTTCGCGCTGTATCTCATAAGCGGCGTCGGCGATAGCAAGCTGTGTATCGGCTTCTTTTTTCAGTTCCGCCTGACGGATAGCAAGCTGATTATTTTTCTGCGCAATTTCCGTTTCAGCGAGAACCTTGGCGTCGTTTGCTTCTTTCTTAGCCTGCGCCTTTGCTATCTCTATTTCCTTTTCGGATTCTGCCCTTGCAATAGCGGCTTTTTTCTGAATTTTTGTGGTATTGTCGATACCGAGATTTTCAATAAGATTCTGATCGTCGGTAAAATTCTGCACATTGAACGAAACTATCTCCAGTCCCATTCTGTTGAGGTCGGGAGCGGCGTTTTCCTGAACCTTTTCTGCAAAAGCCTTACGGTCGTTTACCATCGCTTCGAGAGTCATCTGTCCGACGATCTCACGCATATTTCCCTCAAGAACTTCTCGTGCAACTTTCGCGATATAGCCCGTTTCCTTGTTGAGGAAGTTTTCCGCGCCGAGTTTAATAAGTATCGGATCGCTGCTTACTTTTACATTAACGTTGGCGTCAACGTTGATGTTGATGTAATCTGCTGTAGGCACTGCGCTTGAAGTTTTAACGTCAACGGCGATAAGCTGGAGTTTCAGTTTATCCACGCGCTCGAAGAACGGGATGCGGATACTTGCTTTGCCTATTATTATCTTTCGGCGCAAACCGGAAATAATGAACGCCATATCGGGCGGAGCTTTGATGTAACCGGTTGCAAGAATGATGATCAGCAAAAGCGCTGCGGCTGCGATCATAATAATGGGAAGAGTGATGAACTCCATAATGATACCTCCTGTAGTATATGTATAGTCAGACAACTTGAAAAGCGATGAAAAGTAAACGAATGAAAATGCATCACAGCAAGGCAGGTGACACAGGCGTGCTGTCGAACGGCAAGGACGACAACGAAGCGGTGGCGCATTTTCATCGTTTCACTTCATTGCTTTTCAAGTTGTTTGACTATATTATATTGCTTTTTAATATCGACTGTAACAGCTGCGTATCTGCCGGCTGATGTACGCCGCTGACTGTAATGTCATTATAGCTTATTGTCTTTTTTTTGTCAATATGGCTGTTTTTGCAATTATATATTTTTGCTTATATCGGCGTATCAAAGGGAATATGTTTATCAGAACTCATAAATAGTGCATAGGTACATTGTACAAGTTCGAACGAACGCGAAATAAGGTTGTATGGCTTGCTCATTAGCGGTTTGCAGTGCAGTTTATAACTATATTGCTATATATAAAAATCATGTTATTATTCCGACAAAATATGCGCTTTCTATGTGTTATAATAAACTCCGAGGTGGTAGATTATGTTAAAAAGAGCAGGACGTTTTGCGGTATTCAAACCAATGATTGGAATATTATTATCGGCGACCGGAGGATTCGTTTTGTCGGGATCAAGCATAGGAGGAGTAGCTTCTTTTGCCGATATTTCGCTGTGCGGGGCATTTCCGCTTCCTTATTCGGCGGCGGCATTTATCGGGGCTGTAATGCGGTGCATAGTTTCCGATTCCGTGGGTAAAAGTATTGTGAAATTAGCGGCGATGATGATCATAATATCGGTAAAAATGTTTACGGAACGCGGAAATTCGCCCGCGCCCTGCGGCATAATTACGGCTGTATCCGTCTGCATATCCGGAGCGGCAGTTTCGGTTCTTATAGGAGAGTTTTCCGAAAAACTTCTGTTTTACGCCTTTTACGGGGCGATTGGAGGTTTTACCGCTTCATCGCTGAATCGGCTTGCCGCAAGTTTCGGGTCAAAAAAGGTCATCGACCTGAGCGGCGCGTCGGGCTGCGCATATGGGATAGTATATATCGTATTCACGGCTTCTTTGTGTTCGATAAGACTGGACGCGGTGAATCTCGGAATAATTTCGGGAACGGCGTTCACTCTGGGAGCGGCGTTTTTCTACCGCAGTCTCGGCGGCATTGTAGTGGGGGCGCTGTCCGCTGCGGGAGCGTTGTTTGCGTCGGCTGAACTCGGCACAACTGCCGCAATGCTGCCTCTTGCGGGCTTTCTTGCGGGATTCCTCAGCCACAGACGAATCGTATTTTCGGCTGTTTTTTTTGCGCTTTCATGCTTTATGCTGTGCGTACTCACGGGTTCGGCTGCGGAAATGCAGATGACTCTAAGTATTATATGCGGAGTTTCTCTGTTTGTTGTCGCCGCTCCTCATTATTCAGATAAATGGGTATCCGCTTCAGAATCGGCAGGCAGTGGTCAGACTGATATAGATGCGGAAAAAAGAAATTTTTTGTCTGATATTATCGAGGCTGTAAGACTTGATTCGGGCAGGATAGCGGCTGCTCTTGCTACTGTACATAAACATGACTGCTCGGATAAAGACAGGGTGAAGAAAATATGCGGCGACTGCTACAGACGGAGCATATGCCGTCTGGACTGCGAATCTGCCGAAGAGATAATACCGATACTGCCCGAAGACTGCGCTAACAGGCAGAAAATTGCGGAAGAACTCGAAAAAAATATGCGTGGCAGGATAGCCGATCAGCTTATGAAACTGAGATTTTCCGACGACCGTGAACTTTTGAATGAACAATTGAAGATAATGGGTGAACTCGTGCGGTGTTCGGAGGAAAAAAACGATATCCGATATTCTGCGTCAAAAAGCCGCGCAGTATTTGAGTATCTGAGCGATCATGGAATTAAGCCGCTGCGTGTTGAAGCGTACTATAATTCGGCAAACCGTCTTATTGCTGAAATCTATTTTGAGATCAGCGAAATTCCGGAAAGTCCGGAGAGAATATGCGATCTTGCGTCCGATTGTCTTGACGTGCGGCTGATGTCGTCTCCGAAAGTGAATTCCGCGAAAGAAATGCGAGTGAGTCTTTACGAACCGCCTGCTTACAATACGGAAATCTTTTCCGCAGGCTCGCGGGCAGGGGAGGTCAGCGGCGACAGCACCGCCGTATTTTCGGACGGCGAAGGCGTGAAATACATCGTGCTTTCTGACGGAATGGGAACGGGAAAAAATGCGGCGGTCGATTCTCATATGGTTATCGGAATGTTTCGTAAGCTTATCTGCGGCGGCATGGAATTTTCGTCGGCGGTTCGGCTGATTAATTCCGTAATGGTTACAAAGTCGCGCGAAGAATCGTTCGCTACGTTTGATTCTGTCAGGCTCGACCTTGACAAATGCGTCATGACGTCGATAAAATCGGGAGCGGCGTCAACTATAATAAAGAAAAACGGCGACGTTATAAAAATATCTGCGCCTACTTTCCCCATAGGGATAACAGGTCAGGCGGAAATCTATACTGCTCAGTACGATTTTGACGCGGACGATATGATAATAATGTTTTCCGACGGAATAGGCGAAAATGCGCATTTATTCATAAAGGAACTTCTTCTCGGCAGCAGCGACATCAAAGAAATAGTTCGTTCGATAGCGAAAAAAGCGGCGGTATTCAATCCCTCTGTGCGTCCCGACGACGTTACAGTAATAGGAATAAAGATAGTTCGCTGAGAACTTGTATTCGTAGAATAAGCTGCACGCCATTTCTCTGATTCAATTATGTTTGTGTGTACAAATAAAGAGTGAAGTTATATGGCATATTATGGCAAAACGCACAAAAATCACAACTAATATTTATGGTATTGTCTGAATTTTTGTGCAATTTTGCAAAAAAGCTTGAATATTTTTGCATATTCTGGTAAAATAACTATAGGTAATACTGCTATAGGTGATATAGCAAGGGGGGCTGTTTTAATGTCAGTAAATAAAAATAACAATCAAAATGATTTTCCGCTCTACCTTTTTTATCAGGGTAAAAATTATGAGGCATGGAAATTTTTTGGCGCACATTCAAGAAAAAAAGGAAGAGGAAAGGTTTTTACCTTCAGAGTATGGGCTCCTAATGCTATAAGCATTTCCGTTGTCGGAGATTTCAATAAATGGGATCGATCAAAAGCTCCCATGAAGTTAATTGCGGACGGCATTTGGGAGGCGGAGATCTCAAAGTTGGAACAGTTTGATATTTATAAGTACAGTATCGAAACGCGCGAGGGTAAAATTCTCCTGAAATCCGATCCGTATGCTCCTCATTTTGAAACGCGTCCCGGTACTGCTTCGAAAATTTACGAGAGCAGCTACGAGTGGAACGACTCCGCTTGGTTTGAATCTAAAAAAAGCAGGAACGTTTATAAAAGTCCTATGAACGTCTACGAGGTTCATCTAAATTCTTGGAAAAACTCCGGCGAAGAAGAAGTCTTTATTTCTTATATAACTTTTGCCGAAGAGATAATTCCGTATCTCAAAAAGATGTCGTATACTCATGTGGAATTTATGCCGCTTACGGAATTTCCTTTCGACGGCTCTTGGGGATATCAGGTAACGGGCTATTTTGCGCCCACTTCCCGTTACGGTACTCCCGACGATTTCCGCAGAATGGTGGATATGCTCCACGAAGCGGGCATCGGCGTTATTCTTGACTGGGTTCCTGCGCATTTCCCGAAAGACGCTGCAGGTCTGTATGAATTCGACGGCACCTGCTGTTACGAATATACGGACAGCAAAAAGAAAGAACACAAGGCTTGGGGAACTCACGTTTTCGACTACGGCAAGGCGGAAGTCTGCTCTTTCCTCATATCCAGCGCGAATTACTGGTTTACGGAAATGCACGTCGACGGTCTGAGAGTCGACGCCGTGGCGTCCATGCTTTATCTCGACTACGACAGACGCGACGGCGAATGGACTGCAAATATCCACGGTGGAAACGAGAATCTCGAAGCAGTGGAATTCCTCAAAAGACTTAATGAAGCCATTTTCTCAAAACACCCCGAAGCCCTCATGGTCGCTGAAGAATCAACGGCTTGGCCAATGGTCACGAAACCTACCGATATCGGCGGACTCGGCTTTAATTTCAAGTGGAATATGGGTTGGATGAACGATATGCTCAGCTATATGTCTCTCGATCCGATCTATCGTTCGTTTAACCATGATAAGCTGACTTTCTCTTTCTTCTACGCTTTCTCCGAGAATTATATCCTGCCGATCTCGCATGACGAGGTCGTTTACGGAAAATGCTCGATGATCAATAAAATGCCGGGCTATGAAGTCGATAAATTTGCTTCATACCGCGCTTTCATGGCTTATATGATGGCTCATCCGGGTAAAAAGCTTCTGTTTATGGGTCAGGAATTCGCCCAGAGCAGCGAGTGGAATTACAAAGCGCAGCTTGAATGGGGACTTCTCGATTCCGCTCCCCATAAAAATATGCTGAAATTTACGGAAAAGCTTAACAAATTTTATGTCGAAAATTCTCCTTTGTGGCAGAATGACGACTCATGGAGCGGTTTCAGCTGGATTTCCAATGACGATTATAAGCAGAGCGTTATCGCGTTCAGACGTATCGACGACGACGGCAGCGAAATTATCGCGGTCTGCAATTTCGTACCTGTCAAACGTGAAAATTACCGTATAGGCGTGCCTGATAAGGGAACTTATAAGGTAGTTCTGAATACGGACGCGGCTGAATTCGGCGGAAGCGGCGCGTCAGCAAGATCGTATAAGGCTGAAAAAGAACCGATGCACGGTTTTGAATACAGCATTTCCATGACGCTTGCGCCTCTTTCCGTAATGTATCTCAAGGCTGCACCGAAAAGAAAATCAGTGAAAAAGCCGGCAGAATCCGAAGAAACTTCCGCTAAAACTAAAAAATCAACGGCAGGACGCAGGAAAAAATCTGTTGAAGAAAAATAATCGGAATTGGCGGATCTTGAAATACTTTTGCATATCCGCTTGATTCCCGTTAATTAAATAATATATATTTATCTATCAATATCAGAACCGGTTTTTGCGTACGTGTGCAAGGCAGATTCTGAGTATCAGGAGGAATATTTATGTACACCAAGAAAAAAGTTGTAGCAATGCTCCTTGCAGGCGGTCAAGGAAGCAGACTGTACGCTCTTACGAAAAATGTGGCTAAACCTGCTGTTCCCTACGGCGGAAAATACAGACTTATCGATTTCCCTCTCTCAAACTGCACAAATTCCGGTATCGATACTGTGGGCGTTCTTACTCAGTATCAGCCCCTTGTTCTCAACGAGTATATCGGCAACGGTCAGCCATGGGATCTGGATAAAATGAACGGCGGAGTTCATGTTCTTCCGCCTTATGAATCTCAGGCGGGCGCGTCATGGTACGAGGGTACTGCCAATGCGATCTACCAGAACATGAATTTCATCAAGCGCTACGACCCTGATTACGTTGTAGTACTCGGCGGCGATCATATCTATAAAATGGACTATTCGAAAATGGTCGATTTCCATATTGCCAATGACGCGGACTGCACCATTTCCGTTATTGATGTTCCGCTTGCGGAGGCTTCGCGTTTTGGAATTATGATATGCGACGAAAACAATAAAGTCGTTGATTTTGTTGAGAAGCCGAAGGAGCCAAAATCAACTCTCGCTTCTATGGGTATATATGTTTTCAGCTGGAAAAAAATTGAGAAATACCTCATTGAAAATGAAAACGACGCCAACGCAAAACGCGAGCGCGGCGAAAGTTGGTCGAAGGATTTCGGAAAGGATATCATTACTTCAATGCTCCGCGATAAACAGCGTCTTTTCGCTTATGAATTCGAGGGATACTGGAAGGATGTCGGAACGCTGGATTCGCTTTGGGAGGCGAATATGGATCTTCTTAGCCCCAGCGTACCTCTCGATCTTTTTGACAAGAGCTGGAAGATCTACTCCAGAAGCAGCTATATGCCGCCGCAGTATATGGGCGAGAACGCTCATGTGGAAAACTCCATGATCGCTGAGGGAAGTTCCGTTGACGGCTCGGTCGATTTCTCCGTTCTGTTTGCAGGCGTTACCGTTGAAGAGGGTGCAACTGTAAATTACAGCATAATCATGCCCGGTACGGTCATTAAGTCCGGTGCTGTGGTTGAATACGCCATCGTCGGAAGCGACTGTGTTATCGAAAGCGGCGCTCATATAGGAAAAAGCCCCGAAATGGTCGAAAACAGGGACGATTGGGGTATTGCGGTAGTTGGACACAACGTTACTGTGTCTGACGGAAAATCCGTTGATCCCAAGCAGATCATCAGCGAAAACATCTGAGCGGAGGTATAACAATGAGCAGTGTTAATTATAATGTTTTGGGTTTGATTTTTGCAAGTATGCACGATTCCTATGTAAGCGAACTTACAAAGCAGAGAACTATGGGTTCTATCCCTTTCGGCGGCAGGTACAGACTTATCGATTTCCCGCTTTCAAATTTCGTGAATTCGGGCGTTTCAGAAGTCGGAGTTATCACGAAGTCGAATTACGGCTCTTTGCTTGACCACCTCGGTTCGGGAAGAGACTGGGATCTTGCGCGTAAAAAAGGCGGACTTCATCTTCTTCCGCCATACAGCCAGACGGGTGGAATTTATAAGGGCAGACTGGACGCTCTTAATAATGTATGGAGTTTTGTCGAGCATTCCAAGGCGCAGTATGTGATACTTTCAAACTGCGATGTGGTTGCGACTATTGATTTTAATCCCGTCCTCCGTCAGCATATGGAGACTGAAGCAGATATAACGCTTATTTACAGCAAGGGCTATTACGACAGCGAGAAGAATGCAGGTACGACTATTCTTCAGTTCAATGAGGACAATACCGTAAGCGACGTTTTGGTTGCGCCGAAAATTTCAGGAGAATGTAATCAGTGGCTGGAAATGCTGATCATCAGCAAGGATTTCCTCCGTCAGGTAGTTGACGACGCCGCAAGCAGAAATCTCTATAGCTTTACAAGAGAAATTCTCCAGAATAAAAACAGCGGTTATAAGATAATGGGTTACGAACATAAGGATTTCTTTGTGAAAATCGACAGCGTCGAGAATTATTTTGCGGCTAATAAAATGCTTCTGGACGCCGAAAAGAGAAACGCGCTCTTTAAGATAGATATGCCTGTTTATACGAAAGTCGGCGATAATGGTCCCGCTAAGTATGGTCTGGAATCGAATATCAAAAATTCGCTTATTGCGGACGGCTGCATTATCGAGGGTACTGTTGAAAATTCAGTGATCTTCCGCGGCGTTAAGATAGGTAAGGACACTGTTGTCAAGGATTCTGTTATCATGCAGGGCGCGAAGATCGGCAGCGGATGCAACATTTCTTCCGTTATCACGGATAAGAACGTCGAGATCAGCGACGAGAAATCTTTGACGGGTTCGGAGACTTATCCGCTGTATATCGGCAAAAACGGCAAAATATAAGCGGCGTGACAAAGGGAAGACGAACGTATGAATATACTTTTTGCTGCCAGCGAGGCTGTTCCATATGCAGCCTCCGGCGGTCTTGCCGACGTAGTGGGTTCTCTGCCGAAAGCTATAAGCGCAAAGGGGCATAACTGCGCGGTCGTGATGCCGCTTTATAAGGCTATTGATTCCGAATTGCGCGGAGAAATGGAATTTATCGCTAATCTTACGGTGGATGTTTCATGGCGTAAACAGTACTGCGGAATTTATATGACGGAGAAAAATAACGTTACATATTTTTTTATAGATAACGAATATTATTATAACAGAGACGGTCTGTATGGATTTTACGACGACTGCGAAAGATTTGTATTTTTCGGCAGGGCTGTTCTCGAAATGCTGAAATTTATTGATTTCAAGCCTGATATTATAAGCTGCAACGATTGGCAGACCGCGCTTATTCCCGTTTATTTTCACGTTTATTACAGGTATCTTCAGGGCTATGACAAGCTGAAAATAACCATGACTATTCATAATATTGAATATCAGGGCAGATACGGCAGGGAAGTCCTCAACGAACTTATGGGGATTCCTGCTTATAATTCAGGGATTCTCGAATATGACGGCTATATCAATATGCTTAAAGGCGCAATTGAGACGGCTGACGGAATAATAACTGTTTCGCCTTCTTATGCTATGGAAATTCTTGACCCATGGTACGCCTGCGGTCTTGATCGGATTCTTGCTGATAAGCGGTATAAGTTAAAAGGAATTCTCAACGGCATTGATACCGATCTTTATGATCCCGAAAAGGATCCGTATATCGCATGGCATTTTTCTGAAAACGATATTTCGGGAAAGGCAAAATGCAAGTCGGAACTTTTGAACGAACTTGGATTTTCAGATGGAGAAGAGCCGCTTTTGGGCATAGTTACGCGATTTGTACGGCATAAAGGCATCGACCTTATCCGCTGCGCTTTTGAGGAGATCATAAACTGCGGATTTAAAATTGTCGTGCTTGGAAGCGGCGAAAAAATATATGAGGATTTCTTCATTGAGATGTCGCGCAGATATCCTGACAGGGTTTCAGTTACGACGGGATTTGTCCCGGAACTTGCTCATAGGATATATGCGAGTGCGGATATGTTTCTCATGCCAAGTCAAAGCGAGCCGTGCGGTCTTGCTCAGATGATTGCTATGCGTTACGGAACTGCGCCGATAGTTCGCGAAACGGGCGGACTGCGCGATACTGTGCGTGATAACGGCGGCTTGAACGGAAATGGATTTTCATTTAAAACTTTTAATGCCGACGATATGCTCGACGCGATTCGGCGTGCGAAAAGAGATTACAATGACCGCAAAAAATGGGCGGCTCTTGTTAAACGCGCTATGAAGTGCGATAATAGCTGGGCGGCTTCGGCGGACGTTTATATCGAAAGTTTCTGCGGACTTTTAAATTAATTTATTCAGATCAATTTTTACTTGCGCTGGATTATCATGGGAAACTCCTTCTGCATAAAGGGCGTTGTCTCTTATGAATCCCGAAATTAAAAAAATATAATGCACCCGAATGGGTGCATTATATTTTTAATATTGGTTTTTAAAAGGATTTTGCAGTGGGCATAGGGGAACTGCTTCCATCGTATAACGCAGCACAAGTAAAAATTGATCTGTGTGCAAAATTTTGAAAAAGGGCTTTACATTTGGGAAATAGTGTGCTATAATAAATATGATCAGAATAATTTCCGATCAAGACTTACAATTGGGAGATGACAAAATGAAAAGCAACTTTAAGCGTATTACGGCGTTTACTGCTTCGCTTATCTGTCTTATGGGTATGGCGGCGTGCGGTAAAGACGTACCGGCTGACGAAAGCGAGGATTCGGAACTGAGCATTTCAAGCGGTATTGCTGAAAATACGACGGATATTACAAGCGGCGTTCAGACATCGGAGGCGGCGGCTTCTACTGGTGAAAATGATGATACTACCGAAACTACTACGGTTTCGGGCGGCGGATTTTCCGGCGTTAAGCGTACGGGAATCGCTTCGGGCGCAAATAAGCCCGGTGCAAATATAAATACTCCGACTACGAAAACTCCTGCCGGCAATAACGGCGGCGCAGGAAACAACGGCGGTGGAAATAACTCCGGCGGAGCGACAGTCAGCGGAATTACTCTCAGTTATACTTCCGCAGAGATCAGCGTTGGTCAGATAAAGCAATATCCTGTTGTTTCGGAAACTATCAACGAAGTCTGGACAAGTTCCAATACGGCTGTGGCTACGGTCGACAGCATCGGAAATATCACCGGAGTCGGCGAAGGCACATGTATTATAAAGGTCGCTTCCGCGGATAATCCCTCTCTCGGCGCTCAGGTCAGCGTTACCGTTAAAAAGTCGGAGGGTTCTCAGCAGATAGACGGCGTGACATATATAGACGGAATTCTTATTGCAAATAAAACTTATGGTCTGCCTGCTTCTTATAATCCGGGCGGACTTACAGGTGATACTTATTCGGCGTTTCAGGAACTTGCGAGCGGGGCGGCTAATGATGGTTTAAATATTTACATTTCGTCGGGATTCCGTTCCTATGAAACTCAGGAGGCTATCTACAACGATTATGTAGCTACTAATGGACAAGCTACCGCTGATACTTTTTCAGCGCGTCCGGGATTTTCAGAGCATCAGACCGGTCTGGCGATAGACGTAAACGAGATTAGCGACGCGTTTATTGGCACACCCGAAGCAATCTGGCTTGAGGAACACTGCACGGAATACGGATTTATAATTCGCTATCCGCAGGGTAAGCAGGGCGTTACGGGATATAAGTACGAGCCTTGGCACATTCGCTATGTGGGCAAGGAGAATGCAAAGCTTATTCGCGACGCGGCTTCAGCGGCAGGCGATCCATATCTCACTCTTGAGGAGTATTTCGGAATCACTTCAGCATATCAGTAATAAAAAATCCCGAAGGCATAACGCTTTCGGGATTTTTTAGAACCTGTCTTCACAAGATAAGTGTGCGGATTTTCGAGCATAATTTTGTCGAGTGCAAGGAAAAAATTCGCAGGCATACTGACGCACTACGGGTGTTCTTTACGGTCATATAGCAAGGATTTTTGACGCAGCAATCGGCAAAATTTGCCGAAAAGACATGCGCTACAGCTTGTGAAGACAGGTTCTTAGTTAGGCGAACGCTTTAACTCCAAAGTAGACGAGAACAAGTATTCCAAGAATGATTCGGTACCAGCCAAATACCTTAAAATCATGCTTTTTGATGTAGTCCATGAGGAATTTTATGACGACAACAGAAACGAGAAACGCCACAAGCATTCCGATAAGGAGGATACCGATCTGCGTGCCTGTAAATCCGCCGTCGTATTTTACGATCTTTAAAAGACTTGCGCCGAACATTACGGGAACAGCGAGATAGAATGTGAATTCAGCCGCGACGGTTCTGGAAATTCCGATAAGAAGCGCGCCGAGAATTGTTGCTCCCGAACGCGAAGTGCCGGGAAAAATGGCGGCGATAAGCTGGAATAATCCGATTATGAAAGCCGCTTGATATGTAAGTTCGTTTATTGTGTTCACTTTTGCGGATTTGTTTTTGTTGCGATTTTCGATAATGATGAACGCGATTCCGAAAACGATAAGTGCGATCGCGATCACCCATGGACGGTAGAAAAGCGCCTCAAATACGTCGTCAAAGAGAACTCCGATCACAGCGGCAGGCAGACAGGCGGCGATGACCTTAAACCACATCTGCATTATATCTGCTTTTACACAAGCGCCGAAGCCGTCTTTTTTCCAAGGATGCTGATTGTTTTTTCTGCCAAAAGGGAAAAGTTTCTTCCAGAAGATCAGCACAACAGCCATGATCGCGCCAAGCTGTATGACCACGTTAAACATATTAATAAAACTTTCGTTTACATCGGTGTCGTCGCTTACGTTTAGCTGCAAAAATTCGTTCACCAGTATCAGATGACCGGTACTGCTGACGGGCAGCCATTCGGTAATGCCCTCGACAATACCGAGAATTATGGATTTTATGAATTCCCAGATCATATTTTTATCCTTTCATTGCTGTATGAAAATTCTTAATTTAATTATATCATATCTTTATTTATATGTCAATTTAAGCACAAATAGTCTGGAATAAATATGAAAAAACAGCTTATTGATCAAATCAATTTTGTGCAGTTTAACGGTTTAGCTTAAACTTTCTCTTGGAAATAGTGAGAACGCCCGACTTTTTCAGCTTCGCCATTTCACGCTGGAGCGCGCTTCGGTTTACACAGAGATAATCCGACAGGGCAGTCGTCGAAAACGGTATCTGCGGCTGTTTTCCGGAGGCAGTATTATTTTCCACGATCTGCAAGAAGCTGAGAAGCTTGTCCTCGATTGTCCGCTGACTAAGAACTTCTATTCGCTCGCTTAGCGAGATCGCTTTTTCGGTCATGAGATCGAGCATATTTTCGACCACCTGCGAATGGCATTGGCAGGCTTTTTCGCATCTTTTCATGAGTTCGGAGCGCAGCATGAAAAGTATCTCGCAGTCGGATTCCGCAACGATTTCCACTGTGCTTTTTTTAGAAGTTGAATAAGTGAAAAAATCCCCAAAAATATCCTGTTCGCCCAGAGTTTCGATAATACTTCTCACACCGTTGATGTCATAGCGGATTATTTCGGCGTTTCCTTTAAGAATAACGCCTATTTTTCCGCGTGGTATAGAGAAATCGGCGATACAGCTCCCTGCGCGGAATTTTTTGGTTTCGGCGTTGAAGCATTCGATCATGCGCATTCGATCTTTATTAGTAACGCCCTTGAATAATGTGTTATTGTTCGCTAACATTTTTCTCTCCTTATGTTGCAATTGCAACAGATTTTTTTCTCTAATTATGATACAATATATTCAGTCAAATGTCAAGTACCGATTTAGGACGTGTTGACACTAAAATGTAACTATGCATTCTTGGCGTCATGCTCCTGACAGAGTATGTGATAGAAATGATAATTATCATGCAGGAGGCTGTAAGATGAAAGTGAATGTTATCGGCGGAAATCTTCCGCAGGAAGAAATAAACGAATATATAAAGTATGGCGAGGAAAAGTACAGCGACAGAATAATCAACGAAATGACCGTGACTGTCGACGGAGATTACGTTGATCTGAAATATGAATTTCAGAACGTTCCGTTTGACCGCGTAAGGCGTATTACCGGCTATCTGGTGGGTACTCTTGACCGCTTCAACGACGGAAAGCGCGCTGAAGAACACGACAGAGTTAAACATGGTGTTGAATAACTTGTCTGTATAAATACTTTGACAGCAAGTTATATACATAATATACAATATATAATGGAGGTAATTATTATGGCTAAATATGTTTGTCCTGTTTGCGGATATGTTCACGAGGGTGATTCCGCTCCCGAAAAATGCCCCCAGTGCGGCGTTCCGGGTTCTAAGTTTATTGAGAAAAAGGAAGAAGGAAATCTCGTTTTTGCTTGCGAGCATGAAGTCGGAATCGCAAAAGCAGTTACAGACGAGCAGATAATCGAGGGCTTGAAAGCTAATTTCTCGGGCGAATGCACGGAAGTAGGAATGTATCTTGCAATGGCGAGAGTTGCTCATAGAGAGGGCTATCCCGAAATCGGTCTTTACTGGGAAAAGGCTGCTTACGAAGAGGCTGAACACGCCGCTAAATTCGCAGAACTCCTCGGAGACGTCGTTTCGGCTTCGACAAAGGAGAACCTTGAGAAGAGAGTTGCGGCTGAACACGGCGCTACTCAGGGCAAGCTTGACCTTGCAAAGAGGGCTAAGGAACTGAATCTGGACGCTATTCATGATACGGTTCACGAAATGGCTAAGGACGAGGCTCGTCACGGTAAAGCTTTCGAAGGTCTGCTGAAAAGATATTTCGGTTAATTAAGTTTTTACTTGTTCTTGATTATCAGGGGAGATACTGTCTCCCCCTAATCCTCTCTGCATAGGGACATTGTCCCTATGCAGAGAGGATTATAGATATATAATTTTGGGTTTCAAAATGGTGAAGCATTCTTTTGCATAACATCGCACAAGTAAAACTTGATTTGCATGGAAAAATTTTTTCGCAGGGTATTGACAAGTATTAGAATTTATGGTATAATAATTAAGTCGGTTATAGGCGTCTTAGTTAGAAGCGCAAGGGCGCTGTGGAGCGACATAATTTTGGAATGATGTCCATCCGTTTTCTCGGACATGACATCGTGAGACAATTTAAAAATATAAATGCCGGCGTGTTGGAATTGGCAGACGAGGTGGACTCAAAATCCTTTAGCCATTTTTCGTGGATTTGAGTACCGATTGTTTTTCAGCTTCACTCCAACGGCGTATCTACGAGGTTTATTGATTGCATTGGTAGAACGGACTTGTTCGTGCTTACGTTTTTTCTACCGTTTTTCTACCGTTTTTTCGTGGATCGTTTACAGATTGACGTTTGATTCAAAATCCTCTTGCCATTTTTGAAGTTTTTGAATTCCGACTGATTTTAACATCGCTCTAATGGCTTAACCACGAAGAAATCTGAGATTATGGTAGAAAGAACTTGTTCGGTTCATTTTTCTTCTACCGAAAATCTACCGAAATATCCTTGTCTTTCAGAAGAATAAAATTCAATATGTGCCGATGTGGTGGAATTGGCAGACACGCTTGACTCAAAATCAAGTACGAAAGTGTGCGGGTTCGAGTCCCGCCATCGGCACCACAAAAAAATCAGCGTAGAATCGGGCTTTTTATAAGCTCGGTTCTTTTTTTATGCGTTCTCATTCATTATCTGTCGGCTTGTTATCCTCTGCTCTGCTGCCTGCTTCTTCTGTATCAGGATTGCAAGCACCGAGAGCCTGAGCGATAGCATCTGCCGAGGAGAGCTTTGAATTGAACTCCAAGTGACTGTAAAAATCAGCAGTTACCTGGAATGTAGAATGACCTAACCACTCCTGAATTGCTTTCATTGGAACACCATTAGCAAGCAGAAGGCTTGCACATGAATGTCTGAGATCGTGAAAACGGAGCTTCTTGAGCCTGTGATTTCTGATCATACTTGCGAAGTGGTCGGTTACATAAACGGGTGTGATAAGATTACCGAAGTTGTCGGTGCAGATATAATCGTCATAATCATGACAGTATTCGTGCTTCATGAGCTTGGAGAGATATTCGTTTCTCTCTTTCTTCTCTTTCAGAAGCTCTCCTATATAAGGTATAAGCGGAAGTGTTCTGTAACTCGCTCTTGTCTTGAGCTGATTATGGAACTTAGTTACTCCCTTGCCGTCCTCTCTTACAGTATAAGCCTTTTCACGAATAGTGATCGTTTTCTTGTCGAAGTCGATAGCGTCCCACCTCAGACCAATGATCTCGCTGCGGCGAAGTCCGTAATAGGCTGCGATAAGCACCACGATTTCCATACGATCTCCTCTGAAAGCATTGAACAGCAGTCCAAGTTCCTGTTCGTTATAAAACATTGCCTCAAACTTCTCCATTTTAGGACGCTCCGTCTTTTCCGACTCATTTACGGTTATCAAGTCCATCTTCACCGCATATTTCAGCGATTTATGGATATTTGCGTGATAGTGCTTGATCGTATTAGCCGAAAGACCGCTTGCATACATATCATTGTAGAAACGCTGAAGCTCCATTGCTTTCAGTTCACTGAGCTTAATGTCAGGAAATACTCTGTCGAAATATGAGATTATACGGTGAGAAGTGTGTTCATAGCCTGCAAAGGTTGTCTCTGCGACTGTTGGCTTGATAGATTCGAGCCAAACCTTGAAGAACTCCGTGAATGTGTACTCTGTCTTAGCTGTTTCAAGAGACTGACCGTCTTCAGAAATCCTCATCTTAACGGCTTTCTCGCTCTTGACGATATTTCCGCTGATGTATTCCTTATAGAAATCGGCTACGATCTCGTCAACCTTAGCTGACAGTTCCTTCTTCTTGCAGTTCTCAGGAAGATCAGTTCCCACCCATTTTCTTTTCCTTTTGCCTTCGTTGTCTTTGTAGTCGAATACTACATAGTGTTTTCCGCCTTTTACAGCGGTGATGTACTTAAAGGGCAGACTTGCTTTCATTGCGATAAACCTCCTTGTTGTTATGAAAGCTTGGACCATAGTCAATAAAGTAGACAGCAAAATAGAAAAAAATCAAAAAAGTGCTT
>CAJTLC010000006.1 GCA_910576995.1 uncultured Ruminococcus sp.
GATAGCTTTAAGCTTTTCTGAACCCCCGGCCTAGCCGGGGGTTTTCTAAATACAAAAATTATCCTGTCTTGATAAAATTTCAAGACAGGATAAAAAATCGCCTCATTATCAATTTATTTTTCCTCAAGATGAATCGCTGAAATCACTTCCGTAAGCAAATTGGCTGGAAGCTGTTCATATCTGAGAAATTCAAAAGTAAAACTTCCCAAACCTCTGGTGACTTGACGAAGATACATTGCAAAATCATGCATTTCTCTCACAGGAACTTCTGCTATTATAGCCGTAACGCCATGTGAAACAGGCTCCATACCAAGCACTCTGCCGCGCCGCTTATTAAGATCACCCATGATATCGCCAGTTTTATCATCTGGAGCTGTAACTTTAAGTTCACCAATCGGTTCAAGCATTACCGGATCAGCCTGACGGAGACCTTCTTTATAAGCAATTGAAGCCGCTGTTTTGAAAGCCATTTCCGAAGAATCAACCGGATGGTATGAGCCGTCGACAAGAATTGCTTTGAGTCCGACTACAGGACAGCCAGCAAGAACGCCTTTCTTCACAGAATCTTCGAGACCTTTCTGAACTGCGGGAAAATAATTTTTAGGAACAGCTCCTCCGAACACACGTTCTTCAAAAACAAGAGTATCGCTTATACAAGGCTCGAATTCAATCCAGACATGACCGTACTGACCGTGACCGCCTGACTGCTTCTTGTGCTTGCCTTCAACCTTAACTTTCTTGCGAATAGTTTCCTTATATGCGATTTTAGGCGCAGTCAACTTAATATCAACACCAAATTTGCTTTTTACTTTTGCAACGGCAATTTCAAGATGCTGTTCGCCGAGACCGCTGAGAATCTGCTCCTTGGTATTATCATCCTGAATATAAGTAAGAGTTGGGTCTTCTTCGATCAGCCTCTGCATACTTGTGGAAATTTTAGCCTCGTCGCCCTGAGCCTTAGCTTTAACAGCCATTGAATAACAGGTATTCGGAAAACTCATTTTCGGGAATTCAACTATTCTTGAAACGTCTGAAAGCGTATCGCCCGTATTTGCGATGATTTTTGCGGCAACCACAATATCGCCCGCGTAAGCTTCTGTTATCTCGGTTTGTTTTTTGCCGCAAAGCTTATAAAGCTTGCCGATTTTTTCAGAATTTCCGCTTGTTGAATTAACAGCTTCGGAATTAGCACTAAGCCTGCCTGATTCAACCTTTATAAACGACATTTTCCCCACAAAAGGATCTGCGACAGTCTTGAAAACATAAGCCGCAAGAGGAGCGTCGGCGTCACAGTCGATTTCAACAACATCTTTTGCAGGCGTATATGCTTCCGATTTATAAATTTCATTCGGATTTGGAAGAAGCAGTTCGATCTCCTTGAAAAGCATATCAATACCCGAAAGATCAGCAGCGGAAGTGCAAACGACTGGAGTAATGATTCCCCTGTTCATGCCGTTGT
The DNA here is from genome assembly GCA_910576995.1 of uncultured Ruminococcus sp. Lineage (GTDB taxonomy): Bacteria > Bacillota > Clostridia > Oscillospirales > Ruminococcaceae > Ruminococcus. The sequence continues at coordinate 1,460 of CAJTLC010000006.1, forward strand.
GAATTCCGTCTATCAGTTCTTTCTGGGTAAAAGGAACTCCCTCGAAAAATTTCTCCATCAGATCGTCGGATGTTTCCGCAACAGCCTCTGAAACTGCCGCGACAAGTCCCTCTATTCGATATTCGAATTTTTCTGAAATCTCGGCTGTCGGCATTTCAATTTCCTGCGCATTGCCCTTGCTATCGTATTTATAAGCTTTCATTTCAATAAGATTAACATATGAAACGATCTCATGACCGCTGATAACCGGAACGACTACAGGACATACCGTCGGACCGAAAACGGTTTTCAGATCTGTAAGAACGTTGAAGAAATTAGCGTCCTTATCGTCTATCTTAGTGATGACAAACATCTTTGATTTTCCCTGTTTAACAGCTTCGTCATACGCCTTTCTGGTGCCGACCTTAACGCCTGATTTTGCAGAAACAGTGATCATAACAGTATCGGCGGCGCGGATTCCCTCGATCATTTCGGCTGCGAAATCGAACAGACCGGGAGTATCGAGAAGATTGATATTGAAGTCGTCATATTTAAAAGAAGCCAGAGAAGTACCGATAGAAATGGTTCTCTTGATCTCTTCGGGGTCGTAATCGCAGACGGTAGTTCCCTCCGCAACTTTTCCGAGACGGTCTGATGCGCCGGCTTTATAAAGAAGAGCTTCGGCAAGGGAAGTTTTACCCGAACCGTTATGACCTGCAAAGGCGATATTTCTGATTTTTGTCACATCGTAATTACTCATATGTTTTTCCTCCAAAATGGATTTGCATAGTTTTATGTACAATTTATACTAATCTTTATTAGGTCTTGTTTAAAAAATCCATACATTCGTCAAAACGCCCATAAATCACTGTCTGCGTCGTCGAAAATCCTCGTCAGGCGACAGCCTGATATAGCTATTTTTCAAACAAGTCCTAGATTATTTTCAGATTTAATGTACAAGTATTATTATATATCATATGTTAATAAAATGCAATGCTTTCTTTAAAATTTCTACATTTTATAGTACAGCAAAGCTGCACTTTTGTTGATTATGCACAAACAGCAGCTTGGTTTGAATTTTTGCTTGAAGTCTTAGCGTTAAAGTAAAAATTCAAACTGAAAATTCCGCCGTACAATATAAGCCATACGACCGTGAAGCCGATTATCTGCCATAGCTTCTCCCCTGCCCCTATAGTTAAACGGCATAACAATTCGGTTGTAAACATAGTCAAAATTGCGTAAAATATTGGCGATATAATCCATTTTACAGGCTTGAAGCCGATATCCGCACTTTTTATAAGCTTGATAAGCCTTGACGTATTGCCGAAGATATTACTTGCATAATATGACACGGCTATCCCTGCAAATCCAAAATGCGGTACGATGATAAGCAGCGTTGAAATTCTTATAACATATTCTGCAAGATAATTAAGCGAGGAAAAAGCCTGCAAGCCCATTCCCTTTATCATTGCTTCGAGAACGATTTCCATATAAATGAACGGAATGACAGGCGCGATAACAGTTATCATTTTTCCCGCAGTTTCGCCGCCTCCCAGCATTTCTCCTATAGGCATTCCAAACCGCATTATAACAGCTGCCGAAAAAACGGAATAGATAGTTGTGCATTCTATCAGCCTTGAAGCAATGCTTCGTATTCGTTCACAGTTTCCTGCCGCCGACGCTCTTGCGGATTCCGTAACTATCATTCCCGAAAGCGAACACAATGCTACCGATGGGAAAAATAGAGTTGGGATAACGATCGCTTCGAAAATTCCGAACATTGCAAGAGCCTGTTCCGGAGAATCTCCATACTGCCGCAGACAAACCGGAACGAGGGCGTCGTTGGCGCTGCTTAGTACGGATGTAAGTATTCCTCCGCCCATTATCGGAAAGGCAAATCCGACATAGTCGCGGAATGAAAGAGTCCCCTTTTGACAGCAGTGCATACGCTTTTTAGCAAAAAGAATCAACATATATATAAGTGAAGAGAGATTACCGATGATTATTGAAATTATCATTATTCGGCAAACCGAAGCTTCGTCATGAGAAGTTGTAAGCAGCGTAAGCGTCACAATCGCTCCCGACTGCACAGAAAATTCCAATATATCACCGAACGCTGCCGCAGACGCTTTACGGCAGGCGTTGAAATATCCTTTCAGACAGGACGCGACCGCTCCTGATATCAGCGCGACAGGCATAAGACGAACCGCACCCGTTACCGCTGCTCCGCTGAAGAATCTATTGCCGATCACTCCCGAAAACATAAATATTAAAATTGAGACCGCCATGCTGAGCGTTATACAAAGCTTGATGCCGTGTAACAGAACACGGTTTGGATTTCCGCCATTTTTGCCTAATTCTTCAGATATAAGGCGGCTGGTACATAAAAAAGCGTTGCCGTTTGAAATTATCCCTGCCAGCCCGAGAAACGAACCCATAAGCGAAAAAATACCAATTGCCGAAGCTCCGAGTTGTCTTGTAATAAAAACGTTTAGCAGCAACGCCGCAGAATCGAGGGCAAGCTGCATTATGGTAAGCAAGATCGTGTCTTTAATAATTTTATTTTTAAACATAAGTAATTCCCTCCCCTTGTACATAATATGGGAGGGAATTTAAATTCATGCCAAGAATATCTTGCTAATTCAGCGGCATATCTTTGATTCTTATATTCATATCAACATCGCCCTCAATGCCCGCTATCCTGCCGTAAGCGCTCGCCTGCCATATCGCGAAAAGCCCGTCATAGTCGGTTTCATCAACATAATGAGCAAGCCACACGGGACGATTATTTTCATTTTCCCAGAAATTATTTAGAAAATTTTTGCTGCTGTACAGCATTGCCGTATATCCGCCCTTTTCGATCTCTTCACAGAATATCTCAAACAACTCGTTCAGGTCATGGACATTCATGCCGTATTGCTGAAACTGCCCCCACGATTCCCAGTCGAAAGCGATAGGATAATCAAGACTGCGGCCGTCGAGCTGCTCCAGAATCCAGCGAGCCTGCTCCCTGACTTTTTCTTCAGTATTTGCTGTTGTGTAAAAATAAACGCCAACATCAAGTCCCGCCGCAGTCGCATTTTCCATATTCTGCAAATAATAGTCGTCCATTTTAATTTGATCATAGCAATATCCCATGCGCATGATTACAAATTCGCAGCCCTCATTTTTTACGGCGTTATAGTCAACATTTGTCTGCCAAGCCGAAACGTCGATCCCATAGCTTACATTGTCATAACAGTAATATGACATAAAATCAGAAAATGAAACGCGCGTGTTATTATCCTGCGGCTGAGGCTTTTCGGTAAGCACAAGCACCGTCATATCCCAGCTGGTACTATTTCCTGAATTATCGGTAACCGTAGCCGTGATCGGATAGCTTCCAACCATCGATGTATCCACAACGCCTTCATAGGTAAGCGCAGGCGATCTGTCGTAATTATCGACGAATCCGACCATGCTGTTGAGATCGAAAGGCTGATCAACAATAGTATATGGTTCCCAGCCCGAATTCAGCAGAACAGGCTCGGTAGTATCGACGACGTTGTATTTCAGTTCCTTTTCGTAAAGCTTTCCGTCGTAGGTAAATTTCACTTTGATTTTCTTTTCGCCGAGTTCCGAAACGTCGATAGGCTTGTCGGCGTCACAAAGTTCAGCGTTAGTATCGGTTATAAATTCCGATATCGTCATATCTTTATAAACTTCCACGGTATCGGCGGCGGTAAGTATTACTTCAGCAGGCGGATTTTTGCTTGCTTTTTCCTCTTTCGCCTTTGTAGTTACTGCCGTTGTGGCAGATGAAGATGAAGCGACAGTTGTCCTTATCGTTGTCGCAGAAACTGTCGTGGAATTTTCAATACCCGAAGATGACTCGCTGTCGTTAGTACCTACTTTTTTTCCGCAAGCTGTTGTTGTCAAAATTGCTGTTAAAATCATTATGATCAAATTTTTTTTCATAGTCTCTCCCGTCACAAGTTCTTATTTGTTTAGTAATCGTTCCTTCATTATATCGCGGCATTTCAGTTCGAGATCATCATCGAGTTTGCCAAGTTTAACAGGCGTATCGCTATTGCGATTCACACAATATTCAATTATATAGTCCGAAATCTCAGGATTCTTCGAAAGGCACGGTCCATGCATATAAGTAGCGATAACATTCTTTTCAAAATATCCCTCGTGAGAACTTTTAGTGCAGTTCCCGTGACCGTACAGAACGCTTCCCAGCGGAGTTTTAACATCTTTAGTCTGACCGCCGTGATTCTCGAATCCGACTATATCAACGGTTTTGCCCGTAAACTCCGTGCGAATGACTATATTTCCGATACAGCGTTTGCGCCTGTTGGGTTCGGCTGCTGTGTAATAATCGAATAGTCCAAGACCGGGAATATCATTGCCGTCGGCGTCGCGGTAATACTTGCCCATAAGCTGATATCCTCCGCAGATAAGAAAGAGAAACGAGCCGTTTTTGCGCGCACTCTCGATACCATCTTTGCATTTTTGAAGATCGTCGGAGATATGCTGCTGTTCAAGATCAGCGCCACCGCCGATATAGATCAAATCATAAGAACTGAAATCAGGCATTTCGGAATCAACAGAATACTTATCTATGCAGCATTCTATACCGCGCATTTTACAACGATAGGAAATTACTTCCATGTTGCCGCTGTCGCCGTAAAGATCGAGCATATCGGCGTACATATGAAGAATTTTAATTTTACTCATGTTTACCTCCATGTTTTGCGATATAGCGTTTCAGAGCCGATCTTGCGGGCTGAACTGCGGTGTAGTTGACGATAACGAATTTTCGACCATCGGTTTTGGCGAGTTCCTCAATGGCTTCGTCAAGATCAGGGCATACGGTGATATTTTGCGCAGGATATCCTGAACATTTTATTCTCACGGCAATATCGTAAGCTCTCGTTCCCGAAGTCACAACACGCGTAACGCGCTCGAAAATGCTGAAATTAATATCCCATATCCATGAAACATCAAGACCGTCGGCGATATTATCATTAAGCACAAACAGCAGTTCTTTTTCGCCCTGCATCTCGTTCATAACGCGAAGAGTCATGTTCGCTCCGACAGGATTTTTCGCAAGATTGAGGGTAGCCTTGTTATCGCCAAGCATAAACGTTTCCATTCGTCCGTTTTTAACAGTATATTTTGAAATCACATTATCAGCGATCTCATCGCTGATACAGTAAAGTTTCGCTATCCCAGCGACTGCTGTCATGTTATAGATATTGTAAATACTGTTTAACTGCGGATGATATTCATGACCGCCGGCAATGAATGCAGGTTTTTCAAGATCTATATTTTCCGCAGTTATATAGGGTTCGTGACTGCCGAATCCGCATTTGGGGCAAAAGAATTTTCCGATATGCGAATACTGATAATAATCGTAATTCAAAGCTTCATCGCAAAACGGGCAGAATCTTCCCTCGGAAGCTTCGAATATCTTATCGGTTGCAAACGCATATGGCAGAGCATGAAAATATTTCACGTTCTTATTATTTGGATTCGCCCTGCCGAGACGAGCGGTATTCGGGTCGTCGCCGTTAAGAAGAAGATTTCCCTCGAATGTTTCGCAAAAACCGTTTATCTTGCGGATAAGAGTTTCCATTTCGCCGTTTCTGTCAAGCTGATCGCGAAAGAAATTCAGCACGACAAGCGTTTCAAGCTTCAACTGCGAATAAACGACGGGTACATGACTTTCGTCTGTTTCGAGGATCAGATAATCCGCGTCAACTTTTCCTGAACCGTCGCAGTGACGGAGCAGGAGCGAACAAATACCCGTATCAAGGTTGTTGCCCTCTTTGTTGATGATTATTTTCTTTCCGCTCTGCTCGAAAAGCTGCGCTATGCAATTGGTAACGGAAGTTTTGCCGTTCGTACCCGTAACGGCGATTATTGGGCATTCTGCTTTAAACATACGGCAGCATTTTCCGCCTGTAAGATGCCATAAAACTATACCCGGAAGATTGCCGGCATTTCGCTTAAATAAATGAAGCATGGCAACCACGCATTTTCCTATCAGTATAAGAATTCTGTTCATTTTTTCTCCTTTAAGTTTATATACTTGATTTTATCCTGCCATTTTCGTTGAATTCAATATAACCACGGATACGCGCTTCGCGTATTCCAAGTGAAACAGCGGATTCAACGACAGTACTCACTCTCGAAAAGCCAAAAAGTCTCGCAGTCTCGCGAATGAGATCTTCGCGTTTCATGCTTCCCTGAGAAGTAATGATAAGCTTGATAGCGGCTGAAATTTCTTCGGGAGAAATTTCGTCGAGGGAACGCTTAATTCCGTCGGGATAAACGGCGCGGCATTTATTGTAGACGGCAGGATCCTGCTCCGAAAGCCATACGAATTCATTGTCTCCAGCTTTTGTAACAACAGCCGAGCATTCCGCAGACGCTTTTTCCGCAACATTCCTCACGTTTTGAGTTACGCGCGATATATCGTAGCATGAAGCCAGCTTTCTGATAAGTACGTTTCTGCTTATCGGCGCTTCCGTGCGAAGAATGTTCATTATGCAGGCTGAAATTTCTGTAAGATTGCGTTCATTGAAATTTTCAGCCGTCCCGTAAGATTTTACCTCATAGGGAATATAATTTTCGCAGCGCTGATGGAGCGAAAGAGCCTGCTCCGTTTCAAAAACAGGTTCGTCGGCGGATTCCTTAACGTTTTCAGATTCCGGCGAAACATTTTTGCCGCTTACGATCTCCGCTATCATATCTTCGATTTTTGAGATCGCTTTTTCCTTATTGTCGATCCAGTCAAGAATATGCACGTTTATAATATTCCAGCCCAGACCTTTCAAAATGCTCGTCTGCGCGAGATGCCTGTCCTGCGCGGTATTATTTGTAAAACTTCTCTTCGTTCCGCAGAATATTCCAAGTATATAACGCTGCGGATCATGCGGATCGATAACAGCTACATCGATTCTGAAACCAGAACAGCCAATTCCGCATTCAACGGTATATCCGCGTTTTTTAAGTTCGGAAGCGATAATTTCGGGGAAGCCGCTGCCTTTGCCCGAATCGTGATCTTTGCTGACCGCAAGAGCATTTCTTCCCTGCTCGGCAAATTTCAGAAAGCCTTTCAGCCCTGCAACTCCTTCTGAACGAGTTCTTGAAAGATCGATCATGTCGGCTGTAATAGATGAAAACACTAACATACTGCGTCTTGCCCGCGATATCGCTACATTAAGTCTGCGCCATCCGCCGTCGCGGTTGAGCGGGCCAAAATTCATCGATACTCTGCCGGCCTTGTCAGGTCCATAGCCTATCGAGAACATAATAACGTCGCGCTCGTCGCCCTGTACATTTTCGAGATTTTTTATAATTATCGGCTCGTACTGTTCATTCGCCATAGCTTCGAGTTCCGGACGCTCTCTGTAAGCGTCGGTGAGCATATCGTCAATTAGATTCTGCTGCGGCATACTGAATGTTACAACGCCTATACTCTGTTTCCGCAGTTCACCGTCTTCGAGCCGTCTGAGAATTTCTGCTACAACAGCCTTTGCCTCAGCTTTATTGGTGCGAGAATTGCTTTTATCATAACATCCTTCAACCATTATCATGCCGACTTTCGAAATCCTGTCGTCGGGAGACGGAAATGTATAAAGCTTGTTGTCATAATATTTCATATTACTGTATGCAATAAGACTTTCATGGCGCGAGCGGTAATGCCATAACAGATACTCCTGCGGCATTGAAAGCGCAAGACAATCGTCCAGAAGGCTTTCCAGATCTTCTTTTTCGCATTCTTCATCGATACGATTTGACGTAAAGAAGCTTGTTGGCGGCAATTGTTTCGGATCTCCGACAATTATCGCGTTTTCGCCTCTTGACATCGCGCCTACAGCCTCGCAGGTCGGCATCTGAGAAGCTTCGTCGAAAATAACAAAGTCAAATTTCGGGTAATCGCGGTCTATATACTGTGCCGCAGAAATCGGACTCATAAGCATAACAGGACACATTTTACGAAGCAGATCGGGAATACTGCTGAACAGTCTGCGGATAGACATCATTCGTCCGCCGCTCATGATAGCTTTTTGAAGTATGCCTATTTCGGAACTTGCGGCTGCCTCTCCGCAAGCAGGAAGCCCCGCCGAAAGTTTAGCGGCAAGTTCGTTTATGGTAAGCGTGCGGAATCTTTCCGTGCATTCCCCGAACTTCCTGATCGTTTCTTCGAAAAGAACTCCCTGAAATTTCGACAGTACAGGATTTTCAGCAACATACAGCGATATTATCGAACGGCAAAGATCGCAGTCAAAAGCGAACAACAGATGAGCAGGATTCACTTCGCCGCTTAGGAATTTTTCCGCAGCATTTCCGATGCCTATCTCGCCAAGACGGCGGCAAAGAGAATTTATCCCTATCCATTCCCTTATTTTTGGAAGTTCCGAAATAATATCTTCCGCTTGTTTTATTGCATTTTCCGCAAAATTTTCACCGCTGTTCAAACTTTCAGGCATGATGCGCAAATCTCGTTCAAGTTCTGAAACGCATTTTAATAGTGCGTCATAATCGGAAGCTATCTTAGCGGCGATATCACTGTTTTCGTATTTTGAAGATTTTGTGCCGAAATACTTGAATAAAGACTGTGCAAACGCCTGTTTTTCAACCGCAGACGATCCCATTGAAATTATCTTTTCGCGAATTTTCTCCGAAAGCTTCACCGCTCGTTCAACAGATCCCCAATCGGTATAAACTCCGTTAAGAGCAACCCCGCTGCCGCTGAAAATAGCGGAAACATCTTTGGAAATACTGACGGCGAAATAATTTTCAATGGCGGCAAGCCTGTTTAACTTTGCGTAAAAATCGACAATATTTTCAGCGTTCACGGTGTTTTCAGAAAGTCCGTAGGCGTTAAGTTCCGAAATAAGCCGTTTACAGCCAAAATGACGGGGAATGAACCATTTATTCCTCGCCTTGTTCCATTTCAAAAGCGCCGCGCCGCTGTCATAGGAAGTTACAGAGGACGCGAATATCGTAAGTATTTCCGTTTTCAATGCCGTATATTCGCTGCCTGCCGATATTAACTGTCTGCAAAGCGCGCTTTGGAAATCCCAGTTGCTGCCAAAAATTATTTCGGGGACGATATCTCCGTCGGAAGCTGCTAAAGCGATCGTTTCCGACGCCGATCGATAGATCGAAAAATCCCACTTTCCTCCGCCGATAAGCCGACGTATAAAATCAAACGAACCTTCGGCGTGTGAAAGCGCCTCCGCAAATTCCGTCAGCTTATTTTTCACAGCCGTTCCGATATAAGACGACCAATCGGCAAGCGTGCAGCACTTTAACGAAGAATCTCCTATATTTCCGAAATCTCGTCCAGCCGCGGCAAGATCTTCAAGAGCGCTGCGCCACTGCGCGTATGTATCTTTTGGGATATCGGCTATCTGCGAACGCTTGAATACAAGTTTTCCGCCGAATTTTGCATACTGTTCATACCTGACGGCTGCGTCGTAAACTGACATTCCGCAGCTTCTCGGCTTATGTAATTCTTCCATCACAGCATTAAGTTCGCTTCTGAGACGAGCGTTATTTTCGGCTTCAACAGCATACTCTTCGGACGATTTTACCCTCCCCGTATTCAGCGTTTCCTCAAGTTGTTTCAGAACGGAACGCTTGCTTGCCTTATTTGAATGAAGTTCCAGACAAAACGGCGCAAGACCTATCTTTTTCAGACGTTTGTGGACGACTTCAAGAGCCGCGGCTTTTTCCGCAACAAAAAGAACTGTTTTATCATGATAAAGAACGTTTGCGATTATATTTGTTATGGTCTGCGATTTTCCCGTACCGGGCGGCCCGTGAAGTACGAAACTCTGTCCTTTTGAAGCCGCGTAAACCGCCGCAAGCTGCGAAGAGTCCGCCGCAACGGGAACTGCCATATCCATTGGTGAAACGTTTTTGTCAAGTTCAGACGGTGTGATAGAAAGCCCGCTTTTTTCCCATGCGGAATTTCCTGTTATCATAGCCGCCGTCACCTTATTTTTAAGCAGATCTTCCGAACGGCTGCGGATATCATTCCACATAATGAATCGACTGAACGAAAACTGCCCGATAAATGCTAACTCCCTGATTTCCCAGCGTGGATTTGCCATGACCGCGTGACGGATAGCTGCGAAAACAAACGGAATATCGACGCCGTGTTCGTCTTCGGGAAGTTTATTCAGACCTTGTATGTCGATGCCATAATTCTGCCTGAGCATTTCGAGAAGCGTGACGTTTATCTGCGCTCCGTCTCCGCCCATTCTGAGTGAAAAGCTCTTATCCTGAATTCTCCGCGAAATATCAACGGGGATAAGTACCAACGGCGCATAACGCGGCTTTTCGCTTCGCTCCGTTTCGTACCATTGGAGAAAACCAAGAGCAAGATAAACGGTATTAACGCCGTTTTCCTCCATGCTCGCCTTAGCCTGCCTGCGAAGTCCGGTCATCGCGTGAACAAGCTCTGATTCGCTTAGAAGAGTTCGCAGACGGCGATTTTTCATTTCCGCTTCGGCTATCGCTGATATACGGCTTCTATGATTTTCGATTTCAAAAATTTTTCCGTCGCTCTCCTTTAAAATTTCATCGGCAGGCGCAGAGCATACGCGAAATTCCCTGCCCTTTGAAAACTCATCTTCCAATAACGCAAGATCGTGTGAAAGGATTTGAACGGTCATAGCGGTATTTCTGAAGTTCAGCAGACTGTTCCGCAGACTGAGGTCAAGAAGTTTCCTTTCCCATATACCGATCTTAGAAACTTCACTGTTCGAAACGTTAAGCTGAATAGTTCCGACACTGTCAATGGAATCGGGCGCGCCGGTTATTTCGGAATTTTTGCGTTTTCCGTAATCAGCAGCCTTGAACGCGCCGTTTTCGGATATTCTGCTTGGTATCGGACGAATTCCGCCTGCGCGCGTTCTCCTTATATCAACAGCGAATAGAAAATCTTCACTGCTGTTAAATTTATTTTCCGCATTCAGACGTGCGTCCTCAAAATTAACTTTTTTGCCTGCAACAAAATCAGTGCATTCGACCGCGCAGATCGCGTCAACGCCCTTTGCGGCGCGTTTGGTGATCGCAGTAAGATCATACTGGATACAGTCCGGGAAACTCTCTTCCTCCAGCCAGCAGCCTGCAAAAGCATGACCCTTGATGATGAAAAGCAGCGGATTCAGATCGGCATATTCCAGACAGGCGCAGTAAAGGAGCGCGAGGTCAAGACAAGTACCCGATTTCCGCTCGATAACGCAGTCGGGCATTCTCACGCGCTGAGCTGTTTCATAGCTTGCCGGCGGCGCGGTATATGCAATATTCTGTTCCTGCAATGCCGCATATATAGCCGCCATCTGCATTTTCACCATATTCGCGCTGTGAAGCTGATAACCGCTGAATGATGGATCGCCGCACCATTTTTTCAGATACATCGAAGCCGATGAAACTATTTCAGCTATTTTCGGGTGATTCGGGGTGATGAACGCAGCGATCGTCTCAGGAAGCGATGATGTTCCCGTCCATTGATCGTAAGCGAGAAGTTCTATATTTTCATGGGAAACCGCGATTACCTCTCCGCCAATCACCGCTTCGAACGTAACGTTTCCCACCAGTTTTTCGGTAAGTCCAAAAAGATAATCAGCGGAAAGCACAATATTCACGGTCGAAACGGCCGCCGATCTTTTTGGCGGAATATCTCCGACATCAGCTGTAAACGGCGCAGCAAAGGCAGGTTCAAAAGTTATGCGAAGCTTCACGTCACGCATTTCTTTGTCAGTATTATTGGTTAATGTAATATCGCGAAATATCGGAACATAATTTTGCTGGAGCGCAAAACTTATCTGCTTTGAAATTGTTCCTCCGAATATTATTTTATCCATACTAAGCTCCATTCTGTCAATTATGAATATACATCTAATATTATATCATATTTTTTTTCAATTTACAACTGTTGGATTCCTGCTTTTTTTACATGAAAGTTCTGAATTCCTGTGCATTTTAACGGTAAATCGGATACGTTATCATTTTTTATTATTTTGCCCTTGACTGATCAAAAAAAAAATGGTAAAATAAATGTATATGTATTGAAAACTTGTTTGCTGCAAATACCAAGAGGTGAAAATTATGAATGTAACTTTACTCGCACATACTCCCGATCCCGAAAAGATCGCTGCTTCCGCCGCCAAACTCTGCTATTCCAGCAGCGGAATCGACAGCGTCATGGAGGGGCTGACTGAAGAAAAAACTGCTGATTTTATTGATATGCTCGTTTCTATCGGTCATGAAAGCGTCATGGAACACGTCAGCTTTACTTTCGGCATCGAGGGAATATCGCGAGCCTGCTCTCATCAGCTCGTCCGTCACCGTATCGCCTCCTATTCTCAGAAAAGCCAGAGATACGTTAACGAGAACGGATTCGAATACATCGTTCCGCCAGAAATAGAAAAAATACCCGAAGCGAAAGCTGAATTTGAGAGTGCTATCGAAAACATCACCAAAAGCTATGAAAAAATCGCCGATCTTCTTACGGAATCACATAAAAAAGAATTTGCGGAGCAGGGCACTGACGAGAAATCCGCAGCTTCAAAGGCGCGTAAGCTTGCCAATGAGGACGCAAGATTTATTTTGCCCAACGCCTGCGAAACTAAGATAGTTGTGACTATGAACGTTCGCTCGCTGTTTAATTTTTTCCGCCACCGCTGCTGCAATCGCGCGCAGTGGGAAATCAGGGCAGTCGCCAATGAAATGCTGAAACTTTGCCTTAAAACCGCACCCAATATTTTTAAATATGCAGGTCCTTCATGCGTAGTTTCGGGAAAATGCCCCGAGGGAAAAATGTCGTGCGGAAAAATGAAGGAAGTCAAAGAATACTTTTCAAATAGAGGGATTTAAATGCTCGAATTCAAGGAGATCGAATTTTCCGACAAGGACAGAATCGAAAACGCGCTGAAAGCTTCCGATTTTATGGGCTGCGAATATACTTTCGCCAATAATATGGCATGGCGCAGGCTTGCGGATTCTAAGATCTGTTTTTATAAGAATTTTTACATCGTCTGCGCATTTTGCGGCGGAATCCCTGTTTTTGTTTTTCCGTCGGGCAGCGGCGATATGACAGAACTTATAACCGAAATGAAACGTTTCAGCGATTCATTCGGCTGTCCGCTGAAAATAAGCGGCGTAACGGAAAATTCCCTGAAAATGATGTACGAACTTTTTCCGGATATGTTCACGGCTGAACTTGACCGCGACGGCTGTGATTACATCTATCTGCAAAATGATCTTGCCGAATTATCAGGGAAAAAATTCCATGGCAAGCGAAATCATCTTGCTAAATTCAACAGACTGGACTACGTTTACTCGCCTATCACCAAGAACGATCTCGACGAATGTATTCTTTTTGTTACGCAAAAATTTAATGACGAATCCCCTGCCGATCATTCCTCATTGGCTGAACAGTTCGCTATGAATACGTATTTCAGCCATTTCGATCGTCTCAGTTTGTCTGGCGGAATAATCAGGATAGGAGGAAAAATTGCCGCGCTGACTGTCGGTGAAAGACTGAATTCCAATACGTTCTGCGTTCACATTGAAAAAGCAGATCGCTCTTTCGACGGAATTTACGCGGCTGTCAATAATTTTTTTGCGCGTTCTGCGATGAACGGTTTTACTTATGTGAATCGCGAAGAGGATCTTGGCATAGAAGGTCTGCGAAAAGCCAAACTTTCGTATCACCCTGCGTTTCTCTTGAAAAAATATATCATAACTTTTAACCTATAAAGAAAGGACTTTTAATATGATCTACGTTTATCTTGCTGAAGGATTTGAAGAAACTGAAGCCATCGCTCCCATTGATCTGCTCAGACGAACTGAAAAGAAAGTTGTTACTGTCGGGGTAGGCGATAACATAATCGTAAGTTCTCACGGCGTTCCCGTGATAGCTGATACTATTGCTCAGGAAGCGCCGCTCACCGACGAATTGGAAATGATAGTTCTTCCGGGAGGAATGCCCGGCACGCTTAATCTTGAAAAATCGGAGTATGTTCAGGCTGCCATAGATTTCTGTACGACGCATGATATTCCGATAGGCGCAATCTGCGCCGCGCCGTCTATTCTCGGTCACAAAGGGCTGCTTAAAGGAAAAAAAGCCGTTTGCTATACAGGATTTGAGGCTCAGCTGGAAGGCGCTGAAATAATCGACGCTCCCGTTGCTGTCGACGGAAATATTATCACGGCAAGAGGCGCCGGAGCAGCTGTTAAATTCGGGCTTGCGCTTGTTGAAAAGGTCGTTTCCAAAGCTGAAAGCGACAGACAATCCAGGGCGATCCTCTGTGATTAACAACGATAAAAAATTACTTCGCAGATATTTTTCCGATATTCGTCAAAATATTCGCAGCGAAGCGGCAGATCATGCCATAACTATGCGTATTCTTGCTGATAAAAACGTTAATGAAGCCGATAACATCCTGCTTTACGCTTCTTTTGGCAGTGAAGTTGATACGTGGGAACTTGCAGAAGAGTTTCTTTCAAGAAACATGAATGTTGCATTCCCTAAATGCGGAAAAAACAGAGTTATGACGTTTCATATTGTAACAAATTCTGAACAGCTTAAAAGCGGAATGTACGGCATAAGAGAACCCGCCATTTGTCTGCCGCGGCCTGATCTTACAAATCGTACTGTGTGTATAGTTCCGGGTCTTGCGTTTACCAGGAATGGCGGAAGACTGGGCTATGGAGGCGGTTATTATGATATGTTTCTCACGGCGAATCCGCATATTTATACAATTGCTGTTTCATATGAAAAGCTGGTGGTCGAGGATTTGCCGCTGGCGGAGCATGACATAAAGGTTAAAAAAATTATAACAGAAGAAAGGACGGCTCTTTGCGATGAATGACAATAATGACAAACTGAACGATATTCTGAACGAGATCGACAATAAAAAAAATGAGGTGTATGAGCCGCAGGAGGAAATTTTTGAAGAAGACTCCGCATTTTTAAATGAAAATGAATCCCGCGAAGAGCAGTATGATGAAATCGAACGCGATCATCAGGACTATGAGTTCGACGACGATGATGGATTCGACGAAGTTCCGCCATATCTGACGGACGTTTCCAATGACGATCATCGACGCAGCAGAACGGAAGCTGCACCCAAAAAGAAAAAAAAGAAAAAGAAGAAACGCAAATATAACCGCCTGCCCGGAGTTCTTATCCTTGTAACGCTGATATTTGGAATTTCGATTATTTCGTCGCTTGTAATAATTGGATTTGGCAAAGATATGCTTGGCATTGGAAAAAGTGAAAAAACTCATCTTATTGTTGTTCCTGACGGAGCTACTGTCGAGGAAATTTCGCTTATGCTCCAAACCGACGATATAATTAAATATCCAGAAGTATTCTCCATGTTTGCTAATCTTAGGCAGGAGGGCATGACTTTCATTTCAGGCGAGCATTTTGTGCGTCCAAATATGCCTTATGAAACTATAATCGATGAACTTACAAAAGTTCCTACTGAAGAAATGGGCGAATCCATACAGGTAACTTTTCCCGAGGGCATAAATCTTATCGAGGCTTCGCAAATTCTCGAAGAAAATGGTATATGCGACGCCAGCGATTTCATTTTCTATTTCAATTCAGGAGGATTCGGAGTTCCGTTCGAGGACAGGCTTCCGCTCGACTCTTCCATGAAATTTCAGCGTATGGAGGGCTATTTGTTCCCGGATACCTATTTCTTCTATGAAAACAGTTCACCTGAAGAGGTTTGCCAAAAAATTTACTACAACTTTGACACTAAAATGAACGCAGAATTTACTCTCGGAAAAAAGACTTATGAAACGCGCTATGAAAGAATGGAGGAACTTAATCTTAATCTCGACCAGCTCATAACTTTTGCTTCGATCGTCCAGAAAGAAGCTGCTACAAACGACGTTATGACGAACGTTGCTTCGGTTTTCTGGAATCGTCTTAATAATTCTGATGAATTCCCGAAATTACAGTCCGACCCGACTTCAAACTATTCAAACGACGTTATACGCCCGAATATGGAATATTTCGATCAGGTAAAGATCGATGCGTACGATACTTATAAGAGTCCCGGACTTCCTCCCGGAGCGATCTGCAACCCCGGAATTGAAGCAATCGATGCGGTTCTTGAAGCTTATGAAAGCGACTGGTTCTACTTCATTGCCAATATTAATACTAAGGAGACGTATTTCTCTGAAACTCTTGAAGAACATGAGGAAAAGCAAGCTATGATCGAAGAGCAGTATGCCGCTGCGGCTGCGGAATAAGGAGGGCGCGATGAATAAACTTGAAGTTCTGGCGCCTGCGGGCGACGAAGAACGCCTCACTGCCGCGCTGAATTACGGTGCGGATGCTGTGTATCTCGGCAGAAAGCAGTTCGGTATGCGCTCTTCGCCTATGAATTTTGATTTCGAGCAGCTTGTGAACGCCGTGAATTCCGCTCACAAAAAGGGCGTTAAGGTCTATCTCACCTGCAATACGCTCCCCCGAAACAATGAGCTTCCCTTTTTCGAAAAATTCGTAAGGGAAGCCGTTGAAGCCAATGTTGACGCGCTTATTGTTGCAGATATCGGGCTGCTTATGATGATAAAAAGATTCGCGCCCGACATGGAGATTCATATCTCAACTCAAACGGGCATTGTGAATTATGCAACGGCTCGCGAACTTTATGATCTCGGAGCGAAAAGAATCGTTCTTGCGCGCGAACTCACCCTTGACGAGATCGCGGAGATTCGCGCAAAAACAGCTCCCGATCTCGATATAGAATGTTTCGTTCACGGGGCGATGTGCGTATCGTTTTCGGGTCGATGCCTGCTGTCGCAATATCTGGTGAATCGCGATGCAAATCGAGGCGAATGCGCTCAGCCGTGCCGCTGGGGTTATCATCTTATGGAGGAAAAGCGTCCGGGAGAATTTTTCCCGATTTTTGAGGACGAAAAGGGTACTTATATTCTCAACGCCAAAGATATGTGTATGATAGAATATATCGACAAGCTTGCCGAAGCGGGCGTGACAAGTCTGAAGATCGAGGGCAGAGCGAAATCGGCGTATTATGTGACAGTCGTTACGAATGCGTATCGAATGGCAGTCGACGAATATTACAAAAATCCGTATGATTTTAAGCTCCCCGACTGGATAAGAGACGAGGTCTACAAAGTCAGCCACAGAAAATACTGCAATGGATTTTTCTTCGGAACTCCCGAAGAATCGCAGTATTATGAGAACAGCGGTTATATTCGTAATTACGATATCGTGGCTGTCGTTGAGGAATGCCGCGATGGTGAGATTTTCTGCACTCAGCGAAATAAATTTTTCGCGGGCGATGAACTGGAATTCCTCGCGCCATCCCGCAAGCCTGTTGTCATCACTCCCGAACAGTTGTTTGATGAAAATTACAATGAGATCGAAACGGCAAATCATGCAATGATGAAATTTTCATTTAAATGCGGCGAAATTTTCCCCAAAGGAACGGTAATCCGCAAAGCCGCGAATTAAGCTAAAAAAATAAACCTGTACCCAATTCGAGTACAGGTTTATTTTTTATTATTTAACCACGATCTTCTTAAACGCCTTTTTGCCCTTGCGGACGATAATCTCGCCGTCAAGCTTTATCTGCGCCTTAGCGTCGGTCATTTTTTCGTCGTTTACTGTAATGCCGCCCTGCTGAACCAGTCTGCGAGCTTCGGAAACCGACGGTGCAAGTCCGGATTTAACCAGAAGATTGAGGAGTCCGATCGCGCCGTCTGTCAGATCTGCACTGTCGATCTCGGCAACGGGCATATTTTCGTTCGAACCGTTTCCGCCAAAGAGAGCCTTAGCGGCAGCTTTCGCCTTTTCAGCCTCCTCCTCGCCGTGAACCAGCTTCGTGAGTTCGTACGCCAAAAGCTCCTTAGCCTCGTTGAACTGCGCGCCCTCCATCGTTTTTTCCATTTCCTCTATCTGCTCGACAGGAACGAACGTCAGCATTTTCAGGCACTTGATAACGTCAGCATCGGCAACGTTTCTCCAGTACTGGAAGAATTCGTAAGGCGATGTCTTTTCGGGGTCGAGCCATACCGCGCCCTTCTCCGTCTTGCCCATTTTCTTGCCCTCGGAATTAAGCAGCAGCGTAATTGTCATCGCATATGCGTCTTTGCCAAGTTTTCGACGGATAAGTTCCGTACCGCCAAGCATATTCGCCCACTGATCATCGCCGCCGAACTGCATATTACAGCCGTAATTCTGGAAAAGTTCAAGGAAATCGTAGCTCTGCATGATCATGTAGTTGAATTCGAGGAACGTAAGACCGCGCTCCATTCTCTGCTTGTAGCACTCGTGGCTGAGCATACGATTTACGCTGAAATGCGCTCCGACATCGCGGAGAAGCTCGATATAATTCAGCTTCATGAGCCAGTCGGCATTGTTTACAACGATCGCCTTATCCTCGGAAAAGTCGATAAATCGGCTCATCTGCTTCTTAAAGCATTCAACGTTGTGCTGAATCGTCTCGGGAGTCATCATCTTGCGCATATCGGTTTTGCCAGATGGGTCGCCGATCATCGCCGTGCCGCCGCCGATAAGAACGATCGGTTTATTGCCTGCCATCTGCAAACGCTTCATAAGGCAAAGCGCCATGAAATGACCTACATGAAGGCTGTCTGCCGTAGGGTCGAATCCAATGTAAAATGTCGCTTTTCCCGCATTTACAAGCTCCTCGATTTCCTTTTCATCCGTAAGCTGCGCGAGGAGACCTCTGCGCTTGAGTTCTTCAAAAGTAGTCATAATTTTTCTCCTTTATATTAATTATTTTTTAACTTATTATTTAACATATGTTTTTCGTAAACACTGTTAGCTTCGCGATATTTGGCGAATTTAAAAAGCTCGTTTAACGCCGCCTCAACCTGAAATTCATCAAGTTCAACATAAAATTTCCCTAAATATCGTCCGGGCTTTGCATTTATATACAGAAAATGAGCATACTTATCACCCCTGTAGAAAAAATCGTATTTATCATATTTCTTCTGCCGTACAACATAGCGCGCAATTGTTATTATATCGCTGCTTTTTATTTCATACACCGCGCTTTGATCATAGATCAGCGTATATTCCGCTCCGATATTTACTCCATTATGTTTGTTGGAAAAAATTTTTCCGTGTTTGTATGATTTTTCAATATCCGCAATTTCTCCTACGGATTCCATCATATAGTAAAAATTCTCAACCGGATACGCTTTGGTAACTCGAAAGTTGAAACGTATTATCACTATGCCTATAATAATTGAAATCAGCGGTATAACGCAAGTGTAAATACCTGCAAAAATCGGGTATTCATTCAAATCTTCATCGTTTTTAAATGAATAAAAAAGAAATACCGCCAAAGGAATCATCATAAGCCCGATAAACCATAGAAAAAACGATTGATTTTTGCGAAATCGCGCGGTCAAATCGGCTCTCATGCCCTTTTTGCTCGGAACTTCATACGACTTTTCCTGCACCCATTCCAGATATTTCTCGCGCCATTCAGACGACGTAAAATAAGTGTTATCTCGCAAGCTGCCGAGAGAATTCCGAAATTTTTTATCGTCCCTTTTTTCCTTTAAATATACATAAATGCAATATGCGCTCATCAAGCCGGAAGTAATGACTGCAATCCACCATGGCAGATGCTGTTCTATGATGAATTTGCACAAAAGGCAGAAAGGAAGAGTCAGCGCCAATATTATCCCGACAATTAATCTTGTAGTTGGCTTTGCGATTTGCCTTTTCGGTTTCTTTCGTCTTCTCATTGCATCAACTCCGCAAATTGTTTTGTATAAATTTCAAATAATCTTTTTGAACAACCTTATCACGGTTATTTTTGAACCACTCATAAGATTCCGCCATAGAAATCTCGAGCGGCTTGACATCAGTCATGATCTCCTGCTGTTTTTCGACGTCAAGTATGTACTCATAGTCTCTGAAAGGAAAATAGTTTCTCTGATCAATCCCTGATGGCACATATCTGATTTCAGGCGTTTTTCCCAATACTCCATAGCAAAGCTTCGCCCATTCATTAACGCTTACAGTTGTCGGATTTCCACAATTAATAACATGAGCATCAGGTTTGTTCTCAACGATTTTTTTGATAAGTCGGCACAGATCCTCCACATCAAAAAATTGCAGCTTCATTTCACCGTCTTTCGGAATATAAAATGGCATATCCAATTCGGCGCATTCGAATACAAATGCTTCACGGCGCAAATTATTCATCTTTCCGCACAAATACGGTGGACGTAAAATATACGCGTCAGAAATATGCTGCTGAATATACTTTTCTGCGGAAATCTTATTTGTACCGTAATCCTCCCAATGAATATTGAATCCGATCGGCATTTCTTCCGAAAAAGGTTGAGGAAGAGTTTCGGGATAAACCGCGCTGGAGCTTATCATCACGTAATTTTTGAAATCTCCGAGAGCATTTATAAGATTTGCGGCGTCGGTTTCATTATATATTGCCACATCAATAATAAGATCAAAAGAAGTATTTTTGAGACTATCTCCGATGTTGTTCCTGTCGCAGTTTATCAGATGAACGTCTTTAGACTGCGGACGGGAATTCCTGTTCAGCACATAGACTTCATGCCCATGATTCGCGAAATATTCCGCCGTAAACCTGCTTACAAATACCGTTCCGCCTGTTACAAGAATCCTCATATTGACCTCCTAAAAAAATTTCATCTGCATATCTCCGTACCCCATTTTATAGGCGGAAATTATGCTTTTCATATTATAAATAATGCCGAATTTTTCGCATTCTTCCGTAAAAATTCGCCATAATTCGCGCGAATTCGGACTTGTACATTTATATCTGTTTCCGTAGAAACTTTCATAACGCTGCCGAAGTCCTGACTCGGGGAAACGTTTATCAAGTTCGCAAAGAAAATGCTCGCGCTGATTCATTCGAAGCGTAACTCCGAACCACGGATAAATGCAGCGAACTCCGCATTGATGAGCCGTCTTGACGATACTCTTTATATTTTCAGCGGAATCCGTAATAAACGGAAGAGTCGGCATAAGTGTGATTCCCGTGAAAAGCCCGTTTTCAGCCATTTTCGCAAGAGCTTCAAATCTTTCCGACGGCAGTGAAACGTTCGGCTCGATCAAAGCAGCGAGGGAATCGTCAGTAGTTGTTACAGTCATTTTACATAGCACAGGAGAATGTTCCGAAATATCTTTGTATACATCAATATCGCGCGTAATCAAATCGCTTTTTGTAATAACCGTAACACCGAATTCAAAGGCGTTTATTAATTCAAGAGCATGGCGCGTCAGCAATTCCTGCGCTTCAAAAGGATTGTAAGGGTCGCTCATCGCGCCCGTGCCGATGATTCCGCTGCGAATTTTTCGTCTTAATTCGTCGCGCAGAATCGTAAGCGCGTTCTCTTTGGCATGAACGGTATCAAAATCTTCAACATGATAGCATTCCGAACGGCTGTCGCAGTAAATGCATCCGTGACAGCAGCCGCGATAAAGATTCATATTGTAGTCGTTTCCGAACCAGTCGGAGGTTTTGTTTTTTTGCAAAATAGTTTTTGCAGGTACGGTTTTCATACTGATCTCCTAAAAAAGCCCTCGGACAGCGCCAAAACTGTCCGAGGGCGAATTTACTCGCGGTACCACCTCGGTTTATCGGGAAATTTCCCGACCTCTGAGACTTTAACGGGTCTGACCGTCCGCGCCTACTTAATTGTTCAATGCGGAAACTCCCGAATGTAATTCCCCGAATTTCCGCACTTCCTCGCACCTCACGGAAGCTCTCTGAATTGGAACGCATTCGGGTTTTATCCGTTCAACGTTATTTTATTTATAATATCACAATTCTGGCAGATTGTCAAGCTATTCAACGCTTTTTTACAACAACTCCGCCTGTTTTCCAGACGCTGCCTTCGGGAACTACTCCGCGCACGCAACTGGTTGGATAGATATTTGAATTTCTGCCAATAATCGTACCGGGATTCAGAACGCTGTTGCAGCCGACTTCAACATTATCGCCGAGCATCGCGCCGATTTTCTTAATACCGGTTTCAAGCGATTCACCGCACGATTTTATCACTACATTCGTCTTATCGGATTTTACGTTCGAAGTGATCGAACCGGCTCCCATATGCGATTTATAGCCAAGAATGCTGTCACCCACATAATTGTAATGAGGAGTCTGAACATTATCAAAAATTATAACATTTTTCAACTCAACAGAATTTCCGACAACACAATTCTCGCCTACCAGAGCGCTGCCACGGATAAATGCGCAATGACGTACTTCGGTATTCGCGCCGATAATACAGGGCGCACCGAGATATGCACTTGGGTATATTTTCGCCGTCTTATGTATCCATACATTTTCGGAAGGATTATCGTATTCATTGGGATCAAGTTTATTTCCCAGATCAATGATCATATCGCTGATGCCTTTCAGCGCCTCCCACGGATACGTGAATTTTTGCAAATACTCATCGGCAATAGTATGCTTCAGATCGTAAAGATCAATAATTTTAACATTTTTCATAGTAAAATTCTCCGTAAAAAAGATGTTTTCATAATTTATTATAATATATATTTTAAAATATGTCAAGAGCAATTTTGAATTTTTTAGAAAGATGAATTTTCTTAACTTTCTTGACAATTTCGACAAAATATGATATACTGATTAAAATAATATAATTAATAAGGGGTAATAATTATGATTTCAATGGAAACTTTCGCAAAATCCGGTTCTTTCGCCAGACAGATCACCGATCAGCGCGGTGTATACAGCATTCTTGAATACAATAAGCTTTCAGGATATGCTTCTGCAAATCCTGTTGACGCGTTTTATCGCGCTAAGCAGGGCGTCCGCAAAAAACAAGTACTTATTCAGCTTAAAGGCGGAAACGGGATTATTCTTCAGGCAGGCGCAATGCAGATGATGCTCGGCAACATTAACAGCGACGCTAATATCGGCGGTGTCGGCGGACTTGTAAGGGGGATTTTCAGCGCGACAGCTAATAAAGAATCCGCTATAAAACCTAAATATTCAGGAGACGGCATCGTGGTTCTCGAGCCAACATGGAAATACATTCTTCTTGAAGATCTCGCGGAATGGGGAGGTTCAATGGTTCTCGACGATGGACTTTTCCTCAGCTGCGAATCAACTGTCGGAATTCGTACAGTTGCAAGAAATAATTTAAGCAGCGCGATCGCAGGCGGCGAAGGTCTTTTCAACACAATGCTTACCGGAAGCGGCGTTGTGTGTCTTGAATCCAATGTTCCGAGGGACGAGCTTATCTGCATTGATCTGAACAATGATACGGTAAAAATTGACGGAAATATGGCTATTGCATGGTCGGGAAGCCTGCAATTTACTGTTGAGCGTTCCATGAAAGGACTTATCGGTTCGGCTGTATCGGGCGAAGGTCTTGTTAATGTATACAGAGGAACAGGACGAATTCTTGTTGCAGCTGTATAATATATATACATTCTCATCAAATATTTAAGAACCTGTATTTATATTTTGAATTCAAAAGACTGTTCGGCAGATTAAAAACCGAGCAGTCTTTTTTGAAATGAATTACATAAAATAATCCTAAAAAAGGATTGACCTTATTATAAAAAAATGGTATAATAATATTTATGTAGAATTTGTTTTAAAAATGAAAGGAAGTATCGCTTATGAACATAGACGCTATCAGAAACCAACTTGAAAAATGCAATCAGCAACAGGTGCTGAAATTTTACGATGAACTTGATAAGAATGAAAAAAACGCTCTGATCGAACAGATAAATTCCATTGATGATATATTCTGGAATTTAAGTTTATTAAATCAAAAATCTACTCAGCCACGTGGAAAAATTGAACCAATAAAGACCGCATCGATCAATGATATCGCTGAAAATTCGGAAGAATACATGAATATCGGAATCGACGCGCTTAAACATGGAAAAGTTGCCGCAGTTCTTCTTGCCGGAGGACAAGGCACACGTCTCGGTTTCGACAAACCGAAAGGAATGTTCAACATCGGCGTGAATAGAGAACTTTACATTTTCGAATGTCTGATAAATAATTTAATGAAAGTTGTAGAAATCACCGGCAGCTGGATTCCCCTCTGCATTATGACAAGCGAAAAAAACAATACTGATACGGTTAGTTTTTTTAAGGAAAAGAACTATTTTGGCTACAACAGCGATCATATTTATTTTTTCATTCAGGAAATGGCGCCATCTGTTGATTACAACGGAAAAATTTATCTTGAAAGCAAAAGTAGAATATCCACTTCACCCAAGGGAAACGGCGGTTGGTTTGCATCACTGAAAAAGGCTGAGATTTTGGATAAACTCGTTGCTCAAGGCGTTGAATGGCTGAACGTTTTCTCTGTTGACAATGTTTTG
This sequence comes from uncultured Ruminococcus sp., assembly GCA_910576995.1. Lineage (GTDB taxonomy): Bacteria > Bacillota > Clostridia > Oscillospirales > Ruminococcaceae > Ruminococcus. The sequence continues at coordinate 25,839 of CAJTLC010000006.1, forward strand.
CAAAAAATTGCTGATCCCATGTTTATCGGAGCAGTCATCAAGTCGAATTGCAAATCTGGCAGCAAGGTGGTTGCAAAGAAGGATCCGCATGAACGCGTCGGTGCGATGTGTCTTGAGGACGGTAAGCCGTCTATTGTTGAGTATTTTGAGCTTACTGAAGAAATGGCTGAACAGCGTCTGGAAAACGGCGAACTTGCGTATAAATACGGCGTTATTTTAAATTATCTTTTTAACATAAGGGAACTTGAAACAATTTCAAAAACAGCGATGCCGCTTCATATAGTTGAGAAGAAAATACCGTATATCGATGAAAACGGCGTTCTGCAACATCCTGATAAGCCTAACGGCTATAAATTTGAAACGCTTATTCTTGACATGATCCACATGAGTGAAAGCTGTCTTCCGTACGAGGTTGAACGAAATAAAGAATTTGCACCCGTAAAAAATGCGGAGGGAGTAGATTCTGTTGAAACTGCGAGGAAGCTTCTGAAAGAAAATAATATTGAATTCTAAAATCTGCATTTTGTGCCAATGATATCCAAAATTTCGGGTAACATTGGCACTGTTTATGAGGTAGGAAATATGAACCGTCTTTTAGTATATTTAAAAAATTATAAAAAAGAACTTATTTTCGGGCCTTTTTTCAAATTGCTCGAAGCGATCTTCGAACTTATCGTTCCTGTTGTCATGGCTGACATTATTGATAAGGGTATTGGAGGCAATGACAGTGCGTACATTTTAAAAATGAGCGGTGTTATCGTAATTCTCGGCGTGTGCGGTCTTGGATTCGCCCTTACTTGCCAATTTCTTGCGGCAAAATGCGCTTATGGATTTGGTACGGAATTACGAAAAGCTATGTATCGCCATATAAACTCGCTGTCATATAGCAGTGTGGATAAACTCGGTACGGCTTCTATAGTCAACCGCCTTACGAACGATACAAATATGGTACAAAATGGTGTAAATATGTTCATCAGACTTGCAGTTCGCGCCCCGTTTCTCGTTATTGGCGCTGCTGTTATGGCTGTTACGATTGATTTAAAGCTTTCTTTGATCTTCTTTATCGCCGCCCCGCTTATTTCAGGAATAATTTTTGTTATCATGCGAAAAACGATTCCTATGTATAAAACAACTCAGCAAAAACTCGACCGAGCAGCCCTGCTGACACGTGAAAATATCGAGGGAACACGCGTTATCCGCGCATTCTCACGTCAGCAGGAGGAGATTGACGAATTCGATCAGGCGATCGACGATATTTCAAGCTGTTCTATCGCTGTGGGCAAAATTTCGGCAATTCTCAACCCGGCGGCATTTATGATCATGAATCTGGGAATTGTTGCCATAATATGGTTCGGAGGCGTCAGAATCAACATCGGAAGCCTTACGCAAGGCGAATTAACAGCGTTTACTAATTACATGACGCAAATATTGCTTGCTCTTGTGGTTCTGGCTAATCTGATAGTGACATTCACCAAGGCTTTTGCTTCCGCAAACCGCGTCCGCGAAGTTTTTGAACTCGCTCCCGAAGAAAGCGGAAACGAAATTCCTGACGGCAAATATGAAAATATTGTCGAATTCAGGCATGTTTCGTTCGCTTATGACGGCGCTGGAGAAAATTCCGTAAGCGCGCTATCTTTTACTCTGAAAAGGGGCGAAACATTAGGAATCATCGGCGGTACGGGAAGCGGAAAATCAACTGCTGCAAATCTTATTCCACGTTTTTACCGCGCTACCGAGGGAGAAATTTTGGTTGCAGGAAAGAATGTTGATAACTATGATATGGATTCCCTGCGCGGCATAATCGGAATCGTTCCGCAAAAGGCTATACTTTTTTCGGGAACTGTCCGCGAAAATATGAAATGGCGCAATGAGAACGCCACCGACGAGGAAATTATTTCTGCTCTTAAAACGGCGCAAGCTTGGGAATTTATCGAAAAAATGCCCGATCTGCTCGACACACGAATTTCTCAGGGAGGAAAGAATCTTTCAGGCGGTCAGAAGCAGCGCTTATCTATCGCAAGGGCGCTCGTTGGAAAGCCGGATATAATTATTCTTGACGATTCCACCAGTGCGCTTGATTATTCGACCGATCTGAAACTTCGCCGCGCACTTAAAAATGATTTGAGCGGTTCGTCTGTGATAATGATCTCTCAACGCACGACTTCGCTGAAAGACGCCGATAAAATCATAGTTATGGACGACGGCAGCGCTGTTGGGATCGGAAATCACGATGAACTTCTGGAGTCGTGCGAAATTTACCGCGAAATCTACAAATCACAGATGAACGAAAAGGAGGGCGAATAAAATGACGAGAACTCTTATACGAATTTTTTCCTATGCGAAGCCGTATATCGTTTTTTTCGTGCTGACGATCGTTTTTGCCGCAGTCGGAGTTTCGCTTTCTCTTACAGTTCCGGTATTTATTGGCAAGGCTGTCGATTGCTGCGTCGGAAAAGGTCAGGTTGATTTCAAGGAACTCGGAACGATTGCCGTTACGCTTGGAATTATGGTCGTTTTAAGCGGTCTGTTTCAATGGCTGATGAGTTTGTGTACAAATAAGCTTGCATTCCTGACTGTTCGCGATCTTCGCTCCGATGTGTTTGCGAAACTTGAAAAAGTACCGCTGAAATTCATCGACGGGTCTACGAAAGGCGAACTAACAAGCCGCGTTATCAACGATATCGAGATAGTTTCGGATGGACTTCTGCAAGGTTTTACACAATTTTTCAGCGGCGTTATAACTATAATCGGTACGCTGTTCTTCATGCTTTTCATCAATTACAAAATTGCCTTGGTAGTAGTGATGCTCACTCCCCTTTCGTTTATTGCTGCTTCTAAAATCACCAAAGCAACTCATAATTCTTATATGAAGCAGTCGAAAATGCGCGGCGATATGGTTAGTTTTGCTGAAGAAATGGCAGGAAATCAGAAACTTATACGCGCATTTGTATATGATAAGAGGGCGGAAAAACGGTTTGATCAAATCAATGAACAGTATGGCAAGATCGGCGCTAAAGCGACATTTTTCAGTTCGATGACGAATCCCACAACACGTTTTGTAAACGGTCTGATCTACGCCGCAGTCGGACTTCTCGGCGCGCTTGGTTCTATCGGTCATTTCTCATTTATCGGTGCGATGTCCGTCGGCAAATTATCGGGATTTCTAGCATATTCCAATCAATATACAAAACCCTTCAATGAAATTTCAGGAGTTTTCGCGGAACTTCAGAATGCTGTCGCTTCTGCTCAGCGAGTTTTTGATGTGCTTGACGAGGAAGAAATCAGCGACGATTCAACAAAAGAAATTCTCGAAAAATGCGACGGAAGCGTTTCATTTGAAAATGTACGCTTTTCATACGATCCCAAAGTCAGCCTGATAAAAGACTTCACACTCGACGTTGAACCGGGACAGCGCGTCGCTATTGTAGGTCCAACAGGCTGCGGAAAATCTACTATCATCAATCTTTTACTAAGATTTTACGATATTGACAGCGGTAAAATCAGCATTTCCGGCAAGGATATTATGGATATCACCCGAAACAGCCTCCGAAGCAGTTTTGGAATGGTTTTGCAGGAAACTTGGGTATTTACCGGTACAGTTGCTGAAAACATAAGTTATGGAAAACCTGACGCATCGCGCGATGAAATAATTGAAGCTGCAAAAGCAGTGCATGCTCATGGTTTTATCAAGAGGCTTTCAAACGGCTATGATACAGTTATCTCAGAAAACAGCGGTCTTTCTCAGGGACAGAAACAGCTTATTTGTATCGCACGAATAATGCTTATGAATCCCCCCATGCTCATTCTTGATGAAGCGACGAGTTCGATTGATCTTCGTACTGAACATCGAATCCAGCGTGCATTCACTAAACTTATGGACGGAAAGACGAGTTTTATTATCGCTCACAGATTATCGACTATAAAAAATTCTGATATCATCCTTGTAATGCAAAGCGGAAACATTATCGAACAAGGCAGCCATAAAGAACTCATGGCTCGGAATGGATTCTATGCGCAGCTATACAACAGTCAATTTGCATCTTAGACCCTGTTTAAAATCTCCTCACACATAACTTTTCGGCAGATTTTTTGTTTTAGGTCTTGCTTGAAAAATCCATGTATTCGTCAAAACGCACATAAATCACTGTCTGCGTCGTCGAAAATCCTCGTCAGGCAACAGCCTGCCTTCGGATTCTCTATATAGCTATTTTTCAAACAAGCCCTAGAAATTTTGATATTTTGGTGAAAATTTTTTTCAGCTATTGCATTTTAAAAATAAAAATGATATAATATAATTTGTATACCGTAAATCGGAAGATTTTTTTGAAAGAAGTGGATTTAAATGACAAAAATCACAATATTTTCAGGCTTTCTCGGGGCTGGCAAAACTACGCTTATCAAGAAGCTTATCAAAGAAGGCTATAACGGCGAAAAACTCGTTCTTATCGAAAATGAATTCGGTCAGATCGGTATTGACGGCGGATTTCTTAAAGACGCCGGTGTCGAGATCACAGAGATGAATTCCGGCTGTATTTGTTGCAGTCTTGTTGGAGATTTCGGTGAAGCTTTGGTCAAAGTTCTTGATGAATATAAACCTGACAGAATTCTTATCGAACCTTCGGGGGTCGGCAAATTGAGCGACGTTATAAACGCTGTTCGCAGGATTGATGCTCATGATGTGGAACTTGACGGCTTTACAACCGTTGTCGACGCGAAAAAATGTAAAATGTATCAGAAGAATTTCGGCGAATTTTTCGATAATCAGATAACTTATGCAAGCTGCATCATTCTTAGCCATACTTCTGGTCTTTCTCAGGAAAAACTTAATCAAGCCGTTGCTCTTCTTCGTCGGTTCAACCCTGCTGCGTCTATTGTTACAACGGAATGGGATGAACTTAGCGGAAGTCAGCTTGTTGATGCAATGACGCAGAAAAATACTCTTGACGACGAATTGAAGGCTCTTCTTGAGCAGGAGCATCATCACCATCACCATGACCACGACCATGATGAACACGAGCGTTGCTGTCATCATGACCACGATCATGACGAACACGAGCGTTGCTGTCATCACGACCACGAACATGACGAACACGAGCATTGCTGTCATCACGACCACGATCATGAACATCATCATCATGCAGATGAAGTCTTCACAAGCTGGGGCGCTGAAACTCCCCGTCCTTACTCTATCAAAGCGATCACAGTTGCTCTGGAAGCTCTTGCCGATGAGGAGAAATACGGAATTGTACTCCGCGCTAAGGGGATCGTTGCAGGAGAGGACGGTCAATGGATTCACTTTGACTACATTCCCGGAGTTCCTGATGTACGTAATGGAAGCGCCGAAACTACGGGCAGACTTTGCGTTATCGGTTCGAAACTTAACGAGGAAGCTATTGCTAAGCTGTTCTGTGTTGAATAAGAGGTGACGAATATGCCTAACTTTAATCAAGAACCTATTCCGGTTTTTCTTTTTCTCGGATTTCTCGAATCGGGCAAAACAAAGTTTCTTCAGGAAACTCTTGAAGATAAAAGATTTAATTCCGGCGAGCAGACTCTCATTCTCTCTTTCGAAGAAGGAATTGAAGAACTGGATTTCACTAAATTTCCCAAAAAAGGTAAAAATCTCATAATGCGCGTTATCGAGGATAAGGAGGAAATGAATGTTCCGAATCTGGCGCGTCTCGCTTATGAGACACGTGCCGAACGCATAATTATCGAATACAACGGAATGTGGCAGATCAGCGAACTTTTCAGCAATATGCCTGATAATTGGGGGATTTATCAAGTAATGTTTTTCGCCGACGCTTCAACCTTTATGACATACAACGCCAACATGAGAAGTCTTGTTGTGGACAAACTGAACATCTGCGAACTGGCTGTGTTCAATCGTTTTGATAAAAATATGGACGTTAACGAGTTTCACAAGATCGTCCGCGGAGTCAGCAGGCGCGCTGAGATCTGCTATGAATATACCGACGGTCAGGTCGCCTATGATGATATTGAAGATCCGCTTCCTTTCGATATTGAAGCTGATCATATTGTTATTGACGACCGCGACTACGCTATCTGGTACAGGGATATAATGGACGAACCTGAAAAATACGACGGCAAAATCATTACTTTCAAGGGGCTTGCGGCTAAAAATAAAAAGTTTCCACCAGAATGCTTTGCGTTCGGCAGGCATATTATGACTTGCTGCGTTGACGATATTCAGTATTGCTGGGCTGCCGCTGTATGGGATAAGCCTGTTGAGCCAAAACCAAAGCAATGGCTGACAATAACTGCCAAGATAAAGGTTCAGCGTCACAAACTTTATAAAGGCGAAGGTCCTGTACTTTATGTTGAATCGCTGGAAAACGCTGACGCCCCCGAAAAGGAAGTTGCAACATTTTATTAAGGAGAATATTTATGAGTAAAATAAATATTGGTTTTATAGGTGCTGGAAATATGGGCGCCGCTATTATCAAAGGAATCTCTGCAAGCCCTGCCGCTGAAAATATCACTCTTTTCGCGTTCGATCCTGACAATTCAAAAGTCGAATCACTGAAAGAATTCGGCGTTTCGTCATGCGGCAGCGAAGCCGAACTTACAGAAAAATGCGATTACATCTTTCTCGCAGTCAAGCCTCAAATAATTGAAAACGTTATTGAAGCTGCCTCCCCTGCTGTTACGCCAAATAAAATAATCATTTCCATAGCAGCAGGAATAAGCGACGAATTTATCGTCTCCAAAACGATTCCTGACGCAAAGGTTATTCTCGTTATGCCAAATACTCCCCTGCTTCTCGGCGAAGGCGCGTCGGCTCTTTCACGTAACGATAAGGTCAGCGACGAGGAATTCAACGTGATCCTTGATGTTTTCCGCGCCTGTGGCAAGGCTTCGGTTATTTCCAAAGATAAGATGAAAGAAATAATTGCTATAAATGGAAGCAGTCCGGCGTTTATTTATCTGTTCGCAAAGGGATTCATCGACTATGCGGCTTCTGTGGGTATCGATGAATCTGCGGCAACCGAATTATTCAGTCAGAGCCTTATAGGTTCGGCAAAAATGATTACGGATTCCGGCAATTCTATCGAAGAATTGATAAAAATGGTATCCTCTCCCGGCGGTACAACTCTTGCGGGACTTGATAGATTGTACGAAGGAAATCTTGCTGAAACAGTCCGCAAATGCTGTGAAAGCTGTACCCAAAGGGCGTATGAGTTGTCTAAATAAGTTCTAACGCCTGTCCTTTCGGCATAAACTTTAACATAATAATATGATTTGTTAAAGTTGAAAGGATTGATGCTAAATGAAGCATATTGAACGAATTCCGTCTGAACATAAGCAAAAAACGTTTTTTCTTCTGTGTACCGCCGAAATGGTCGGAATAATTACCGGTACCGTCGCCGCGGCTTCGGAAATGAATATTTCGTCGCGCTTTTTCTGTCCTTTTTTCTGCGGCGGAACGCTTCTTGATGTATTCGTCAATACTCTTGCTGTTTCCATGATCTTTCTTGCTGCTGCATTCTTATCGGGTTTGTTCGCATTTGGTCAGCCTGTTGGAATTGCACTAATGATAGGCGTTGGAACGGTTCTCGGAATTTCGGGCTCGATATTGTACAATGCCGCCGGAAGTTCTGATATTCTCCCCGCCGCGCTGATAATTTTACCGAAGTCCGCTGCATTTTCAGCAGTTTCACTGCTTGCCATACGCGAAATATTCAGAAGTTCTTCAGCAATTTTGGGATTCGTTTCGGGAAAAGAGCATAATTCTGCTGATTTACGGCTGTATTGCATAAAATTTATCGTTCTTGCTGTTATATTTTTTATCATTTCAGTTGCCGATTCTCTTATGAATTACATTTTCGGGAATCTCTTCTGATTTGTATTAAACGGAGGAAGTTGAAATTGAGTCTATTCAATAATTATGAGAGCGCAGGATCGGGAATCTCCAAATATGCGCCGAAAAAAACAGGTATAGCTCTGTACTTCGATCTTTTTTTCAGAAAAGTATGGAGTCTTACTGGATTGACAATGCTTTTGTTTATATTCATTCTGCCTGCATACATCGCATTTTTTTCGCTCTACTATATCAAAAATTTTAATGCTGCGATGATCGTTTCAGGAATAACGTTCTTGATTTTCGCTGTAACTATCGGACCGGGAATTGCGGGAATGACCAAAGTCATAAGACTTTTTCTTATTGAAAAGCATTCGTTTGTGATACGCGATTTTTTCAAAGGCTTCAAAGAAAATTTCTTCCGCGGAGCTGTTGTGGGAATAATTGATATTGTTGCCGTTATGTCGGCGTTTTCAAGCTACAAACTTTATCCTATGTGGGCGGCAAAGTATGAAAGCGTCTTGTTTTACGTACCAATGGTCATCTCATTGGCGGTTGCGCTCGTGATTCTTATTATGAATTACTACATCTTCCCGATGATGGTCGCGACTGATCTGTCGATGAAAAATCTGCTTAAAAATTCATTTGCGCTTGCGTTCGTATCTATTAAGCAAAATCTGATAAACACTTTGATGCTTCTGTTTTTCATGGTGATCATGAGCATTTTCCTGCTTTATACTACGCCGATGTTTTTCATAATCGTTCCATTTTTTCCTGCCGGTATAGCATGGTTTACAGTGTGTTTTAACAGCTATCCGATCATTCAGAAATACGTAATAAATCCTTACTATGACAGTATTGGAGAGGTTAACCCCGAACTTGCCGGCGACGTTGATGACAACGATCCCGAAGAAGCAATCTTTGAGGATATGGGCGGAAAGGAAAAACCAATCGAAAAGCGAAAAAAAGGAAAAGGGAAACGAATTTCATAATATTATTTCGGCGTCGAAAGATGCCGATTTTTATGTAATGCTAATTTTTAACTTATAAAACAAACGAGCTTCCTTATTGGAAGCTCGTTTGCCATGATATAGGGATTATTGGGGATTTATAATTTAATGTTGGGGTAAACATTAAATTATCGGAAATTGATTCATATTCAGAAACTCTTCTGAATACTTTTATATTATACACTAAAATTATGAAATTTTCATTAACAAGCAGTCAAATGAACGCCAATTATTACCAACATTTTTAAGTTATTATTGTGCACTATCAACAATCACATCTCCTATTTTAAACCAGAATACCGAACCTTTTCCAATAACGCTTCTGACGCCGTAATCGTAACCGTGAAGTTTCAAAACTGCCTTGACTATCGAAAGTCCAAGACCTGTGCCAACTACTTCGCGTTTGTGATTCTCGGAACGATAATATTTATCAAATATCAGATTGATCTTGTCAGAATCAATGCCGTCTCCTGTATCCTCAACCTCAATAAGAACGCCGTCGCTGCAATTGATCTGACGTACAAAAATCTGCTTATCTTTGCCTGTATAATTGATCGCGTTATTGATAAGATTATAGATGACCTGCTCGATTTTGACGATATCACAGCGGACAACTCGCTTTTCATCTGGCGCAAAATGTATGCTGTATCCCTTTTTATCAGATATTCCTTTAAATCCTGCAATTATTTTTTCAAGCCTTTCGCGAATTTCAAATTCAGATGTTTCAAGCTTTTGCCTGCCGCTTTCAAGTTTCGAAAGATCAAGAATGTCATTCACCATAAGCGACAAACGATCCGTTTCGTTGATTATTATTTCAAGATGCTCATTGCGCTTTTCCGGATAATCCCCTGAAAGATCGCGTATCATCTCCGCATATGCTTTCAACATTGTCAGCGGCGTACGCAGATCATGGGAAACATTCGCAATAAGATCGCGCTGCATCATATCAACTCTCGAAAGTTCTTTTTCGGCGTATGTCAGAGCATCCGCGAGCTGCTTTGCTTCAAGATACCCTCTGCCGTCAAAACGCGTATTGAAATCACCTTTTGCAAGATTTTCAGCAGCAATCGTCAGCCTGTCGATAGGACGAGCAATCCTCCTTGAAACATAAAGCGAGATAAAAAAAGCGAAGAATATGAGAATAAATGTGATTATCATCAGCTGCCGCTTGATTATGCTGACCGTTGAACCAACAGGAACGAGTGCGGTATTGATGAAAAGGTATCCGCTAGGATTGCTTTTATCTCCCAATACGCAGCCAAAAAGCACCATAGAATAATTATTGTGTGGATTAGTGATCTCCTGCCAGATAGGTTCATTGCCATTTTCTTCGATTTGATTCTGATAATAGTAAATGCTTTTATCTTTTCCGTGAATAAGGCAATTTACAGAATATTCACACGAATAAAGATGCCTGCCGAATTTATCGACAACTTCTATGCAAAGGTCGTTTTCCGACGCCACATCAGTCAGCGTATCTGTAAATCCTTTCGTGCCCTCTGTTTTGTATGCGGAAATTATCTGAAATGCCGAATCCTCGACATCATGAAGTTTTGACTGAGTGTAGAATTTCTCCAAAAACAATATCTGAAAAAGCCACAACAGTACAAATACAATTATCGTAAATCCGATAAAATACATCCAGATAGTGAATTTCAGCGGTATTCTGCCAAATTCAGTACGCAGTTTTTTAATTGGCTTCAAATTTATATCCCATTCCTCTCAATGTTACTATAAATTTTCTGTATTCGCCAAGACTGTTGCGCAGCATTTTTATATGCGTATCAACCGTTCTGTCATCGCCGAAAAAGTCGTATCCCCAGACCTCTTCAAGAAGCTGATCTCTTGAAAGAGCTATGTTTTTATTACGGACAAGATAAAAAAGCAGGTCGTATTCTTTCGGGGTCATGGATGCTCTCTCCCCGTTAACATAGACTTCTCTGCCTGAAATATCAACTTGAAGTCCCTCAAATGTGTATTTGTCAGCTTTCATGGATTCAGCAGCCGTCTGATTACGCTTGATAACAACCTTTGCACGCGCCATAAGTTCTTTCGGCGAGAATGGCTTTACCACGTAGTCGTCAACACCAATCTCGAATCCGAAAAGCTTATCGTACTCCTCTCCCCTGGCGGAAAGCATTATTACGGGAATCTTTTTGGATTTGCGAATTTCCTTGCAAGCGGAATAACCGTCCAGTCTTGGCATCATTACATCCATTATTATAAGATCGTAATCATTCTCATGACATAAATTAACTGCTTCCATTCCATTTGCAGCTTCAGTAACCTGATAACCTTCAAATTCTGCATATTCACGAACGACTTTGCGAATATTCGTCTCATCGTCGACTATCAAAATATGTGCCATATAAATCAAACCTCCGTATATACCCGCCTCTATTCTAACACTTATTGGTATTATAGGCAAAAATCAGAGTAGAGTATACATAATTTTTTATTCTTTTTATTATACCATATTATCACCCAAAAGTGAATATTATGTGATATTTTAATGGCAGTAATAAGCAATTTTATAAAAAATGTTGTGATTTCAAAAAAATATTATTGACATTTTCGGTAAATTTTGCTATAATAAAATTATTGGTTAGAAGAGTTTTGCAGAAAGGAGCGTCAGAAAAATGAAGATTATTAACATAGTTGTTTCGATTCTTGTGATTTTTGTTTCTGCGGCAGTTGCAGGAATTCTTATCTATTTGCGTCCCGAAATGACTATTCCGATCATTATAATTTATCTTTCTGCGCTTTTGATGCTTACTATTTCAAATTGTCTGATTGGAATTTTTAATGCGCGTAAAAAAAGCGCTATTGAAGCTGATGATTTCATGAAAGTTATGGAGGATCTTAATACTGAATTTATTCTTTGGACGGATGATCTTTCGTTTATTCGTATGAATAAACGCATCCGCGATCTTATGGATATTGGCGATGACGATGGTTTCGACCACAAAGAAGCGCTGAAAAAAGCTTTCGGACTTAACGATCTTGACAATAAAAGTTTCAAATTGATTGCTACTGGCGGCTCTCACGAAGCAACTTTCAAAAACTCATCCGATAAAGTTATCAGTATTGCATGGAGCACTACGCTTGTAAAAAAAGTTAAAAAGAGAAGTTTATATATCAGCACAGGATTTAATTTTACCGAAATCAAAAAAATGCGAGTAAATTTAGCAAGCGCTAATGACTTTTTTAACTCTTCAATGGAATTGGCTGAGATCGGCGTAATTATGAGTACTGATAAAAAAAAATATGCTGCGTCTTCAGAAACTGTCAGAATGTTCGGACTGAAAACCAATAACATTGATATCAGTATGTTTAGATCGCTTATTCACCCTAACGATCGTATGCAGTTTGACCGTGCTGTCAACCAGAATGACGAGACAGACAGCGATGTGAAAAGTATTGAATTACGAATCAGATCAGCTATCGGTACTTCTTATCGATGGTACTCTTTCCGCTATAAATCAATAGCTGCCACCGATAATACTCTTCCGCTTTTTGGCGGCGCACTGCTCGATATTACTCAGGAACGCGAAAAAGATATGCTTATCGAGCGGCTTGCGTACATCGATGAAGTTACCGAAATCGCGAATCGCAACAAGCTTATGGATATAGGGCAGGAAACTTACGAGTGCAGCCGGCTTCTTAATTATTCCTATTGGATAATCGTTCTGGACATAGACCGTTTCCACATAATCAATGATACATGCGGATATGACACCGGAAATCGTATCTTGAAAGATTTTGCCCATATCCTGTACAAATTCGTTTCTCCAGGCGGACTTGCCGCACGTATAAGCGGAGATAATTTTGCATTGGTTCTTCGCGATTACGGTGATGACGAACTGCCTATCCGCACGGCAAAGACGATTCAGGATGAACTGGCGAAGCTTGCTGTGGACGATCTTGCTTCGATCACTCTCAGTTGTTCAGCCGGTTTTTCAAAAATGCCTGACGATGGACAATCATTCCTTGATGTTATGGAACACGCTGAATTCGCCCTTAAATCCGTAAACGGTCAGCAAAGCACGATTTGCGGCTATGAACCGAGTATGCATGATTCCATAATCGGCAATACTGAATTGGAAAAATCCCTGGCGCTTGCGATCAGCAATAATGAACTCCAGCTTTTCTATCAGCCAAAAATTGATTTGAAAACAGGCAAGATCATGGGTGTTGAAGCTCTGATTCGCTGGATAAAGCCTGACGGTACGATAATTAAGCCCGACGCATTCGTTCCGATTGCAGAAAGTTCACATCTTATCGGAAAAATCAGCGAGTTTGTCCTTAACGAAGGCTGTAGACAAAATAGAATGTGGCAAAAAATGGGATTTCCAAATATTGTTATGTCAATTAATTTTACTTCGTCTGACTTTTATCAGAACGATTTAAAGGAGCGAGTTTTGGATGCTCTCGCAATATCAGGTCTGGAATCGAAATGGCTTGAAGTTGAACTGACTGAAACTCTTGCATTAAGCGATATAGATTATGCAGTCGATCAGATGAATAAGCTCCGCGATCTCGGCGTTAAGCTTGCAATGGACGACTTCGGAACAGGCTATTCTTCTCTTAGCTATTTGCAGATTTTGCCCATAACGCTTCTTAAACTCGACCGTTCGTTTATAACAGATATTCAGAACGACAACATTGCGTTCGAGATTGTTTCAGCAGTCATCAGCATTGCAAAATCTAAGAAGATCAAAACTATTGCTGAGGGAATCGAAAATCATGAACAGGAAGAAATTCTCAAAAAAGCAGGCTGTGATTACGGTCAGGGATATCTTTATGGCAAGCCAATGCCTGCGGAAGAGCTTGAAGAGCTTATGAGAAATTTTTTATAAATTAACGGAGGTACAAAAATGAAACGAAGAATCGGAATTTTAACAAGCGGCGGCGACTGTCCCGGTCTTAATGCTACCATAAGAGGCGTTGCAAAGGCGTGTTACGAAAGATTTGGCGAGGACAATGTTGAAATCGTAGGCATTTCCAATGGCTATTACGGACTGATAAACAACCTTTGCAAGGATATGTCGCCCAGTTCATTTTCCGGAATCCTTACTCAGGGTGGAACTATTTTCGGCACAAAGCGTCAGCCGTTCAAAATGATGCAGGTAATTGGCGAGGACAATGTTGATAAAGTTAAAAACATGAAGGAAACATACAAGAAGCAGAAGCTTGATTGTCTTCTCACTCTTGGTGGAAATGGTACGCATAAAACTTCTAAGCTTCTTTCCGACGAAGGTCTGAATGTTATTGGTTTGCCCAAAACTATTGATAACGACATATATGGAACTGATGTAACATTTGGATTCCACACTGCCGTTGATATCGCTACAGATGTTATTGACAGGCTTCACACGACTGCCGCAAGTCACAGCAGAATTCTCGTGTGCGAAATTATGGGCAATAAAGCCGGTTGGCTCACTCTTAATGCAGGAATTGCAGGCGGCGCGGATATAATTATCATTCCTGAGATTCCATATGATATTGATAAGGTTTGCGACGCTGTTATGGCAAGAAGCGCTTCGGGTAAAACTTTTTCGATCCTTGCTGTTGCAGAGGGTGCATTCGATGTGAACGAAGCTAAGATGAAGAAGAAAGAACGTGCTAAAAAACGCGCAGAATCGGGAATTATTACTGCTACAAGCAGGATCGCCGCTCAGATTCAATCGAATACGGGAATTGAGGCTCGCGTTTGCGTTCCGGGTCATATGCTTCGCGGCGGCGCCCCCAGTGCGTATGATAGAATTCTTTCGACACAGTTCGGCGTACACGCTGCATATCTCATTTCGAAGGAAAAATACGGCAGAACTGTCGCGAAAATCGGCAATAAGATCACTTCAAACAAGCTGGAGGATATTGCCGGCAAGACGAAATTTGTTGAAACTGACGATCATCTTGTTATCGCAGCCAAGGATATTGGCGTTTCATTCGGCGATTAATCTTAAAGATACTGCAAAGGATATTTCTAATTTAATTAGAAATATCCTTTTGTGCAATGGAGGTATTTATGGGAAAAATTACATTATGCGGTGATAATTGTATTTATTGTCCCCGATACAATGCTAAAACCGATGATGAGCTTTTCGAAGCTGCGGAACTATGGTATCGCATTGGTTGGCGTGATCGCTTAGTTTCAAAAGAAGAAATAAAATGTGACGGCTGTTCTTCACATAAAAAAATGTACATATCAGCTTGTTGAGTGCGTAAAATCGCATAAAGTTGAGAAGTGTAATCAGTGCGCAGATTTTCCGTGCGGTAAAATAAATAATATGTTGAAACGTTCTGACGATTACAAAGAAAAATGTAAAAAAGTATGTACTGAAAGTGAATTTGATAGTCTGCAAAAGGCTTTTTTTAATAAAGAAGAAAATCTGAAAAAGTAAGTAACTTAAAAATGGATAGAATTTTAACAATTTTTGACTATTGGGACGGCGTTCTGAGCGGTCTGGTAACGCTGAACGGCAAGTATCACTATTGTGACAGAATTTTTTCGTATGATATTTACGAATGGACGGACTTATATTTTCTCACTCCTGTTTCTGAAAATGATGCTCAGATTATGCTTGATAACTGGAATCATTGGTGTGATTTTATGAGCAACGGTGGGAATACCGAGGATTACAAAAATTCCAATAAGAATGAAGTTGATGTGAAAAAAATTACTCAAAACCGCAGTCTTTGGCAAAATATATATGTAACAGAAGAAAAAGTTGCAGTGATAAAGATATGCTTATATATGTGAAATGGACTGATGCAACAGAAGAATTAAAAAGTATGGCTTCATATACTACTGCATTAAATTAATAAAAAAATCTCCCTCTGCTTTATGTAAAGGGAGATTATCTTTATTCAGTTGAATTCAATCAAACGCAGCCCTGAGCCTTCATAGCTTCGGCAACCTTGAGGAATCCAGCGATGTTAGCGCCAGCCATGTAGTTGCCAGCCATACCGTACTCCTTAGCAGCCTCGTCGCATGACTTGAAGATCTCTTTCATGATACCGTGAAGCTTAGCGTCAACTTCCTCGAATGTCCAAGAAAGTCTCTCGCTGTTCTGGCTCATTTCGAGACCTGATGTTGCAACACCACCGGCATTAGCAGCCTTAGCAGGTCCGTAAAGAATGCCATTAGCAAGATATGTCTCGATAGCTTCGGGAGTAGAAGGCATATTTGCACCCTCGGATACGCAGTATACGCCGTTCTTTACAAGAATTGCAGCAGATTCGCCGTCAATTTCATTCTGCGTTGCACAAGGAAGTGCGATATCACAAGGAATTGTCCAGATGCCCTTGCATCCCTCTGTATATGTTACATTTTTGTGGGAAGTTCTGTCGCAGTATTCCTTGATACGTCCGCGCTCAACTTCCTTGATCTGCTTAACGAGATCAAGTTCGATTCCGTCAGGATCGTGGATATAGCCGTTGGAATCGGAAAGAGCAACAACCTTTGCGCCGTACTGTGTAGCCTTTTCTGTAGCATAAATAGCAACGTTGCCTGAACCGGAGATAACAACAGTCTGTCCCTCGAAGCTCTTGCCGTTAGCCTGAAGCATTTCGTTTGTGAAGTAGCAAAGACCGTAGCCTGTAGCCTCTGTACGTGTAAGTGAACCGCCGTAAGTGAGTCCCTTACCTGTAAGAACGCCTGTGAACTCGTTGCGAAGTCTCTTGTACTGACCGAACATGAAGCCAATCTCACGTGCGCCTGTTCCGATATCACCGGCAGGAACGTCCGTATCAGCGCCGATGTGCTTGGAAAGTTCTGTCATGAAGCTCTGGCAGAAACGCATAACTTCTCCGTCGGATTTGCCCTTAGGATCGAAGTCTGAACCGCCCTTACCGCCGCCCATGGGCAGAGTTGTAAGGCTGTTCTTGAATACCTGCTCGAAGCCGAGGAACTTGATGATTCCCAGATATACTGAAGGGTGAAGTCTGATTCCGCCCTTGTAAGGTCCGATAGCGGAGTTGAACTGAACTCTGAAACCTCTGTTAACCTGAACCTTGCCGTTGTCGTCAACCCAAGGAACGCGAAACATGATCTGTCTCTCCGGTTCAACGATTCTCTCGAATACGCCTGCATCAATGAGATCCTGTCTCTTTTCAGCAACAGGCTCAAGTGTTTCAAGAACTTCCGTTACAGCCTGAATAAACTCCGGCTCGCCCTGATTTCTCTTTTTAACTGTTTCCAATAAATCGATAAGATACTGATTTTTTAACGCCATTGTTAAAAAACCTCCTTTAAAAAATTCTGCTTGCGCAGTCTATGTGAAAATTATATCACTCCGGGGAAAAATTTGCAATAGCTGACAGAATATTTTGTAGTATTCAACAAAAATCAACAGCTATTTTTGGTAATCATTGAGATATTTACTTGCAAGATAAAGTGAACCGCATATAACAACTATGCCGTTGTTAAGAAGTGCATAATCCTTTGCCTTTGCGACAGCCTCATTGAGTAAGTGATAAACTCCGGTATGAGTACCGGCAGTCCGTGATATTTCAGCGATTTTTTCAGCAGAAACGGCATTAGGTGCAAAACCGTCTACAGCAAACATAACCTTTGAATGTCTTGCAATATCACGAACACAATCTGTATAATCCTTTGAATCAACCATCCCCATTACCGTATATATAAGTTTGTCATTGTACATAAGAGCATAGCATAATTGATTGATTCCGGCGGGATTATGTCCGCCGTCTACAATTACAGGCGGATTGCTGTCTATATATTGTAACCTTGCCTTGACTTTTGTTGTTTCAACAGATTTTCTTATTGCTTCTTCCGGAATTATGAAACCTTTTTTTATAAGATAATGACAGGCCTCAATAGCGGTCACGGCATTCATGGGCTGATGAAATCCCAACATAGACGTTTTATATTTTATTTTTTTATAAGAGAAGATATTGTCCGATATTAAAGCAAAAGTTTTAAAATCTTTGTGGTCTGGCATTATAAATACAGCATTCTTTTCTTTTGCAACTTTTTCAACAATATACTTTACATTATGCTTATTGTCTATTGAAAGTATAACAGCGGAATTTTCCTTTATTATTCCTGCCTTGTGAACGGCTATTTCCTCAACCGTATTTCCAAGAATAGCCGTATGGTCTAATGAAATAGAAGTTATTACCGACAACAGCGGTGAAACAACGTTTGTACAGTCAAGAAGTCCGCCGATACCACATTCCAGTACAACAATATCGCAGCCTTCCATCTCAAACCACCACATAGCAATTGCCATTGTGATCTCAAACTGCGAATACGGCTGGTCATCGATCCTGTTTTTTATAAACTCGCATATCTCGCAGAATGATTTTTCGTCTATTTCTCTGCCATTTATGCGTATTCTGTCAGTATAGTGCAGTACAAAAGGCGATGTAAACTGCCCGACTTTATAGCCTGAATAGATCAGCACATTCGAGATATATTCAACAGTCGAGCCTTTTCCGTTAGTGCCTGCTACATGGATAAAATCAAGCCTGTTTTGCGGATTCCCTGCAAGCTTCATAAGATGCTTCGCGCGCGATAAATCTGTAACAGGCTTGCCAGATTTGCTGTATGAATTAACAAAATCCATGCATTCGTCAAAATTCATCATATCAATATGGACTCTCCTGTAATTCAGCTTTCGCGACAGCTTCTTCCAAAGTCATATTTTTGAAATCCTGCGCATTAAAATATCTTCCAGTCTTCTTGTCATTGACAAACGCGCCCACAAGCAGTCCCGGGATTGCGCTTTCAGGCTCAAAATAGGCATTTGCGCCACCCATATCCGTCTTGCACCAAGCAGGATTTGCAAGGCTTATGATAACGTCGGAATCGCGGTAAGCATAAGCCAGATCGCGTGTGATTTTGTCCAGAGCGGCTTTGCTTGCGGAATATGGAGCTTGCTGCGGTTCAAGATTGATATCGCTCGAAGTATTGATAATTCTGCCGAATCCGCGCTCCGCCATTTTTTCCACAAAATGATAGCAGATCATCATAGGCGCGATAGTATTTATCCTGAAGCTTGTTTCAAATTCCGAAACGGGCGTTTCAAGAAATTCATTTCTATATGTGGTCTGCAAGCCAGCATTGTTGAATACAATATCGATCTGCACGCCCATTTCGTCAATTTCAGTCAGCATCTTTTCAAGCTGCGCCATATCGGAAAGTTCAGCGCTTACCACGCGCGTTTCAATGCCAAATTTCTGTACATCTTCGAGTACGGGCTGACAATGCTCGATAGTTCTGCCGTGAAGTATGAGATTACAACCCTGCTCTGCCATTGCATTGGCAATAAGCCTGCCCAGACCTCTGCTTGCGCCTGTAATAAGCACCCATTTCCCCTTTAAATCAACCATTTTTTCACCTCAGTATTCGTAATCAATACACGCTCTGTCCGTCTTGATCTCGGCGATAAACGCGCCGAATTCCTTATGCGCAGGATGGACCTGATAAGCGTTAAGCGCGTCAATATTTTCGAAATCGCAGAGAAGCGCAATTGTATAATTGCTTTCGGGAGCGTCGCTTGAATTGATAACGACCTCCCCTTTTTTCAGTTCCTTTACATTCTCAATCACCTTATTGAAACGCTCTTTTGCTTCAAGCGCGTTTTCATATTCGCTTCTGCTGTTTGCCTCTTTAAGCTTGAACATTACTATATGTTTGATCATTTTATTTTTACCTCCTATAAGAAAAATCCCATATATGTTCTGCATTCGATCGCCATATCTATCAATTTGATGAGATTATTTATCTCGTTCTCGCAGACATTCATGAATTCTTTTAATTCTTCTATCAGCTCATCGTATTCAAGATAAAGATACTGATACATTATCCATTCTTCTTCAAATGCATCTATTATTACATCAAACTTTTTATTAAGATATTCAAATACCCCGCAATTCCACAAAACATCAAATTCATCGTCCGACAGAACCCATCTATGCCATGCAATATTTTCACCTGTGAAGTAATCGCTTTTCATATCCTCGATCGTTTTCGGAACATATATGTATCGCTTGTACATTT
Source organism: uncultured Ruminococcus sp. (assembly GCA_910576995.1). Lineage (GTDB taxonomy): Bacteria > Bacillota > Clostridia > Oscillospirales > Ruminococcaceae > Ruminococcus. Next base: position 45,700 of record CAJTLC010000006.1, read on the forward strand.
AACAACCTCTATCTAACTTCATTCGATAAACCTTGCTTTTAAAAGTCCTGCTCCTGTCAAATTTAGTATACTCGGAATATCCCTCAAAAGCAAGTCCGCATTTTTCTATGACTCTTCCGGACGCAGGATTATCAACAGCGTGTTCGGAAACAAATTCTTTTGCGTTATGCTGTTCAGAAACGTATCCGATCATGCGTTTTGCACATTCCGTAGCATAGCCGAATCCCCAGCAGTCGTATCTGAAATTATAACCGAAACTCCATACATTCTCGTCGGTTATGAATCTTATTCCGCCCGAACCGATAAGCATTCCGTCAGATTTGCGCACAAATCCCCATGAATATTCGTTTTCGAGCGTATTCAGCGAATCAAGCCACGTTTTAGTAATTTCAATATTTTGATGACGCGGATAGTTCATGTACTTTGCAACACGTTCATCGCCTGCCCATTCAAATACAGCTTCCGCGTCGTTAATAGTAAGCGGACGAAGAATCATTCTTTCTGTCTCGATTGTCGGAATATCAAATATCATAAATACCACCTATTTATCAAATTATAGCTTTCATCCAATACGCCGCGCATTTCCTGCTCCGAAATCTTGTCGAGAATAACGGATATCCACAAACGCTTATTCATGTGATACGCAGGAATCGCCTTGCTCTCAACTATTAAGACTTCCCGAACTGTCGGGCTGCATTTGATATTAAGTATATCAACGCAGCCCTCGCCGTCAAGTCCTATAACGCTTTTGCGAACGTTCATAACAAGACCATACCACTTTTTGTTTCGGGTATTTCTGAGAACGGCGGCATCGGGAGTTTTTTCCCATAAATATTCGGGAGTCGTGCCGTAGCTTTCTTCCGCGTATTTGAAAACGTCTTTCCTTTTTACGCTCATGATCTAAAAGCCGCAATCGACTGCTCGATCTTCGCCATTTTTTCCTCTGCTTTTGCAAGCTTCGCTTTTTCGGCTTCGATGAGCTTTTCGGGAGCTTTCGCAATAAATCCCTGATTATTCAGCTTGCCGCTGAGGAAGTCAATATCTTTCTGAACTTTCGCCTTTTCCTTTTCAAGACGTGCAGTTTCCTTTTCCTTATCAACAAGTTCGTCCATAGGAATAAAGATTCTTGCGGAATCCGTTACGGCGTTCGCGCAATTTTCGTGAGCAACGCTGTCTCCTGCTTCAACTGAAGACGCCGATGCGAGTTTTTCGAAGAATACAGCGCAGTTCATAAACAGCTCTGCTTCGTCCGTCTCAATAATGAGTTTAGCCTTGACAGACGGCGGAACATTCATTTCTGTACGCGTGTTTCGTACAGCCTTGATAGCTGAAATTATCTTCTCAAAAGCTGTTTCTTCCTCATAGTAATCAATAGTTTCATCATATGTCGGATAGGTTTCGAGAATGATCATGGACTTTTCGTTTGTGAGAACCTGCCAGATTTCTTCCGTGATAAACGGCATGAATGGATGGAGAAGTTTCAGCATACCCTGCATTGCCCATACAAGCACAGCCTGAGCCTTTGCCTTAGTCTCGCCGCCTGCTTGAATGCGCGGCTTTGTGAGTTCGATATACCAGTCGCAGAAAACATCCCATATAAAGTCGTAGATTTTCTGAGAAGCTACGCCCAATTCGTACTTATCGAGATTTTCGCCTACTTCCTTGGCAAGCTTATTGAACTTATTTATCAGCCACTTATCTTCGAGTTCCAGCTCGTTCGGAAGTCCGTTAAAGCTGAAATCTTCGGGCAGATTCATCATGATAAAGCGTGACGCGTTCCAGAGTTTATTTGCAAAATTACGAGCAGCCTTGACCTTATCGTCGATATAACGCATATCGTTTCCAGGGGAATTTCCTGTAGCAAGCATAAATCTCAATGCGTCCGCGCCGTATTCGCCGATAACCTCAAGAGGGTCGATGCCGTTTCCGAGGGATTTAGACATTTTACGTCCCTGCGAATCGCGAACCAGACCGTGAATAAGAACCGTATCAAACGGAACTTCGCCCATGTTTTCCAGACCGCTGAACATCATTCTGATAACCCAGAAGAAGATGATATCATAGCCAGTTACAAGAGTGTTCGTGGGATAGAAATAGTCGAGATCAGCCGTCTTTTCGGGCCATCCGAGAGTTGAGAAAGGCCAGAGCGCCGAGCTGAACCACGTGTCGAGCGTATCGGGGTCTTGTCTCATGGGCTTACCGCATTTCGGGCATACCGCGCTGTTTTCCTTGGTTACGATCATTTCGCCGCATTCGTCGCAGTAGAATGCCGGAATCTGATGACCCCACCATATCTGGCGGGAAATACACCAATCGCGGATATTATCGAGCCAATGGAAATAGATCTTGTCAAAACGCTCAGGAACGAATTTGGTTTTGCCGTTCTTTACAGCGTCGATAGCGGGCTGCGCAAGGGGCTTCATCTTAACAAACCACTGCGTGGAAACTTTCGGCTCGACAGTCGTTCCGCAGCGATAGCAAGTACCTACGTTATGGCTGTATTCCTCAATTTTTACGAGCGCACCCTCAGCTTCAAGATCTTCAACGATAGCCTTTCTTGCTTCGTATCTGTCCATACCTGCATACTTCGGATAATCGTCAACTATAGTCGCATTGTCGTTCATTACGTTGATTACGGGTAAATTATGGCGCAGTCCTACTTCGAAGTCGTTGGGGTCGTGAGCGGGAGTTATCTTTACAACGCCCGTTCCGAAATCCATTTCTACATAATCATCGGCAACAATCGGTATCTCACGATGAACGATAGGCAGTATGACCGTTTTGCCGACCAAATCTTTATAGCGTTCGTCAGCAGGATTTACCGCAACAGCCGTATCGCCGAGAAGAGTTTCGGGACGCGTCGTTGCGAGTTCGAGATAGCCGTCGCTGTCCTTGATTTTATAACGGAGATGCCAGAAATGTCCTGCCTGATCTTCGTAAGTTACTTCCGCGTCAGAAAGCGAAGTTTTGCATTTCGGACACCAGTTTATAATGCGCTCGCCGCGGTAAATAAGTCCTTTTTCATAATATTTTACAAATACTTCCTTGACCGCCTTTGAGCAGCCCTCGTCCATGGTGAAGCGCTCTCTTGACCAGTCGCACGACGAACCCAATTTCTTGAGCTGCTCAACAATTCTTCCGCCGTACTGCTTTTTCCATTCCCATGCGCGCTCCATGAATCCGTCGCGTCCGAGGTCTTCTTTTGTAACGCCCTCTTTGCGCATAGCTTCAACGATCTTCGCTTCCGTAGCGATAGCGGCATGATCCGTACCGGGAAGCCATAATGCCGAATAGCCGCTCATTCTCTTCCAGCGAATGAGAATATCCTGAAGCGTTTCATCGAGAGCGTGTCCCATATGAAGCTGCCCCGTGATATTCGGAGGCGGAATAACTATGGTATAAGGCGTTTTTTGGGGGTCGACTTCCGCACGGAAGCAGCCTTTTTCGTTCCACGCCGCATAAATTCTGTCCTCGAAATCTTTCGGATTATAGGATTTTGCAAGTTCTTTAGCCATTGGTTTGATCTCCTTTTTCATAATAATAAAAACCCTGAGCCATTAAAGACTCAGGGCGAACTTTGTCCGTGTTACCACCTGAATTCGGAATACTTTTATCAGGAAAATCCTCAGTATTTCCGCACTTTGCAAGGCTTTACAAAACCTTTTTCCCTGTAACGTGAGAACACGTCATGGACTACGCAAAAAATCTTCGCCCACGAAGCTCCGAAGCTACTTCAACATACTCTAAATACTGCCTTGCACCAAACGGCAACTCTCTGAATTTCTGAAATATGCCTACTCCTCTTCATCATCGCTTTTCTGTATTCATTATACATGATTTTTTTGGTATTGTCAAGGGTTTTCTAGGGCTTGTTTGAAAAATCCATACATTCGTCAAAACGCCCATAAATCACTGCCTGCGTCGTCGAAAATCCTCGTCAGACGACAGCCTGCCTTCGGATAATTTCCCGATATCTCGGAAATGCAGGGCTGCTGTACAAGAGTTGCTTATAATATATTTCTGCATATGATGGCAATAGTTTTTTATTTTACAAAAAACCGCTATCTTTTTTTCAAGAAAGCGGCTTAGAGTCTGTTTATTTAGTATTTTTATTTTACAGTCGTAATATCACTGCCAAACCAATTTGTTGAGATCTCGCCAAGCTTGCCGTCAGCCTTCATTTCGCTGAGAATGCGCTGAACTTCGTCGCGAAGAGCCTGATCGCTTTTGCGAAAACCGATCGCATAATCTTCTTCTTCCAAACCGTCTGGAAGTATCTTATAATCTTTGCCTGAAGATTTTATCTCATAATTCGCAACGACGGAATCAAGGAAAACAGCGTCTACAATGCCGAGTTCCATCTGCTGGAGAGCTTCGATATTTGTAGCCATAGGCTGCTCGGTAATAGTTGATGCGATATTCGAATCCATAAGAATAGTTTCGGCAGTCGAACCGTTCTGAACGCCGATAACTTTATCAGCGAGTTGTTCCATATTTTCAACTTCGCTGCTGGCAGGAACTACGAATACCATTGCATTGGTCATGTAAGGCTCAGAAAGGTTCATTTCTTCAGCTCTTGAAGGACTTACAGACATACCGTTCCAGATACAGTCGATCCTGCCTGCGTTAAGATCCTGCTCCTTTGTATCCCAATTGATGCCCTCTTTAACAAGTTCAACGCCCATTCTTGCGCAGACTTCCTCGGCAACGTCTATATCAAATCCCACAATCTCATCGTTTTCATCGGTATATCCCATGGGTTTGAAAGTTGCGTCAAGACCGAGAACGAATTTACCGCTGTCAAGAACTTTTTGAAGCGAAACGTCATCGGAAGAAGCGGCTTCTGATGATTCAATGTTTGAAGATTCATTTTCGGAATCAATGCTTTCGGATGCGCCGGAAGCTTCGGAAACAGAGTCGCTGCTGCTTTCATTTCCACAGCCCGATGCAAATGCAAACATTGAAATTACAGCCGCAATTGCTGTAATTCTGCTGAAAGTTGACTTTTTCATAGTTATTGAACTCCTTATAAATTAGTTTTCATACTCATAATAGCACAAATCTTTAGCGTTGTAAAGCGAAAGCAGTGACTTTTGTAGCTTCATATAAATAAAATCGCCATTTGGCAATATATTTTTGCACTTTGTATACATAGAATAGTTCCTCAAAAATTCTTGACTTTATAACTGTAATATGATAAAATTAAGAAAAGTTAAAAAACCGTTTATTTATAGCTTGTGTTCATAGGTGGAGTATGCTCGAAAAGACGTGTACTGAATCTATGAATATTAAGATTAATTAAAAATCAGGTGAATATCAATGATAATAAAAGCCACAAAAGAAAGGAGAAAATCATTTTGTCAGGACTGACCAAGCAGGCAATACGCAATTCCTGCATAAAACTTTTGAATGAGCGTCCATCAAACCGTCAGATCACAGTTAAAGATATTGTAGAGGACTGCGGCATAAACAGAAATTCTTTCTACTATCATTATCAGGATCTTCCGTCTCTTGTAGAAGAAATAATTACCAAAGAAGCCGACTCTCTGATAAGAGATTTTCCACGGATAGACACTATAGAGGACGGTTTGAAAACGGCTGTTTCTTTTGCCTTGGAAAATAAAAAAATGATACTTCATCTATATCACTCCGCAAACCGCGAATTATATGAACAGTATCTTTGGCGTATCTGTCGTCATGTTGCCGAAGCTTACATAGACACAGCGTTTTCTGAATATATTATTTCTGATAACGATAAGAATACTATCACTCGTTTTCATCAATGCGAATGTTTCGGCATCATTATGGATTGGGTAAGCAGCGGCATGAAAAGCGATATTCTGGAAAATATGCACAGACTATGTGAGATAAGAAAAGGCATGACGGAAGAAATGTTCCGAAGATGCGAAAAGGAATTTTCAGACAAAAATAAATAAATGCCCAAATTTTTAACAGACAGTTCATCCTGTCTGTTTTCTTTTTGTCGATATCGTGGTATTATTATCTCACGGGGATGAGGACGGCTCCTGAAGAAAAGCAGCTCCTCCGACGGTTTCGTCCGATTACCCGACAAAAATTTTAAAAGAAAGGATCGATCAGAGATATGAACTACGAGCAGTACACAAAAGCCGCAAAAACAGGTTATATCGCAATGTCCGCTATTCTTGGCGTGATAGGTATAATGCTCATTGTCGTTCCGGATTTTTCAGCGGTTCTGGCTGCAAGAATATGTGGAGGAACATTGGCTGCATTCGGCATATTCAAGCTTATCGGTTATTTTTCAAAAGATCTCTACCGCCTTGCATTTCAATACGATCTCGCATTCGGAATACTTCTTCTGAGTATCGGAGCAGTTATGCTGATACGTCCAGGTAAAGCAATACATTTTATATGTGCAATGATGGGAGTGTATATTCTTGCCGACGGATTAATGAAAATACAGATTTCTATAGACGCCAAAAGATTCGGGCTGCGTTCGTGGGTGTATATACTTATTACAGCGCTTTTTGCCTGTATTGCGGGATTGCTGATGCTTTTCAGACCAGATAACGGCGCAAGAATACTTACCATACTCCTTGGTATATCTCTTCTGTCAGAAGGCGCTCTGAATCTGCTGACAGTAATAACAGCAGTAAAACTGCGGAAGAAAAACGTTATAGACGTAGATTTCACAGAAAATGATCAATAAATTATTATGGCATATTTCATAACCTGCCCACATAAGAATCTTTGCGCACAATTTCCATGTGAACAGGTTCTCAAGAAAGGAAGAAATTAATATGAAATTTTCAAATGCGGTGGTAAAACATCGTGTGCTGATACTTATTATTGCCGTGGTTCTTATGATACCCTCCGTAATAGGTATGGCGAATACAAGAATAAATTACGATATGCTCGATTATCTCCCCTCCGATATGGATACGGTACAAGGTCAGACGGAACTTCTGGAGGATTTCGGCAAAGGCGCGTTTTCATTCCTTGTAATCGAAGATATGGAAGAAAAGGATGTAGCGGCTCTGCGTGAAAAAATAGAACAAGTCGATCACGTCGAAACTGCTTTGTGGTATGATTCAATCTTTGATCTTTCAGTTCCCATGGAGCTTCTGCCCGATGAGATATATAGCGAGTTCAACGCAGACAATGCCACGATGATAGCCGTATTTTTCGATACGTCCACTTCCGACGACGCAACTATGGACGCGATACGGGAAATACGCAACCTTTCCGACAGACAGTGCTTCGTTTCGGGAATGTCGGCGATGGTCACCGATCTGAAAGATCTATGCGAACATGAAGAACCGATATATGTAGCGATCGCCGTTGTACTTTCAGTAGCCGCAATGCTGATTTTCCTCGATAACTGGGCTATTCCTTTTGTTTTCCTTGCGAGTATAGGCATGATGATACTGATGAATCTCGGTTCTAATATCTTCTTCGGCGAAACTTCGTACATCACCAAAGCGCTTTCAGCTGTATTGCAGCTTGCGGTCACGATGGACTATTCAATATTCTTGTGGCACAGCTATCAGGAACAGCTTCACACATCAGATTCCAAAGAGACAGCAATGGCTGCCGCTATACGCGAAACCCTTTCAAGCGTTGTCGGCAGCTCGATAACCACAGTAGCAGGATTTATCGCGCTCTGCTTCATGTCGTTTACTCTTGGAAAAGATCTTGGAATAGTTATGGCGAAAGGCGTAATATTTGGCGTCATAGGCTGCGTTACGGTCCTTCCGGCAATGATCCTTTTACTTGATAAATTCCTTGTAAAAACTCAGCACAGATCGCTTATCCCCGATATGAAAAAAGTTTCCGCATTAATCATAAAAATATTCCCAATAAGCCTTATCTGCTTTGCTGTTGCGGTCGCTCCGGCTTATTACGGCTATAATAAAACCGATAAAGAAGTTTACTACAATATAGGAGAAAGTCTCCCCGATGATATGGCATATGTTATTGCTAATACGAAACTTTCGGAAAAATTTGATATAGCTTCAACTCATATGATACTGACCGACAGCAAAACCGCTCCGAAAGCGGTGCGAGCTATGATAGATGAAATGGAAGAGGTCGACGGAGTTAAATACGTACTCGGTCTGGAATCCATCGTCGGACCGCTCGTTCCCGAAGAGATTCTTCCCGAATCGATAACGGAAATTCTGAAAAGCGATAAATGGGAACTTCTTCTCATAAATTCCGAATACGGAGTAGCTACCGACGAAGTCAACGCTCAGCTTGACAGCCTTAATGGAATTCTTAAAAAATATGACAGCAGCGGACTTCTTATCGGCGAAGCGCCGTGTACAAAGGATATGATAGAGACTACGGCTCACGATTTCAAAGTCGTAAACGCCGTTTCCATAATTGCTATATTCCTGATAATCATGCTCGTTGAACGAAGCTTTTCACTCCCGTTCATTCTTATTGCAGTTATTGAACTTGCTATCTTCATCAATCTTGGACTTCCGCATTATATGGGGCAATCTCTTCCGTTCATCGCGCCTATCTGCATAAGCACAATTCAACTCGGCGCGACTGTCGATTATGCTATTCTCATGACCACACGTTACAAATCGGAACGAATTCTCGGAAACGATAAGAAAACCGCCGTTCATACGGCTCTTTCAACTTCTATACCGTCAATCATCGTAAGCGGAATGGGATTGTTTGCAGCAACATTCGGAGTCGCGGTATATTCAGATATTGATATGATCAGTTCCATGTGTATGCTCATGGCAAGAGGCGCTGTGATCAGTATGATACTTGTTACGATCATGCTTCCTGCATGGCTTATGCTGTGCGACAAGATCGTATGCGCCACAACCGTAAATATGAGACAAAAAACTTCTTCAGAAAATTCACATTTCATGATAAATCGGAGGGTATTAAAATGAATAATACATCTAAAAAAATTATATCCATTCTTCTTTGCGCGTCCCTTATTACAGGCACGATCGGAGCAGGAATCTACTCTATCGCAAGCGCGAAAAATGAAAGTCCGTCAATTTCCGAAAACATAACCGTTAAAAAGGAAAAGGCTAAAAAAGATACCAAAAACGCCGAGAAAAACGAAACCGTCTACGTTCTTTCGAGAGCTGACGGAAGCGTGCAGAAAATCATTGTAAGCGACTGGCTGAAAAATATGTCTTCCGCTAAGAATATAACAGACGCTTCTTCGCTTCTGGATATCGAAAACGTCAAGGGAGATGAATCTTACACAGTCGACGACGATTCCGTTGTATGGGACGCTGATGGTCAGGATATCTACTATCGAGGTTCTTCTTCCGCGGAACTTCCTGTCGGAATCAAAATAAGCTATACACTCGACGGCAAGGAAATTTCTCCCGAATCTCTGGCTGGAAAAAGCGGAAAGATCACTATTCGTTTTGACTATACAAACTCCGCTTACGAAATGAAAAAGATCAACGGCAAAGAAGAAAAAATATTCGTTCCGTTTGCAATGCTTACAGGAATAATTCTTGACGACGATATTTTCAGAAATGTTGAAGTTACCAACGGAAAATTGATCAACGACGGCATGAGAAGCGTTGTTGCAGGAGCGGCGTTCCCGGGGCTTCAGGAAAGCCTTGGTCTTGATAAAAACGATCTGGAAATTCCCGAATATATTGAAATAACCGCCGATGTTACGGATTTCAGAATGGGAATGACAGCCACAATAGCTACAAATGAGATCTTCAATGAGATCAATACCGATAAACTTGATTCCGACGATGAACTCAGTGATTCGCTTTCAGAACTTACAGAAGCAATGACAAGGCTTGAGGACGGTTCTTCCGCATTGTATGATGGATTGTGCGAACTTCTTGAAAAATCGGACGATCTCGTAAAGGGCGCCAATCAGCTTGCGGACGGCTCCAAAAAGCTTGCAGACGGCACGAAATCGCTTAGCAGCGGCGCTTCGGAATTGCAGTCGGGAGCAGCGCAGCTTAACAGCGGTTTACAGACTATCGTGAAAAATAACGATTCTCTGAACGGCGGTGCAAAACAGGTTTTTGATACGCTTCTTGCAGCAGCAAATTCTCAGATCAGCGCATCAGGTCTGGATGTTCCGGCTCTTACTGTTGAAAATTACGGCAGCATTCTTGACGGCGCTATCGCCTCTCTCGACAGCACAAATGTTTATAACCAAGCTTTGTCTCAGGTTACAGAAGCTGTAAACGCTCAAAAAGATTACATTTGCACTCAAGTTGAAGCAGCAGTTCGTCAGCAGGTCAGCGTTCAGGTGAGAGAGACTGTTATACAGCAGATGAAAGCTAAGGGCATGACAGACGAAATGCTTCAAAGCGACGAAATTCAGAATCAAATAACGGCTCTCACCGAAAAAAACACCAACGAGCAGATGCAGTCTGCTGAAATAAAGGCAGCTATAGATGAACAAGTCGGGTTGCAGATACAGAAAGCTATTTCGGAAAATATGGCTTCCGACGAGGTTCAGAGCAAACTTTCCGCGGCTTCGGCAGGCGCGCAGTCGCTTATTTCACTGAAGTCTCAGCTTGACAGTTACAATGCATTCTACATCGGGCTTCGCACGTACACGGACGGAGTTTCTCAGGCGGCTACCGGAGCGTCAAAGCTTTCAAGCGGCGTATCTTCAGTTAAATCAGGTGCAGATCAGCTGAACAAGGGCGCAGGCGAATTGAACAGCGGTATCAAAAAAATGCAGGACGGAATTCCTGCGCTTATCGACGGAATAAAAAAACTCCGCGACGGTTCATTGCAGCTTAAAGACGGCTTGAATGAATTTGATGAAAAAGGCGTCAGCAAGATAGTAAAGGCGTTCGACGGCGATCTTGCCGGTCTTACGGAACGCATGAAAGCCTTAAAATCTGTATCGCAAAATTATAAAGCGTTCAGCGGTATTTCAGACGATATGGACGGTCAAGTCAAATTCTTCTTCCGCACGGATGCTGTTGAATAATACTAGAGCGTGTTCACATAAAAATAAAATGCACGTCTTTTCGGCAAATTTTGGCGACTACTGCGTTGAAAATATTTGACGGGCGTCAGCCCGCCTACATATTTTCGCCTTGTATTCGCCAAAATTATGCTCGAAAATTACGCAGATAACAAAATCTTTGATTTTGCTCATCTGCGTATGCTTTAGTACCGCACATTTATTTTATGTGAACACGCTCTAATATAACAAAAGTGCAGTCTTATTCATCGTTCGGCTGCACTTTTTTATTTTTTCTATACTGAAAGTAAATTGTATGAAATTAATTATCAATACATACTTTTTTAACTTTTTATACCTATAAATTTAATATTTATATTGGTTCAATATGGTATAATAATTAGTATATGTAATTGGAATTTGCAGTTTTTGCGTCGAAACAATTTCTAAAAAAGGCGGGAATATTATGGTATTTGGTGCGATTTTAGCAGGAGGAAAAGGTTCTCGTATGGGTAATTATACGGTTCCGAAACAGTTTTTGCCGGCAGGAGGCAAGCCGATCATCGTTCATGTAATAGAGAAATTTCTGGTTCATCCGGAAATAGATCATATTATAGTCGGCGTTAATCCAGAATGGCAGCAGCATATGAACGATCTTATCGAAAGATATTTGCCAAACATAGAAAAGCTGACAGTCGTTGCGGGTGGAACTGACCGAAACAGCACTATAGCCGGCATAATAACCGAAATCAGAAAAATAAGCGGCGGCGACGATGATATAGTTGTCACTCATGACGCCGTTCGCCCGTTCGTAACGCTGAAAATGATTTCCGATAATATCAGGATCGCAAGGGAACACGGCGTCTGCGATACCGTTATTCCGGCAACAGATACTATTGTTTATTCCGAAAATCATGAGTATATCACTGACGTTCCGGTGAGAAGCAATACCTATCAGGGACAGACTCCTCAGAGTTTCCGCATAAAACTTTTTGAGGAAGTATACGGCGCAATGACCGAAGAGGAATTGAAGATCGTGACAGACGCCTGCAAAATGTTCATGCTTAAAGGGTATCCCGTTTATCTTGCGGAAGGACACGTTTCAAATTTTAAAGTAACTTATCCGGAGGATTACAAAATGGCTCAAGTATTCCTCGGAGACGCGATCGGAGAGAACGATAATGATTAATCATCAGTACAAATTAACAAGTCCGCTTCTGATCGAGAGACAATGCGAAAATATTCCGCTGGATCAAAAGAATCGCCTTATCGTGCGTCCTACGCATCTTTCGGTCTGCAAAGCCGATATGAGATACTATTTCGGTCAGCGAAATGCAGATGTGCTGAAACAGCGCTTGCCTATGGTTCTTATACACGAAGCCTGTGGTGAAGTTATATACGATTCAGAAAATCGGTTCGAGAGGAACAGCAGAGTAGTTCTTCTTCCGAATATCGGCGGCAGCGATAAATTTTATATGGAAAACTATCGTCTGGATTCGGTTTTTCGCTCCAGTAAAGCCGATGGATTTATGCAGGAAATGATATCTATGGATTACAATCATGTAGTTCCATATACGAAAAAAAATTATGACAACGTATTTGCATTCACGGAATTCATCAGCGTAGGTATACACGCGGTCAACAGTTTTCTCGAATCCTCTCACTCCAGAAAAAATAAAATCTGCGTTTTCGGCGACGGCGCGCTTTCATACGTTGTTTGCAGCATTCTGAAAAACAAGCTGAAAGGCGCTAAAATCGCCGTAATGGGTATAAACCCCGTAAAATTGCAATATTTTAATTTTGTCGACGAAGTTATAAATATAAGCAGGCGAAGTAAATTCCACGATTACGACCACGCTTTCGAATGCGTCGGCGGCAGCGCAAGCGGAACGGCTATTAATCAGATAATCGATATTATCGCACCGCAAGGCACTATAATGATACTGGGCGTCAGCGAGGAAAATGTCGCGCTGAATACGCGTATGATTCTGGAAAAAGGACTGACCGTAATGGGCAGAAGCCGTTCACGCCGCGAGGATTTCATTGAAGCTGTTCATCTCATCGAAAACGATAGGATTTTCGCGTCGAGAATGAAGCAAATGATCTCGGCAGAGGTTGATGTTTTTTCCGTAAACGATATCGTAAAAGCCTTTGATCTCGCGAAAACTTCCGATTTCAAGGTCGTAATGCGCTGGTGTATTTAAATTATGCTTTCGGAAAAAGATATTATGTTTCTCAGTAATCTGGCGTCGCTGATGTTTCGGAACGGCAAAATTGGTATTACTACTCTTCTTAAAATTTTCCCATCATGGATAACATCCAGGTTCAAAGGCGTTTCAAACAACGTTGAAGTTTCAGGAATATATCCCGAAATATATATGTATCCTGATAAAATAATATGCAGACTTTTTAAAAATCAATATTTTAGCGGCGACGATCTAAAAAAATTCTTTATTTCATATTTAAAGCATATGGTAAGAAAAAATAAAATAATGCCGGCTGAAAATCCGCATTCGCCATATTTTCGGGAGTTTGCCGATTATTTCAATAAGCTTGTGGAAACGAATGGCATTCTTGATAATTCCGAGCAGAAAGCTTTTGCGGAGATTTGCAAGGATAGACTTTATATGAAATATTTTTTTCCTGCCAACAAGAATGCCCGAAAATGGCTTGCAGAAATGCTAAAGTATATCGACTGCAAGATTTTGCTCGACAGCGATCTCGATGTTTATCATAAGCATTTTTTGCTAAGCCTGAAGTTTTGCGATAGAAATATTATTTTTTCGTATAAAGATAAATCGATAAATATTTCGACAGGCAACATCACGCTTCTTTCAATCAACACTGTTAAATGCAGGATTCACAAACTGAAATTCCAAAACGGCAGACTTCGAATATTGGCTGAGATCAGTTCGCCGGCTTTCAGCTATACAGATCACTCGGAAATTTCCTGCCAAGCTGTCGTAAACAATTCAGAAACGTTCAGCGTAAAACTTTTCGACTCCTGCGGAAGCTATTATAAATCTTACGAAAAAACCGCGAAATTTTATTACTTCATCTTTGAATGCGATGAAAATTCAGCTGAAAAAATCAATTTTTCAGTCAATATTCGTGGAATTCGTTTGGCAGCGGAATGCTTTGCCGATAAAGATCACTTTTTTTCTTCGTGTTTGATCTCTGATGGATATTATGCAAAAAATCATCATATAACGCTTGATAACGGCTGCATTAAGATCGATTCGCATCAGTGTGAAAATTCTTATGATAACAAGGCTGTAAAAGCTGTACATTCTCTTGAAAATGAGAGAATATGGCTGTATTCCGACTATTCAAGCGTTGCGGCTGATAACGGAGCGTTTCAATTTTTACATGATATTGTCAAAAAAGACGGCGTGAAAAGATATTATATTTATCGCAATTCTACGCCTAAATGTAATATCGATATATCAGACGATCATTTTGTGAAATTCGGTTCCGAACAGCATAAAATTTTATTTCTTTCAGCCGAAAAAATTTTCGCTGCATTCGTAGACGCCCCAAACTGCATTTTTCCTTTTCAGGAAGATCAGTTTTCGATTTATTCATCTTTTTTTCGCGGAGAAATCATATATTTACAGCATGGAATACTTCATGCACATATTCCATGGAGATACTCTCCTGTTTCAAAAACTTTTCATGCGGATAAGATCGTTGTTTCATCGAAGTTCGAAATCAAAAACTTCATAGAAACTTACAATTTTCCCGAAGAATTTCTGCTGCCGTTCGGTATGCCGCGATATGATATGATTCCGCATGAACGGCGCGGCAGCGGTAAAATTTTGTATGCTCCGTCATGGAGAGCCTATATGAGCGATGAAGAAATCAAAAATTTTATCGCTGAAACGGCAAATTTTCTTAATTCAGACGAACTTTTCGGATTCCTCTCAAAATACAATCTCCTCCTCGATTTCAAACTTCACCCGATGTTCGAAAAATATTCCGAAATGTTCAGCATTAGCGGTTCGCGAGTTAAAATTGCAGAAAATGTAAAAGCTGAAGATTATCTTATTTTTATTACAGATTTTTCTTCCTATGTTTTTGATTTTGCATATTTGTCGATACCTGTCGTGTATTTTTTTCCAGATTATAAAAATTTTACGGAAGGCAAATATCAGTACAGAAAACTTGATCTTCCTTTTGAAAAAGCTTTTGGAAAATTATGCGAAGATCTCCGTGATACGGTATCAGAACTCGAACGCATAGCAGAAAACAAATTTATACCTGAAAACTCTTTCAAAAAAAGAATGGAAAACTTTTTTCTGCCGCTTGATAACTGCTGCGAACAGCTGTATCGATATTGCTACAATAATTAGAGCCTGCTCAAACCATTTATGCGGGCAAGTTTTAAAAATTGCCGAAATTTCATGTTTGGCATTTCGGATCTTTCATCAGGAGTTGTATTTATGGATTTAAACGATAACATAATTTATTCGCCCGATCAGAAGGCATGGCTGGAAAAGCTTCAGAATATGAAGGAAAAACGCTGCAATGTTATTGAAAAAAGGCAAAAAAAAGGCTCGCCTTTTGCGGTTATAACGAGCATTGAATATAAACGAATCATTCTGACTATCCGTGGCGAGATACGCAATGCAGAGCCAAATGCCGACTACGGATTCCGCTTTGTAACCATGCAGCGCGATCTATGCTTTTATCCCGATCATGCCGATATCAACAGCGACGGAAAATTCATGATTTCGCTTAATATTTTATGCTCAAACAATGAAAAGCCGCTTCAAACTGGAATGTACGATCTTGTTCTGTTTGAGGAATATAAAGGTCACCGCGGCGAAATCACCCATAAACAAAGCCGCGGCAGTACCCATATTAAATTCGGCGATCAGCTTTACTGCGCTTCTTACGATGACAAAGGCTTCATGAAAAGCAAAAAGCTGATCACTTCGGAATATCCTGCTTATATCTGTGGAAGCGCGGCGCGTATATGCACTGAGACCGCCGACAATCCGTGGAATTTTAAGGTTAATAAGACGAAAAATTCATGGATGCATATATATGCATGCGAAGATCTGGACGATACCCATTTTTATCTGAATGTTAATTATATGCCCCTTGAAAATTATGGAGTTCTCTTCATCAACAGCAAGATGAGGTTAAATAAACTGCGCCTTGCGAAACAGAAATTTATAGAAAACTGCTATAAATTCATTGCCGACATGAAATTATGGACAGTAAAAAAAGCACATAAAATATTTAAAAAATTTGCCAAGCATGAGGGCAATATCATTCTTTTCTGCTCGGCTTCACGTGCGGAGATCGGCGGAAACGAAAAATTTATATACGACAGAATGATTGAACGCGGACTTGATGAAAAATTTAAATTTCGTTTTGATTTCAAATCAAGCATAAAAACCAACCGGTCATTTTACAAAATGCTACGCTTCGTTTATTATCTTGCAACGTCAGATATTATCGTTCTCGATGATTATTATCCTATCATATATGATTTTACTTACGACAGCCGCGTGAAAGTAGTGCAGGTATGGCACGCCTGCGGAGCTTTTAAGACAGTCGGCTTCGAGCGCGTCGGAAACAGCGACGCTCCTCACTTTAATTCTCTTACGCACAAATGCTATACTCATGTTATTGTAAGTTCAGAACTTTCGGCAAGACATAATGCTGAAGCTTTCTGTATTTCCAAAAATAAATTCTATAATACAGGAATTCCCCGTACCGACCTTTTTTTCAGCGATCAATATAAGGATTCCGTTACAAAAAGAATGTTTGAAGAATTCAAGGGCTGCAAAGGCAGAAATAGGGTATATCTATACGCGCCGACATTTAGAGGTACAAATGCAAACGACGCCTATTTCCCATTTGGAATGGTCGATCTTGACGCTTGGGGAAAATTCCTCGAGAAAGAAAATTCTGCGCTTATCATCAAAATGCATCCTTTTGTGAAAAACCGCATCGATATTCCTGAAAAATATAAGGATAGGATATTCGACGCAGGAGACTACAGAGAAATAAACGATATCCTGTTTATTTCCGATGTTCTTATTACTGATTATTCTTCTGTAATCTACGAAATGTCGCTGCTTAAACGACCTATGCTTTTCTATGCTTTCGACAGATATTCATATGAGTATTCACGCGGATTCTACGAATCATACGAAGATACAGTTCCGGGAAAGATCGTTCAGGATTTTGACGAATTGCTTAACGCATTGAGAGAGCAGGATTATGATTTTTATAAGGTCGATGGATTTGTTAAAAAGAACTTCACTCATACAGACGGCAAGTCAACAGACAGAGTTATCGATGAAATATTTCTAAAATAGACCTGTTCTAATAAAAGTAATCCGCATTTAAGTAAAAAATGCGGATTACTTTTTAGAGCGTGTTCTATTATTTATCCGATTCCTGAGAAAACTTTCCCTGCAAAGCAAAGGCATGATTCATTGGACCCGAACCGCTGCCAAGATCCAGCATCGCCAAAAGAGCGGCTGAAATATATTCCTTAGCAAGTTTAACGGATTCCTCCATGGTAAATCCTTTTGCAAGATTAGCGGCAATTGCGCTTGATAACGTACAGCCTGTCCCATGCGTATTGAAATTGTCGATCCTCTTCCCCGCAAACCAAGTAGATCTGCCGTTCGTCCACAGCAAGTCATTAGCGTCGTTTATGTTATGTCCGCCCTTTACAAGAACGCTGCAGCCGTAAGTTTCTCCTATCTTCCTTGCAGCTTTTTCTATATCGGCTTCACTGCTTATTTTTATGCCTGATAAAATTTCAGCTTCGGGAATGTTTGGGGTAGTCAGAGATGATATAGGTAAAAGTTTTTCCGCAAGAACAGCAGTTGCTTCCGTTTTAATAAGCGCCGAACCGCTTGTTGATACCATTACGGGATCAACAATAATATTTTTCGCGCCGTATTTAACAAGTTTATCTGCAATCACAGAAATAAGCTTTCCTGAAGCAACCATGCCTATTTTAACAGCGTCGGGAACAATATCCTCAAATATCATATCAATCTGATCACTAAGAAATTCAGGAGTAACTTCCAAAATACTTCTAACTCCGGTGGTATTCTGCGCAGTAAGCGCGGTTATAGCGCTCATAGCATAAACGCCGTTCATGGTCATGGTTTTAAGATCGGCTTGAATACCTGCGCCTCCGCTGCAATCGCTTCCAGCAACGGTCATCACTGTTTTAAGTTTCATGTTAAAATATCTTCCTCCGCATCAAAAAGTTCCTCTGCTGCCTTTTTAGCGTCATCCGCTTTCATAATTGCGGAAACAGCGCAAATTCCTGCTATATCAGTATTTTCAAGCACGTTTATGTTATTCTTGTTAAGACCGCCGATAGCGTTTACGGGTATCGGTACAGCCTCGCAGATGGACTGAAGAGTTTCGGTCGATGTAAGCACTGTTTTCACCTTTGTCGTGGTTGGATATATAGCGCCTACTCCGAGATAATCAGCGCCGTTTTTATAAGCTTCCAATGCCTGAGGAACAGTTTTGGCAGTTGCTCCTATAATATATCCGCAGCCCATAATTTTACGTGCAGTATCTATCGGCATATCAGACTGACCAAGATGAACGCCCTCTGCTTCTATGGCAAGCGCAACATCAACTCTGTCGTCAATAAGAAGCGGCACATTATATTTTTTAGAAATAGTATGTACCTTTTCTGCAAGAGCGATATATTCTCTTGTACTTTTTTCCTTTTCACGAAGCTGCAAAAGCGTTACTCCACCCTTTAAAGCGTCTTCAACTTTTTTCAGGAAAACTTTATCATCAAGACCTGTACTGTCCGTAACAAGATACAGTTTCATTATCGATCTGTCCATTTTATCTCCTCCATATTCAACCTTTCACTAAACATCTCAAAATCAATATTTGAGATCGCGTCCATCAATCCGACTTGAAAACTGCCGTTTCCGAGCGAATGTTCCGAAATTTCACCTGAAATACCCATTATTCCGCAAGCGGCGGCGGATCCGTAAAACGGTTCTTTTCCGATAAGCATTACAGCTGTTACTGCGCCAAGCAGACAGCCTGTCCCTGTAATTCGAGAAAGCATTTCCGTACCGTTTTTAATATAAACGCATCGTCTGCCGTCTGTAACTACATCTGTTTTTCCGCTTGCAAGGACTGTACATGAAAATTTTTCCGCCATTTCCACAGCAGCTTTTGTAACAGTTTCTTCATTCAGCAAGCCGTCCGCGTCTACGCCCCTGCTCTTGTATGTTTTACAGTAGAGCGCATATATTTCGGAATAGTTTCCCTTGATAACAGCCGGCGTATATTTGCGGATAATTTTTAATGCAAGCTTTCGGCGAAATTCCGAACAGGCGATACCGACAGCGTCGAGAACTGTCGGTATGCTGTTTTTATAAGCAGTTTTTGCTGATATCTGTATAGACTTCCTTCTTGCATCGGTAATATTTCCGAGATTCAGCAAAAGGGCGGCGGCGGTCGCAGTCACCTCAGCCGCTTCTTTCGGATGTTCAACCATTATCGGTTTACAGCCAAGCGCAAGTATTCCGTTAGCGCATTGATTAATAGATATCGGATTTGTTATGCAGTGTATAAGTTTTCCGCTGTTTAATGTAATATCAAACACTGCTTTCAGATTTTTGATCATTATTATTCTTGCCTGCCTTTATGCGGTTTACGCAATAATGAATTACAGCCGCCGTGATGAAAACGATAAGCGTTCCACGCGCAATGTAGATAAAAACTGTCGATTCAAGATTACATACGCTTGAAATTATTCCAACTGCAACGTAACTTATCACTCCGATAGCCGCCACCGAAACGCTGCTTCCCAAAGCGCCCGAAGCAGCCGCGTATGTTTCCGAACCAAGTTGATTTTGAAATCTTTCCAACAATCCGCTGCTTGCCAGTTTAGTAAGAAAAGCAAAAGCTACCGTTCCTCCTATAAGAGTTCCGCAGATGAAGGAAGGCACATAGAAAAGCCATGAAAGTCCTTCTTTTCCCCAAAGGAAGGTCATTACAGGGTATGAAACTACCGCTCCGATAATTCCGGTACCAAATACTTCTCCAAACACCGCTGCAAGAAGTTTTCCCTTTGAAAAGCGATAAAACATTCCGGAAAAAAACGCTCCGAATACTGCGCCTGTTAATGCAAGAGGCGGAATTCCCATTGTAAGCATTCTGATTATTCCGATAAGCATGGCGCATATCAGCGACTCCCACGGCCCTAAAAGCACAGCGCATACGACGTTGATAAAATGCGCCATCGGACACATTCCCTCAACGCGCAATATCGGGGATACCACCACGCCCAGAGCGATCATCATTGCCATGACGATAAGGCGAAAAATTTTTGGCGATTTTCTCATAGATCATACTCCTTGTTTCAAATATAAACCGCAGAAGCGCTTCATGACATTTATACTGCGGTCAGCCGTGAATTTATTTTCAGCTCTTTCCTCCTATAATTCGCCCCTCCAATAGGAGGGGATTTTTTTATTTCAACAACTCCCCTATTGAAAAATCGCCATTGTATATAGTCAATAGGGGGAAGGTTATCATCAGTATAAACATATTGAGATTTGTTTTCCCTAACATATCTATTTTTCAAACAAAGCCTAATATTCATTTAATATTATACATTCTTTGTTATGTTTTGTCAATAGCCAGTATAAAAATTGAGGTGATATTTACGCCATTTACCGAAAATATAAAACGTATAAGTGAAGTGATCGCTTCACAAGCAAAATAGAAAATTCAAGAGTTAGAACTTGTTCTCATAGGATATTGTACATATCTTTTCGGCAAATTTTACCGATTGCTGCGTCGAAAGACCTTGAAATACTGACGCCCGTCAAATATTTTCAACGCAGTAGTCGTCAAAATTTGCCGAAAAGGCGTGCATTTTATTTTATGTGAACACGCTCTATAATTCTGTTGACTTTTTGACAATTTTGCTGTATAATTAGAGTAGATGAAATTTGGGTCAGGCTGCCCACCGAAAGTGCAGCCCTATATATTATACTAAACGATATTACAACTAACGCATATCTGTCGGCAAATTCTGCACATAACTGCGTTGTCGTCACCATTTGACAGTATGCTTTCCTACACCGTCTTGTTTCTCCCGCATTTACTGCGCGATTTGCAATAGCGTTTAGTATATGTAAGTTTTGGAGCATTTATGAGTATTTTTGATTTTTCTGTTCAACCTCCGGCGCTTAGCCACGATTGGAAGATCTTTCAGCAATTTATAGGAAATATCGGCGCATTTACCTATATCGCCAAAGATAAATCCGCTTATCTAGACGCAGTCGCCTGCCGTATGCTCGACTGTAACAATACTA
Organism: uncultured Ruminococcus sp.; assembly: GCA_910576995.1. Classification (GTDB taxonomy): domain Bacteria; phylum Bacillota; class Clostridia; order Oscillospirales; family Ruminococcaceae; genus Ruminococcus. Next base: position 66,958 of record CAJTLC010000006.1, read on the forward strand.
AGCTAAACGAGTTTGAATTTTTTAACCTTATGGAAAAGATTTCCAAATCGCCGGTTGAAGGTCAGAAGCATATTTATCGCTTCGCCAACAATAATGTTACTAAGTACATAAAGATGAATATATACGAAAGCAGCGATGAATGGCTGGGATTCGTGCAGGATTTCACACGCCAGATGTCAGAAATGCAGGAGAAAAATTATGTCGAGTACGATCCTGTTACACGTCTGCCTTCTTATCCTTTCTTCTCTCAAAAAGTTAAAAAGCTTCTGCCAAACGTGCAGAACTGCTGCCTTGCTACGCTCTATATAAACGGAATTGAAAAGCTGGGGTCATTCCTCACTATGGACAGCACAAACTGCTGCCTTGCGTCAGTTGCGGAGGTAATAAAGAGCTTCGCCAGCGAAAAAGTTCTCGTCGGAAGCAAGGCAAATTATGAATTCTTCGCCTGTTTCCTTGACTGCGACAGAATGTTTATCTATAATATTCTCAACAGCATGGACGAAGCTGTACAGAACTGCATCCTCACCGACGACTACGGCGAGATCATAGATATATCTGATAAAAGCAAACTTAGCCTTTCTATTGGCTGTTCATCACATCCAAATGAAGCTACCGATTTTAATATGCTGGTGAATTATTCCGAATTTGCGCTCTATGAAGCCCGTACCGACCGCCGCCATGTTATAAATTGGTTTTCGGAGGAGAATTACATACGCGAAAAGGACGCCTATAAAAATGCGCAGATATTCAACAGAATGATCATGGAAAATCTCCTGACTTACCATGTTCAGCCTATTGTTGAAACTACAAACGGCAATATCGTTGCATATGAAGCCCTTATGCGCGGCGTCGGCGATGTAAAAATGGAACCGAAACAGATACTTTCCATAGCCGCAAGTCAAAATAATTTGTACGCTATTGAAAAACTGACTTTCTTCAATACTATGAAGCTTCTCAGTGAAAATCAGCACGTTTTCGAAAATAAAAAGCTGTTTATAAATTCAATGTCCGATTTTCTGCTCAATGAGGAAGACTTTAACGAGCTTTATCTGACATACGGAGAATTACTCGAAAAAACCGTTATTGAGATCGTTGAGGACGGCGAATCTACTACAGATTCCATCGAAACTCTAAAAAAACGTCTCAACTTTACCCACGCTCAGCTTGCTATTGACGATTACGGCACGGGTTACTCAAACAGCGCGAATTTACTGAAATATCGTCCTGATTATGTAAAAATAGACCATTCGCTTATTTCGGATATACACAATGATCTGAAAAAACAGCAGCTTGTTACGCAGATCATAGAATTTTGCCGTGATAATCAGCTTCAGTCTCTTGCAGAAGGCGTCGAAACTTCTCAGGAAATGAAAACTGTTATCCGCCTTGGCGTCGATCTGATACAGGGATATTACACTTCAAAACCCAAACCGCTCTTCCTTGACAGTATTTCAAAGGATATAAAGGACGAGATCGTAAAAACAAATCTCGAAATACGTCCGAACGGTACGCGTAAAGTTTATACAGCGCAAAATGATACGGAACTTGATATAGTTAAACTTGCTCTTGAAAAATATACCGATATACACATTTATCAAAGCAAACTCACGATCGTCGGAGATCCTGAAAAAACCGTCAAGATGAACATAGCCGTCATGGATAATCATAGCTGCGAGCTTACGCTCAAAAACGTTAATATTGTAAGCGGAAACAGTAAGCCTACTATTACTGTCGGCGAATATGCGCGTCTGGTTCTGAACGTTTCCAAAACAAATAAGCTTGGCTATGCAGGAATCTATGTGCCTATGGGGTCGCAGTTCGAACTGCACGGCAAGGGAAGTCTCGCTATCGACTGCTACGCTTCGGACGGCGTGGGAATCGGCAACGATTACGATCACGGATACGGCGATATCACCGTCGATATGCTTGGTTCTCTCGAAGTTGTCTGCAACAGCGTTGAAACCGTATGCATCGGCGGCGGCTATAACGATAATGATTCGGAAATCAAACTACTTTCAGGAAATCTGAAAATAAGTATGTACAGTCATAACGGTCTTGCAATTGGCAGCTTCAACGGCGATTCTAATATCGAGATCGGCGAAAACTGCCGCATTGATATGACGATATCAGGAATCAAGATCACGGGAATAGGAAGCTGCCGAGGAATCGCAACGATCGCAAGTTCAGCTGATATCAATATGTCATGTACAGGCGCACAGGCTGTTGGTATCGGAATTCTCGACGAGGGCGAAGGAAGTATTTTGATAAGAAAAGGTTGCCTTAATATTAAAATGCGCTCCGCAAAACAATCCTGCATCGGCGCTGTCAACGGCAGCGTAAATACAAAAATTATGAATTCAAAAATAATTATCGATTCCGAGGGCGATTTTGCAGCAGGTATCGGCGATACTCAAGGCAGCGGAAACGTTTTTATTATGGATTCGGATATAAATATAAATATGCTCTGCGCCAATCCAAACGATATCATTTCCGGAAGCGGCGAAGTTCATATCCAGAATTCTACAGTAAATTCGCTGGTTAATAATAAGCGAATTCAGCATAATATAATATAATATAATATAATATAATAAAGGAAGGTTATTTTAATGAAGCTTGGCATGGTTGGACTGCCGAATGTTGGCAAAAGCACACTTTTTAACGCACTTACAAACGCAGGAGCAGAATCTGCGAATTACCCGTTCTGCACTATCGAAAAAAATATCGGTATTGTTTCCGTTCCCGACGAACGTCTCGATAAGCTTGCCGAAATGTACGCTCCCGATAAGTTTACGCCTGCAACTCTTGAATTCGTGGATATTGCCGGTCTCGTTAAGGGCGCGTCAAAGGGCGAAGGTCTCGGAAATAAATTTCTTGCAGATATCCGCGAAGTTGACGCTATCGTTCATGTTGTACGCTGCTTTGAAGATCCGAATATCGTTCATGTTGACGGAAATATAAATCCTCTGCGCGATATCGAAACTATAAATCTGGAACTTATTTTCTCCGATATCGAAATGGTTGACAGAAGAATCGACCGCGCTAAAAAGGCTGCAAAAGGCGATAAGAAATATCTTGCGGAAATAGAATTTCTCGAACGCCTGAAAGAGCATCTTGAAGCCGGAAAATCTGCAAGAGGTTTCGACTTTACAGACGACGAAAGAGAACTTATCAAGTCTACTCCCCTGCTTTCCGCAAAACCCGTAATTTACGCTGCAAATCTCAGTGAAGCAGATTTTGCCGGCGATATTGAAGATAATGAAAATTACTGCAAAGTCCGTGAGCTGGCTCGTGAAGAGAATTCAGCCGTTCTTCCGATATGCGCTCAGACAGAAGCGGAGATCGCCGAAATGGACGATGAGGATAAGGCTATGTTTTTGGCGGAACTCGGTCTTGAAGTTTCTGGTCTCAATCGTATAATTAAAGAGGGCTACGCGCTGTTGGGACTTATTTCATTCCTCACAGCAGGAAAGCCGGAAGTTCGCGCATGGACTATCAAGAAAGGCACTAAAGCTCCGCAGGCTGCCGGAAAAATACATACCGATTTTGAGAAAGGCTTTATCCGCGCGGAAGTCGTTGCTTTCGACGATCTGATTGAATGCGGAAATATGGCTGCCGCAAAGGAAAAAGGTCTTGTACGGCTCGAGGGTAAGGACTATGTCATGAACGACGGAGATATCGTGCTTTTCAGATTTAACGTTTAAACTTAGCACCTCTTTACGCCAACTCTGAAAGGAGGTCCATTTATGAGCGTAATATTTTGGGCAATTCTTGTGATCGCATTCGTAATTCTCGAAATTGTCACCGTTCAGCTTGTATCGATCTGGCTTGCAGCAGGAGCCTTTATAACTATGCTCTGCACTTTTTTCTTAGATCTGAAGCCATTCGGTCAAATGACGGTATTCATACTTTCTTCAGCGGTTTTGCTGCTGATCACTTTTCCGATCATACGCAGTCTGCGCAAAAAAACTCATATCGCTACAAATTCCGATATGGATATCGGTAAAACCGCAACGGTCATCGAGGAGATCAATTCGTCAGGAAACGCTGGACGCGTAACGCTGAACGGCGTTGATTGGCGCGCTGTTTCCGAAAACGGCGAAATAATTTCCAAAGGTTCTATAGTTACTATAGTTGAAATTTCAGGCACGAAACTTATTGTCAGGAGGTCATCATGATCAATTTATTACCCCTTGTTATTTTAGCAGTCGTTATTTTCCTGTTCATCTTTTTCATCAGCTGTATCCGCATCGTTCCGCAGGCTCATGTTTATGTAATCGAACACCTCGGCGCTTTTAAATGCGAATGGCAGACAGGAATTCATATACTAATTCCATTTATTGAAAGAGTTGCAGGCAAAGTTTCGCTCAAAGAAAAGGTTGTGGATTTTAAACCGCAGCCCGTTATCACAAAAGATAACGTTACTATGCAGATCGATACGGTAGTTTTCTATCAGATCACAAATGCAAAGCAATATATCTACGGCGTTGAACGTCCTCTTTCGGCTATCGAAAATCTCTCGGCGACTACCCTCCGTAATATAATCGGCGAACTGGAACTCGATTCCACGCTCACTTCCCGCGACGTTATCAATACCAAGATCACAGCAATACTCGATCAGGCTACAGATCGCTGGGGAATCAAAGTGAACCGCGTCGAACTGAAAAATATTCTTCCGCCGCGCGAAATTCAGGACGCTATGGAAAAGCAGATGAAGGCTGAACGCGAACGCCGTGAAAAAATTCTTCAGGCAGAGGGCGATAAGAAATCGCAGATACTCGTTGCCGAGGGTGAAAAGGAATCTCAGATACTGCGCGCCGAAGCTAAAAAAGAAGCGCAAATACTTGAAGCCGAAGCTGAAAAACAGGCTATGATACTCCGTGCGGACGCTGTAAGAGAACAAAAAATCCTCGAAGCCAAGGGCGAAGCACTCGCCATTGAAATGGTTCAGCAGGCATACGCTGAAAGCCTTGTAAAGCTTTCGCAGGCAAATCCTACCAATGAAGTAATCCAGCTTAAATCCCTCGAAGCTTTCGCAAAGGCTGCTGACGGAAAGTCAACTAAGATCATAATTCCCAGCGAAATACAGGGATTGGCAGGTCTTGCGGCAGGCTTAATGAGCGTTTCAGATAAAAATCTTCCTAAATCATAAAAATAAACATCCCACGGTAAAGTTTAATGACATTACCTAAACGGGGATTCTAGAGCGTGTTCACATAAAAATAGAATGCACGTCTTTTCGGCAAATTTTGACGGCTACTGCGTTGAAAATATTTGACGGGCGTCAGCCCGCCTGCATATTTTCGCCTTGTATTCGTCAAAATTATGCTCGAAAATCCGCACATTTATTTTATGTGAACACGCTCTAAATACAAAAAACGGCATATCAGATTTATAATAAACCTGATATGCCTATATATTTACATATTCAATTTTATGTCATGTTGACGTGTTCTGAAAATTTAGAGCTTGTGTTCATAGATTCTGCACACGTCTTTTCTGCAAATTTGTATGCTGAACTTCGTCAAAAGCACTTGCAATACGACAGTATTCCAGCGGACTTTTTCCTTGCCGGCATAAAAATTATGCTCGAAAACCGCACATAATAAAGATACTGAACAGGCTCTTAGGGAAATATAAGATTATCGCTAAGATCAGACAACATAATGTTGTACGCATTACATACACTGCTGCACTTCTCAACATGAGCTTCTTTCATTGCCAAATCAGACTTTTTTTCAGATGCAGCGTCAGGAAATATCATAATCATAGATTTTTTTGTTTCGCGGATCTCTCCTCCGAGTTTTTCAACAAACGCGGCGTTCATGTTACTTTGATATTTCGCAAAAAAATCATCATCGGGATAGTTATTTTTTAATTCTTCACTTTTTTTGACGATCATTGTTTCAATAACAAGATCGCTGCCTTTTACAGCATAAGACAGCTTGATATTTACTGCGCCATTAATCACCGCGCTGCGGATATACAGCAGCAAAATATAAGTAAGAAGCTTCTGATTCGTTGAAGCAAAGAATTCACTGCCCGTTTTCAATTCAATAACACAAGTACCCTCAAGAGACTTTTGAACAGAATCGGTAAAGCTGTCGAAAAAGTTTTTCATATTGACGGGTTTGCGAGTCAATTCCCTGCTGAACGTCACATCATAAATCCGACTGTAAAGTTCAGCAGTCTGCATGATATGGCAGCATTCCTTCCTGACTCCATCTGAGAATTCGCGTCGCATCTCCGGCGTCCAGTTTTCTGGACCTCCTGAATCAAAAGCCGCCATATAGCTGTTGATCATTGTAACGCTGTCCCCCATTTCAGAAACATAACCATTAGTAAAATCTCTTGTAAAATTGTCGTTGGAAAAAGTATCGAATATTTTTTTATCATCCATTTTTCTTCCACCTTTCAATTACAGGTATGAGTATATTATACACCTTTTTAGAAAAAAATGAAATAGAAATTCTCAAAAAAACATGTGACATTTTCAACAAAAACAAACGCTGTTTTTTGTGCATTTTATTATTTTATTGATAAATTTGTTATTTTTTTATCTTTCCTCTTGCAAAAAGCAGCCGTATGGTGTATAATAAAATTATGGTAAATTTATGAAAGATCAAATTTGCCGTTATAAAATTATCAGGAGGTAATTTCCAATGTCAGTTAAAGTTGCTATTAATGGTTTTGGTCGTATCGGTCGTCTTGCATTCAGACAGATGTTCGGTGCAGAGGGTTATGAGGTAGTTGCTATCAACGATCTTACAAAGCCTTCCATGCTCGCACAGCTTCTTAAGTATGATACAGCTCAGGGCGGCTACTGCGGAAGAATAGGTGAAAATCTTCACACAGTAGAGGCTAATGACGAAGACGGTACTATTACAGTTGACGGCAAGACCCTCAAGATTTACGCTAAGGCTAACGCTGCTGAACTTCCTTGGGGAGAGATCGGCGTTGACGTTGTTCTCGAATGCACAGGTTTCTACTGCTCTAAGGACAAGTCTCAGGCTCATATTGATGCAGGCGCTAAGAAGGTTGTTATTTCTGCTCCCGCAGGCAGCGATCTTAAGACTATCGTTTTCAGCGTAAACGAAAACACTCTTACAGCTGATGATACTATCATTTCCGCTGCGTCATGTACAACAAACTGCCTCGCTCCTATGGCTAAGGCTCTTAACGATTATGCTCCCATCCAGAGCGGTATCATGAGTACTATCCACGCTTACACAGGCGATCAGATGATCCTCGACGGTCCTCACAGAAAGGGCGACCAGAGAAGAGCAAGAGCAGGCGCTGCTAACATCGTTCCTAATTCAACAGGCGCTGCTAAGGCTATCGGTCTTGTAATTCCTGAACTCAACGGCAAGCTCATCGGTTCTGCTCAGAGAGTTCCTGTTCCGACAGGTTCAACAACTATCCTCACAGCTGTTGTTAAGGGTGCAGACGTTACAGTTGACGGTATCAACGCTGCTATGAAGGCTGCTTCTTCTGAGTCTTTCGGCTACAATACAGATCAGATCGTTTCTTCTGACGTTATCGGCATGAAGTATGGTTCACTCTTCGATGCTACTCAGACAATGGTATCTAAGGTTGCTGATGATCTTTACGAAGTTCAGGTTGTTTCTTGGTACGACAACGAGAATTCCTACACATCACAGATGGTAAGAACGATCAAGTACTTTGCTGAACTTGGCTAATCTATAACTTACAAGCGTTTAAAGGACAGTTTTTAGAAACTGTCCTTTTATTTTTCGACAAGCAACAAAAAAGTCTTTAGTCAAAAAACTAAAGACTTTTTATTCTTCCCCAACTCCACCCTCGCAAATTCAGTCGATATTAACGGTAATAATAATAATTTATAAAATTGCACATGTTAATATGCAGAGCATAATATATGTAAAAACAAGGATTCGAACCTTAACTTTGCACAAACAGTTTGCCTTTGCTTTTGGTAGTTTAAGCTCATACCAAAGAGCATATCCGCTCTGAAAAATGCTACCGACTTAATCAAATGCAATCAAATTAATTCTGTAGTCCAGTTTATCTCCTGAATTTTTTCATCAAGTTCGCGCAGTTCCTTGCACAATTCGTCAACTCTTTTTCGATATTCTGCAACATTTACTGTGCTTTTTATCACAATTTCAGACTTGGAATAACGGTTGACTTTATCGTTCGCGCTATTAAGAAAATTGCGCATAATAGCTATATCTTGTTTCAGGCAATCCCTTTTTGCAAGCATTTCTGTGACTGTTAAACCGTTACAGTCAACTCTGCTGTTTGTTAAATTGATTTTTATAATCAAATTTTCAACTTCAGCAAGCATTCTATCCTTTTCCGCAATAAGTTCTATTGGATTTTCTGACGGTTCTTCGCCCTCCTGAATCTTTGAATTCGCAATGAGACGCCGCTCAATTTCGTTGATTCTTCCTTGTAAATCAGCGCGATTTGACAATGCAGTTGCTAATTTCATTTCCATTCCTCCTCAACTCATCCCCATAAATATCGGTATAAACCCAAGCATAGTAATAAGAAAACCCAAAACAAATGAAGCTACCCACGCAACTACGCCTGCGATTATGTATGCTTTTCCCGATCTTTTCTTTCCCTTGCTGATATCGACGCAGCCAAGTATAATTCCTACAATCGGAAAAAATACTGAAAGTACGATAAAACCGACATTTGCCTTTTCTTCTTCAATAGGTTCATATCCGCTGTACATGTTATTTTGAGATTCGCCGCAGTAAGGACAGCTGTACGCTCCATCGGCGATCTGACTTTTGCATTTTTTACATAACATAATAAAACTCCTTTATAAAAAATGTGTATGGCATACACTTTATTAAAAAACAAAAACTAATAATTTATTTTGCCATATAATTGTGTCCGCTTAGTGTTAATAAAATAATCGTTTAATGAAAAATAATACATTATTTTACAATAATATTTTTAGTCGTCTGAGCAATAATACTATCACGGCATCAATAATTCAACTTTAAGGAGAAATTAAAAATGAGTAACAGCAGCAACAACAGCGGTATCATGACAGAAAAGGGCAGACAGGCACTTGAAAGATTCAAGATGGAATCAGCTTCCGAACTTGGCGTAAACCTCAAGGAAGGTTACAACGGCGACCTCACTTCACGTGAAGCAGGCTCGATCGGCGGACGAATGGTTCAGAAGATGATAAACTCATATAAAATGCAGTAAATCAAACTGAATTTTGGAAAACTTATTGTTTCCAAAAATCAGAAAAATATGCAAAGGGGCGTCTTAGCGGCGTCCCTTTTCATTTATTCTTTCGTCTGACAAGAATTCCGACAATATCAGCTCCAATGTTTGAAGCAACAGCAGGACCTATAGTTGAATAAAGTTCGGCTTTCCTGCCGATACGCTTTTGCATTTCTTTTTCAACTTCTCTTGCAAGAGTATCGTCTCTTCCATAAAGCATAATATATGGAGTCTGAGGAGTCATATTCCTTTCAGCGCAATCGGAAAGCTTCATTACAATATTTTTTTCGCCGCGAATTTTTTCAATAACATCCGCTTTATTATCGGCAAAGCGAATTATAGGCTTCAATCCAAGCAATTCCCCGGCAAAAGCCGCAGTTGCGGAAACTCTTCCTGATTTTCTTGCATATTTCAAAGAATAAGGAACGGCATAGATCGCGCATACGTTGAACCAATCCTCAAAATAAGCTACAATATCTTCAGCTGACGCCCCTTTGCGGATTTTCTTAACAGCCTCCATGATCGGGAATCCGTAAAAAACCGTGTAAGCGCGCGAATCAATATTAAAAATTCTTACTTTATCAGAAGCTTCGGGATTGTTCTCAAAAAAATCCCTCTTGGCGATCAGTGAATTATTATAAGTTCCCGACCCCTCGCTATTGATAGAAACACTGATAATATCAGTATATCCCTGATTATAGAGTTTTTTATAAGTCTCTTCAAAAGTCAGCGGCGATATCTGGGAATGCTTCGGAATTTCATCTGTAGAAGCAAGCATATCGTAAAATTCCTGCTTTGTGACGTCAAAAGTTTCACGGAAAGTTTTTCCGCAAAAATTTATCTCAAACGGCAGCACGGTTATTCCAAGTTCCTCAATAGTTTCAAGTGACAAATCGCAGCTGCTGTCAGTGAGTATCATAATTTTAGACATATTTTGATCTCCTTTACCATTCATATTTAGTGAGTTCGCCTTCCGTGGACAAGTTTGGATAATCCCATTGACGCAGCACCTCATATACAGCTATAGCCACGGAATTTGAAAGATTCAGACTTCGGAGTTCACTTCTCATAGGAATCCTCATACACGAATCAGGACTTGAATAAAGAAGTTCTTCAGGCAGTCCTTTATCCTCTCTGCCAAAAATCAGATAGCTGTTATCGGGATATTTGCAGTCGCTATGAATTTTTTTGCCTTTTGTCGTGAAATAGAAAAAATTTCCGTCAGAATTCTTTTCAAAAAAATCCTCAATGCTGTCATAATATGTTATGTCAAGTTTATCCCAGTAATCAAGTCCAGCACGTTTGAGATGCTTATCCGTTATCTCAAATCCGAACGGACGAACAAGATGAAGCCTTGCGCCGGTAACAGCGCAGGTTCTTGAAATATTTCCTGTATTCTGCGGGATCTGCGGTTCTACAAGAACTATGTTAAGATTAGGCATTTTTCTTCCTCATGAATAAAATATTGTTTTTTTCTAAAAATATATATGTCAGCCCGAAATTTTTTCTTTATATAGGCAAGTATAACCATAGATGATGTCCCCGTCTCACCTGTCGGTGCTTCTGCTTCGCAGAGGTCTCCACTGGAGACCCGCACCCTCTTAGGCGGCGAGCATCTTTAGATTCAGTCGGAGATACAATCTCCAACTAAATCCGGCTTACTGCCGTAAGCCGTCTGCTTGTTGAAAGCAGAGTTTGAAGCTGACCCCGAATTTTATGAAAAATCGGGAAAATAAAATAATCAACGGAGATCGAAATATGAACATGAAAATGATTACCACAGGTCTTACCGCCTCCGCGGCAATAGGACTTGCCTGTTATGCATTCGCTACAGCAAGCACCATGAAAAAGCACAGCATCAAGCGTAACGCAAGCAAAACTATCAAGGCGGCAGGAAACCTCCTTGAAGATATTACCTCGATCATAGGCTGATCGGCGGACGGTTCAACCGTCCGTACATAGATTCGCCGAATTTTTACGATACCCAAGAAAGCTTTCAAGAATTATCACGGCGGCAACCGCGTCAACGACCGCTTTACGCTTTTTTCCGCGCGTATTTGTGGTATTAAGGTAATTATGGGCAGAAACCGTCGTGCAGCGTTCATCCCACAATTCGACTGAACAGCCTGTCAATTCTTGCAGCTTTTCAGCAAAAAGCCTGCATTTTTCGGCACGCTCGCCTATTGTTCCATTCATATTTTTCGGATATCCTACAACTATCATTTCCGCACGCTGCTCTTTAGCGGCAGCGGCAGTTTTTTCAATGCATTTTTCAAAATCTTTTTCTGCGATAACACCCACAGGCGAAGCGATGAGTTCGCTTTTTCCGCATACAGCTATGCCCGTTCGTGAATCGCCGAAATCAACCGACATAATTATCATAATATTTCACCAAGGCTTGACTGTACCAATTATATCGTGTACAGAAGCTATTCCCTTGCTGTCGAGAAAATCGTTCATTTCCTCAACAATTTTTATGGGTGCAAAAGGATCGGTAAATATAGCTGCTCCAACCTGAACAGCAGACGCGCCTGCCATCATCAGTTCAATTGCGTCTTTACCTGAAGATACGCCTCCCATACCAATAACAGGGATATTAACAGCGTTTGCAGTTTGCCAAACCATGCGGACGGCTACAGGAAAAACAGCAGGACCGCTTAATCCGCCGACATTATTCCGCAATATAGGTCTGCCCGTATTTATATCGATCCGCATTCCCAGCAAGGTATTTATCAGTGAAACCGCGTCTGCACCTGCTGCCTCGACTGCTTTCGCAATATCGGTTATGCTTGTGACATTCGGGGAAAGCTTAACGATCAGCGGCTTTTTTGTAACAGAGCGCACTCGCCTTGTAACTTCCGACGCCATTTCGCAGCTTGTACCAAAAGCCGCTCCGCCCTGCTTAACATTCGGGCATGAAATATTAAGTTCGATCATATGAACGTCAGTATTGTCAAGTTTAGCCGCAACTTCGGCGCATTCATCAGGAGTCGAACCTGCAATATTCGCAAGAATAGTAACATCTTTCGTGAGCAGATATGGAAGTTCCGTCTCGATAAAATGATCTATACCCGGATTCTGAAGTCCGACGGAATTAAGCATTCCGCCCGGTGTTTCGGCAATTCTGGGAGCAAGATTTCCAGTACGCCTATTGAGAGTAGTGCCTTTTGTAGCTATTCCTCCCAATTTATTAAGAGAAAATAACTCTTCGTATTCCCTGCCGTAGCCAAACACTCCTGAAGCAGGAATTATCGGATTCTTAAAATCTACGCCGCATATTTTTACAGAAAGATCAGCCATTACCAAAGTACCTCCTCAGCTTTAAAAACAGGTCCGTCTTTGCAGACGTGAGCAAAATATTCCTCGTCATTTCTGACAGTTCTGCAAGCGCAGCCAAGGCACGCTCCGATACCGCAAGCCATACGTTCTTCAAGTGAAATTTCGCAGTAAATCCCTTTTTCTTTGCAAATCTGCGCTATTCCCTTTAACATGGGCATAGGTCCGCAGGCATAAACCGCGTCTATATTTCCCTGTTCCGCCAATTCGGCGAACGGCTTGGTAACGAATCCATGAATTCCAGCAGAACCGTCATCTGTACATAAAACAGTCTGAGCGCCTGCCAATTTAAAATCATCCTGCAAAATAGCTGCCGCACTGTTCCGAAAACCGCTGACAGCAACAGCTTTTTTGCCATATATCTGCGCCAAAGGAAGCATGGGCGGAGTTCCGATACCACCGCCGATCAGTACAACTTTTTGGAAATTCAGATCAACTGTAAATCCATGACCAAGCGGAGCGAGCATATCGATAAGATTGCCCTCATTCAGCATTGCGATCCGGGAAGTTCCCTCCCCTCTTATCTCAAAAACGATCCTGATAGTTCCTTTTTCTTTATCAATGCCGCAAATTGAGATAGGTCTGCGTAAAGTTAAATTACCTGTCCTGATATGAACGAACTGACCAGGAGCGGCAATTCCGGCAATTTCCGGACATTTGATCTCAAAGCTGTAGATATCGTTTGCAATAGCGTGCTTACTTGCGATGATATATTGTCCCTGCGTATATTTCATATTAATTACTGCTCCTTTTTTTCTCCGCAATTTTTACATTTTCCGAATAATCCAAATTTTCCGCCGCATTTCGGACAAAGTCCCTGCGATTTAAGATAAGCGGCAATACTTTTAAACCGGTAAATTTCAGCAGCGTCAAAAATGTTGCCTTTAAAATAAATTCTGCTGACGCCGCTTCCGCCTGATTTTCTGCAAACCTCAAACGACGGATTAGTATATTCGTTTTCAGGTTCCCAAGTAGTTGCGCTGCTCTCAAAAATAATCTCCTCAAGACCGCAGCACATTGCATTATACATTATTTCTTCAACATTTTCTGGAATCGTTATAGATTTCAGATTATCACAGCCGTTGAACGTCTTATAAGTGATCTTTTTAAGCGGAGACGGCAGACTTATTGAGTTGAGAGAGGTGCAGCCCTCGAATGCCGAATCGGAAATTTCTGTAACGGTATCGGGAATATGTACGGTTTGAAGCGCCGTATTGCCTTTAAACGCTCCCGAAGCTATTTTTGTAACATATTCGGGAATATCCACGTCTTCATCTTTGCCTGCATATTTTACGAGAGTATTTTTATCGCAAAGAAAAACGTCTCCCGTAAGCGCCGGCGCTTTATTTTCATTTTCTTCAACTTCTTCCTCATCGGAAGCTATCATAATTTTTTCACCGCAATGACCGCAGTACCACGCGTCAAGACGCTTTTCAGCAAAAAGCAGCGCCTTACACTTTGGGCAAACGATCTGAATATAATCATTAAGTTCCATAGTACCTCCTGAAATTAACATTATAAATATTATACCACAATTTTCACAAAAAAGCAATATCTTAAAAATAAAAAAATATATACATAAATTAAAAGCTCCCCGAAGGAAGCTTTTATGAGAACAAGTTCTAAGATATCAAACACGCTCTAAGTCAACTTAACTCATTCATTGTATGGAAGCAGCTTTATCTGTCCTGCATCAAGCATTTGTATTGCAAGCGCATCACTGGCGGTTACTCCGTCTCCGGTATTGCAGCAATCAGCATTACGCATACCCTGTTCAGTCAGTTTATATTCGTCCTTATTAGTAAGAAATTGAAGTATCAGCGTAGCATCAGCGATCTCAACTTTGCCGTCGCAATTTGAATCGCCATATCTGAGTTTATCGGAAGTTTCAGTCGTTGTCGATTCGGAAGAAGACGCCTCGGTTTTATCGCCAATTGAAGTTCCGCCATAATAATCGGAAAGCGAAATTCCGTTTCCCGACTGCCCGAGCTTTATCTTATGGTCGAGACTAATGAATTTTCCGTCATTATCCTGCCATAGCGACGGTTCGACAAACGCATATTTTGCTTCGTCCCACTTGCCGAAATTATCATAAACAAGTCCGCCGGTATCGCCCGAATTCTCGTTGAAGCACCAGAATGTATGATGTATCTTCTTTTCTATCATATAATCGCGAAGAATAGTCATCCACTTCAGATTATCGCCCGTAGGATCATGCTCTTCATCTATAAATCCGCCCCATTCACCCATAAGCAGCGGCGAAATATTCTCTTCGACAAGATACGCCCACGTATCATACCAATAATCGTCAAGAAGCGTCTGACGAGTAAAGTCCTTATCAAACCATGTTTGAGCGTATACAAGAGGTCCGTAATCGTGCGGAGAATAAACAAGCTGACTCTGATATTCGCCAAGATCGACAGGATAATCTCTTGCGCCTCTAAAATTTCCGCCCCACCAAGCTCCGTAATATGGCTGCTTACTTTCGTCTCCGTAATGCGCATAATCAACAGCAGGCGAATTCCAATCGCTTCCTATTTCAAATTTGGGATAAACTTCTATTCCCTCAACCATTATAAGCAGATTCGGATTTTTCTCCAGAACGGCAGCCGCGCCGCGTTCAGCCGCATATTTCCAGTTGTTTTCGGCAGTCGAATCGTCCCAGATAGCCATTCCCTGACCGTCGTTCTTGCCGTGAGGTTCATTTTTCAGATCGATAGCAATAATTGTATCGTCGTCTTTGTAATAATCTGCAAACCATGAAAGCGCTTCCAGCCAGTCGTCTGTAGAAAAATTGCTGTCATACCACAATGGCAGCTGATGACCGCTTGAAGCGGTAGTTGCGCTATGGATGTCGATCATTATCTTCATTCCATTTTCCCTGCACCATTCAACCGCTTTATTCCAGATATCGAAGCTGTACATCGGCGTACCTCCGACGATTCCCTCAACAGTCAATTCAGGATTTTCCCATTCGTTCACTTTTATCATAGGATCGGGATCTCCGTTTTTCCATTGCAGCAGAATTTCGGTAGACATAGGCACACGAAGAAGATTAAAGCCGTGGTCGGCGATCTCGTTAAGCATTTTATGCATATTCTGCGACCATACGCCGTCGAAAACCTGACTTCCGACGTTGTAGCCGAACCAGTTGCAGCCCGTCATCCATACGGGATTACCGTCCATATCTACGATCTGAGCGTTCTCGTTAACGTGCAGCCAGTCGTCGTGATATTCGTCGGGAGCAGCATTTGTGATCTCAGACGGCATATAAGACGACATCCCGATACTTGTCATCAATACGACGGCGGCAGCGGTTATTTTCTTTAAAATTGATTTCATTTATCATCCCTCGTTTCTTTATAACAAGTTGTTATAACTTGTTTTCATTTATATTAATTATAGTATATATCAAAGTCATAAATTTGTCAATACTTTATCTAAAATTTCAATATTGACTAATTGATATTATAATGGTATAATTAAGTATACAAATAAAAAAAGAATGTGATGTGATATAATTATGAAAGTGATTGCAGGAACGGCTAAAGGCAGAAACCTTATCGCCCCAGAAGGATTTGACACTCGTCCTGTTACATCTAAAATAAAAGAGGCTCTTTTCAGCAGCTGGCAATTTCTGATACCCGGCGCTGATTTTCTTGATCTTTTCGCAGGCAGCGGCAGTATAGGCATAGAAGCTATGAGCAGAGGCGCGGCAAATGTTGTTTTTGTTGAAAAAAGTAAGCGCGCTGTTGAAGTTATCAAAAAGAATCTCAGCATATGTAAATTTACAAACGGATTTCAGATATATCAGAACGACGTTTTCGATCGTCTTCGCCTGCTGAATAACAGCGGCGCTTCATTCGATCTGATATATCTCGATCCGCCGTTTACAGTAGCTGAAATTTTCATTCCTGTTATGGAAGCGCTTGCCGAAGCCGATATACTCAAAGAAGACGGAATTGTCGGAATCCGCACTCCGAAAGAAATGAATATACCCGATGATTTCGGCAAGCTTCATAAATTCAAAAAGAAAAAATACGGAATTTCTACAATTCATTTTTATTCATTAAATGAAGAATAATAAGAACTTGTCTTCATAAGTGGAGCATACCAATTTGCTGAAAAGACGTGTGCTGAACCTATGAACACGAGCTATAAAACCTGTACCAATAGTTGAATTCGACCATTGGTACAGGTTTTTGTTATCAATATCTTTGCAAAAATTGCTTTGTACGCTCGGACGCATTCTCTCCGAATAATTCTTCAGGAGTTCCCTCGTCTGCTATCACGCCGCCTTCCATAAATATAACATGATCGGCAACGTCTCTCGCAAACGACATCTCATGCGTAACAATAATCATCGTCATTCCATCGGCTGCCAATTCTTTGATAACTTTCAAAATTTCGCCAGTAAGTTCAGGATCGAGAGCCGAAGTAGGTTCATCAAAGAAAAGCATCTCCGGTGAAAGCGCAAGGGCGCGCGCTATAGATACGCGCTGCTGCTGACCTCCCGAAAGTTCGCACGGATACGACTTCGCTTTTTCGGAAAGTCCCATTTTCCCGAGAAGTTCCATAGCAATCTTTTCGGCGTCAGCCCTGCTTTTTTTCAGCACGCGTACAGGCGCTTCTGTAATATTCCGCAGCACGTTCATGTGTGGAAATAAATTAAAATTCTGAAAAACCAGTCCTACTTTCAGACGAATATCACGAAGTGAAGCTGAATTTGCATAAACAAGCCTGCCAGACTCATTCGACTTAAACATATTGATGCCGCAAACGTCAACAGACCCTCCGCTTGCCTTTTCCAACTGATTTATACAGCGCAGCAAAGTAGATTTTCCGCTTCCCGACGGACCAATTATTGCCAGAACATCGCCCTTTTCGACATTGAACGATATATCTTTCAGTACAGTCTGCGCGCCAAATGACTTGGACAGATTTTTAACTTCAAGCATAGCCATAAATAAAAATCCTCCTTATTTGTAATAGTCGAGCTTTTTCTCAACAAAAGACGCAGCTACAGACAATATCATCGCAAGGACAAAATAAAAAATTCCGGCGATAAACAATGGCGTAAGCGAACTGTAAGTCTGCATTTGCTGTTTTGCTTTAAGCGTAATTTCCGCATATGATACCACATTCGCAAGAGAGGTATCCTTAACGAGAACGATTACTTCATTTGCGCTTGCGGGGATGACCCTTTTCACCACCTGCGGCAGCACCACATGGAAAAATGTCTGGAATTTATTCATACTAAGCGCAGCAGCAGCCTCGTACTGCCCTTTCGGTATAGATTCAATTCCACCGCGGAATATTTCCGCAAAATATGCCGCATAATTCAATGTAAACGCAACTATTACCGTGTTGAACATAAAATTTTCCGCTTGGATATCAATGCTGCCAAGCAGTGACTGAATAAAGCCGGGAAGATGCTCATTTTGTTTCAGCATTGGTATTGAATAATATGCAACAATAATCTGAAGCATAAGCGGCGTACCGCGCATAATTAGTATGTAAATATTGGTCAGCCACGATATCGGCTTTATTTTGCACATTTTCAGCAGCGCAACTATCATTCCCATCGGAATTGAATAAAGCAGCGTAAAACCGAATATCTTTAAAGTAGGCAAAAGATATTTCAATAATATCATCGTGACCTTCTGGATCTCTTCGCCTGTCATAACAGTTAAACCACCTCTTTGTATTGGCAGAAGCATGCAAATACTGCACGTCATATATTTGCCTATTTTTTCTTATTATACCATAAACTCCAAGAAAAGTCCAGCACATAATATGAATTTTTTTACTTTATGTGCATTTTCTTACGGAAACAAGGGCTTTTTTGAAATTCCCAGCAAATCATATAATTGACTTCTACCGAAAATTTCTACCGAATTTTCTACCAAAATTGCTATTTTTCAAATTTTCTATCTCGTCCTCGGTCTTGTCACACAATTATCCGCTAAGATTTTATCAAATTTCTTCTTCGATAGGATTTCATGGGTCACGAGCTGCTCGTCAAATAAAAAGGTTGTAAGGAGCGAATGGGCATTCCGAGCATCCTCCCTGGTATGGATATGTACGAATAGAAACACCGCATTTCTGGTGGTTGGTGAGCTCAACATGATCGAGATAGAGTGGAGCGTATGTTGCTTTGCCTACCCAGCCGATGTTGTTCTTGTCGTAATAAAATACCCGCTGATTTTCTGTGATTGTTCCGTTCTCGATGCCTTGTTCGAGAAATCTTCCGACTGTTATTTTCATGGTAAAGCCTCCATTTTTTGTTGATAATTGAAAACGTCCGTCATTCGCTGGCAGGCGTTTTAGAGCGTGTTCACATAAAATAAATGTGCGGTACTAAAGCATACGCAGATGAGCAAAATCAAAGATTTTGTTATCTGCGTAATTTTCGAGCATAGTTTTGACGAATAGAAGGCGAAAATATGTAGGCGGGCTGACGCCCGTCAAATATTTTCAACGCAGTAGTCGTCAAAATTTGCTGAAAAGACGTGCATTTTATTTTTATGTGAACACGCTCTAGTATATAGGCAAATTCGGCAAACCATTTAGGTAACATTACTTGTCCAAAATAACGAAATACTGGTAAATTATTTAATATAACGTTGCTGTTTAAGAGGCTATGAAGTAAGATTTGAATAATAAATTATCCCCTGAATCTCGTGTTCAGGGGATTCTTAATGCAACAAAATGCTTCTGCACTTTTTGTACAGAAGCATTTTTTAAAACCTGTTCAGTTATTACAGCTAATTCGTTTTTCTCTCAAGTGGAATTGCTGTAAAGTTTGTCTATCATTTCTTTGTCACGGTCGATCGTGCTTCCCGTTGTAGTAAGCATATCTCCTGTTATCATTGCATTCATTCCTGAACGAAATGCTTTCTCTCCAAGATCAGCCATAAGCGCACGCCCTGCCGCAAATCTTATATCGGCTGTCGGATTTATAAATCTGAAAATCGCCGAAGTACGCAATATGTCATCCTCGCTAATTTTCTTTAAATCTCCAAACGGAGTGCCTTTTACAGGTATCAGAACATTAATCGGAATCGAATCGGCTTGCAGTTTTGCGAGTTCGAACGCCATATCTATCCTATCATCCCACGTTTCACCCATTCCGATAATTCCGCCCGAACATATTGATAAACCGCATTTTTTAGCAAGCTGAATACACTTTATCTTGTCATCGTATGTATGAGATGTGCAGATATTCGGGAAAAATCTTCTCGACGTTTCGAGATTGCAGTGATAACGGCTGACGCCTGATTTTTTCAATTCGCGAAATTGTTCTTCAGTAAGAAGTCCGTGGGAAGCGCAAATTTTAATTTTACCTCCGCTGATTTTTTTGTATGCCGAGACTGACTTTTTAAAATCATTTTCATTAAGATTTTTCCCTGCCGTAACAACAGAAAAACGGCTGACTCCTTTTGATTCGCTATATCTGCATTCTTCGGCAATTTTATTTTCATCAAGAAAATCGTAATATTCAACAGAAGCGGCATTATGTGCAGATTGAGCGCAGAATTTGCAGTTTTCCGGGCATCTTCCGCTTTTGCCGTTGACTATGCTGCACATTTCAATTTCATTGCCACAAAATTTTCGGCGAATCATATCCGCTCCCTTTCGAAGTTCATCTAATTCAGACGTAAGCAAAAACTCATTGTCTACGCAGCGTTCAAGCCTGAAA
Organism: uncultured Ruminococcus sp.; assembly: GCA_910576995.1. GTDB lineage: Bacteria > Bacillota > Clostridia > Oscillospirales > Ruminococcaceae > Ruminococcus. Next base: position 87,224 of record CAJTLC010000006.1, read on the forward strand.
CCGTTTATAATTTTTTCAGCAAGATTCAAAATATTCATGATATCATTTCCTCCTTATGCAGTACCGGAATAAGTCTTTTTCCAATAAATGCCGTAAATACGCATAAAAATACGTCCCATGTCAATGGAAGCAAACATTGGAATGCGACTGTGAAAACTGCCGCGTCGGATTTAAGATACAGAAATGTTATTGCAATATCATAAAGCGTACCTATCAGAAATATAGGGATACAGCCGGCAAGACTTCCCAACAGAAGCCGCTTGAAAGTAGGTTTGCCTGAATAACATATTTTTCCTGTAACATATGTGCCGACAATAAAACCTATCAGAAATCCAAACGTCGGATAAAGAATATATGAAATTCCGCCGCCGCCTGTAAAGATCGGAACTCCCATAAGCCCTAAAACCACATATATTCCAACGCTTATCGCTCCGTTTCGTCCGCCGAGAAGAACGCCTGCAAGAGTTGTAAATAAAATCTGTAAAGTGATTGGACAAAATGGCATTGGAATTTTTATAAATCCGCCGACCGCCGTTAATGCTGCAAACATTGAGATAAGAATCAGATTTTTTGTTTTCAATTTTATCGCCTCCTCAATTATTATAGCACATCATGCTTATATTGTCAACTGTTTTTTAGAAAAAAGTTGACAATATGTTTAAAAATAATATTCCGAAGAATTTTTCTTCGGAATATTACAATTATTATTTTCGGCATAACTCCCAGAACGCGACAGCGCTTGCCGCCGCAACATTCAGCGAATCTACGCCATTTGCCATGGGTATTTTTATTGTGTAATCGCAGGCGTCTATAGTGGAATTTTTCAATCCCTCCCCTTCCGTTCCGAGAATTACCGCTATTTTTCCGGAATTTCTCAAGCGCGTGTCGTCAATGTCAACCGTATTTTTTCGAAGAGCCATAGCTGCTGTGACAAAACCCTGCTCCCTTAAATACTTAATATAATCCGGAGAATCTCCTCCGATAAATGTCCATGGAATTTGAAAAACAGTCCCCATACTTACGCGAACAGAACGCCGATAAAGCGGATCGCTGGAAGATTCCGTAAGAAGTACCGCATCTACATCAAGAGCAGCAGCCGAACGGATAATTGCTCCAACGTTTGTCTGATTCATTACATCTTCAAGCAATGCTATCTTTTTGGCTTTTCCGCAAATTTCATTAGCTGTCGGGAGTTCCTTCCGCCGCATCACGCATAGGATACCCTGCGTCAGTTTGAATCCTGTAATTTCAGTCAAAACATCGCTTTCCGCAGTATATACAGGAATCTCTCCTACGCGTTCAAGAATATCCCTGCCCTGACCATTGATATATTTGCGTTCGATAAGCATAGATATCGGCTCATATCCTTCATCAAGCGCAAGTCTTATAACTTTTGGACTTTCAGCAATAAATATGCCAAGTCCGGGTTCGAAATAACGTTTAAGCTGTATTTCGTTGCTTATTGTATACGGTGTAAGTTCTTCTATAGATAAATCTTTTATCTCTATGATTTTCGGCATTATTTCTCCTTATCCAACAAGTATCTGTCTGAGTAATACAAGGTCGTATACATCAAGTCTACCATCGCCGTCTATATCGGCAGCCACGCTCTGTTTGGCATTAAGCTTTCCGGAAGTCAACAAATATTTGCTCAGCATTACCAAATCAGCTGCTTTAACGCTTCCGTCTCCGTCAACATCTCCGATGACAGGCTTATCCGGCGCTGACGTCGTAGTTTTAGGCGTTTCGGTAGTTTTCGGGACTGAAGTTGTAGTAGACGCCGTAGTTTCCGCAGCTTTTGTGGTAGTGGTCGTTGTAGTTGTAAATGTCTCTGCCGTCCATTTCTGACAATCATTATTTGTTGGCGACCATTGCTGAACATTCGCACCACTCGCTTTATCGGCAGCAGCCGTTTCAACAAGACAAACGTCTTTCGAAGCGCGCGTCATAATATAGTATGTTCCGTCAGGATTCTTAGCAAATTTGAAAAGCATCGCGCTGTCTTTCGCGGAATATTCTGCAATATTTATATTGCCGCCGTCAGCGGAACCGACCGCACGGAGAACATATTTCGGATTTGAATATGAACGGATATAGTAGTAATTTCCGCCGCCTGAAAATGCCTGAAGAGTCCACTGCTGACTCTTGAAATGACCTGTAGCCCACTGCTGAACATTGGTATCAGCCTCCATTTTTCCGGCTTCAATGTCCATTACCATGCCGCTGTTCACATTTTCAAATTCATATATAACATTTGTATCCATTTTGCAGCCCGGATTTGAAATTTCTTCAAGAATCCAGTCCTGGCAATTTGCTCCGTTGATCTCCCACTGTTGAACATTTGCACCGCTCTGAGCCGACGCGTCAGCAATTTCAACAGCCGATTTACCGTTTGAAACTCTCGTGCGCAGCTTATAAGAACCATCGGCATTCGGAGTGAACATAAACTGCTGATTCGTACCGCCGTTGTACTTATAAATGTCTATATTAGTACCGTTCGCTGTCTTTTTGCCTGCAACGTCAAGCATGAATGTTCCGCCGTCTCCTACTGCGGAAGCGATATAATAATAACCGTCGCCTGCGTCGATAAGCTTCCAGATATCATGAGTAACTCCATCGGCAGTTCCCCACTGCTGAACATTCGCACCATTTTCGGCTTTTGCGCCGTCAACCTGCATATAAAGCCCCGAATTGACATTTTTGAATCTGTATGTTGAACCGTTTGTAAACGAAGCTGACGTCGCTGTGCCAAGATCAACATGTCTGAGGAACGGCGAAGCATATTTTGTCGAGATCCATGAAGCGAATTCGCTGTCGGTAATATACCTCATATCTTCCGCCGAAAGCTTATCTCCCGAATATTTCGTGCAGAATGCCTTTGTATCAGTATTTTTAGTATTATAAGCGTCAAGAAGGCTGTAGCCGTAATTCGTTTTATTCGGATACCAGCTCGAAGTAGTTTTAGCCTTGTATCCTATCGGCGAAGGCGTTCCGTTAACGGTATCGGAAATGTACGAATTATCGTCGCGGCATGGGTCTTTGCTTCCCATCATAAGAGCCTGCGCCAGGGAATATCCCTGAAAACGATTGTTCTGAGAAACCATGTCAGAGCCGTCGCCGCCGATGATGCCCGATGTTGCCGAACCGTTATCCGAAGTTCCGTAAGCCGAATAATAGTTGTTATAAATATGTGCCGAACCGTTGCCAAGCTGAGGACAACGACGCACGTTTTCATCCCACCAGTTATAGAGAAGAGTTGTTCGATCGCGTGTAATCTCGTCATTCTGAGTTCCGTATGCAACTGTCCAGTAACGATTCTTCAGATGGCAATAAGATATAGTAATATAATCGGGCGAGCGAAGTCTGTCCTTTGCGTCCATATAAGATTCATACGGAGTGTTTATCCAGATGAATTTGCCGACCTCGTCCTGACCGTCGCCTTTTCTGTTGTATGAAAGCTGCGATTCAAAATAAATATGATCTATCCAGATCTGGCGCGACGACCAAACATTTATAAGAATGCGGTTAGGTACGTTTTTTGCAACCATTTTAAGATTTCGGAAAATTATATTATCCGACGGACTGTCACTCACTGCGCCGTATGCGTCATTAGTGCGGAATTGGCTGTCATAGATCGTATGCGAACCGTAACATCCCACGATCGTTTTATTATCACGAATTCTCGTATTGCCTTTTTTCTGCATATCGATGTCGCCCGTAATAACGATAGTCTGCGCGCCTGCGGAATTCAACTGCTTTTCAAGATCGTCGGCAGTTGAAACATAAACAACTTCGCCTAAAAGTCCGCCTATAGTTCCTGCTTTTTCGCCTGCGGGAGTCATTGCATTTGCTGCATATCCCTCCAACCCGTCAAGATTTATCTTATACTTCTGGAATTCCGCTCCTGAATAAGCAGAAAGTCCGAATCCAACGCCCTCCGTGTATGTAAGCGCCTTTGAGGGATCGGCATTGCTTGTTATTTTATAATAAAGATAATAGCCGTCGAAATCTTTTTGTACTCCCTCGATTTTCCAGCGCTGCGACGCGGAATCCGTATCGGCTGCAAGTGAAACACCCGAACCGCCTGCTGTAAGTATTTTTCCGTCGGCTGAATTCACAATCTCGTAAATGCCGTTGCTTATGTAATTAAGCGACCATTTTTCATTATCCGCTCCCGTCATTACAGAAGGCGTAAGATTTACTCCGCTCGACGTTGCATTATTATCAGTATCGAACATACCAAGCCGGAATTCCTGCGCCGGATAACTTACTGCCGCGTCAGCTTCCAGCGTCTGACTGTTAAAAGCTGTAAACGCGCCTGCCACACTTGAAAATCCAAGCACGGATGCGACTATCAGCGAACTAAAAATTTTCTTCATATGCTATTCCTCCAAAATTAGTTTCTACTAAAATTATACAAAATTATATACAGATTGTCAATAAAAAATAATTGCCATTTTCATACTTTTTTCTGCATATCAGAATCCGACTATGCAATATAATCTCCTTTGTAATTAAGTGAAACGCAAAAATGCATACTAAAAAACTGTTGCATTTTATAATAATATGTGGTATAATATAAGAGCTTGTTCGGAACAATTCGACAGATTTTGCAAAAGGAGAGAAAAAATTATGAATCCAATGGGACTTTTTAAAATCAAACCGCTTTTTGAGCAATTCACTCAGGATCACCCGAAACTTCCTATGTTTTTCATGGCGGCTGCCGATTCTATCGATAAAGACAGCGTACTTGAAGTGACCGTCCGCAATTCAAAAGGTGAAACAATGAAAACAAATATCAGGGTCAACGACAACGATATTGCTCTATTTGGCGAGATCAAAAAAATGCAGAAAAAATAATTTCTGTCCCCATGAATCATTTTCATGGGGAATTTTTTTGAAAAAACCGTTGACAAATACTCCACGGGGGTATATAATGTATATAGTTAAAAATACCCCCGTGGAGTATATTAGGAGGTTTGACATGAAAGAAAACGATAATTGCTGCTGCCGATTCAAAAAAACTCCGAGAAGCGAAGAAACTTCACGGCAGCTTAGAAACAGAATAAACAGGATCATCGGTCAGCTTAACGGAATCCAGAAGATGCTCGATGAAAATCGCTATTGCGGCGATATTCTTACGCAAATTTCCGCTGTTGAAAGCGCTCTGCAAAACGTTGGATATATAATCCTTGAGGAACATATGCAAACTTGCGTGATTGAAGAGATCAGAAACGGTAATAATGATATTGTTGCAGAAGCTATTGAACTTATCAAGAAATTAAAGTAGGAGTATTGCCATGAAAAAATTAAAATACGACGTCACAGGAATGACTTGCTCGGCATGTCAAGCTCATGTCGAAAAAGCCGTAAAAAACATCGTCGGAGTTTCTTCCGTAAACGTTAACCTGCTTCGAAATTTCATGCAGGTAGAATTTGATGAAAATACTGCAAACTCCGCGAAAATTATCGCAGCTGTAGAAAAAGCAGGCTATGGCGCGTCAGAACAGGAAGCCAAAATTCCCCAAAAAGACGGGGATAACGAATTAAAAAAAATGAAACTAAGGCTTATAAGTTCAGTTTGCTTTCTTGTGCCGCTCTTTTATATATGTATGGGTCATATGGTAAACGCGCCTATTCCCACGATTTTTAGCGGAAGCGAAAACATGATGACCTTTGCCCTGACTCAATTTTTGCTAACCGTTCCGATAATCGCCCTGAACTTTCATTTTTTCAGAAACGGTTTCAAAAATCTCCTGCACCGCGCTCCAAATATGGACAGCCTTATCGCTATCGGAGCTGCTGCTGCATTTTTGTACAGTCTTTATGGAACTTATATGATGGCTTATCATATGGGAAGAGGCAATTTCACCTACGCTCATGAATATATGATGAATCTTTATTACGAATCGTGCGGAACGATACTTACTCTGATAACTGTCGGTAAATTTCTCGAAGCCAAAAGTAAACGAAAAACTTCCGACGCCGTAAGTAAACTTGTAAATCTTGCGCCTAAAACGGCTATAGTTTTGCGAAACGATTCTGAAATCGAAATTCCTGCTTCCGAAATAGTTGTGGGGGATATTTTTCTTTTGAAAGCAGGCGCGTCCGTTCCATGCGACGGTACAATTATCGAAGGAAGTTGTTCTGTTGATCAATCGGCATTAACAGGAGAAAGCATTCCCGTAATAAAAAATGTCGGCGACACTCTTATGAGTGCAAGCGTTTCCACCGGCGGCTCGGCAAAATGCCGATGCGATAAGATCGAAAAGGATTCAACACTTTCTCAGATAATCGCTCTGGTGGAGGACGCCTCCGCTTCAAAAGCACCTATAGCGCGTCTTGCCGATAAAATAAGCGGGATATTCGTTCCTATAGTGATAGCAATAGCAATTTCAGCCGCTGTTATATGGATGATATGCACCGGAGATATTGCTGCCTCTCTTAAAGCCGCGATATCAGTTCTTGTAATTTCGTGTCCCTGTTCTCTCGGTCTTGCAACTCCAACAGCTATCATGGTAGGAACAGGTAAAGGCGCGCAAAATGGAATTCTCATCAAATCAGCTGAAAGCCTTGAAACTGCACATAGTATCACTGCTGTCGTACTTGATAAAACAGGTACCTGCACAAAAGGACGCCCGACAGTTCGCGAAATTTTTCCCAGCGAAATTATCGAAAGCGATCTTCTTACGCTTGCCGGCTCTCTCGAGGCGTATTCCTCTCATCCTATCGCTAAATCTATTCTGGAATTCTGCCGCGAAAGAAATATTCCGCAGCTTGGCTGTACAAATTATCAAGAAACCGAGGGCGGAGGAATTTCAGGCACGGTTGACGGAAAAAATGTAATGATCGGAAATATTCGTCTTATGAAACAAAATAATATCGATCCTGCCGAATTCGTAAATAAGGCGGAGAAGTCTGCACAAAACGGAGCTATTCCGCTTTATACCGCCGTAGACGGAAAATTTTCAGGTATAATTACGATTTCCGATCCGATAAAGCCTACTTCTGCGGAAGCTGTTTCCATGATGAAAGAAATGGGACTGAAAACCATAATGCTTACAGGCGACAATGCGAAAACTGCCGAATCGATTCGCCGCGAACTTGGCATTGACAACGTATATGCCGAACTTCTGCCCAAAGATAAGACAGACATTATAGCTAAACTTCGCGAAAACGGCGAGTGTACCGCAATGATAGGCGACGGTATAAACGACGCTCCGGCTCTTGCTGCCTCCGACGTTGGAATGGCTATCGGAGCAGGTCAGGATATTGCAATAGAATCTGCGGATATCGTATTGATGAAAAGCGATCTCCGCGACGCTGCGGAAGCAATCAGGCTCAGCAGAGCGACGATGCGCAATATAAAACAAAATTTATTCTGGGCGCTTTTTTACAATGCTCTCGGAATTCCACTTGCCGCAGGACTTTTCTTCCCAATTTTCAAATGGCAGCTAAATCCAATGTTCGGCGCAGCAGCTATGAGCCTTAGTTCGGTTTGCGTTGTCACAAATGCTTTGCGGCTGAATTTCTTTAAGCCAAAAAGAAGTCCTATTACCGAAGAATCGCTATCTACAGACGATATTCCGCGAAAGGAGGTGACAACTATGAAGAAAACAATGTTTATCGACGGTATGATGTGCAGCCACTGTACAGGCATGGTCACTAAAGTGCTGAACGCTATCGACGGAGTTTCCGCAGAAGTTTCGCTTGAAAACAAATGCGCTTATATCGAACTTTCAAAGAAAGTCTCCGACGACGTTCTCATAAATGCAGTTACAGATGCAGGTTATGAAGTAAAAAGCATAAAATAAGATGATTATATAGTCGCCCTACTTGAAATCAGAACAAAAGGAGCTGAATAAAAATTTTTTATAGCAAGGCGGAGGAGGAAAGCGGGCTGACGCCCGGTGACGACGACAACGCAGCTATGAGAAATTTTTATCAGCGAACTTGTTTTAATTTCAAGTAGGGCGACTATAAAAGGCAATACCGATTTTACGGTATTGCCTTTTATTCAGATAATTATAAATTCGCTGCTCGCATAACCTACTATACCATTATAGCTTATCACATACCAGCCGTTATATTCCCCCGTTATAAGCACAGCGGCATTATTTGGGATTTTTCCGATTATCTCGCCGTTCATCGACGGATAGCTTCGGATATTCAGATTTGCGCCGTCTGTCGATACCATTCCGTATCTGACGGCTGTAGGCAGTATGAACGGTATGCCGAAGTAATCGCACAGTGAATCAACAAGATTTCTCGCGATCCCCTCAAGATTATTTTTCAGCCACGCTTCATCTGCATAGTTGTCATGATAACCCAATTCGCACAAAACAGCAACAGCTCTGGTTCGAAGAACTTCGCCCAGACTGTACGTTGGCAGCGCACGAGTTTTGTCGGGCAAAGGATATATTTCCTTTAAATTGTTTGCAATGATATTCGCAAGCCGTTCGCTTTCATTGCTGGAGGGCGCATAATATATATCAATACCGCGAAGCTTTCCGGCAAGGCTTTCGGGCGCGGCATTTGAATGCAGAGCAAGATGAACGTCAAAATCACCTGCATTAGAGTCGCTTATCGCTCCCTGAACGTTTCTTTCAGGATCATTCCTTACATAGGATATACCGCTTGAAAGCAGATACGGCTCCATACGATCGGCAAGGAGGTTCATGTAAAGTTCCTCGTTGCCTTCCGTTGCATATTTATTCCATTCCTGAGTTGAAGGACTTAAAAACAGCTTAGGCATAAAAAACATTCCTTTCGCCAAATTCAGATAACAATGATAATTATCCATATTCATTATATGCAAAAAGGAATGTTTTTGTGATTTTAGAATCTGTTCAGACTCTTATTATTTTTTCTTCTTTTTATTTCCTACTTTAGGAACGGCGTACTTCGGCTTAACGGGTTTAGCGCGGTTTTTGAAGAGTACATATGAATAGATGCATATCAGTATATAAATTCCGCAAAGCATCCCCGAAATAATAAAAGCTTTTTTGAACCATTTGGATTTCGGGAACATTTTTGCCGCATATAAGTTATATTTTGTAACCGATCTGTCAATATCAGAAACTGCAACTAACTCCACCGTCGCAAGATCTTCACCCGAATATTCAAGCGTAACTTCTCCCAAAACTTCGCCCTTTTTTATGGGAGCTTGCAGTTCCGACTTGTACCATTTGATCTTGTCGCGGCTGATAAGTGAAATATCGACTTCATCGTACCACAAAAGCGATACCTCGTTTTTCGGGCGCGCAAGCACATAGTCGTTGCCCTCGGAAAGGCTGACAGGAAGTTCGCCGAGTTCGGCAGTTTCCGCAAGTACTACCTGATAAGAAAAATTATCGAACGCCCAATCAAACAAAGCTTTTGCATCATCCAGATGATAATATGTTATATTGCCCTCGGAATCCGTAAGCGGGGCTTTCATCGCTATCGCAAGGTAATTATTACCGTCCTTGCTTGCAAGAGATATAATATTCCTGCCGCCAAGTTCAAGATTTCCGGTTTTTACACCGCGAACCCCAGGATAATAATACTCGTCGCTTTCGGAATTCATCATAAGATTTGAATGATACCAGCGCCAAGATTCTCTGTCCTCATGGCGTTCAAGATTCGGCACTGACGGATCGTACATATAAGTTGAACATATTTTATCAAAATTAGGCGTTTCAAGAGCATATTCTGTTAGAATCGCCATATCTCTTGCCGTTGTGTACTGATCCTTATCATACATCCCCGTCGGATTAGTGAAATGAGTTGCCGTAAGACCAATCTCCGCAGCTTTTTGATTCATTTTATCAACAAAAGCTGATACATCCCCCTCGCCTATATTATATGCAATTGTCTGAGCCGCCTCGATCGAAGAAGTAAGCATCATAGCGTACAAAAGATCGTTATAACTAAGTATATCGCCGTCATAAATATCTGCATACCGCAGATCATCCTTGTATTCAGTTTCGCTCAGCGGCGCGTAAACAGATGAATCTATCGTCAATTCCTGCGTAAGATCGCTGCATTCTTCAATACAAACGACAGCCGTCATAATATTTACAAGAGGTCCGGGAAGCTGTTTTGCGTCGGCGTTTTTTTCATGTATCACAACATCGCTGTCAAGATTTATAAGCATAGCCGATTCGCTGTAGATCGTATCTTTCAAAGTAAAATTAAAAGCTTTAGCTTTATACGGATTCGCAAACGGCAGAATTATAGCTGCTGCCGACAAAAGCGCTATGATCTGTTTTTTCATGGTTTTATTCCTTTCCCAAAAGTCAGAACTGGTTCTTATGTCTTCATTATACCACATATCTTATAAAAATAAAAGGGTTTTCAGAAATTTTTTTGAAATAATAAAAAAACTATTGCAAAACTACATAAAATACTATATAATATAAGTATCTGTGAATTTTGCCTGTATAACCACACGAAAGGAGATAAGTATGAAAAAATTGAACGGCATTCGCCTGAAGCACCGCAAAAATACTGAAAACTGCGAAACCGTCACATTTCCTGTACCTGCAAAAGTAAAACTGCCTATGGGAATGCATATGGGCGCACCCTGCACTCCGATGGTCAAAGTCGGCGATATGGTTAAAGTCGGTCAGAAGATAGGCGACTGCGAAGCGCCATTCAGCGTTCCGGTTTATGCAAGCGTTTCGGGAAAAGTTACCGCTGTAAGCGATTATCAGTCTGCTATGGGAAATGTGTGCAAGGCTGTTGAAATTGAATCGGACGGAAAACAGGAGATTTGCGAAGATATCAAACCGCCTGAAATTACTGATAAAGAAAGTTTTATCAAAGCAGTTCGTGAAAGCGGAGTATGCGGTCTTGGCGGCGCAGGATTTCCCACGCACATAAAATTGAATCCCAAAACGCCTCTTGATACTCTCGTGATCAATGCTGCCGAATGCGAACCTTACATAACTGCTGATTACCGTGAAATGATGGAAAATACCAGCGACGTTCTTAACGGAATACGTTTGGTAAAAGATATGCTCGACATAAAGAATGCAAAAATCGCCGTGGAAGCAAATAAGCCCGAAGCGATAAGCAAATTTACCGATATGGCTGAAAACGACGATTCTATCGATATAATCACGCTCCCCTCCGCTTATCCTCAGGGCGCGGAAAAAGTTATAATTTATAATTCTACAAACCGCGTGGTAATGGAAGGTCAGCTGCCCTCCGATGTTGGAGTTCTTGTGCTGAACGTATCGACCGTTTCGTTTATTTACCGCTATACTCAAACAGGAATGCCTCTCATTTCCCGCAGAATAACCGTTGACGGAAATGCAGTCGGCGAACCTAAAAACATTATGGCTGCCATTGGCACGCCTATGATCGATATTCTTGAATTCTGCAAAACCGATATGGACTCTGTGATCAAGCTTCTGTCTGGCGGTCCTATGATGGGTATGGCTGTTCCAGATGTGAATATGCCTGTTACGAAAACTTCAAACGCTCTCCTTGCTTTCACTAAATACGATGATCGCAAGCCCTCTGCGTGCATTCGCTGCGGAAGATGCGTTAATGTTTGTCCGCTTGGTTTAATGCCTGCCGAAATCGACAAGGCGTATAAGCTTAAAGATGTGGACGATCTGAAAAAACTAAAAGTAACCCTTTGCATGAACTGCGGAAGCTGTACTTATGTTTGCCCTGCCAACAGAAAGCTGGCTGAAACTAATCAGCTTGCAAAAACTTTGATACCAAGAAAGTGAGGTCAGGAAGATGAAAAGACTTATCGTTTCACCGTCTCCCCACGATGAAAATTATTTGAAAACGTCAAATATTATGTTGAACGTATGCATTGCTCTCGTACCTGCGATAATTGCAGCCTGCATTTTCTTCGGACTTCGCGCGCTGCTTCTCACTGCCGTTTGCGTTGGATGCTGCGTACTGTTTGAATTTCTCTGCCGCAAGATAATGAAGCGAGAAAATACTATCGCTGATCTTTCGGCTGTCGTAACGGGAATCATCCTCGCTCTCAATCTTCCGGTTACGCTACCTTTATGGATGGCAGCTATCGGAAGTTTTGTCGCGGTCGTTATCGTAAAGCAGCTTTTCGGCGGTTTAGGTCAGAATTTTGCCAACCCTGCAATTACCGCCCGCATCGTCCTCATGGTAAGTTTTCCCGCAGCGATGACTCATTGGGTAACTCCGTTCTTCTGGCGCGAAACTGCCGACGCCGTTACTTCAGCCACTCCTCTCGCTCTTGGTGAAGGTTCGGCTCTTCCTTCTTATCTCGATCTTTTTCTCGGCAACGTCGGCGGATGTATGGGTGAGACCTGCGCGCTTGCTCTCCTTATTGGCGGACTTTACCTTGCTGCAAGGAGGATCATAAGTCTTGCAGCTCCTGTTTCTTTCATCGGAGTTCTCGCGCTGCTGTCATTTATTTCAGGCGAAGATCCGCTTTATCAGATACTCGCGGGCGGCGTTTTCCTTGGAGCGTTCTTCATGGCGACCGATTACGCTACAACTCCTATCTCCACTAAAGGCAAAATCGTTTTCGGAATTGGCTGCGGAATAATAACATTCGTTATAAGACGATTCGGCTCATTCCCTGAGGGCGTTTCATTCTCGATACTGCTTATGAATGTGCTGACCCCATATATCGAGCAGCTTACGCGTACAAAGGTATTCGGTGCAAAGGAGGCTGAAAAAAATGAAGGATAATATCAAGCCGCCGATTATACTGACTGTTATATGCATTGCCGCGGCATTACTGCTCACATTTTCCCATGAACTGACAAAGGAAAATATTTCCCAACAGAAAGCGCTGCGTTTCAATTCAAGCGTCGAGGCTCTCTTCGGCAAAACCGAAAGCACTCTTATCGACGATAATTTCGGAAACGACGCTGTTCAAGCGATCGCTGTGACTTCCGACGGAAAAACCGCAATTCAGGTAATCGCAGACGGATATTCCAAAGGCGGTATCAATATTCTTGTCGGTATCGATGAAAACGGCTCGGTTTGCGGAATTGAATTCGTATCTCTCGGAGAAACTCCCGGTCTTGGTTCGAAAGTCCGAGACACTGAAGATTTCCGCAAAAAATTCTACGGAGCTTCCGAAACGGGAGTTCAGGTGGATTCCATAAGCGGCGCGACATTTTCATCAAAAGGCATGAATACTGCGGTAGATACGGCTTTAAAGGTATATACCGAAAATAAGGAGGCGATTTTAAGTGGCAGAAAATAAAAATTCTCTTGTGAAAGAACTTACCAAAGGCATCGTCAAGGAAAATCCGACCCTTGTAATGCTTCTCGGAATGTGTCCTACGCTTGCGGTAACAACTCAGGCAAGCAACGGCATAGGCATGGGGCTTGCCACTACGTTCGTACTCCTCGGCTCAAATATCGTAATATCCGCTCTGCGCAAGGTGATTCCCGATAAAGTACGAATCCCAGCGTTTATCGTCATAATTGCGAGCTTCGTAACTCTTATCGGATTTTTGCTTGAGGGATTCGTTCCTGCCCTTTATGACAGCCTTGGAATTTACCTTACTCTCATCACTGTAAACTGTATCATTTTCGGAAGAGCGGAAATGTTCGCCAGCAAAAACGGCGTTATCGCTTCCGCCTGCGACGCTGTCGGAATGGGTATCGGCTTTACGCTCGCACTCTTCATCATGGGTTCTGTCCGCGAAATAATCGGTGCAGGTCAATGGTTCGGCATGAATATTCCTGCGCTTCATCAGAATCCAATGCTGATTTTTATAATGCCTGCCGGAGGCTTCTTTACTTTAGGTATAATTATTGCAGTTGTAAATAAGCTGGCAAATAAAAAGCCTCCTCAGGAAATCGAATGCGGCTCTTGCGATAACTGCCCGATGTCTGGAAACTGCGATAAAAAGGAAGGTGAATCTGCATGAAAACTTTAGGTATAATTCTTCTTTCGGCTATGCTTACCGATAATTTCGTCCTTTCGAAATTCATGGGAATCTGTCCGTTTCTCGGCGTTTCAAAAAAGCTTGACAGCGCGTCGGGAATGGGCATTGCGGTAACTTTTGTTATGATCTGCGCAACTGCCGTTACATATCCTATCCATCACCTTATCCTTGTACCCAACAGTCTGGAATATTTCGATACAGTAGCGTTTATCCTCGTTATCGCGCTTTTCGTTCAGCTTGTGGAAGTCATCCTGAAAAAAATGCTTCCTCCCCTGTATAAATCTCTTGGCGTATATCTGCCGCTGATAACTACAAACTGCGCCGTTCTTGGCGTTACTGTGCTGAATATCGACAACAGCTACAGCTTTATTCAGTCGATCGTAAACGCTCTCGGTGCAGGTCTCGGATTCATGCTTGCACTGGTAATATTCTCAGGCGTTCGCAAAAAACTTGAATATGCCGATATTCCGGAAGCTTTCAAGGGCGTTCCCGCAACTTTGGTAGCGGCTTCGATCGTTTCCGTAAGTTTCATGGGATTTTCAGGTCTTTTCAGCTAAGGAGGTGCGATAATGACTTATCTTATTCCCATTTTTATTCTGGGCGGATGTGGTTTGATCGCAGGAATTCTGCTGACTGTCGCCGCAAAGGTTTTCTATGTCAAGACAGATGAACGAATTGAGAAAATCGGCGCTGTTCTCCCACAGGCTAATTGCGGCGCTTGCGGTTATGCAGGCTGTTCCGACTACGCCGACGCTATTGTAAACAGTGGTGCGCCGACTAATTTATGCCGTCCCGGAGGCGCTGACGCTGCTTCTGCAATTGCGGACATTCTCGGAACTGCCGCCGCAGATGTGATCCCGATGACCGCTATCGTTCATTGCAGCGGCGATTGCAATGCTACGAAACTTCAGTTTGATTTCGATGGAATTCAATCATGTAAAGCCGTAAAGCGTTTTTACGGTGGAAACGGTATGTGCAAATACGGCTGTATCGGTCTTGGAGACTGCGCGGCGGTTTGCGAACATGACGCTATAAAAATTATTAACGGCGCAGCAAAAATCATTCCAACTCTTTGCGGAGCTTGTGGTCAATGCGCTTCAGTATGCCCAAACAATCTCATTTCTATCAAACCAAAATCAAGCACTATCGACGTTTTATGCTCTTCAGCCTCCAACGGAAAGGCTACTAAACTCGCTTGCTCCAACGGCTGCATCGGCTGTAAAATATGCGAAAAGAAATGCCCTAACGAAGCTATAAAAGTTGAAAATTTCCATGCGAGTATCGACTATGATAAATGTACAAACTGCGGAATCTGTAAGACTTCCTGCCCCGTTAAGGTTATTCACTAGAGCCTGTTCACATAAAAATAGAACGCACGTATTTTCGGCAAATTTTGACGACTACTGCGTTGAAAATATTTGACGGGCGTCAGCCCGCCTGCATATTTTCGTCTTGTATTCGTCAAAATTATGCTCGAAAATTACGCAGATAACAAAATCTTTGATTTTGCTCATCTGCATATGCTTTAGTACCGCACATTTATTTTATGTGAACAGGCTCTAAAGCAAAAAACGCTCCGATAAGATAAACTCTTATCGGAGCGTTTTTAAGTTTGTTCAAACTATCTGATTACTTACAGCAGTTGAAGAATTTGCAAAGAATCTGCCAAATATTGCACATTTTTTATGTACCTCCCATTGTTATTCTCCCTCTTGGGATAATTCTATTATAGCACAACGAGTTCGTTAAATCAATGCAAAATATCTGGAATATATTTTAGCGATATATGTCAATAGATTCAATTCAATAAAGCAGTACCTATTGCAAGATATGCCGCAAATCCACTCCAGAACAGATATGGAATATTCAAAAATCCTGCGCTTCGACTGATTTTAAAAAAGCACGACGTCATAGCGGCTACCAACATTGAAAGAAGAACGGCAATAACAGCGGAGACACTTAATAAACGGAATCGAAAAAATACTATACTCCATGAAAAGTTTACAGCCAACTGAACGAAATAAATTTTAAGCGCAAATTTTGAGCAAAGATTTTCGGAATTATAGATCTTATAGGCAGAAATTCCCATGACTGCGTACAAAATTGCCCATACTACAGGAAAAATCCAAGAAGGCGGTGAAAAAGGCGGACGAATTATTTCATTGTAAAATTCGGTAAAATCTCCTGATATCAGCGCTGATAAAGCCCCTACAAGTTCTGCGGATACCACAAAAATAAACAATTCTGTCCAATTCGTCTTTTTCATAGTTGTACCTCGATTTCCGACGGAAAATTTTCCGTCAATAGTAGTACATTATATTCTGAATATTTACAATATATACTATTTTAAAGGCGTCACATTGTTGAACATCGCAAAGAATTTCACGGGAATATGTTTGTCAATATGGCATTTACCAAAAAACCATTTTTCATATTTACAGCTTTTAATGATCTCCTCAAAAAGCGCATGAACTTCTATCCGCTGAAAAACATCAACACCCAAGCAATCCTTCACAGACGCAGGCGGTTCATGAGTTACCACATAATCTATGGCATTTCCGTTCGCCTTAAGGTTGCTAAGCGCCTCCATTATCTCGTCATGAGTGGGCTGCTCGCGTTCCCACCAATCACCGTCGCGGCGAAAATCAATATCTTGACTATGACCACCGCCGAATGTAAAAATTTTTTTATTTTCGATCGTGTAAACTTGTCCGCGCATAAGATGAACGAGATTCGGCGCAATTACACGTGCCATTCCGCCATTCCAGATGCTTTCCGGAAAGCTTTCCAGAAGATCGAAATTTTCATGGCATCCGTCAATGAACGCAATATTGTATTCGCAGCTCAAAAGTTTTTTCAATGCTGCTTTCTCACGTCTCGAACCGTCCCAGATAAATCCAAAATCACCGCAAATTATAAGCGTATCGCCCTTTTTCAGTTTCTTCATCTGAGGATCTTTGAATCGCGTGATATCTCCGTGAGTGTCGCCCGTAATATAAATCATATAATTTCCTCCATATTAAGAAATAACTAATTAAATCGCGCCAGACGGCTTGATGTTTAACTGCATATTTAATCAATGCTTACTTAAAAATATTTTCAGTTGACAAATTTATAAAAATGATGTAAAATAATAGCAGAAATTAATTTACAGGGAGTTAAAAATGTTAAATTATAAGCCCAAAATGTTTGAAGAATCAAAGAAATCAACCGCCTCCGAAAATCTCATTGTCAACATTCTTGTTTTCATCGGGATTTTTCTTCTAATTCTACTTGCGGAATCAGCAATTCCTCTAATCCTATCCTTTGACGAGATACAATCGCAAATTAATTCAGTCGGAACTGCCGATCTTCATACCGCCATGGAAATATCCGCAAGGGTCAGTATGAAGCCGAAATATCTTATCCCCACGTTGTTCTGCACAGCGTTTGGAACGCTTATCAGTCTTATATACTGCCGTTTTTCAGAAGCGCGCTATATCAGTTCAATGGGAGTCAGAAAAAATAAAATTTTTACCCACTATTTTCAAGGAATTATAGTTGGACTTGCGATGATGACTGCAATCGTAATGATCTCGCTGATTTTCAATATCAACAATATCTTGCTTTGCACAAATATAAATTTTGCATTGATAGCCCTATATTTTCTCGGATTTTTTGTGCAGGGAATGAGCGAAGAATTTATCTTCCGCGGCTATCTCATGAACACGCTTGGTGGAAAGCATCACACTCTGACAGCTGTTCTGGTCAGCGCAGCTGCATTCAGCCTCGCCCATCTTACAAATCCCGGATACAACCTGCTGACTTTCATAAACCTGGCTATGTTCGGCGGCTTCGCTTCGCTTTATATGATCTGCTTCGACGATATATGGGGCGTTTGTGCCATTCATTCGATCTGGAATTTCACGCAGGGCAGTTTATATGGAATCAGCGTCAGCGGCACAGGAAATACAGAATCAATTTTTCGCACTACTGCAAAAACATCTTCTCAAATTCTGAGCGGTGGAGATTTCGGTATCGAAGGCAGCATTATAACTACATTTGTATTAGCTGTCGGAATCTTGGTACTGTTCTTCATGCTGCGCAGAAAAATCCAACAAAACGAATCATGAATTATGATTCATCTGCTTTCTCGTCAGATTCTTCATTGGGATCGCTGATAATTTCTATAAGAACCTTTTCCACTTTATTTTCATTTACCTGAATTGCAGTAAGGCGGAAAATTCCCGATTCTACAGTCTCGCCTGCATCGGGGATATGTTCCGCAGCATCAGATATCCAACCTCCGACCGTACTGTAGTCAGTTGACACCATTTTCTCATCAAGTCCAATTATCTCCAGTAAATCATCAATTTCAGCGTCACCGTCGGATTCGTATTTATTTTCATCCACTTTGACGATCTTGTTGACTATCTCGTCATCCTCGTCGTATATCTCGCCTACAAGTTCTTCAATAATGTCTTCAAGAGTTATAATTCCGCGAGTTCCGCCATACTGATCAGTAACAACAGCAAGATGAATTTTCGCTCTTTGCATCAGTTTCATAGCTTCGCTTATCAGATTTGTATCTGCAATATGCGGAACTTCCTGAATGATTTCGCGTATATCGGTTTTGCCTTCCACAAGCATTTTAAAAAACGCCTTGTTAGTGATTATTCCGATAATATTGTCGAGACTTTTTTCGTAAACAGGCATTCTGGAATACATTTCATTTCCAAAAATTCTCTTTATCTCATCAATTGAATCAGTTATCTCAACTCCGATGACCTTTACACGGGGAATAAGTATTTCGCCAACGGTGATCTCGTCGAAATCAAGCGCGCTTTTCACAAGTTCGCTCTCCTGTTCCTCAATTATCCCCTCTTCTTCAATTTCGTCAATCATATATTTAAGTTCGTCTTCGGTAACAGTCGGCGATTCTCCGCCTTTGAAAATGGAGGACATTTTATTAAGTATCCAGACGCAGGGCTTTAACACGATAACAAGCACGGAAAGCGGCGTTGCAAAAAGCAAAGCCAATTTTTCAGCATTTCTTTTTGCATAAGATTTCGGCAATACTTCGCAAAATATCAGAACCAGAACCGTAACGACTACCGTTGAAATTCCCGCCCCGCTGCTGCCGAAAAAGCTTACAAAAATAAGCGTGCTTACCGAAGATGTAGCAATATTAACTATGTTGTTTCCGATAAGCACGGCAGTAAGTACATCATCAAAACGATTAGCAAGTTTTAATGCCTTAGCAGCTTTTTTATTTCCCTGAGCCTCATAATTTTTCAATCTGAGTTTATTAACGCTGGAGTAAGCGGTTTCAGTACTTGAAAACAGCGCTGAAAAAACCATCATAACTATCACAAGAGATATTTTAATTATTATTGAACTGTCCATAAAGATCCTTTCTGTTTTAATATGTAAAAATTATAAAACAAGAAAGCCTCGCCGACAATTCACTTAAACTGACCGCAAAGCTTTCTTAATTCTGGCGGAGACGGTGGGATTCGAACCCACGTGCCGGCTCATCACCGACAAAACGATTTCGAGTCGTTCTCGTTACGACCACTTCGATACGTCTCCGTATTTTTGGAATTTAACAGAAAGTCGATCCCCTTTCCAAAATCCGTATATTATTATAACATACCTTTCAAAAAAAATCAAGAGGTTTTAAAAAAATAAATATAATAACAATTTTCCCGCTTGACTTTCTGGAATATCTGCGATATAATTAGAATAATAATTGGATTGGAGATTAATTATATGCGTTCAAAAGGAACTAAAACTATAGCTGAAAACCGCAAGGCGCGCCATGAGTATTTCGTACTCGAATCCTACGAAGCAGGCATAGAATTGGTTGGCACTGAGGTAAAATCTATTCGTCAGGGTGCTGTCAACCTTAAAGACGCGTGGTGTTCGATCGATAAGGGTGAAATTTTCGTTAGGGGGATGCATATTTCGCCTTATGAAAAGGGCAATATTTTTAATCGCGACCCCATGCGCATAAGAAAACTTCTTATGCACAAGCGCGAGATCAACAAGCTTTTCGGCACTGTTAAACAAGACGGTCTTTCGCTGATTCCGCTGAGTATTTATTTTAAGGATTCGCGTGTGAAGATGCAGATTGGTCTATGCAAAGGCAAAAAGCTTTATGATAAGCGCGCCGACGCCGCAAAACGCGACGCTAACCGCGAAATTGACAGAACCATGAAAATCCGCAGCAGATAAATTCGGAGGCAATTTATGTTTAGAAAAATTTTCACTGCCGCATTCTCGCTTTGTACAGTCGTGTGTCTTTGCGGTTGCAGCCTGACCGAGCGTGACATTATCGAGACGCAGCATAAAGCTGATATCCCCCCCCGTATGCTTTTTCTTGGAGATTCAATCGCCGCAGGTTATGGTCTGGACGGATATACTTCTTCCGATAACTACAACTGCAATTCTTATTCAAATATTCTGAAAGAACGCTATACAGCGGAATTCGGCGATAATATCAAACATGAAATGCGGAATCTCGCCGTGAGCGGAGATACTTCCGACGATCTGCTAGAACTTATCGACAGCGGCAAGCTTGATTCTGAACTTGCTAACAGTGAAGCAGTAGTTGTTTCTATCGGCGGAAACGATATGCTTCATATAATGTTTGATCTATTCAAAGACTTGGGTATCGAATCGAAAGATTCTTTTGATCTTGATTCAATTGATCTTCTCGGCGCTGCCGCGTCGCTCATCACAATGGATTCCGAGATCGATGAAGCGCTGAATCAATATGAAATCAACCTTCAAGAAATTTCCGCAAAGCTTAACGAAAAATCCGACGGAACTATTTATATACAGACTCTTTATAATCCTCTCGAAACTTTTGATAATATTTCTGTTGTAGTTGAATTTTCCGATGAAAAAATCGGCAGATTCAATGAAATAATCAAAAATAACGCGGGCGAAAATTATAAAGTCATCGATGTTGCCGCTGACTTTGAGGGAAAATGCAATGAACTTACGCGCATAGGCAGTATGGATATTCACCCCAACGAAGAGGGGCATAAAGTCATCGCCGAATGCGTCGACTCCGCGTTCAGAGCTACGGGATTTTCATATACAACGTCAGAATACGGAGAACCTTATCTTACGCTGAGTTCGATTCTCCTGATTTTAGGCGGAATCTGCGCGATGCTTCTGGTAGTTATGATTATAATACCCAAGATGTTCAAAAATACTGATCAGATTGATAAGAAGAAAAAATCTGAGAAATAAACAAATCCGCATCGACGACGAGAAAAATGTTCGTCGATGCGGATTTTTGCATAATTCAGCTATTTTTGTCTACGGTGTGGAATTTTTTCAGATTACCGATCTTTTCATTGCGCTCGTCAAGCACTTTTTCAACATCAGACCATTCAAGCCCCTGATTTACGCAAAGTACCATAACATGATACAAAAGATCGTTGATCTCGTTCTTCAATTCATCATTATCTCCGTTTTTCGCGGCAATTACAGTTTCGGTCGCTTCCTCGCCGATTTTCTTGCAGATTTTATCGACGCCCTTGTCAAAAAGATAACAAGTATAGGAATTTTCGGCGGCAGTTCCGTTTTCGTACTGCTTTCTTCTTTCCTTGATTACCTCAAAAATTTCTTCATATAAACTCATATCAATCATTCTCCTCATTATAAATTTCATTGAAAAAGCAGCTATAGCTTCCCGTATGACAGGCAACTCCCGTCTGCTCAACATTCACCAGCAGCGTATCGTTATCGCAGTCGCCGTAAATAGATACGACTTTCTGCAAATGCCCCGAAGTCGCGCCTTTATTCCAATACTCCTGACGAGATCTGCTCCAGAACCAAGTATAGCCCGTCTCCAAAGTCTTTCGCAGGCTCTCCTTATTCATGTACGCAAGCATCAGCACCGTTTTTGTGTTGACCTCATAGCAAATCGCGGGGATAAGTTCTCCCTTGACAAAAAATTTGTCGAGATCATTCATATCAATTTTGATCATTATTATTTTCCTTTGCTAAAAATTTTTTCAATTTGCTTTCCACATATGGAATTACTATCACACACATGACAGCAACGACGCAATTAATGATAATTGAAGCTCCTATTGCAACTTCCGCACCGAAAATAAAATATAAAGCCAAAATTACGGCGCATGAAACTATAGATGCTGTAATTCCCCCATAAATCAGGATTTTCGCACATAATTTATTGGCAAAGACCCATGCTTCCCGACTGCTCATTGATCTGCTTGTACGATATCCAAACCAATTATTTATTTGACAGTTTGAATTTTTCTTTAAGATAAATCCGCAAACTATTACTACGATCTCAGCAAGTATTGATGTTATCGTTGTGAGTATTAAGTTCACCATAATTTCTCCTATTCGAATCAAGTCCAGAGCGATGTTATAAACATCGGGCTGGAATCGTTCGATTTTTTAAATCCGCATCTTTCATAAAAATTAAGTTCTGCGTCATATGCAACCAAAACTATCCTAAGATAATCGGTATACTTTTCCTTGATTTTTGAAACAAGTTCGCGCCCGATACCTTTTCCCTGATATTCGGGATTTACAAGCAGATAATGAACATAAGCAGTCATGATTCCGTCGTCCATCGCGCATATCATGCCCACAAGTTTATCATTATCCCAAGCGGAATAGACTGTTTCAAAATTTCTCATCGCTGTAACAAGCTTATCAGGATAATGCCCCGACGACCACTCAACGGACAAAAACAAATCCTGAAGCTGTTCTGCGCTGAATTCGTGAATATCTCTGTAAATTATATTCATATTTCTTCCTCGCTTTCAAATAAATACTTCATCATTCGCTGCGGATTTTCGATAAAACGTCTCATCACGGTATATGTTTCCGTATCCTCATATTTTGTTTCGGCAATTCCATTCTCGTTTAATTCATAGATCAGCGAATCAGAATAAGCGAGAATTATCGGCGAATGAGTAGCTATTATAAACTGCGAATTCTTATTTGCAAGATCATGTATGAGCGTAAGAAGCGACATCTGCCGCATTGGAGATAACGCGGCTTCGGGTTCGTCGAGAATATACAAACCGTTACCCCCAAAGCGATTCGCTATCAACGAAAAGAAGCTTTCTCCGTGAGACTGCTTATGAAGAGATCTTCCGCCGTAGCTTTCAATAATTTTCGGAGAAGAGGCGGACATTTCATCAAGCCGATCAATATAGGTCGCAGCATTATAAAAGCTTTCCGCACGAAGAAAAAATCCGTCATCGGGTCGGTCAAAGCTGCGTATAAGTCTGATATGGTCGAAAAGTCCAGAATGCGTTTCATTTGTCGAGAAAGAGAAATTCAGCGAACCGCCCTCTGCGTTAAAACCAAATTTTAAGGCTATTGCTTCAAGGAGCGTAGATTTGCCGCTGCCGTTCTCGCCAACAAAAAACGTTGCTTTCTCATGGAATTTAAGTTCCTCCATTCGTTCAAGATGCCTGACGACTGGAAGCTTGCTGATATATGTATTGCCTCTCGAAACATCTGTCATGCGCAAACCTCTTATGTATCTGCCATCCATTACCTTTATCGCACAATAACGCCCTTGCTTCGGCAATGAGCCTTGACCTGCTGAACAGTCAACTCTTTAAAATGGAACAGCGAGGCAGCCAATGCCGCAGTTGCGCCCGTTTTCTCAAAAACTTCCGAAAAATCGTCAAGCTTACCTGCTCCGCCGCTGGCGATAACGGGGATTTGGCAATTATTGCAGACCGCTTTCAGCATTTCAATATCGAATCCCTCCTTAGTTCCGTCCGCGTCAATAGAATTCAGGCATATCTCCCCTGCTCCCAGCTTCTCAATCTGATGAACCCAGTCGATAAGGTCGATTCCCATATCAACTCTGCCGCCGTTTATGTACACCGTCCACTTGTGATCGTCATTTTTTTTAGCGTCGATTCCCACGCAGATGCACTGACTGCCGAAAATATCCGCTCCGTCCTTGATAAGCTGCGGATTCTTAACAGCCTGAGAATTCACCGAAACCTTATCCGCGCCTGCGCGCAAAGTTTCACGAATATCGTTAACCGTCTTGATTCCTCCGCCAACTGTCAAGGGGACGAAAACTTTTTTGGCAGTTTCTCTCACAACGTCAAGGAAAACTCCCCTGCCCTCAAACGACGCCGTAATATCGTAAAAAACTATCTCGTCCGCGCCCTGCTTATCGTATTCTGCGGCGCATTCGACAGGATCGCCAACATCGCGGATTCCCTCGAAATTAACGCCTTTTACCACCTTGCCGTTGCGAACGTCAAGACATGGGATTATTCTTTTTGCAAGCATTTTCCAACCTCCTATTTAAAAAATTTAAACAATGAAACATGATCTTCTATCTCGGCAAAACCGTTTTTTTGATAAAAATGATACGCCGGAACAGTTCTTTCCGTTTGAAGAAAAATATGCGTTATCTCTTTACTTTCCGCATATTCCTCAATTTTTCTTAAAAAATCAGTCCCCAGACCTTGTCCCTGTAATTCCGTTTCAATGCAGAATTCAAAAATATAATACTCCGTTCCCGCGCACCAATGCATGACATAACCTAAAGACAAGCCAATCAATTTGCTGTCGTCAAACAATCCCAAAGATAATGAATTGTTATTCCCTATCAGATCATAAATATATTTATGAAGCTGAACGGAATCGCTCCAATCATCATTCCACGGTTCAATCGAAAAAATATTAAAAAACAGCGTTTTTATCTCTTCGATTTGATATATACACAACTCCTTAATTTCAATCACATTCTCTGTCTCCTTAGGCAGTTATCTCTTCTCTTTGTATGCATACCCGAAATTGATCGGAGGCGCAGTTACAGAAATATACACAAATTCCGTATCTCCGTCATTCATAAGCCCATGAACGTCCATATCGGCAAATCTCACTACATCGCCTGCTTTAAATTCTTTCTCCCGATCGTCTGCCAAAAGGAGTTTTCCAGTGCCTTTTGTTGCATACCATATCTGTTCGGAAGCGTCATGCGTATGCCTTGGCTGACTTGCTCATACCTCAAGATGCATTTCTGTAATTGTCACTCTTTCGCTTGCAGAGTTTTCCGGATTTAAAAGCTGCCTTGATACAACTCCCGGATTTGCCAGTTCTTTTATGTTTTCACAGTCTATGAATTCCACGCTTGCATACCTCCGTATCATTCTTTTAACGATTACTTTTCAGTTTATTAAATGCATTCAGAATTTAGATGTACATGAAACAACTATTTCATTAACTCCTTCTTCATACGAATTTGGTTCGCCGTATCCCCAAAGGTTAACTCCATAAATTGCCCACAACTGCTTTTTATCATCCAGCCACTTATATTCCTCACATACGTTCAATTCCAAATTTTCGTCAGAGAGTTCTCCCTCGCCGTACCACTCCGAAAGAGTTTCTGTTATTTTATCATAAGCAGCTTTTAATTCTTCCTTAGAATATGGATAAACAGGAGCTTCAAAACTGCCATCATTTCCAAAATGATATCCAAATGTAACAAGCTTGTCTGTCTGCGATTCGAATTCAAAAAACATATATCCTTTTAAATCCGTATTAAACACTTCATCGTCATTTAATATATAATCATACTCGATCGTATTTTTCCATGATTCCTCAATACAATTATCATATTCCTTGCCAACGATAGCAAATACTTCTTCTGATGTCATATCAACATCTATATCAGGAATGATCGATTTGCTTTTCGGCTTCGATTCGCAGCCGACTGCAAGCATTCCAAATAATAATATGCCGATAATACAATATGCCGTTTTTTTCATATTTTAATCCTCCTAATTACACGACGTTAAATATTATTCTGAAATCATATTTAAAGTTGTTTTTTCATAATGTCATAACATAAATAATCATTGTTTTCAGTTTTAATAGTATGATATTCACATTCTATATAACCTCTTTTTTGATAAAGTGCCTTTGCACAAAGAGAAGCATCAATTATGATTTCATCATAAATTTTGGCAATTGTACACTCGGCAAAATCTAATAATTCTTTACCGTATCCATTGCCCTGATAGTTTGGCAGTACAAACAAGCGGAATATCTCATTATTCCTAATTGTGACAGTTCCCACGGCAATTTGTTCAGAATTATAACACAAAAAAACACAATTTTCAGAAATATCATTTTTAATATTAACGGCATTGTGATGATTCAGAAAAAAATTTACAGCTCCGATCGGATAATAATGCGGATAGATTTCATTAATTGTTATATGAGTAATTTCTTTAACAATATCAAAATCAGATTTACCTGCCAATCTTATACTCATTATGACCTCCTATAAACTATGACAAGCTCTAATTATCATTGCTTCCCTCTGCATATTCAACAGCTTCACGAAGATCAAGCGTACCCTTATAAATAGATTTACCGCAAATTGTGCCGTACAGCCCCATTTCCTTGCAGGCAACAATATCAGCCATTGTGTGAACGCCGCCGCTTGCTACGATATTAGCTCTGCCGACAGTGGCGTCGGATAAAGCTTTCAGCTGCTCCGTATTCACTCCGCTAAGCGTGCCGTCTTTGGAAATATCGGTAAAAATAAAATATTTAACTCCGACAGAGATCATCTTCTCCGCCAACTCGATATAGCCGACGTTTGAAGTTTTAAGCCAGCCCTCGGTCGCAACCATGCCGTTGACCGCGTCGATTCCGACAACGATCTTCTCGCTGCCGAATTTCTCGACCGCGTCGCTTACAAGCTTGGGATCTTTCAGTGCGGCAGAGCCGAGAATCACGCGTGAAATTCCCATATTGAGGTACTCCCTAATAGTTTCAAGGCTTCTGATTCCGCCGCCGAGTTCAACTTTAAGATTAGTTTTTTCGGCAACATCCGTGTAAATTTTCGTATTGACGGGTCTGCCCTCTTTTGCGCCGTCCAGATCAACCATGTGTATCCACGACGCGCCGACGGATTCAAAACCCTTTGCAGTTTCGAGATAATCGCTCGCGACTTTCTCAACCGTGGAAAAATCGCCCTTGAAAAGACGAACGCAATTTCCGTCCTTTATGTCGATTGCAGGAAAAATTATCATATCAAACCTCCGAAGCTTTTAAGTATTTTCAATCCCGTTTCACCGCTTTTTTCGGGGTGGAACTGCGCGCCGTAGACGAATTTACCGTCGTAAACAAGCGCGGGAACTCTTCCGCCGTATTCGCAGAATGCCGCAATATTCCGATCATCGCAGTGCGCCTTGTAGGAGTGAACAAAATATACAAACTCGTCGTCCCCGACATTTTCAAGAATGGGACAATCATTTAACTTTTCAAGTTTATTCCAGCCCATGTGAGGGATTATCAGCTCGCTCTCTTCCATTTTGCGCACCGAGCCGCCTATCAGACCGAGACCGTCGCATTCCTCGAATTCGTAACCCTTTTCGAAGATCAGCTGCATTCCAAGACAAATTCCCAGAAACGGCTTTTTTGCAGCTTCTTCCTTGATAACGCTGATAAGACCGCTTTTTTTTAGCATTTTCATAGCAGCCGGAAACGCTCCTACTCCCGGAAGAATTACCGCGTCCGCGGCCTTGATTTTGTCAACGTCGGAAACAAGTTCGTTCTCCAGATTCAAATGATCAAGAGCATTTTTCACGCTGAAAATATTTCCCGCGCCGTAGTCGATTATAGCGATCATCACAATACTCCTTTCGTTGAAAGCGTCGAGCCGTCCCCATTGAATGATACCGCAGTTTTCATGGCGTGTGCGACTGCCTTATAGATCGCTTCCGCCTTGTGGTGATCGTTCGAGCCGTACATCAGGTTAATGTGCATGGTGATTCCCGAATTAAAGGCAAACGCACGGAAAAATTCCTCCGTCATGCAAAGATCGTAACCGCCGCAGGACTGATTGGTAAATTCGCAGTTGAACACCAGAAACGGACGATTGCTTATGTCAAGACTGCACATCGCAAGGCTCTCGTCCATCGGGATATAGGACGTTCCGTAGCGTACAATTCCCGATTTATCGCCCAATGCGCGATTAAGAGCCTGTCCCAGTGCGATTCCCGTATCTTCGATCGTGTGATGACAATCAACCTCAAGATCGCCCTTTACCTGAATCGTCATGCTGATACCGCTATGCTTTGCAAGCGCGGTAAGCATATGATCAAAAAAGCCGATTCCTGTGGAAATATCGGCTTTTCCGCAGCCGTCAAGTTCAGTCAGGATATAAATATCCGTTTCGCGCGTCGCTCGTGTAACTTCGCCTATTCTAATTTTTTTATCCATTCAGAATTTCCTCCAACGCAGCAAAAAGCTTCTCCATTTCTTCATCAGTCCCCACGGAAATTCGCAGATAATCGCATATTATCGGCTTATCCCAGTAGCGAACGAAAATTTTGCGCTTTTTTAGTTCATCAAAAACATATTTCGCCGATTTCTGTTCAGGTTTAGCAAAAATGAAATTGCTGGCAGAATCAGTGAAAGTAAATCCCAACTCGGCAAGTTTTTTCTTGGATTTTTCACGCGCATCTATTATCTTGACAACTATATCACGGAAATATTCCTCGTTCTTCATGGAAGCCGCTCCGCAGATCTGCGTTATCGTATTCATTGTGTAGGAATTCACGGAGAATTTCACGTCGTTCATGTATTTAATAAGCTTTTCGCTGCCCATCGCAAAACCGATTCTCATTCCTGCCATAGAACGGGATTTCGAATAAGTCTGCACCACTAGAAGATTCTCATATTTTTCAGTAAGCGTCAGACAGCTTTCGCCGCCGAAATCAATATACGCTTCGTCAATGATAACTACTGAATCAGGATTTTTGCTGACGATATCCTCAATCATCGAAACGCTCTCCAATACTCCCGTTGGCGCATTTGGATTCGGGAAAATAATTCCGCCGTTTTCCTGATAATAATCTTCGGGATTGATAGTAAAATCTTTTTTCAATGGACAAGTTTTGTATGGAATCCTATAGACGTCCGCCCAAACATCATAGAAAGAATACGTAATATCGGGAAAAAGAATAGGTTTATCGGAATTGAAAAACGTCATGAACGCCATTGCAAGAACGTCGTCCGAACCAACTCCCACGAAAATTTGCGAAGATTTCAAACCATAACGCTGCGCGATAGAATCCACGAGAATCTCCGCGTCCGGAGCAGGATAAAGACGCATTTTCGAGATATCGAAATCGTTCAGAAGCTCCTTGACCTCTGGACACGGAGGATAGGGATTCTCATTCGTATTCAGCTTTACAACGTCCGATTCTTTAGGCTGCTCGCCGGGAACGTAAGGTTCGACTTTGCGAACGGCGTTCTCCCAATTATTCGCGCTCATTCCGATTTCTCCCCTTCAAATCTGACTTTTATTGCATTGGCGTGAGCTGTCAATCCCTCGCGCTCGGCGATCAGCACGATATCGTCTTTCGCCTCGCGAAGAGCGTCCTCCGTATAATAAGTGTAGCTCACGCGCTTTGTGAAGCTTGAAACTCCGAGAGGCGAGAAAAATCTCGCCGTACCGCTTGTCGGAAGAACGTGATTCGGACCTGCATAATAATCTCCCAGCGGCTCGGAAGCGTATTCGCCGAGGAAGATCGAGCCTGCATTGTCGAGTTTGCCCAGCAATTCCATGGGATTTTCCATGTGAACTTCAAGATGCTCGGGCGCAATGAGATTAGCCAGCGCAACGCACTGCTCACGGCTGTCCGTGATGATGATCGCGCCAAAATCGTTCAATGACTTTTCAATTATCTCCTTGCGCGACAGATTAGCTTTCTGACGATCTATTTCAGAAAGCACCTTATCAGCAAGGGATTCTTCGGAAGTCACCAGAATCGCCGACGCAAGCGCATCATGTTCCGCCTGAGACATGAGATCAGCCGCAACATAGGCAGAATTGGCAGTTTTATCAGCAATAACGAGAATTTCACTTGGTCCTGCTATCATATCGATATCAACAACGCCGTAGAGAAGTTTTTTCGCAGTTGCAACAAAAATATTTCCCGGACCGACAATTTTATCGCACTTCGGAATCTCTTCCGTACCGTATGCAAGAGCTGCGATAGCCTGCGCTCCGCCAACCATGAAAATTCTGTCAACTCCGCAAATTGAAGCCGCAGTAAGAATATCTTTATTAGGCGTTCCGTCTTTAAGAGGAGGAGTAACCATGATTATCTCCTCAACCCCTGCAATTTTTGCAGGAATCGCATTCATAAGAACGCTTGAAGGATAAGCCGCCGTACCTCCGGGAACATATAAACCTACGCGCTTCAGACCGCGAACTCTCTGTCCCATAATTACGCCGTTATCCTTGGCATTTATGAAGCCCTGCTCAACCTGACGCGAGTGGAAATCCACGATATTTTCCTGCGCGTTAAGAAGCGCATTTACAAACTCCATGTCCGCTTCTTCAAGAGCTTCGTTAATTACTTCGCGCGGAACTTCATAGAATTCGGGAAGATTTCCGTCAAATTTTTCAGTATATTTCTTCACAGCTTCATCGCCGTTTTCGCGAACGTCGTCGATTATTTCCGACACTGTCTCCGCAACTTTTTTGTTAGTCTCGCCTGCGCGCTTGCTAAGCTCCGCAAGAAAATCAAACTCCGCTTTACCGTCTGCAAAAATTTTCCTCATCACAAATTCTCCTCTATCAGTTTAATGAGCGTCTCGATCTCTGACTGACGCATTTTAAGACTTACCGTATTTACGATAAGGCGCGCCGAAATTGGCGCAACGTCCTCGATAACCTCAAGTCCGTTTTCTTTCAGCGTCGTACCTGTTTCAACTATGTCGACGATACCGTCCGCAAGGTTGAGAAGCGGCGCAAGTTCGACCGAGCCTTCGATCTTGATGATCTCCGTATCCATACCCTTTTTCTCGAAAAAGCTTCTCGCCACATTCGGGTATTTCGTTGCAATTGTTTTAACGCCGTAACCGCTGTAAAAATCATATCCCTTTTTAGTGGCAAGCGCGAATTTGCAGCGTCCGAAACCAAGATCGACCAGTTCAAAAAATTTACCTTTCATCTCCATGATCGTATCCTTGCCAACAACGCCCATATCGCAGACTCCATGCTCCACATATGTGATAACATCATTTGCCTTTGCCAATACAACTTCCAGATTTCCATCGGGTACAGGAAGAATCAGCTTTCTGCCCTTTTCTCTTACAGCAGTGCAATCAAATCCGAGTTTCTCCAGAAGTCCGACAGTATCTTTTTCAAGTCTGCCTTTTGTAAGCGCGATTCTGATAGGCTTATTCATTATTCTTCCTCCCCGCTTTCACCATCGACAACAACAACTCTTGCTATCTTTTTATCCTTGGCATATTCACGAACCGATTCAATATCATCAAACAAAGCGTTTTCAACGATCATCCCCTGTTCGCGCAGTTCTTTCGCCTTTTTTAGCGCCTCAACTTCGCAGCCCTCTTCCGCGTAAACTATTACGTCCGCGCCTCGTACGGCAGGAAGAATTCCGTTTCTCTCAATAACTTTAGATATCGCGTTTATATTAACGGCAAATCCGACAGCAGGAA
Organism: uncultured Ruminococcus sp.; assembly: GCA_910576995.1. Classification (GTDB taxonomy): domain Bacteria; phylum Bacillota; class Clostridia; order Oscillospirales; family Ruminococcaceae; genus Ruminococcus. The sequence goes on from CAJTLC010000006.1 coordinate 118,624, forward strand.
TATCATAGCCGAATTCTGCAATAAGCTTATCATATCTTCCGCCCGATATGACCTCGTCTCCGTGACCTTTCAGATATCCCTTTATTATCAGCCCTGTGTAATAATCGGTTTTGTTAACTAATCCAAGATCAACTGTAATATTGCCCTCTCCGTTGCAAAGTTCGGCAGCATTTCTATAAATTTCACGCAGTTCATCAAGAATGTGCTTAACATTCTCATCGGGAATAAGTTCTTCAGCTTTGTCGAAAACTTCCTCGCCGCCAAACAGCGCAGGCAGTTTTTTCAGTGCAGCCGTCACGGGAGTGTTTCCGAAAGCGTCGAGGAAATCATTAAGCGCAGGGAAATTTTTGCTCTGTATAAGTTTTCGAATGTGATCTTTATCTTTATCATCGGCTTCCAGTTTGTCAACAAGCGACCTAAATACGCCGATATGCCCTATTTCAAGGGAAAATTCCATTCCAAATGCGCTGAGTGAATCAACGGCTGTCGAAATAACTTCAAGATCAGCCATTTTCATCTGAGAACCGATAAGTTCTATTCCCGCCTGAACCAGTTCGTCGCTTCTGCCTTTGAGAGCGGATTCGTTGCGGTATACCGTCTGATTATAGCATAATTTCAGCGGCAGAACAGCGTCGCGGAGACGGGTTGCGACCACTCTTGCAATGGGCATCGTAGAATCGGGACGCATTACAAGAAGCCTGCCTTTTCCATCGGTAAGCTTGTATAGAGTTTCCTGCGAAAAATAGCGGGTTTTCTGATTAAAGACGTCAAAAAACTCAACTCCCGGAGTGATCATTTCGCTGTAACCTCTCTTTTTGAACAGATCCAGCAGCGTATTTTCAATATTTCGTCTTATGATACATTCCGCGAAAAGAAGATCTTTCGTTCCTTCGGGAGTAATCAGATCATAATTTTTCATAAACAGCCTCCTTATTTTATAGGCAACTTCGCTTTAGCGTGCTAACATGATACTATGATAGCATAACATCACAATAAAGTCAAGCTAAAAAAATGACATTTGTGTAGATTCAGGCAAATCGCCGAAAGCATTCAGATTTTTCAACATATCAATTGTTGTTTTTGACACACCGCTCTGTTCACGAAATTCTTCAATTGAGATGAACCCGCCCTTTTGAGCAGCCTCATAAAGACCGCGAGCGGCATTCTCGCCGACTCCGGACATTGCAGAAAACGGAATACGAAGCTTGCCGTCCTCCGGAAGATAATCGGTAGCGTGGGATTTAAACAGATTTATCGGCAAAAATTCATAACCGCGCGAAAGCATTTCATTGGTGATAAGCAGAATATCGCACAAATCGTTTTCCTTTTTCGTACGCTCGTTTCCCAACTCTTTCAGCTCGTTTATCCTTGCACGAACAGCTTCCTTGCCCTTGACAGCAAGATCGGCATCAAAATCTTCACCACGCACCGAAAAATATGTAGAGTAATATTCCAGCGGTTTATGAAGCTTGAACCACCCAAGCTTGATAGCAGCAATAACATAAGCGGCGGCATGAGCCTTTGGAAACATATATTTGATTTTCAAACAGCTTTCGATGTACCAATCGGGAACATCGTGACTTCGCAGCATTTCGATGATCTCCGGTGTAAATTGCTTGGGAGCTTTGCCTTTTCGCGTCCATTCCATAATTTGAAACGCCATTTTCGGCTCTACATTTTTATAAAGGAGATATGTCATTATGCTGTCTCGAGTTCCGATAACTTCTGATATCGTGCATACCTCTTGATCTATAAGATCTTTTGCATTGCCAAGCCATACATCAGTACCGTGCGAAAGTCCGGAAATTTGCAGAAAATCGCTGAACTTCGTAGGTTTTGCATCAAGGAGCATCTGTATGGTAAAGCCCGTTCCCATTTCCGGAATTCCAAGACTGCCCGTTTTACAGAAAATTTCTTCAGGCGTGACTCCCAGAACATCGCAGTTTGTACACATTCGTATGACGTCCGGGTCGGAAGTCGGAACGTTTTTGATCTCGATTCCCGTAAGATCTTCGAGATGCTTATAAAGCGTCGGCACAACATGACCCAGCTCGTCCAGTTTCAGAATCGTATCATGCAGCGAATTAAAATCAAAATGAGTTGTGATGACATCGGAATCCGCAGAATCGGCAGGATGCTGAACGGGAGTAAAATCATACACTTCATAATCCGCAGGCACAACGACCATTCCGCCCGGATGCTGTCCGGTAGTGCGCTTGATACCCGTGCAGCCTATGGAAAGACGGTTCATCTCCGAGTTGTTCAGTTCAATTCCGTTTTCCTCACAATATTTTTTAACATATCCGAAAGCCGTTTTATCTGCTACCGCTGAAATCGTTCCAGCCTTGAAAACGTTCTGCTTACCAAAAAGCTGCTCTGTATAGCGGTGAGCTCGAGACTGATATTCGCCCGAAAAATTCAGATCAATATCAGGGGCTTTATCGCCGTCAAATCCCAGAAACGTTTCAAAAGGAATATCATGACCTTCGCGATGCATATCCGTTCCACATTTCGGACAGTTTTTCTGCGGCAGATCAAATCCCGAACCGTAAGTTCCATCAAGAAGAAATTCGCTGTACTTACATTGCGGATTTGGACAAATATAATGCGGAGGAAGCGGATTTACCTCTGAAATTCCAGCCATAGACGCAACAAACGACGAGCCTACAGAACCTCTCGAACCGACAAGATAACCGTTTTCGACGGAATTCCATACAAGCTTCTGAGCAATGATATACAACACCGAAAATCCATGCTTTATAATGGAGGAAAGTTCTCGATCAAGACGTTTTTCCACGATTTCCGGCAGCGGATCGCCATAAATTTCATGAGCTTTATCATGAGTGATCTTGGTCAATTCCTCTTCCGCCCCGTCAATGGTCGGCGTAAAAGTGCCGCGTGGAATTGGACGAACGACCTCGATCATATCGGCGATAGCATTTGTGTTAGTGATAACTACCTCTTTTGCCTTCTCTCCGCCCAGATATTCGAATTCCGCAAGCATTTCTTCTGTCGTTCTGAAATAAAGCATCGCCTGATTTTCAGCATCTTTGAATCCCATGCCTGCAAGAATGATTTTACGGTATATCGCGTCTTTCGGGTCGATAAAATGAACATCGCAAGTAGCGCAGACAGGAATGTTCAATTTTTCTCCCATTGCGATTATACTGCGGTTATAATCACGAAGTTCTTCGTCATCAGCAGCCATTCCTTCACGAACCATGAATTCATTGTTTCCGATAGGCTGAATTTCTAAATAGTCGTAGAATTTTGCCAGTTCCTCAAGCTTATTTTCGGGTTTCATCGCTAACATGGCCTGAAAAAGTTCACCCGCTTCGCAAGCGCTGCCAAAAATCAATCCCTCGCGATGCTTTTCGAGAACAGATTTCGGAATAAGCGGCTTTTTATAGAAGTAATCAAGGTTGCTTATCGAAACAAGGCGGTACAGATTTTTCAATCCCGACTGATTTCGCACGAGGATTATCTGATGATACGAGCGCAGTTTTTTTACGTCAATATCGTTAACGAGTTCGTTTATCTGATCGATTTTTTCAAATCCGCGCTGCGATTTTAATCTTCCGACAAGTTCAATAAAGATTTTTGAAAGCATAAGGGCGTCCTCGTCAGCGCGATGATGCTCAAAACTGCCGAGTTTAAGCGCCTTTGCAACATTATTAAGTCTATGTCTGCTCATGTCAGGCAGCATAGCGCGGCACATTATCAGAGTATCTATGTAATTATAATGAAAGTTAATATTATGGCGTTTACAAACCTGATCGATCATTGTCGTATCAAAATCCGCATTATGAGCGACCAGAATCGGAGAATCGCCGCAAAATTCCATAAATTTACGAAGCGCTTCATCCTCGCGCGGAGCGCCCTTTACCGTATTATCGTCGATTCCGGTAAGTTCTGTAATTTTTTCGGGAATCGGTATTCCCGGATCGACATAAGTCTCAAAACTGTCAACATTTTGAAGATTTCGTATTTTGACAGCTGCAATACTGGTAAGTCTATCGTTTGAAAAACTCAATCCTGTAGTTTCTACATCAAAAATAATATACTCATCGTTTAAATTTCTGTCATCGGGAGATTTCAGAATCAGGTCGCGGTCAATATCGTTCACAACATACGCTTCGCAGCCGTAGATCACCTTGAAATTCTTTGGCATATTGTACATACAATCGGGAAACGCCTGTACACAACCATGATCAGTAATCGCCATTGCCTGATGTCCCCAAGCGGCAGCACGATTGATAAGTGTAACCGGATCTGTCACAGCATCCATTGCCGACATATTGGTATGGCAATGCAGTTCAACACGTTTTTCAGGATAGTTGTCCATTTTCATTATTCGCTTAACTTTTATAATAGAAGTTGGCATAATACATATGTCGCGCGCATAACTATCGTAATCGATTTTTCCTGAAACCAATATTGCTGTTCCTTTTTTCAATCCTGAAAGCTTTTCTACTTCATCAACGTCGGAGGTTTTAGCAAAAATTTTAATAATAAGCGAACCGCTGTAGTCAGTTATACTATATGTAATAACCGTTTTATCATTTCGCAGCTCTTTAACTTCAGAAGCAAATATATCGCCAACTATAACTGCTCTTTCGCCTAATTTTTGAACAGCTTCAGAAATAGAACCTGGTTTTTCTCGAATCGCCTTGCCTTTGACGATTTCTGCGGATTCTGCGTCAAATGTATCGTCAAGCGAAGAAATGTCGATAGACTGATTTGGCACAGCAGAAAGCGCCTCTTCGCGAATATTCTCAGCAACAGTTTTTTCCGGAACGAATTGACTGCTGTAATCAGGCAATTCAGACGCAAGATTCTCAATAAGCGCATCGTATTCATCCGATTTTAACGATTCGCCGCCGTTCAACTCAATTTGCATTCTCACCCCGAATTGATTATAGATAAGCTGAGAAAATTTGCGGCTGAATTCGCAACGAATCAACATATCACGACCGCCATGTTTCAGCGTTATTTCGAGTTTTTCCCCATTTAATGAAAATTCCGCATCATCAAGAAATCCATTCACCACTGATACATCCCGTTTCAGACGCAGTATCAGATCATCAAGACAATTCAGCGAAAAAAGCGAACCGTCATACCGCGGATGAAGCCTAAGCCTATCTATCTTTATGGACGATGCCGCCGAATTTTCAAATTCCAGAATGTCCCTGTACGGCACAATGCTGCCGAAAATGGCGTAAAAATCCATATTTCCCAGATTCTCGGAATATGTAAGCTTATAAATTTCGCCGCTGCCAACGGTTTGTGGAATCTCAGGGCAGAAATCCTTAAAAAATTCTGCTAAATTTACATTCATTAAAGCTTTTCTACCTCCGCAAGAAGCTCAGAAACAATATCAGATTCACTGATTTTACGCTGCGAACCGTCTTTCTTGAAAATTATCGCGCATCCATCTCCGCCTGCTATTCCGATATCGGCTTCACGCGCCTCGCCGGGACCGTTTACAACGCACCCCATAACTGCAACGGTAATGTTTTTTTCAGAATCCGCAAGAGCTTCTTCAACTTTTTTTGCAGTATTTATAAGATCTATGCGCGTACGTCCGCAAGTAGGACATGAAACGAATCTCACGCCGCCGCGTTTTCCGATACAGCGCAGAATATCGCGTGCAGCCGCTATTTCCTTGACAGGCTCATCGGTAAGCGAAACTCGAATCGTCTCGCCGATACCGTCGCAAAGCAGCGAACCGATTCCTACTGCGGATTTGATCAATCCCATACGCTCCGTGCCTGCCTCGGTAACGCCGAGATGAAGCGGATAATTGCACTTTTCAGCTGCAAGACGATATGAAGCTATCATTCGATTTACATCAGAGGATTTGATCGAGATCACAATGTTATCAAAATCGAATCTCTCCAGCATTGAAGCGTGCGTCATTGCGCTTTCAACTAAAGCTTCAGGAGTGGGAGAGCCGTATTTTGCCAGAATCTCCTTCTCCAGCGAACCTGAATTAACGCCGATCCTGATCGGGATATTTCTCGAACGGCAAGCGTCAACAACCATTTTTACTCTGTCCATACCGCCGATATTTCCGGGATTTATGCGAATCTTGTCAACTCCTGCGGCAGCGGCTTCGATAGCAAGCCGATAGTCAAAATGAATATCAGCAACCAACGGAATCTTTACGGCGTCCTTAATGGCGGGTATTAATTTTACAGCTTCCATATCAGGAATTGCGGCACGAACAATCTCGCAGCCTGCTTTTTCGAGTTCGACTGCCTGCTTAACGCTGCCCTCGACGTCGTCGGAACGAGCATTAAGCATCGATTGAATATAGATATGCTTGCCGTCGAGAATGCATTCTCCGACTTTTACAGGTTTCAAATTTCTCATAATACTACTCCTTGTATAATTACTCAATGACTAAAAATATGAATTATATCGTTTATCGTTACGAGTATCATAACTCCAAACAAAAGAGCCATTCCGGCAAGATGAACATACCCCTCGTGTTCAGGCTTAACAGGTTTTCGCCTAATAAGTTCGATGAAGCAAAAAATAAGCCTGCCGCCGTCCAATCCGGGAATAGGAAGAAGATTGAAAATTCCGAGATTTATCGTTATCAGTGCTGTCAGATAAACGAGATTGAAAACTGCATCGCCGGCAGATTCAGCCTGAGAAGTTGTTTCGCTGATCTCAGTAACAATTCCGATAGGTCCGGAAACATCATCTTTACTGACTTTGCCGGTGATCAACTGCTTCAGTGACATTCCAACAATGTGGCTCATAGATTTAAAAACATCGCATGAACACTCAAGAACGGGAAGAGGTGTTTTTTTTGCCGTTTCCAAGCCAAAATCTACCACATCGCCGCTGTTGTCGTCGTGGAATACAACATTCTTAAGCTTAACTTTTTCGCCGTCACGCTTGACAACGATATCATGAGAATCCAGCTTTGTTGTAGCAAACATATAATTGATGTCAAGTATGCTATATATCGACGTTCCATCCATTTCAATTATTTCATCGCCATGACGCAGCCCTGTATGATAACTTTGAGCGTAATAAGTTTTTGAGCCGTCATCGTTTAGAATTCCGCTGATTTTCGTTGTAGGTATCTGAGTGAACATACACACCATTACAACAATCATGATAAATCCAAGAATAAAATTCATCACCGCGCCCGATACAAGAACTATCATACGTTTCCAAAGTTTTGCGTTGCGAAATCCACGCGGATCAGCTTCAGAACTATCTTCGCCTTCCATTGAACAAAATCCGCCGCAGGGAATTAAACGAAGAGAATATTTAGTTTCGCCAAATTGTTTTTGCAGCAGCTTCGGTCCCATTCCAACCGAGAATTCCAACACCTTTATACCGCTTAATTTAGCGCAGATAAAATGTCCGAATTCATGAACAGTTACGATCAAACCAAAAATAAGAAGCGCAATAATTATACCCATAGTTAATCCTTTCGTACTAAAATTAAGAGATCAGTTGTCTGACGTAATCACGCGCAGCCTTGTCTGCCTCAATTACATCATCATAATCTGTAATTTCCGTATATTCGAAATTATCAAGCACAGAAGAAACGATTTCTCCAATTTGTATAAATTTGATCTTGTCATGGAGAAAAGCGCTGACAGCCTCCTCGTTTGCGGAATTGATCAGACATGGATAAGCACCGCCTCGTCTGATTCCCTCGATAGCCGCATTAAGGCATTTGAACGTTTTATAATCAGGTGCGCCGAATGTCAAAGTACCATAATCAGTCAGCGAAAGCGGCTTCGTCGGACATTCAAAACGATCCGGATAAAGCAGCGCATACTGAATCGGTATCTTCATATCCGGTACTCCAAGCTGCGCTATAACTGCGAAATCCTTGTACTCAACAGCCGAATGGATAACGCTTTGGCGATGAACTACTATCTCAATCTGATCGGGATCAAGATCGAAAAGCCATTTTGCCTCAATGAATTCCAGCCCCTTATTCATCAGCGTCGCTGAATCTATCGTTATTTTACTCCCCATACTCCAATTCGGGTGTTTCAGCGCATCAGCTTTAGTCACATTTTTTAACTGATCATATGTGAAGCCATAGAACGGTCCGCCTGATGCAGTTAAAATTATCTTGTTTAGCTGCTCTCGTTTATTCCCCTGTAAACATTGGAATATAGCCGAATGCTCGCTATCTACGGGGTAAATTTTTACGCCCTTTTCTTTAGCGAGAGATGTAACGATTGCACCGCCTGCAACCAAAGTCTCCTTGTTAGCTAACGCTACGTCTTTTCCTGCATTTATCGCTGTAAGAGTAGGCAGAAGTCCGACCATACCAACGACAGAATTCAGAACTATGTCGTTCTCCTCAAGCGCTGCGATCCGGCACAGTCCTTCCATTCCACAAAGGATCTCCACATCGGTGTCGGCAAGCCGCGACTTCATTTCTCTGTATTTTTCCTCATTGAAGATTCCCACATATTTCGGTTTGAATTTACGCGCCTGCTCTTCGAGAAGTTCAATATTGCTGTGAGCAGCGACTGCAATCACATGAAATCCGTGTTTTTCGCAAACTTCCAGAGATTGAGTGCCTATCGAACCTGTTGAACCCAAAATTGAAATCTTTTTCATAATATTATATCTCCTTTGCTGAGTGAAAATACTCAATCGCTAAGATTTATGCAAATTCACTAAAAAGCGAAAGGCAACCTATGTCGCCTTTCAGAAATTTATATAAGACTGAAACCTATCATATCCCCGATAAGCAGGAACACATAGAACGTAGGCAACACAAATAAAACGCTGTCAAAGCGATCCATTAATCCGCCATGTCCGGGCATTATTTTGCCATAATCCTTAAATCCGATCTGCCGCTTGATCATTGATGCAGACAAATCGCCAACTGTTCCTATTACTGCACAGACTGCTCCGAGGACGAACGCGAAAATTGCCTTGGAAAAGGAAAATCCTCCAGCTACAGCGAAAACAACTGCATAGACTATACCTGTCGTGAGAATTCCGCCTATCAATCCTTCTATTGTCTTTTTCGGGCTTATCTCAGGACAAAGTTTGTGCTTTCCAAGCGCAACTCCACTGAAATATGCGCCCGAATCAGCTATCCATGCGCCGCAAAGTCCCATTGTCAACAGAAAAACGCCGTGTTTATTATCAAAACTTTCAATCAAAATCATGGAAGTCATCGCGTGAGGAACTAAAACCATCGCTGCCAATGCAAAAAATACTTGTTCATAGCGTATTTTTTTATGCTGATTCAACCATGTAACGAACATTATAAAAGCCGCAAGTAACGCAATTCCGAAGTCAAGCTGCGAAATTTCCCCATTGATTATTCTCACATAAATATGCATACCATCTTTATGAATAGGCGAGAAATTGTAGAAAGACTGATAAATAAACGGCATGGAAATCCCGTAAAGTTCCGCGGAAATAAGTATGGGAATACACTTGTGCAGCTTTACCGCGCGAAGAAGTTCGAAAAGCATGATCGCGATAATTCCTGCAACCACAATGGGCAGCACAAGTGAATCATGCATAATAAGCGTGACAGCGATTATTACAATTCCGACAGCCGCCGAAATAATGCGCGTCAGCATTCACACACCTCCGAAACGGCGCTGACGATTGTTAAATTCTACCAGAGCCTTGTCAAGTTCAGCAGGCGTAAAATCAGGCCATAAGATATCCGTAAAGTAGTATTCCGCATAGGCGCACTGCCAGATAAGATAGTTGGAAAGGCGCAATTCTCCGCTGGGACGAATCACCAGATCAACATCGGGAATTCCCTTGGTGTAAAGTTCGGAGGTTATAGAATCCTCATTAATTTCATCCGGAGATATTTCGCCATTTAGCGCCTTTTTCGCAAGAATTTTTGCTGCATGAGCAATCTCGTCACGACCTCCGTAATTCACTGCCATCATCAGCGTCATTTCCGTATAATGAGCGGTATCATCTTCCAATTTGATCATTTTTTCCTGCAAATCATCATCAAACGCCGATTTATCGCCTAAAAAAATCATTCTGGTATTTTCGCACAAAAAGTTCCGTACGTCAACTATATATTCGCGAAAAAGATCCATTATCGTATTCACTTCATCGGTAGGACGCTGCCAATTTTCTGTTGAAAACGCATAAAAAGAAATGTTCTGTAAGCCGATATCTTTGCAATATCTGACAATTTTTTTAAAATTCTTTGCTCCCTCTTTATGTCCGAAAGGGCGCGGCAGACCACGCTTTTTAGCCCATCGGCCGTTGCCGTCCATAATAAATCCAACGTGCTGCGGAAGCACTTCGGGAAGTTCTATTCTTTCCTTTTTACTAAATATAGCCATATTTCACCATTAAACCGTCATGATCTCTTTTTCTTTAGCTGCGACGGTCTGATCAGCTTCTGCACAGAATTTATCCGTCAGATCCTGAACTTTCTTTTCACAATCTTTAAGATCATCCTCGGTAATTTCAGAATTCTTCTTCATCGCTTTAAGTTTATCCATGGTATCACGACGGATAGAGCGTATAGCTACCTTAGAGTCTTCGCCCATTTTCTTAACTGATTTGCACAATTCCTTACGGCGTTCTTCGGTAAGCTGCGGAAATGCAAGGCGCAGGACACTTCCGTCATTTGTTGGATTAATGCCGATATCTGACGCCTGAATCGCCTTTTCAATAAGCTTGAGGCAAGACTTATCCCATGGCTGAATCACAAGTATCCTTGCCTCCGAAACAGCAATAGAAGCCATCTGATTAACAGGCGTCGGCGATCCATAATAATCTACCTGAACCTTATCAAGAATAGCGGGATTCGCTCTTCCTGCACGGATCGTAGCAAGTTCCTTATCAAGAGCAGCAAGGCTCTTAGTCATTTTTTCTTTAGAATTATTAATAGTGTCTTTCATGATAAAATTCCTTTCAAATCAATCTTCCGAAACAACAGTTCCAATATTTTTTCCCATAACAGCGTCATAAATATTATCCGGACGCGTAAGATCAAACACCAGCATCTTCATATTGTTATCATGGCACATTGCGGCGGCAGTGCTGTCCATAACGGCAAGTCCGTCGCTCATCACCTTGGTAAACGTGAGTGTATCATACTTTTGTGCGTCGTCAAATTTATGCGGATCTTTATCATAAACGCCGTCAACCAGAGTTGCTTTGAAGTAGATGTCAGCGCCGATCTCCACCGCACGAAGAGAAGCCGCAGTATCAGTTGAAAAGAACGGATTTCCTGTACCACAGCCAAAAATCACAACTCTGCCCTTTTCGAGATGACGAACAGCACGGTTGCGAATATACGGTTCAGCGACCTGCTGCATAGAAATAGCGGTTTGGACTCTGACTTCGCAGCCAAGAGATTCAAGAACGTCGGCAACAGCCAGCGCATTCATAGCAGTAGCAAGCATACCGATATGATCAGCACGCGTCCTGTCCATTGCTCCGCTTGATCTTCCACGCCAGAAATTTCCGCCTCCAACAACGATAGCAACTTGAACGCCTGCATCGACAACTTTTTTAATGCTTGCGCAAATTGAAGTAATTGCATTGTAATTCAAACCGTTTTTCTGTTCGCCTGCAAGAGCCTCGCCGCTTACTTTTAATAAGATACGTTTGTATTTTGGTTCCATTATTTGCACCTCACAAAATTTTACTATGTTTATTTTACACTAAAAATACAAATCTGTAAAGTACATTTTTTAAAAATAACATAATTTTGTTTTTTAAACTTATTCATAAATACAAATTAAGCTTTACAGAACACCGTTTTGGTGATTTTTCACAAAAATATCAATGGAATTTTACTTTTTATTTAGCATCATTTCTCTTGACTTTTTCTTCATGCTATGATATAATAATTAAGCTGAATGATGTGAGCAACAATGAAGCAAAATTAAGTGGAGAGGTATCGAAGCGGTCATAACGAGGCGGTCTTGAAAACCGTTTGACTTAACGGTCACGTGGGTTCGAATCCCACCCTCTCCGCCATTCTATTTATCGGCGCAGCCGTATAGTTTGCGGATTTACCCAAGTGGTGAAGGGGCTCCCCTGCTAAGGGAGTAGGTCGGGAAACCGGCGCGAGAGTTCAAATCTCTCAATCCGCGCCAAACCTCGTAGAATAGACTTCTACGAGGTTTTTTCTATTTGTAATTTGAAAAATCCTCTCAAATTTTTAAAAAATTACTACTATTACCCCATCTATTACCCTACATTTTTATAACTCCACCTTATTAAAATGTGCTGTCATTTGAGTATTATCTACAGCTTACCATAATAGTAGTAAACAACAAAATCACACATAATTATACTACAGTTGGTTATGGAAATATTTCACCAACTACAGGAATCGGAAGAATCGTTGCTGTTGTTTTGATGCTGTTTGGAATCGACTTGATTGGTATGCTGACGGGCGCGATTACTACATATTTTACAACACTTCATAAAAAAAGAAAATACTACTGATACCAGCGAGCTTCAACCCCGAAACTCATATGCCAACGGCACATATTGAGAAGCGAAAAGTTGCTGCATATGCCCGTGTTTCCACGGATTTGGAGGAACAGGTAACCTCTTACAAAGCACAGGTTGACTATTACACAAAGTACATCAAGGAGCGTGAGGACTGGGATTTTGTGAAAGTCTACACGGATGTAAACCATTGCAAAAGGAACGAAAAATCAACAATAAAAATCAAGGCAACAAAAACATACTGGCAAATATGATTTTCAAAACAAAGTAATGCTTAAATTTGCTAAATGCAAAGAAATTCATAAAAAAATACTGTCAAGGGCACAAAGTGTGCATTTACCCTTGACAGTATTTTTTATGAATTAAAATGGAAGTGCAAATTTAAGGAGATATAGTCATAGCGACAAGATATGTGAATAGTATATAATAAGATGTATTAATAGTAGTGCATATTATTGAAATCGACCCATAAAAAGTCGCTTAGTTGGATACTTAGCGACTGACTATTTTTGACTAAATTCTGACTTCATTTTACACGAAATTAGTGAAAAAGTCAAGAGAAAACATAAGTCAAGTCTTAAAATTCTACAATTTTTATAAATATAAACATTTATTTTTAAGCATAACAGCTAATAAAAAATGAGATTTTTTTCTATTAAGGGTCAGAATATGGGTCAGGTACAGGAGGTTATATACATGGAAAAGCGTGGAGAAAACATCAGAAAACGAGCAGACGGAAGATGGGAAGGACGATATATTGAAGAATATTCAAGCAATGGAAAAGCCGTTTACCGTTCTGTTTACGGAAGAACATATGCAGAAGTGAAAGAAAAATTATCGTTGAATAAAAAACTTTGCAGTCAAGATATAAGCAATAAAATCAACATGGAAGAATTATTCAAAGAATGGCTTTATATCAAGGAAAAATCAATTAAAATATCCTCAGAAGTGACATATCATTATCTTATAGACAAACATTTTATTCCGCATTTCAAAAATGTAAAAGCCATGTACCTCACAAGTGAGCTTGTACAGGATTTTATATTAAGAACATGTACCAATAGCATGCAAAAATAGGAAAAGTGTAGTATAATGGAAGTATGATAATAGAAAATAAAAGAAAAGCATATGATACAGATTTGACAGATAAACAATGGGAAATGATAGAACCGTTGATGTGGAAGTCGGGTAATAAGAGTAAATGGGAAAAGAGGGAGTTAATAAATGCAGTGCTGTATCTTGTTGACAGCGGATGTAAATGGAGACAGTTGCCGCATGATTTTCCACCATATACAACAGTTCTGAATTTTTACAGGAAAGCAGTCAGAGAAGGACTGTGGGATAAAATTCTGAAAATGCTTGTTCGGAAAACAAGAGAAACAAATGGAAAAAGTGCAAACCCGACATACGCCCTGATAGATTCACAGAGTGTGAAAACAATAGACCTGTTCTAAAACCATAGAAGTGTCGAATGACGCAGGATTTTTTGCGT
>CAJTLC010000007.1 GCA_910576995.1 uncultured Ruminococcus sp.
GATTCACGGTACGCAAAATCGTATGTCTCATGATAACGCTGCTGATTTCATAAAAAGATATGGACTGATGGCTGTGCAAAAATGCGCTGAAATGCCTGAACACTTACACCCACATATGTTGCGGCACACTCGTGCAATGCACTTATACCGCAATGGTATGCCGCTGGAGCTGCTGTCACAGTTTTTAGGACATACAAGCGTTGATACAACAAGAATTTACGCATACGCTGATACTGAAATGAAAAGAGCGGCGCTTGAAAAGATCACTTCCAAAGAACCGAATACAAAAACATTAACTGCAATCTGGGGAAATGACGAGGATATGATCCTCAAACTTTCCGGTCTGCTTTAATATTCTATCTTTGTTATTCCGATGTTTGTTTCACGATCTCCCTATTCTATCCACTCTCTTTTCTTTCTTCGGAATAACTCCTTTTGCGGGATAACTTTGACAAGGGAATCCGCCCGATATAAGGTCGAAATTAGGTAATTTTTCCGGTTCGATTTTTCTTGCGTCATCGTAGAACACCTCGCTTTCCGTATCATAAAGCGTTTCGTATGCTAATTTCGCATATTTATCAATTTCACAGTACCCCACACACTTGAATCCTCCGGCTTTTTCAAGTCCCGAACGAAATCCGCCGATCCCTGCGAAGATATCAAAATATCTTATCAAATCAACCACACCTTTCCTTTATTTTGCTGTGCATCACTCCTTTCGTATAATAGTTTTTAGCAGATATTTCGGACTTTTTTACATTCTCATATCAAGCTCCGGTTCTTCCGATAACTCCTCGCTGCTTTCCATTTTTACCGAAATATCGGGCTGAAACGGAATATCAAGATTGCTGACCTCAACCGAACCTATACCGTCCATTTTGCTTAGCTTCTGCGCAACCGCATAGGTCATAATCTCCTTTACTTCATTGAAATCACAGTCGAGATCCTGCAAAACATCGTCTATCGTAAAATCCCTATAGCCATGTTGAACGGCATTTGAGATCCTCTCCGCCATTTCGCTTAACAAATTCAAGAGTTTCTTTTCACTGTTCGTCAGCGATATTTCGGGATTCCGCTGTCTTTCCACAAGTTCCTTTGCTCCCGGAATATATTAGGCGTATCGTGCGTAAGCCATACCTTCCGATTCGATCAACAGCCCGTCGCCCTGTTCCTGATCGTAAATCAGCAGGCAATGATAACTGCCCTCTTTGTCGCAGTACATCATATCAGCGTTCTCCGCAATCAGCCTATTGTCACGCAGCGGATGTCTTTTCAGCTCGTCAAATTCCGCATGGGGGACGGCTATCGCTTTCTCCACCACGAAGGATCTCGTTTGGAATTCAGATTCCTTTCGGAGCAGATTTGTATTGATTATCAGCTTTTCGCTCATTGATTTTACCTCCGGATTTTTTAGATTTCCTCTTTAATAGTATAAATTTTACATTGAGCTCACCTCCTCGCCATGAAACAAAAAAAGACCGCTTTGTTCAACGTCACTTTAAATTCGTGACATTAGACAAAACGATCTTGCAAAATTCGTGTATTATTTTCTGTATAAAAAAAGCAGATTTGAGATTATTTTTCTCAAATCTGCCTTGAAATTTTCCGAATTTTTTCCTCTGAGAGGGTTCAAATACCGTAAGTATGAAAAATGTGCAAAAAAGCATCTACGGTTTTACACTTGAATTTTTTCGCCTTTAAACGCCAAAAATCCGCTATATATAGCGGATTTTTCGGTGGACATCTATTTTATTGTCCAAGTATGGTGACCCGTACGGGAATCGAACCCATGATTCCGCCGTGAAAGGGCGATGTCTTAACCGCTTGACCAACGGGCCTTTTAATGGTAGCGGCAGTAGGATTTGAACCAACGACCAATCGGGTATGAACCGAGTACTCTAGCCAACTGAGCTATGCCGCCATTATGAGGAACAGGTTGATTATCACCTGTGACTTAATTATTATACACCATAATAGCGGAAATGTCAAGAAAAAAATACAAGAAAAATTAAGTTTGTATAAAGCGACAAATGAACACGCAAAATTTATGCTATTGATGTTGGTTTTGCACATAACGGATGATTTGATTTCAAATATTAAGAAAAACATAAGAAATATACCTGAGAAAAAATAAGAAATAGGGTATATAATATTGACATAGATGGGAGAAAGGAGTAAAATAATAATGCTTCCAGTGATGAAACATAAAATTTTATTTGCTTGGAAAAATAAAAAAGTTTCACGTGAAACATTAAAGGAGAATCCACAGCATGAACGAGATAGAAAATGCAGCAATATTGGTCGTTGACGATGATCATGATATAGTTAATGCAATATCTGCGCTTTTAGAGCGCGAGGGCTTTCAGACATACAAGGCTTACAACGGTATCGAGGCAGTAGACGCCCTTGTACAGCATGATGTCCAGCTTATACTTGTTGATATAATGATGCCGAAAATGGACGGATTATCGGCAATGATGAAGATCCGTACAACGAAAAATATTCCCATCATCGTGCTTTCGGCAAAATCGGAGGACAGCGACAAGATACTTGGCTTATCAATGGGCGCTGACGATTATGTTACAAAGCCTTATAATCCCATGGAACTCATAGCCCGCGTACGTTCGAATCTTCGCCGTTATCTGAGCCTTGGAGCTGCCGAAAGCGCGCGAAAAGATAATGCCATAAGGATAGGGGGGCTGAGACTCGATCTTGACGAGAAACAGCTTTATGTTGACGGGATCGCAGTGAAACTTACGGCAACGGAATATAAAATAACGGAATTGCTTATGCAAAATGCAGGCAGAACATTTTCGGCGGAGGAAATTTATTCGAGGGTCTGGAATGAGGATTCCTATTCGGTTGAAAATACGGTCATGGTGCATATAAGGCACATTCGCGAAAAAATTGAAATCAATCCCGGCGATCCGCGCTACCTGAAAGTCGTCTGGGGAATCGGCTATAAAATAGAAAGACAGGTGGATAAGTGATGATCTTAAAGAGTAAAATAACGCGCTGCATTGCATTTCTGATGAGCTGCGTCATTGTTGCATTCTGTGCATTCCGCGTTGTTGAAGTTGTGAATGGAACGAATTCGGCTTACAGCAGAGAAGAGATGTATTCCAAATATTATAGTATTACCAGCGAGATGGAGCAAATGTATGGGAAACTTTGGGCTGTAGGCGTTATGTATCTGCGTAATTTGAATGAAGACGGAAATTTCATCGGCAGCGAAGAAATGAAACAGCAGACGATAAAAGCACTGCAAAAAATGGGCTGTATGAATGAGAAAGGCGAAATTGAGATTACAAATGAAAAGGGCTTGAAATATAGAGTTGCATACGGCGACAGATCAATAGGAAGCGACGACCTGATTTATGAGCAGGGTAATAAATATTTGATGGGCAAACGAAACGATCAGATGTTTCATTCCGTGGTTATGAATAACTATCCATATTCCATTTATGACTTTAACTGGTATCAGACAAATTACGGCATGACTTATTATGAAATGCCAAACAAAAGCTATGCGATCTATGATTATGACACTACGGGAATGTACAGTATACAGGATGACCGCGGAGCAAAGATATACTTCAGATTGGACGGCTCTACGCCTATTCCACAAGAATATCTTGAACGATCCGAAGAAATAATATACGAACCTTATATAGGCGGCAGCATTAACGGAACGGTTGGTATTGATAATATTATAAATTCAGGCGTCGTAACTTCAGCAGTTGTTTCTTCAACAGCGACGACGGAATCGACAGACGGAACTGATTCAACAAATAACGCGACAGCTCATCAGACTGAAACGACAGCCGCTGCAATAATTACTGAAAATATTGACCAGTATAACGATTACAATTATAATGATTATGATGAATCCGATCTTGAAAGAATGGATCTTCCAAACGGAGAAAGCGGGCTGTATTATTATAATGTAGATAATGGTTATTTGTATAGAGTAGACATTCAGGATAACCGCTTTGTAAAGGAACTTGGTGAAGAATTTCCGCTTGAGATACTCATCCAGCCTAACGATCAGACAATTTCCGAATATACGCAGTTAGAGAAGCTTATCAAAGATACTGAAAAAAACTGCATACAAGCGATGGTTAAGATTATTCCGTTTGCGGTTACAGCGTTTATTCTCATGCTGTTCGTTCTGATTACAGGCGGCTACAGCGTTAAAGAGAAGAAATTCATGTTGACTTGGTGCGATAAAATATTCGCAGAATTGCCTATAGCGATTTTATTCATTTTAGTTATGTGTATTTGTGCAATTCTGTATGGCGGTATGTATTATGAAATATTAGGATTTTGCAAGGAATTCTACACTGAAGCTACAGTACCTAAAATTTATGCTCTGATTTTCGGATGCATATTCGGAGTGGGCGTATTAATGATAGATACGCTTGTTGTAAGACTGAAATGCCGCAGTTTCTGGAAAACAACGCTGTTTTTTACGATACTGACCGGTATTTGGCAAATTATCAGAAAAATCAGAATGAAAGCGGCAGAACACGCTATAAATCGCGATATGCTGAAAAACGACCGCTTCGTATTAAATTTCCTGATACGCACGGCAGCTTTTACAGTTGCGGAGATGTTCTGGATATTTATAGGATTATGCCTTGGAGAGTTATTCATTATTTGCTTTATGAGCATAGTTTTGCTGTTTGGTTATATTGTGGTAAGCCTGCTCGACTTAAAGGCGATGACAGATATTACGAAGCACGTCAGCGATATGAACGGAGGAAATTATCAGAAGCAGACTGTAAGCAAGCTTTCTCCTGCATATGTCTGCAATGAAAAACTCAATAATATTTCGGCAGGAATCCAGACGGCTGTTGATAGGCAGATTCGTTCCGAGCGAATGAAGATAGAGCTTGTCACCAACGTTTCGCACGATCTGAAAACGCCGCTTACGTCTATAATCAGTTATATTGATCTTCTTTCCGCGGAGGAACTTACTCCCGAAGCGATGGATTATGTGAGAATAATTGCAGAAAAATCCGATCGTCTGAAATCAATGGTTGCCGACCTGTTCGACCTTGCAAAGGCGACCAGCCGCACGGATATAAACGCCGAAGCGATCGACGTCGTTATATTGACGAGTCAGGTTCTGGGCGATCTTGAAGATAAGATCGAAAAGAGCGGCAGAGAGATACGCACGGATATAAAAATAGAATCCGCACCGATAATGGCGGAGGGAAAGAAGCTTTACCGTGTATTCCAGAATCTTATTGACAACGCTCTGAAATATTCGATGCCGGGTACGAGAATTTACATTATACTGCGCAAGGAATGGAACAACTGCGTTATCATGGTGAAAAATATTGCTTCATATGAGATGAACTTCACTCCCGACGAGATCACGGAAAGATTTACAAGAGGGGATGAAGCGCGCAGTACAGAGGGCAACGGACTTGGTTTGTCGATCGCAAAAAGCTTTACGGAAGCCTGCGGAGGAACGTTCCGAATCATAATCGACGGCGACGTATTTACCGCGGAGATGAGTTTCCCGATCATCAACAACGCTCCGAAAACTCCTGATGAGCCTCTTTCCGAAGAAAAGAAATAATCAAAAACTCCCCTGAAAAAAGGGGAGTTTTCTTTATGCGTTCAAATTATAAAAGAGCTTGTGATCATAGGTTCAGCACACGTCTTTTCGGCAAATTTGTATGCTGGACTTCGTCAAAAACATTTGCAATACGACAGTATTCCTGCGTGTTTTTTCCTTGTCAGCATACAAATTATGCTCGAAAAGACGCATACTCCACCTATGAACACAAGCTCTAAGTGGAACTATCCTCTTGCATAACTCCGCACAAGTAAAAAATAATTTGAGCGTCTTTTACAGACCGCGTCTGTAGGAATTGGGGCTGATGCCCGTGATCTGTCTGAATTGGCGGAGGAAATATTTATCGTCGTCATAACCGCATTTGGCGGCTATGGCAGGAATACTCAGAGAAGTGGTCAAAAGCAGGTATTTAGCGAGAGCGATACGGCTTTGAATAAGATCCTGATGAAAGCTTACGCCGAAGATATTCTTGTAAGCGGCGCGAAAATGACCGCAGCTGATATGTAAACTTTTGCATTCTTCCTCGGCTGACCAGCGCTTTTCGGGGGATCTGTACATAGCGTTTCGAACCTTTCCGAATTCTTTGAAACCTGCATTTTGGCGCATTTTCAGAAGTTCGGCAGTTTTTTTTACGGCTTCGGAATTAAGCGCCGAAACAAGATCTTCCGGTAAAAGATCGGGGGCGGGCATGGTAATTCCTACGGCTATCATGTCATCGATCTCCCTGACCGATCGATAAACGGGAGAATGAGTTATAAGTACAGTCAGCTTATCCGCAATCGTATTATGGTAATTAGCGGGAAGTTTTCCAACGGCGGTGAAAACGAACTGTTTATCCGGAAGCCGTGCGCAGAAAGCGGAATTATTGACCGCTGTTCTTTTCATACACTCGGCTGTTTCGGAATCAAGCTTTACAGAGGTGCTTTTTTCATCTATACGATTTTCTCCGCTGAATATTCGTGGGCGAATCATTACGGCGCAAACGACGTCGTCATTATCAGCGTTTGATATAGATGCGGAAAGTTCATGAAAAAAACCGTCCTTATTATAGAGTCCTGTTGCGGAATCATGAAATACCGAAAGATTATTGCATTCCAGAAGTTCGTTAATATCATTTTTCATACGCAGAACTGTCAGAGCGTTTACGGCTGCGTTTATCCATTCAATAATAAGGGTATCATAGCCGTCGGGTTCGGTATACTGGAAAATAAAATGTCCTATCTCGATACCTGCGGAAAACATCGGGACGAGATAAAGGAAACGTTTGTCGCCCATTCCGGGGATAATATCCGGAAACAGGCTGCCGCGCTTAAAGAATTGCGGTTCGCTCGAACTTTCAATAGGACTGATAACGCGGTACATAGCCATTATTTCGTCGTTGCTGCAAATTTCGAGACTGAATTTTTCTTTGCGGCTGTACCAGTTTTCGTACAAGCAGAGGTAGATCCCCTTGATATCGCGTATCAGATAAGCAAATTCCTGAAGCACATGGATATAATCTTCCAGCGAACGGCAAACGGTCAGTTGTTGTTCAAAGTTGTTGCAAAAATTGAGATTGCGGTAATAATTGGCTGAGCGCACGGAATAGAGTTCCTTTTTCAGATGTTCTATATTTGAGCCGCAGGGGCAGGTATCTCCTGTAACCATATAGCCGTCCAGAGGGATATCTTCAATTTCCGCGCCCGTTATCAGGTGGTTGAGAATGCTGACAGCCTTTGCGCCGATAGCGGAGCGGTTGCGGTAATATGTTGAAAGAATGGGAACATGGGAAAAGCGATCGCCTATATATTCATAGCCGATTACGGTCATACGGTCGGGCAGCTTGAAATCGCGGCTGAAAAACGTATCGATAAGACCGTAAGCCATGTAATCGTTGGTGCATACTAATGCCTGCGGAATTCTCCTTCTGCCACTTAAATATTCTTCGGCAAGCTTTTCACCGTCGGTGAACCAGAATTCGCCGAATATTACGTTATCATCGCTGAAAGGCAGACCCTTTTCGAGCATAACGTCGCGAACTCCCTCAACCCGCAGATGAGCGGTTTCAGCTTCTTTATGACCTGTCAGAACGTCAATTTCTGTAAATCCGTGAACCTCCGTTAAATGGCGTGTTATATCTTGAAAATCCTTGCGGACGTCGGTGTTTATGCTTGGAAATTCTCCGCCCGATTCGCCTGTTACAACTACGGGAATATCAAGTTTTCGGATACGATTCAGGAGAGAGCTGCGGAGTTTCGATTCCAGAACAAGTTCTTCCATATAAATTATGCCGTCCAGCCGTTCAGATTCTATAAGTTCATAAATTTTATTTTCAATATCCACGTCGGCGTAATATTCGCTGAAATTAAAGAGATTTGAGATGACAACAGGATAGATGTCAAGTTTTTTAGCTTGAGCGAGGACGCCGCTGAGCATATCGCGCTGTTCGGATTCCGAGGCGCGAGCGGTTATGATGCCTATTACAATTTTTCCGTTTAACATTTTCACCTCATAAATTTGCTATAAAAATCGTTATTTTGATATGCGATTGAGATTCGCCGAGTTATAATAAAAATATCAACATATCATATACTTTATTATAACATATGTTCATGATAAAATCAATATATTTTATTCATTTTGTCCACCAAATCTGCAAATTGTGGGTTGTGAATAAAGTATGAATCATGTATAATTAGATTGAAAGTTATGAAATCGTTACAATTCTTTAAAATTAAACTAATGAGAGGAATGATTATTTTGAACAAAAAAAGACTTTTGGCGGCAATGACATCCGCAGTCTGCTTTGCGAGTACTTTCGCAGTAATGCCGCAGATCGCAGGTATGCAGACTTTCGCTTCGGAAGCTGTCAGCAACGGATTCGAAGTTAACTACGAAGGCTGGCACGGCAACGGCGATACTGTTGAACTTACAGCTATCGACGGCGTGGGAACGGACTCTTCAAGAGGAATGAAAGTAAGCGGCAGAACAAGCAGTTCCGACGGCGCGGCTTCGTCAAAGGGATTCTACCTCTGGGGCGGAATCAATTACGACTACAGCGTTAAGGTAAAATCCGATACGGACGAAACTTTCCGTCTTTCATTGAGATGTCTTGATGAGGAGACCGATAAAGAAACCGTTGTCGAACTGGACAGTGTTTCTGTAAAGGCAGGAGAATGGGCAGAACTTTCCGCTTCATACAAAGCTCCCGAAAACTCATATGAATTCGAGCTGACCATCACTGCCGACAGCACGGCTGATTTCGTATTTGACGACGTTCTCGTAACTACTAAAGAGACAAAATCCGTTGAAGCGGCAGTCGCGGGCAAGGGTCTGAAAGACGAATTCGCAAATTACGGATTCCGCGTTGGTAATATCCTCAACGGAGGAACTGTCAAGAATTCCGCTATAACGGCTATCATGCTGAAAGATCACAACGCTATTGAGTGCGAAAACGAAACAAAGCCCGACGCAACTCTGGTTCAGAACGGTTCGACAAATACGAATATCAAAGTTTCGCTCAACAGCTGCGCGGCTATTGCGGATTTCTGCATAAAGAATAATCTTGGTTTCCGCGGTCATACTCTTGTATGGCACAGCCAGACTCCTGAGTGGTTCTTCAAGGATAATTTCCAGCAGGGCGGAAACTGGGTAAACTCTTCCGTAATGGATCAGCGTCTTGAAAGTTATATCAAAAATATGTTCGGCGCAATCCAGACGCAGTATCCCGATCTCGATCTTTATGCATACGACGTCTGCAACGAATGCGTTTCGGACGACTCCAACAGAACCGCTAATAACGGCGGCGCAAGAGAACCGGGCTACGGCAACGGAAAGTCGCCTTGGGTACAGGTTTACGGCAGCAACGCTTTCGTTGAAAAGGCTTTCAGTTATGCAAGAAAATATGCTCCCGCAGACTGCGATCTTTATTACAATGACTACAATGAATATTGGGATCACAAGCGTGACTGCATCATTAATACTATAGTAAAGCCTCTTTATAATAAGGGTCTTCTCGACGGTATGGGTATGCAGTCCCACGTACCTGCCAACGCAACCGGTTTTGCAGGAACTGATTCGTATATTCAGGCTATGGATATGTATCTTGGAGTAGGATGCGACCTTCAGATCTCGGAACTTGATATATCCGTTGAAAGCGGCAAGTACAGCTATACCGATCAGGCAAACAAATATAAGGCTATTTTCCAGCACGCAATGGATGTAAATACAAGCGGCAAGTATAACGGAAAGGTAACTCTCGTTCAGGTCTGGGGACCGAACGACGCGAATTCATGGCTTTCCGCAGGTTCAAACGGCTTGCTTTATGATGCAAACAATCAGCCTAAGGAGGCTTATACAGCGCTGACTTCCATTGTTCCCGACAGCGAGTGGGGAGATGGTTCGAACATTGGCAGCGGCGGAGTAGATCCGAAGCCGAATGATTACGGCTGGTGGTTCCAGTGCGGATTCGAGAACGGCGACGACAACTGGACTAACAGAGGCGGAAATAAAGTTGCTGTTACCGATAAGGAGCATTATACGGAATGGGGAAGCCATTCTCTTGAAGTTACCGACAGAACTTCAGAGTGGATGGGCGCTTCTCTCGCACTCAGCCCGAAGATTTTCAAGGCGGAAGAAAGCTATAGCTTCTCAACTCATGTAAAGCAGAATTCGGGTGAAAACGTTAAATTCATGATGAAGCTGGAATACACTGACGCAAACGGCGAAACGGCTTATGACGAGATCGCAAGCGTAACAGCTCCCGACGGTGCATGGGCGCAGCTTCACAACAGTGAATATACAATTCCCGCAGGCGCGACAAACCTGAAGATTTATATTGAAACGGAAAAGTCGCTGACTGATTTCTTCATTGACGAAGCTATCGGCGCAGTCAAGGGAACAGGTATCGCAGGCGAAGGTCAGCCTGATCTTCCTGTCGATCCCAGCTCTATCCTCCTTGGCGATACTAATCTTGACGGAAGAGTTGACGTTTATGACATGATAAATGAGCGAAATGCGGTTCTCGGAAATATCACCGATAAGGCGATCCTTAAATCTGCCGACGTTGACAGAAGCGGCAAGGTTGAAGCAAACGATCTCGTGCTTTTGCAGGAGTTCCTGCTTGGTAAGATCAAGGAATTCCCCAACAATATGCCCGCTGTAGATACGGCGAAGATGAGCGAGCTTTTCAAGAATATCTCGGTCAACGACAGCTGGAAGAAAGACGGCGAAAATAACGTTCTCTGGACTCACCGTTTCGGAGCAGATCCCGGCTTTATGGTTTACAACGACAGACTTTACGTGTTCACAACAAATGACGCGTTCGAGTATAATTCAAACGGCGAAATTCAGACGAATACTTACAACAGCCAGACGATCAACTGCTTCTCGTCCGCCGATCTCGTAAACTGGACGGATCACGGCGCAATTCCTGCCGCAGGAAAGAACGGCGCAGCTAAATGGGCAGGCTACGCATGGGCTCCCGACGCTTGCTGGAAAAAGATCAATGGTAAGGATAAATTTTTCCTTTACTTTGCAGACAGCGCAGGCGGAATAGGCGTTTTGACAGCTGACAGTCCGGAAGGTCCTTATACCGATCCTATCGGAAAGGCACTTATCAACAGAAGCACTCCCGGTTTCGGCGACGTAACATGGCTTTTCGATCCTGCTGTTCTGGTTGACGACGACGGCACAGGTTATCTTTACGTAGGCGGCGGAGTTCCCGACGGAAAAGCTGCCGATCCCGGAACTGCGAGAGCTGTCAAACTCGGCGCGGATATGACAAGTCTTTCCGGCGAATATGCAAGAATGAATCCCCCTTATCTTTTTGAGGATTCCTCGATTCTTAAAGTTGGCGACACTTATTATTATTCATACTGCACGAACTGGAGTACGGGCGGAAATCCCTACGGATTCAATAATGCCGAGATCGGCGTAATGACTTCCAAGAATCCTCTCGGACCGTTCACTTATAAGGGTATCGCGCTTAAAAATCCCGCTTCTTATCAGCTTGACGGCGGCGGAAACAATCACCACTCGATAGTTGGATTCAAGGGCAAGTATTATATGCTCTATCATAGCCGTCATCAGTCAAGAGCGATGAATATTCAGGCTAAAAACAGCGACGGAACTACGGATCTGGGCGGCAACTACCGTTCATGCCACCTTGACGAAGCTTCATTCTCAAACGGAATGTTCTCGTCGTCAGGTTCAATGAAGGGCGTATCGCAGATTGAAACTCTCGACCCGTACAAGACAGTTCAGGCTGAAACAATGTCCAATCAGTCTAAGGGAATCTCCACAACAGGTCTTGGAAATACAAAGGTTGCAGGCAAAAAGGGCGAGTGGATAAAGGTTTCGGGCGTTAATCTGAAAAACGGCGTATCTACTATTAAGATAAATGCCAATGCGAAAAGCGGCAGCGCAGCGATCAAGGTTTGCGCAGGTTCGCCAACAGGCGACGTTATTGGTTACGCGGAGATCACATCCGGCGAGATTGAAGTTCCCGCAGTAACAAGCATGACGGGAACGAAGGATGTTTACTTCGTATTCAGCGGCGACGTTGAATTCGACAGCTGGTCGTTCACATAAGATTATTTCGGCTGCCGTTATCTGCACAACGGCGGCAGCCGGTATAATATAAATAAATATATTGTAAGGGTAAGACAAATCAGAGAAAACAGTCGTTTTGGGTTACGGCTGTTTTTTCTTTAGCTGCACAACATCTGCAAAAAATCCACCTTTTCTGCAATTTGTGGGTTGTAAATAATTTGTGAACGCGGTATAATAATATATAAAAAAGGGTAACTGTTGATTGAAATTATAGTAAATTAAACGAGGGAGTGATTATTATGAAAATCAAATATGTATTGGCGAGAGTCATGTCGGCAGCGACAGCTTCAGCAATGATCGTTACAGGATTTGCGATTGCGCCTGCAAACGATCAGGCAATAATTGAAGCGGACGCGGCTTCAACAGTCGTTATTGATACGACTACCGAGTATCAGACGATCAGGGGATTCGGCGGAATGAATCACCCCGAATGGACGGGAAAAGACCTGACCGATTCGCAGAGAAAGACAGCTTTTGGCAATGAAACGAATGATCTGGGGCTGACCATTGTACGTGTTTTTGTCAATCCTGATAAAAATCAGTGGAAACTTGCCGTTCCTACAGCTAAATATGCTTCTCAAAACGGCGTTACAGTATTTGCTTCGCCTTGGGAACCCCCGTCAAATCTGGCGGAATCGGGCGGCAGCAACGGTAAGCTTCATCTTCCGAAATCGAATTACGGAGCATATGCTCAGCATCTTAATGATTTCGGAACTTATATGAAAGATAACGGCGTCGATCTTTATTCAATATCCGTTCAGAATGAGCCTGACTATGCAGAAGACTGGACATATTGGTCAACAGACGAAACGGTTGATTTTATTGCAAATTATGGCGATAAGATCACAAGTACGCGTCTTATGTCGCCTGAATCGTTCCAGTACGCACCACTTACCGCGTCATGGGTAAAGGACGGCGGCAAGAAGTTTTACAAAAAAATATTGGAAAACAGCAAGGCGTTTGCAAACTGCGACGTTTTCGGAACGCATATGTATGGAACCCAGCGCGACTGGATGGATTATCCTGAACTGGAAAAATGTGGTAAGGAAATCTGGATGACGGAAGTTTACGTTCCGAACAGCGAGGCGGATTCAGCAAATCGCTGGCCGGAAGCTCTTCAGGTTTCCGAAAACATTCATAATGCTCTTGTTGTTGGAAATATGAGCGCTTATACATGGTGGTACATCAGAAGAAGCTACGGACTTATGGACGAAAACGGCGCGATCACCAAACGAGGCTACAATATGGCTCAGTATTCCAAGTGGGTTCGTCCGGGCGATAAGAGAATTGAGGTTACGGAGCAGCCGGCAGACAACGTTCTTGTTTCGGCTTATAAAAATGACAATAATCAGGTAACAGTTGTTGCCATTAATAAAGGCAGCACGGAGTATACGCAGTCGTTTAATATCGGAAGCGGCGAAAAAATCGTTGAAGTTGACCGCTACAGAACTTCCGCGAACGAAAATATTGCCAAGACCGATAATATGGAAAACAACGGCAGCGGATTTTATTCGCAGCTTCCCGCAAACAGCGTATCCACATTTGTAATTTCTCTCGAAGGAAGCGGAACGACTCCCGGAGTTGAACCGGACGCAAACGGCTATTACTTCCATGACGAATTCGAAGGCGATGTCGGCACATGGGAAAGCCGCGGAGCGAATGAAGTTAAACTGAGCGGACGTATCGCTCAAAAGGGCACGGAATCTCTTCTCGTTACAGAAAGAGAAGCTTCATGGAACGGTGCGGCAAAGGCTCTCGATTCCAAGGTTTTCAAGCCCGGTGAAGAATACAGTTTCAGCGCCTGCGCAACTTATTTCGACGGCGGCGAATCTCAGAAATTCTTCATGAAGCTGCAATATAAAGGTTCGGACGGCGAAACTCACTATTCGACTATCGCCGAGGGCGCGACAGTTCCCGGAACGTGGGTTCAGCTTGCAAACAGCAATTACAAAATTCCTGCCGACGCGTCGGAGATGATGATCTACGTTGAAACGGAGTCGGGTTCGGATAATTTCTATATTGATGAAGCGATCGGCGCGGTTGGAGGTACGAAAATAGCAGGTCCTCCCGTTCCCGTTATCCCCGATCCTACAAAGCCGTCCAAGCCCCTTGATAAGTACATTGCAGGCGATATTAATTTTGACGGCAGAGTTGACGTATACGATCTTGTTGAAATGCGCGCAGGTATTGTAAATGGATTTGTCAGCGATACGGCTCGTAATGTAGCGGATGTAAATGCTGACGGCGAAGTTGGATTGGCTGATCTGGTAGCCCTCCAGAAATTCCTGCTCGGTCAGAACGAGCCTCTTAAAAATCTTGAAGTTACAACTCCTGCTGCAAAAATGCGTACTATTTCGGAATATACGCCCATAGTTGCAGCGAACGTATCCGAGTTTGAAACGGCTGATTCCAAAACGGAAAAAGCGGGAGTACAATATGGAACTCTTGAAGCAAAAAGCTATTATTCGGCATTCTGCGGCAGAGAGAAGAAGTATAACGTTCTTCTGCCCGCAGGTTATACGACAAGCAAAAAATATCCCGTCCTTTATGTTATGCATGGTTACTGGGAAAATCAGGACAGAATGATCATAAAGGGCAACGATACGATGTATACGAAGCAGATCATCGGCAACGCTATAGCCGAGGGCGCTGCCAAGGATATGATTGTTGTATTCCCTTATATTTATTCCAGTCAGACTCAGAATGACTGCAGCGCAATGGACGACGCGAATAATCTCGCATACGATAATTTCGACACTGTTCTAACCACGGAACTTATGCCTCTTATAGAGAAAGAATACAGCGTGGCGACGGGCAGAGAAAATACGGCTATTACAGGATTTTCAATGGGCGGAAGAGAATCGCTCATGATAGGTATGAAACACCCCGATCTTTTCGGATATGTCGGTGCAATTTGTCCTGCACCCGGCGCTACGGGCGCATGGAAATTTGCTTCCGAAGAAGCTTCCCCGTCGCTTGTTTTCATTACGGCAGGAAGCAACGATACGATTGTATATGATAATCCCAAGAATTATCATAATAATTTCACCAACAACGGCGTGCCACATATTTGGCATTACGTAAACGGCGGTTACCACGGCGATAACAGTATTCATGCTCATCTCTATAATTTCGTGCGCGCCGTGTTCCAGGCTTAATTAAGTTATCTTCTAATCATCCCTCATAATGCGGCTTCATTTTGTTGAAGCCGCATTTTTATGAAAAAATGAAATAAGCTATTGACAAATTTGAAATTATGTGATATAATATGTACTATATTGATTAAAAGCTTTAAAGTGATAAAGTGAAAGGATTGTTAATATGAAAGAAATATCCAAACTCATGGGTTACAGAGCCTCCATTAAGGTTCTGGACGCTACTCTGCGCGACGGCGGTCTTGTTAATGATTTCAGATTCTCCGACGATTTTGTAAGAGCGCTGTATCTATCCAATATCCGCGCAGGCGTAGATTATATGGAATTCGGCTACAAGGGCGATAAATCCATGTTTGACGTTGAAAAATTCGGACCTTGCAAATTTTGCGATGACGATTATATTCGTCGTATTGTAGGCGAAAATAATACCGATCTCAAAATCGCGGTAATGGCTGACGTTGGAAGATGCGACTATAAAAATGACATTCATGATCGCAGCGACAGCCCGATTGATCTCGTGCGCGTTGCAACCTATCTGCATCAGATTCCCACTGCCGTAAGTATGATAGAGGACGCGAAATCAAAGGGCTATGAAGTAAGCTGCAATATCATGGCTATCTCGAACGCCCGTGAATCTGATCTTCAGGCTGCGCTTGACATTCTCGGTCAGTCGCCTGTTGACGCGCTTTACATCGTTGACAGTTTCGGTTCTCTTTATCCGGAACAGATTGCGCGCATGGTCAATATTTACAAGGAATTTGCCGAAAAGTATGATAAAAAGCTGGGTATTCACGCTCATAATAATCAGCAGCTTGCGTTTGCGAATACGATAGAAGCAGTAGGCGACGGAGTTGATTGGCTTGACGCGACATATGCCGGTATGGGCAGAGGAGCAGGAAACTGCGCTATGGAACTTCTGCTGGGATTTTTGAAGAATCCAAAGTACAACGTTTATCCTGCAATTCAGTTTATCGAGGAGCAGATGCCTGCCGTACGCGAAGCAGGCGCTGTATGGGGATATGATTTCCAGTACATGATGACAGGCTTGCTGAATCAGCATCCCAGAACGGCAATCGAATTCACAAAGCAGAACAGAACTGACTATTCGGAATTCTACAAGGAGATACTTGCTCAGGAATAAGATAAAGAAAACTCTCATATCGCAATGATATGGGAGTTTTTCTTATCTTACGGAAGAAACCAGATGTGTAAGCTCTTCCGCCTTATCGTCTAAATGATCAATATTTCCAATAGAATCCAGAATATGATCATATGAAGAATTCATTTTGAATTCCGAATTTTTCAGCAGCATTGCAAATTCCGCAGCCGCGCCCGCAAGAATTATCTTATCGGACGGCTTTTCGCTGTATTTTTCCATGCCGAAAAGCTTTGAACGGTAAATATCCTCACCGCTGTCTATATCCTTATAAGTCACGGAAAGCTTGCAGAGTTCGGTTCTGCCGGAAGTTTCAGGCTCGTCGAAGGGCTGGCTGTGTTCATCGGCAAATTCCAGTTCAACGCCGTGATAGGTATTCGCGCCGCCTGCGAGTTCAACTTCATAAAGAGCGGTAACGCTGTGACCGGCGCCGACTTCGCCTGCGTCTTTCGTATTATCGTAAAAATCTTCGGCATTCATAAGGCGGTTGTCATATCCGATGAGACGGTAGCTCTTCACGGTCGAGGGATTGAACTCCACCTGTAATTTTACGTCCTTAGCGATCGTAAAGAGCGTTCCGCTCATTTCCTTGACGAGAACCCTTTCGGCTTCTTCAACGGAATCAATATAGCTGTAATTGCCATTGCCATTGTCAGCAACAGCTTCGAGACGGGCGTCCTTATAATTTCCCGTGCCGAATCCGAGAACGGAGAGATAAATGCCTTTATCGCGCTTTTCCTCAATAAGCTTAGTCAGTTCTTCTTCGGAAGACGCACCGACGTTCAGATCGCCGTCCGTTGCAAGGATAATACGGTTATTTCCGCCCTCGATAAAATATTTTTCTGCAAGCTTATAAGCGGTTTCAATGCCGCCCTCGCCGTTAGTACTGCCGCCGGCTGTGATAGAGTAAAGAGTATCATAAATTTCGTCGGCTTCGGCAGCGCTTGCGCCGGAAATAAGAGTATCGCTTTTGCTCGCATAGGTAACGATTGAAATTCTGTCGTATTCGCGGAGGTTTTCAGTAAGCATTCCGAAAGCCTGCTGAACCAGAGGCAGCTTGTCATAAGAATTCATCGAACCCGAAGAATCAATAAGGAATACCAGATTTGAGGGCGGAAGTTCGGTATCTCTCATGCGGTCGCCCTGAATTCCGAGCATCATAAGCTTTGTATTTTTGTTCCAGGGACAGTCGGCAATTTCAATGTACTGGCTGAAAGTTTCGTCTTTTTCGGGATCGGGGTAATTATAGTCGAAATAATTGATGAATTCCTCGATACGAACGGCGTCTTCGGGGACTTTATTTCCGTTTTCGATAAGGCGGCGAACATTGCTGTACGAAGCGGTATCGACGTCGGCTGAAAAAGTTGAAAGCGGCTCTGTCTTGGGATCTTTAAAGCCCGATTCCTCAAAGTTTTTGTACTCCTCGTTTGCGGTTGAAAAATCGTCAGCGGTTGCTCCGTCGTAATGCTCTATGTAATCGGAGGAATAGCTTTCGTCCAATGCATTTTGAAATTTTCCGCCGTCGTAACTCTGGGAAGAGCTGCTGCTTTCATATTTCGCATTATCGCCGCAGCTTGTGAAAGCCGCCGTTATAAGTGAAGCCGATAATGCAAATGCCGCGTATCTATAAATTTTTCTTCTCATAATAACACCTCTTTACAGCCTGTTAAGGCTCAGAACCTGTCTTCACAAGATGCAGCGCACGTCTTTTCGGCAAATTTTGCCGCTGACTGCGTTGAAAAGTTCACTATATGACTGAAGGGAATGCCCGTGGCGCATCAAGTATGATTTCACTTTTTCGCCTTGTCATCTACAAAATTATGCTCGAAAATCCGCACATTGATTTTGTCAATCAGGTTCTTACAATAATTGCGTTGTCTATGTTATTATTATATCTCTTATTCAGCTAAAATGCAATTACCATGAGTTTCCAATTTTAAGAAAAAACGGGGGCATTTTTATTATAATTTAATTTCATAAAATTACAGAAATACTAAAATATTACATTTTATAGTCGCCCTACTTGAAATTGGAACAAAAGAAGCTGAATAAAAATTTTTCATAGCAAGGCGGAGGAGGAAAGCGGGCTGACGCCCGGTGACGACGACAACGCAGCTATGAGAAATTTTTATCAGCGAACTTGTTTTGATTTCAAGTAGGGCGACTATATAGTCATTCTGCTTGTTTTAGTTTAAAGCAGGACGACTCAATTTACAATGTTCATAATAATGGCTAAGATTGCAGAATAGAGTAGATTATTTTGAACAGGGTGCAATATAATAGTAAAAAGAATCTGTAAAAAAGTACTTTAATTCATTGCAAAGTGAGAAAAAGTATTGTATAATATAGATAATAGAGATTTTTATTTATAAAAGGAGGAATTATCTATGAAGAAGATTTTTAAGCGGATAACATCAATTTCCGCGGCTGCTCTTCTTTGTATCGGCGGCGTTATAAATTCGAATGCGTATATTCCCGATAAAGCCGCGGCAGCAGGAAATATACTTGCTTTTCCGGGAGCGGTCGGCGGTGGAAAATACGCTTCGGGCGGACGCGGCGGAGAGGTTTATCACGTTACAAATCTTAACGACAGCGGAGCAGGCTCATTTCGTGACGCTGTCAGTAAATCAGGAAGAATCGTAGTTTTTGACGTCAGCGGAACTATTGAGTTGAAAAGCAACATACTTTGTCAGAGCAATATTACTATAGCAGGTCAGACTGCTCCGGGAGGTTCGGGAATTACCCTTAAAAATTACAAAATGGGCATGGCGGGCGATAATATAATCTGCCGCTATATCAGTTCCCGACCCGGACCGTATGCCGCGACCAGTTCAGGCAACGACGCATGGGGCGGCGCGAAAGGTTCAAATTCCATTATCGACCACTGCTCGATGGGCTGGACGACCGACGAACAATGGGGACTTTATTCCAACAATATGAATTATACCGTGCAGTACAGCGTTCTCGGCCCTGCGGATTCATGGGGCGGTCATAAAAAGGGTTTGCACGGATTTGGAATGATGATGGGCAAGGGCGACCTTACATTTGACCATAACCTGATAATACATAATGTTTCGAGAAATTTTCGCGGCAAAGTGCAAGGGACTTATACGGCTGATTTCACCAACAATATCATTTACGACTGGGGCTATCAGACTGCGTATGGAACAATGGGACATCTGAATTATGTCAATAATACGCTGAAAGCAGGAAATTCCACAACTGGCGGTTATCACTGGATGAATGTTGACAGCAGTACTTCTCCGCAGAATTTCAAGGTATACTGCGCAGGGAACAGGCTTATCAACAAAGACGGAACGCTTCATGCTATCACCAATGACAACTGGTCGGGAGTCAGCGTGAAAACGTCGATAGGAATCACCAAAGACGATCTTTATTCAGCGTCGCCGTTCGAAATAAACCAGAACGGCGAGAATGTTTCCTCGGTTGCAGGCGTTGAAAGTGCGGAGGCTTCTTACGATCACGTCATCAGTTTTGCAGGCAACGGAATTTCTCCCGAAAAGAGAACGGAGATAGACAGGCAGTGCGCCGATGAAACGAAGACCGGTACGGGTTCATGCAGCGGAACTGCCGCATATGATTCCTCAAAAACTGATCTCGATAAATATAAAATTCAATGCGGCGTGACATACGAATATCCCGAAGCCGTACTGAAAAAGGAGATAGTCGATTCCGACAATGACGGAATGGCTGACGACTGGGAACTTGCAAGAGGTTTGAATCCCAACGACCCGTCCGATTATAAGGGCGATTACTGCGGACAGGGCTACATGAATATCGAGTATTATATCAACGATCTTACTGTGAATTCTTTTCCGGAAGGAGTTGTAACGGTATCGCCTGCTGCTTCTGCAAAGACGATATCAGCATTCGAAACTATTGAGGCTGAAAGTTTTTCGGCGCAGGATGGTATCAGAATTGAAGATTTAGCGTCAGGCAGTCAGAATATCGGATTCATTGAAAACGGCGACTATGTAATGTACCGCAGAGTTGATTTCGGGGACGGCGCGCATACATTTGGCGGAAAAATTTCGGGTAACGCGGCAGTCATGGAACTTTATCTTGACAGTATGGATAAAACGGCGGCTGTTGTTAATTTCGGCGGAACTTCGGGATTTGGCGACTATCAGGAGATAATGTTCAACATTCCCGTTATCAGCGGAACTCACGATCTTTATATTAAATTCACGGGCGGCGAGGGCTATCTTATGAATGCCGACAGCTTTATTTTCGGCAAAGATCCGCTGCCTCTGAACAGTGAATTCTTCAGGGATGTCAAAGTTGCGGAGCAGGCGAACCCGATTGCATGGGATATCGGAACAGGCGCGGAAGTCGGTTCAAGGATTTTCGGCGACCGCGATTTCACGATAGCGGAGATGCCCGAATTCCTCAACAGAGCGGAAATCCTCATGACGTCCTGCGACGCAAAGGGAATTGTTGGAGACGCTGCTGAATTTACGGCAGGCGGCGAAATTGATATTTATGTTGCGGTTGACGAGCGCGTTGAGAATACGCCGGAATTTCTTGCCGATTACGAATTGACGTCGGATACGCTTGTAAGTTCAAACGATGTAATGTTTAAAATTTATAAAAAGACAGCGGCGGAAAATGAAAAGGTTGTTCTTGGCAGCAACGGTCAGTCGTATATGTGCGTGAATTATACCGTATTCGCGCTTCCGCATACGGAATCCAGGCAGACGGCAGGGGATATAAACGGCGACGGAGAAGTCGGAGCGGCGGATCTGGTAAAGCTGAGCCGTCATCTTCTCACGGCTGAATCATTGACGGCGGAACAGGCAGAGATTGCCGATGTTCACGAGGACGGTGTTATAGACGTTTACGATCTTGTGAAATTAAGACAGCTTGTTATTAATAAATAATTAGTATAATATAAAGAACCTGCTTACGATTCATGTAGGCAGGTTCTTGTTTTTATCGGTTTCAATTATAATTTCTCCCTCGCTTTTTTCAAATTCTTTGATGCATTTCCTGATCAAATACAAAATTTGACCGTTGGCTGAACGCCCTTCATATTTGGAAATATAGTGCAGTTTATAATGCAGCTCGGGATCAATTTCAATTCCTAAATGTTTATTGTTTTTATTTCTCATAATAACACCGCCTAAAAAAATATTATATACATATTTATTTTAAGCTATTTTTGTGTTATAATGTTATAAGTATACTTGATTTAAGTATGCAATAAGTATTGACGGAGGCGTATTTATGAAAATTGCCATTATTGGTTCAAGAAATCTGGGAGTTATTGGTTTGGAGAAATTTCTTCCTAAAGATGTTACAGAAATTGTTAGTGGTGGAGCAAGGGGCGTAGACACTTGTGCAAGAGAGTATGCTCAAACTCATGATATTCGACTTACAGAGTTTTTTCCAGACTATAATCTTTATGGAAAATCTGCTCCCTTGAAACGTAATCTGGAGATTATTGCTTATGCGGAGTTGGTGCTTGCTTTTTGGGATGGAAAATCTCGCGGTACTAAATATGTAATAGACAATTGCAAGAAGCAGGGCGTTCCAATCAAAGTTTATCTTTACAAAAATAAAAGATAAATTTTGATTGACTTTCCAAAATAAATGTGATATAATATAATAAAATAACATGAGAATATGTTTTCAGTTATTTCGTGAAAACTAACACCTCAAACAGCAAACTTAAACAATTACACATAATAAGGAGGACTAATCATGAAAAAAATGTTAACTTGTGCGATCTCTGCGGTATCTTTATTGGCAGGCGTTTCTGCTGTATCCATTCCATTAGCTTACGCACAAAAGGCAGAACCTGTTGCTTATAAGGACGCGGCGATGACGGAGGTAGTCGAGCATTCTGCTGTGGAATACAAGATCAACGCCAACGGGCAGTCTTATGGTATAGGCGCGCATGCTGAATATGTTTCAGATCTTCCCGATCTTGTTGCAGCAGTTGGCGATAACGGCGTTGAGGGTTATGTTTATGCTTCCGAATTTTTAAAATCTCCGGCTAATCCGACGGAGGCTCTGGAATATAAGAAAAAGATCGAAAGCGGAGAATATGTTCCTGCCGTTATCAACGTTTATGAGTCTGACGGAAAAACTGTAGTGGACACACTGACGGAGACGTTGTCACAATAAAATATAAGAAAAAACCCCTTTTCTGCATAACAGAAAAGGGGTTTTTTCTTTTTGATTTATTCTTCAGGCATATGAATCTCGCCGACGATCGGAAGCGGATCGACTCCCTGACGAGTATAATAATCCGAAAGGGCCGAGCGGACAGCCTGTTCCGCAAGAACAGAGCAGTGAATTTTTACGGCAGGAAGTCCGTCGAGAGCCTCGACAACAGCGTCGTTAGTGAGTTTGAGGGCGTCGTCGATAGATTTTCCCTTGATAAGTTCGGTAGCCATTGAAGAAGTCGCAACAGCCGCGCCGCAGCCGAACGTCTTGAATTTAGCGTCGGTAATAATGCCGTTGTCGATCTTGAGATACATCTTCATAATATCGCCGCATTTAGCGTTGCCGATCTCTCCTACACCGTCAGCATTTTCGATCTCGCCAACGTTTCTCGGATTTGAAAAATGATCCATAACCTTTTCACTGTACATCATAATTTTTATCCTCCTATGTTTCACGTGAAACAATTTTATTATTCGTATTTTTCGCCTTTCATCATCTTTTCCCAAACGGGCGACATCGAACGAAGTCTTTCAACGACCTTTGGAATGACCTCCAAAATATAATCAACGTCCTCGTCGGTAACGTCTTCCTCAATCGAAAGGCGAAGCGAGCCGTGAGCAATCTCATGTTTCAGACCGATAGAAAGCAGAACATGAGACGGGTCGAGCGAACCCGAAGTGCAGGCTGAACCCGACGAAGCGCATATGCCGTACATATCGAGCATAAGAAGAAGCGATTCGCCCTCGATTCCCTCAATGGAAATATTGAGATTTCCGGGCAGACGCTTGTCCCTGTCGCCGTTGAGACGAGTGTACGGAAGCTGCAATATACCGTCGATAAGGCGATTTCTTCTGGGAGTTATGACAGCCGCTTTTTCGGCAATATTTTTGCAGGCAGATTCTATTGCAACGCCCAGTCCAACGATAGCTGGAACGTTTTCCGTACCTGCACGTTTAGCGCGTTCCTGACCGCCGCCGTGAATGAGATTGGGGAGCGGAACGCCCTTTTTTACGTAAAGCGCGCCGATTCCCTTTTGGGCGTGAATTTTATGACCAGAAAGGGAAAGCATATCGATTCCCTGCTTGTGAACGTCGATGTCAACATGACCGACAGCCTGAACTGCGTCCGTATGGAAAAGAACCTTTTTTTCATTACAGATTGCGGCTATCTCGTCGATAGGCTGGATAGTGCCGATCTCGTTGTTTGCGTACATAATAGTAACAAGGGCAGTATCTTCGCGAATGGCGTTTTTTACGTCCTCGGGATTGATAAGACCCTTTTCGTTTACGGGAACATATGTTACTTCGAATCCCTGTTTTTCGAGATATTCCGTGGTATGAAGCACGGCGTGATGCTCGAAGACCGAAGTTACGATATGCTTTTTGCCTTTTTTCGCAAGGCGTTCCGCAGTGGATTTTATAGCCCAGTTATCGGATTCAGAACCGCAGCTTGTGAAGTATATCTCATTTGGGTCTGCGCCGATAGCCTTTGCAACTTTTTCGCGTGCAGTTTCGACGGCATACTGAGCGTTTCTGCCCAATTCATAAATGCTGGAAGCGTTTCCGTAAGCCGTGCGGAAATGCGGAAGCATAGCGTTAAGAACCTCTTCCGAAACGGCGGTGGTAGCCGCATTATCAGCGTAAATAAATCTTTTTTCCATTATATTGCACTCCCTTAAAGTGAATTCTTGTCTCTTTGTTCAACGGCAAGGCGGTCGCAACGTTCATTTTCGGGATGACCCGCATGACCTTTTACCCAATTGAAAGTAACGTCGTGCATTTCAAGCAGCGGAAGAAGCCTTTCCCAGAGATCGACGTTAAGAGCAGGCTTTTTGTCTGATTTTATCCAGCCTCGTTTTTTCCATCCGTAAACCCAGCCTTTAGTGATGCTGTCAACGACATACTTGCTGTCGGTGGTCAGAGTTACTCGGCAGGGTTCTTTCAAAGCCGAAAGCCCTGCGATAACGCCCATTAATTCCATGCGGTTATTGGTGGTATGTTTTTCGCCGCCGCTGAGTTCTTTTTCGACATTTCCGAAACGGAGGATAGTACCGTATCCGCCCGGTCCAGGATTACCGCTGCACGCTCCGTCGGAGAAAATTTCAACAGTTTTAATATAGATCAACTCCTTAGAGCATATTACTTTTATATTATAACGCGAAAAAGCTAAAAAATGGGGGAATGTTAACTTATAGAAACCAAAAATATGTTAGCGTAATCTTACAGATTTTTAGATCTTGTGTTCATAGGCGGAGTATGCGTATGCTTTAGTACCGCACATTTATTTTATGTGAACACGCTCTATTCAATTTTCGTTATCGTGCAGCCCGTGTAGTAATGCTCCAGAATTTCCCGCCAACTTTTGCCTTTTGAAGCCATGGAATTCGCACCGTATTGACTCATTCCAACGCCGTGTCCGAAGCCTTTTGTGGTGAATATTGCAGAATCTTCCCCGATTTTAACTTCGAAATCCGCTGAACGTAATCCGAGAGCCGTGCGGATATCGTTGCCTGTAACGGTTTTATCGCCGACGAGAGCTGTCAAAACAGTTCCCGAATCCGAAATTTCGGCAGGCACTATCCATTCCTCCTCATTTTCGCCGAGGGCAGCCCCGAAAACGTCCTCAAGACGTGTTTTCATGAAATTCAAATCAACAGAGGTCTCTTCCTCGTATTTTGGAGCAGACTTATCAAAGCTGCTGTCAACGGGGACGAGATAATCAACTTTGGTACCCCAGACGTTTTCGGCGCTTTCGGTAGTTCCTGACGACATGGAGTGAAACGCCGATATTATCGGTTCGTCGTCGTAGGTAATTATGTAGTTCATTACTTCATCGGCGGCGTCGCTTATTTTTTTATAGTATTCATCGTAATTTTCCCCGAAATAATGCTTGATGCGGCTTTCTGTATAATATCCCTGATATTTTGCGGTATCGTTGGAAAAATCCGCTCCTTTCAGATCTGCGTTTTCGGAATTCTGTGAAATCCGCCGTTGTCTTTCCGCATAAGTATGAGCTGCTACCGCTTGAGCTTTCAGGGCTTCTTCCTCGAAAACGGCAGGCATTTCCGCGCAGACCGCTCCTATTACGTAATCGCGTACGGGAACTTCGATAACCTGTCCGCTTGAAATATCGAGAACTTTATACGGTTCGCCCGAATAATTTTCATCGTCAAATATAAACTCCTCTATCTTCACGGATTTTTGATCTTTAGCCGGAATATCGTCGGCAGCTTTACCCCAAAGCAGCGGAACGGCAGGAATAATAGTCGCCGCCGCGCTAAGAGCCACAATATAAATCATAATCTTCTTCATTTTATCCTCCTTGAAATTTCATGCGAATCGATTTTACTATGCAGCTTTATATAAGGATGCCATCCCCTGCAATAAAGCAGCACAAGTAAAAAAATGATTTAAGTTGAAATTATTGTGAAATGATTGACATGAATTAAAATATAGTGTATAATTAATAATGAATATGTTAAAGGGAGTGGTTTTATGCCGTCATTTATGTCAGGTTCCAATATTACAGGTTTATGCAGGGAGCTTTCGGAAAATTCCGTTATCGACCCGAAGCTTTATGAAAAATATCATGTCAAGCGCGGTCTGCGCAACAGTGACGGCACGGGAGTCGTTACGGGAATAACAAATATCTGTAACGTTCACGGTTATCTGCTTAACGAGGGCGAATTAGAGCCTATACCGGGTCAGCTTATTTACCGCGGCTACAGCATTAACGATCTGGTGGAAAATGTAGAAGCGGAAGATAGATATGGATTTGAGGAGATAGTATTTCTGCTTCTTTTCGGACGGCTTCCGAAAAAGAAAGAGCTGAAGAATATAATTTCGTACATATCGCTGAAAAGGGATCTTCCTCCCGGATTTGTTGAGGATATGATACTGAAAGCGCCCTCGAAAAATATCATGAACAAGCTTGCGCGTTCCGTTCTTGCGCTTTATTCTTACGACGACGACTGCGAAAACAAGGGGCTGGACAGCGAAATGAGGACGGCTATCAGCCTTATTTCGAAGCTTCCTGTTATCATGGTCAACGCTTATCAGGTAAAGCGGAGAGTTTTTGATAATGCAAGCATGATAATGCATCCAATAAATTACGAAGAAAATACGGCGCAGTGTATTCTCTCGATGCTTCGTCCCGACAGGCAGTATACCAAGGACGAAGCGCAGATGCTGGACAGGCTTCTTATGCTTCAGGCGGAGCATGGCGGCGGAAATAATTCCACGTTTACCTGCCGCGTTCTCACTTCGTCGGGTACTGATCCCTATTCCGCCTATTCTTCTGCGATATGTTCGCTTAAAGGTCCTCGTCACGGCGGCGCGAATATCAAGGTTATCAATATGCTCGACAATTTCAAGGCGAACATCAAAAACTGGGAAGACGAGGGCGAAGTTGCCGATTATATGCGCAAGACCATTCGCAAGGAGACAAACGACGGTTCGGGACTTATTTATGGTATGGGACACGCCGTTTACACGATATCCGACCCGCGTGCGGTGATTCTGAAAAAGAAGGCTTTCGAACTTGCAAAGGGCAGGGAAATAGAAGCGGAATTCCGGCTTCTCGATACCGTTGAGCGGCTTACTCCTGAAATTTTCAAGGAAGTCAAGGGAAGCGGCAAGGCTATGTGCGCCAATGTTGATATGTATTCGGGGCTTGTGTATCGTATGCTGGGAATTCCGGAGGAACTTTTTACTCCGCTTTTCGCAGTTGCGCGAATGGCAGGCTGGGCTGCTCACCGAATGGAAGAAATGCTTACGGGAGGACGTATAATTCGCCCTGCTTACAAGGCTATAGCGAAAAGCCGCGAGTATGTGAAGCTTGATGACAGAGACAATATCGAGAGATAAATGCTTAAATATTTAAAGATAATCTCGGCGGCGCTGTCGGTAATGCTGCTTTCGGGCTGTACGTTCGGCACGAGTATCGATACGCTTATGACGCCGCCGAAGCTAAGTCTGGAGCAGGAACAGATATACAGCGCGCTTACGGACGCGGCAAGCGGCTCGATAAGTTTGAAATACCCGAAATCCGGAAAGTATCTTTCAGCGTTCATTGTGGAAGATATCGACGGCGACGGCGGAAGAGAAGCCGTGGTATTCTATGAAAAAAACAGTCTTGCCGCACCTGAAAATACCCTTCGCATCAATATTCTCGACAGCGACAACGGCAAATGGCGTTCCGTTTATGATACGCCAGCCGACGGCTCGGAGATAGAGCGCGTCATGATCTCGCAGCTTGGCGAAAATCAGCGCATTAATCTGATAATCGGCAGCAGCCTTATAAACCGTTCCGAAAAAACGGCGACTATCTACAGTTACAGCGATGGAAAACTGGAGCGGACTTTTTCGGATTCATATTCGTTTATTGACGTTACCGATCTTGACCGCGATGAAAACAATGAATTTCTTTTGCTGAAAGGTTCTGCAAATGGAAATCCCGCTTCGGCGGAGGCGTATAAACTTGACGGCGAGGGCAAATATCACCGTTACAAAGCAGAACTGAGCGGCGGTTTTACTGAATTCGACAGCGTTGGATATGGCGAATTTAACGAAGAACATACGGGATTGTATATCGACGCCGTTTCTGCGGCAGGATTTATACAGACTGATATAATATTCATGAATGAAAAAGGGCTGAACAAAGTTTTTTCCGATCCGGAGGAATCGGCGGCAACTCTTCGTCCGTCAGGATGCAGCGCGTATGATGTCGACGGCGACGGAGTTATAGAGATACCGCTTCAAAGCGTAGCTCCCGGGTATGAAGATTCCGCAGAGGGCGAACAGCTTCGGCTGACGGAGTGGACAACGGTCAGGGAATCGGGAAAACTGAAAGGCAAGTACGCTTCATATTACAGCGTGGGCGACGGTTATGTATTTATATTTCCCGAAAAATGGCGGAATAAGGTTACTGTGCGTCGGGACGCGGTAAACGACGAGATGGTTTTCTGCGCATATTCAGAAGAGGGAATAGGCAGGGAACTTATGCGTATCTATTGCGCGGATGACGAAGCTTCGGCAAAAGACAGGATATCAACGGGATATATGCTTTTGAGGTCAAAGGGCGAATCAGCGTATCTTGCCTATGTGTCGCCGAATTCCGATAACAGCGACGGACTTTCCATAACTGCCGCAGAAGCAGCGGTCGGATTTATATACAAGGAATAGCCGAAAAGGAGTGAATGAATATGAAACGAATACTTATATGCGAGGACGAAGATGCCATCCGGGAATTTGTTGTGATAAACCTCAAGCGCGCAGGATATAACGTCGTTGACGTGAATTGCGGAGAGGCGGCTCTTAAAACTTTCGAAGCCGAGCATGGTAATTTCGATATTGTACTGCTCGATATCATGATGCCCGGAATAGACGGTTTTACGGTATGCAAAAAGATCAGAGAAAAAAGTTCCACTATCGGAATTATAATGCTTACCGCAAAAACGCAGGAAATGGATAAGGTCAGCGGTCTGATGATAGGCGCGGACGACTATATCACAAAACCGTTTTCTCCGTCGGAACTTACGGCGCGTGTGGACGCTATCTATCGCCGCGTATGTATGAGTTTCATTAAGAATGAAAAGCAGTCCGTCATAGAAAGCGGACCGTTCGCGCTCAATCTCAAAAGCCGCATGGTCACCAAAGACGGCGTTCCGATCGAACTTACTCAGGTAGAATATCAGATACTGGAATATTTTATGAATAATAAAAATACGGCTCTTGACCGTGCCAGTATTCTGAATCATATCTGGGGTGAAAGCTATTACGGCGACGATAAGATAATCGACGTCAATATCCGCCGTATACGAATGAAAATTGAAGAAGAGCCGTCCAGCCCGAAGTATATCATTACTATATGGGGATACGGCTATAAATGGAATGATATGCAGTAATGGCAAAAAAAAGTATTACCAAACGTTGGATATTTAATAATTTAGGCGTTATCATACTTGCGCTTTTCGTAATTGAAATGGCGGTCATATATGCCGTTCAGAGTTATTATTATAATTCAGCGAAGCAATATCTGATATCAAAGATAAATGCAGTAACAAGTGTTCTCAGTATTCATTCTCAGGACAGCGCCGCTAATTTTTCGGCTGAAATGCGTAATATGCTTGAAACTTTCAATGAAAAGGACAAGATAGAATTAATGGCGATAAATTCAAAAGGACGCGTAGTTCTGACTTCTTCGGGTTTTTCGCCTGACGAGGATTCCGCTATGCCCGACTACGAAGAGGCTATGGAAAGCGGCGAGGGAAGCTATATCGGGAAACTTGCAGGCGGCGAAAAAATACTTGCCGTTTCCGTTCCGCTGTCGTCGTTCAACAGCGAATACAGTTCCGTACGTATGGTGACTTCCCTGACGGAGATCGACAATACCATAAAAGGCTACATCATATTTGTCACGGCGATATGCGCGGCGATAATTTTCATAATAGTTATCACAGGACTTTATTTTGCAGGCTCTATTGTTAAACCGATAAGACAGATAAGCGGAATTACGCGGAAATTTGCAATGGGTGATTTTTCCGTGCGCATACAGAATAACAGCGACGACGAGATAGGCGAATTGTGTATGGCGATCAATCATATGGCGGACGAACTCTCTTCGGCAGAAGCCATGAAAAACGAATTTATATCTTCCGTTTCCCATGAGCTGAGAACTCCGCTGACGGCTATAAAAGGCTGGGCGGAAACGCTGATGGTGGACGGCGGAGAAAGTCCCGATACGATGCGCAAGGGCGTCAGCGTTATAGTAAACGAGACGGAAAGGCTTTCTCATATGGTTGAGGAACTTCTTGATTTTTCCCGTATGCAGAACGGTCATTTTACACTGCAAAACGCAAATCTTGATATTCTTGCCGAACTTGGCGACGCCGTTCTGATCTACAGCGATAAGGCTCGGCGCGACGGAATAAAGATATTCTACGACGAACCCGAAATGCTGCCTTTTGTGTACGGCGATAAAAACCGCATTCGGCAGGTGTTTATAAACGTTATCGATAACGCCGTGAAATATTCCTCGGCAGGCGACAGCGTTACCGTGACAGCCTGCGAAAACGACGGCATGATCGAAGTTAAAGTTGCCGATACGGGCTGCGGAATTAAGGAATCCGATCTTTTAAAGGTCAAGACCAAATTTTATAAGGCAAATCACACGCGGCGAGGTTC
The DNA here is from genome assembly GCA_910576995.1 of uncultured Ruminococcus sp. Taxonomy (GTDB): domain Bacteria; phylum Bacillota; class Clostridia; order Oscillospirales; family Ruminococcaceae; genus Ruminococcus. Next base: position 30,868 of record CAJTLC010000007.1, read on the forward strand.
GGGAATCGGGCTTGCGGTCGCGGATGAGATAATACATATGCACGGCGGTTCGCTGAATATCACAAGCGCAGGAGAGGGAAAAGGCACAACAGTTACGATAATCCTGCCCGAAAGCGACAGGAAAAACAATATAAAAAATACTCAGGAGACGGAAAATGGGAAAAAATAACAACTCGCAGGGCGGCGAAAAATTCAAATCAAAAATTGGCGGTCAGGCTCTTATCGAGGGCATAATGATGCTTGGACCGCAAAAAGGCGCGATGGCTTGCCGTCTGCCCGACGGAACGATCGACCTTGAAGTCTGGGACGAAAAAAACGGTTCGGACGCGCCATGGTATAAGCGTACGCCCTTTATAAGGGGATGTTTCAATTTCGTTTCCTCGCTTATCAAGGGGTATAAATATACAATGAAGTCGGCTGAAAAGCAAATGGTTGAAGAAGATGATGAAAAATCCGACGAAAAGCTTAGCAGCGGCGCATTTGATGTCGTTATGGTCATCGGAGCGTGCATAGGCGTCGTCCTTGCAATGGGTCTTTTCTTCGTGCTTCCGAAATTTCTCGTTGGACTTGTGCCTGATATTGCCGATTATGGAATCCTCAAGCCGTTGCTGGAGGGCGTTGTGAAAATAGCGCTGTTCGTGCTTTATATGTTTGTAGTTGGCTTGATGAAAGATATTAAGCGGCAGTATATGTATCACGGCGCGGAGCATAAAACCATAGCCTGTCATGAAGCTGAACTGCCTCTTACCGTGGAAAACGTCCGCAGGCAGACGCGCTTTCATAAGCGGTGCGGAACGAGTTTTATTTTTATAGTACTTATAGTCGGCATCTTTGTAATGTGCTTTGTGCCGAATCAGCTTGAATGGTGGCAGAGATCGCTTATCAGCCTTGCGACTCTTCCGATAGTTGTCAGCGTATCTTACGAGTGCATACGGCTTGCCGGAACTCACGACAATCTTTTCACGCGTATTCTTTCCGCTCCCGGACTTGCCATGCAGCGTCTTACCACAAAAGAACCCGACGACAGCATGATCGAGATCGCTATAGCGGCGCTGAAACCGTGTATTCCGGAAGACAGATCGGAGGATAAATGGTAAGCCGTTCCAATATTTATAGAGAAGCGATTGAAATTCTCAAGGGAAATGGGATTCCTGACAGCGAATTTGACGTTATGTGTATTTTTCAGGATGTTTTCGAAGAGCGTAATCCTATGTTTCTGCCTCTTGAAAATGTTTCGGAGGAGCGTGAAGATCAGATTCGCGGCATGATAAAAAGGCGTTCCGAGGGCGAACCGCTTCAGTATATACTTGGCGAATGGGACTTCTGGAACTGTACGTTTAAAGTCGGCGAAGGCGTTCTTATTCCGCGTCCGGATACAGAAACTCTTATAGAGAACGTCTTGAAAATATGCCGCAGGAAGAATTTGAGATCGCCCAAAATAGCCGATCTTTGCAGCGGCAGCGGCTGTATTGCAATTACGCTGAAAAAGGAAATTCCTGCGGCGGAGGTGTATGCGCTGGAACTTTCGGAGCAGGCGATGGGCTATCTGAAGCGGAATTCCGAACTTAACGGCGCGGATATAAATATTATAGCCGCAGACGTTCTGGAAGAGAGTACCGCCGAAGAATTCCGGGAACTGGATATTATCGTTACGAATCCGCCTTATCTTACGGCGGAGGAAATGAACGAATTGCAGCCCGAAGTGCGGCGCGAACCTTATATGGCGTTATTCGGCGGAAAAGACGGGCTGGATTTTTACAGACGTCTTGCTCCGATATGGAGGGATTCACTGAAAAAAGGCGGAAGCTTTTGTTGTGAATTCGGCATGGGACAGCATGACGAAGTTAAAAAAATCTTACACGAAAATCATTTTATAAACATAGAATTTTCAAAGGACGCGGGCGGAATAATTCGTACTGCAGCGGCTGAAACGGAGGAATAAATAATGGCAAAAAAGGAACTTGCAAAAAAGGCGGCGGTAGTAAGGCTCGTCGATGAAAGCGATAAAAAGGCGGCTCTTGCGAGCGCAATAAAGGTGATCGAAAAAAAGTACGGCGCGGGAGCGGTAATGCGTCTTGGACAGACTGATACTCTTAAAGTGGACGCGATACCGACAGGCTCTATGACTCTTGATCTGGCTCTTGGAATCGGGGGCGTTCCCCGCGGAAGGATCGTGGAGATCTACGGACCTGAAAGTTCCGGTAAAACTACGGTCGCCCTTTCGATAATCGCTGAAGCGCAGAAAATGGGCGGCGAAGCTGCTTTCGTCGACGTTGAACACGCTCTCGATCCCGTGTATGCAAAGGCTCTGGGCGTAGATATCGACAATCTTCTGGTATCCCAGCCTGACAGCGGAGAACAGGCTCTTGAGATAGCGGAAGCCCTTATCCGTTCCGGCGCTATCGACGTTATAGTTCTCGATTCCATTGCAGCTATGACTACCCGTGCGGAGATCGACGGCGATATGGGAGATTCTCATGTTGGTCAGCTTGCAAGACTTATGTCGCAGGCGATGAGAAAGCTTACTTCGGCTATATCAAAATCCAACTGCGTAGCTATCTTCATCAATCAGATACGCGAAAAGATCGGCGTTATGTACGGAAATCCCGAAACAACTCCGGGCGGACGCGCATTGAAATTTTATGCGTCGGTAAGAATCGACGTACGAAAAGGCGAAGTCATCAAAGACGGCGGTCAGGTCATAGGTGCGAACACGAAGTGCAAGGTCGTAAAAAATAAAGTTGCTCCTCCGTTTAAGGAAGCTTCATTCGACATGATGTACGGCGAGGGAATTTCCCGTACCGGTGAAGTTCTGGATATCGCCGTTGATCTGGATATCGTCAAAAAGGGCGGTTCATGGTTCAGTTACGGAGATCGTAAGCTCGGTCAGGGACGTGATAACGTAAAGGAACTCCTTAAAAACGAGCCTGAACTTATGAAGGAGATAGAGAAGAAGATCCTTGAAAAAAATGACGAAGAGAAAATACTCGGCGTCGGCAAAAAGAAAAAGGGCAAGGCTGCCGAATCAGCTTCTGAAGAGACCGAAACATCTGAAAATCCGGATATTGTCGAGGAGGATATTTTAGATAATATCGACGAGGATTTTGAAGAGTTTACGCCTGCCGACTGATAATGGAAATAACTTCACTTTCAAAATATAAGGGAACGACCTACGAAGCCGAGATCGACGGAATCAGGAAAATTTACCTGCATATAGATATAATAACGGATTTTGGGCTTTGCAAAGGCATGGAACTGGAACGCAGCGATCTGCGGAAAATAATTTACGCGTCAAATTTTCGGAGAGCGTATCAGTATTCTCTGTATTGCCTTGATTACCGCGATTATTCGGCGGAGGAAATGTTTTCAAAGCTGATGAAAACATATAAGAACGAAAGACTTTGCCTTGACGTAATCAAAAAACTTGCGCAAACCGGTCTGATAGACGATGTAAGATATGCTGAAAAGCTTGTGATGAAGCTGGTTGGCACGAAGAAATACGGGTACAGGCGTGCGAAGCGTGAAATGCTGATGAAAGGTCTCAAGGAGGAGACGATAGAAGACGCTCTCGAAGCTTTCGGGGACGTTTACGGGGAAAATCTCACTGAACTGCTGAGGTCAAAGTACAGCCGTCTGCTTACCGACAGCGGCGACAGGAAATCTATAGAAAAAGTAAAAAGCGCCCTTGTGAGATACGGCTACGGATTCGACGAGATAAATCGTGCTGTGAAGCAGTATTTTGAGGACGCGGAATATGCGGAGGAATGACGAAATGTCTATAAAGGTTGGAATGGTATCGCTGGGCTGCTCAAAAAATCTTGTGGATTCAGAGAGAATGCTGTTCAAGCTGAGAAAAAGCGGATATCAGCTCGTTACCGAGCCGGGACTTGCCGACGTTGCGGTAGTGAATACCTGCGGATTTATACAGTCGGCAAAGGAAGAAGCTATTGAAACAATACTGGAGCTTGCCGCGCTGAAAGCCGACGGTACGCTTAAAAAAATCATAATTACGGGCTGTCTTACCGAGCGTTACAAGGAAGAGGCGGCGGAACTTTTCCCCGAAGCCGACGCTGTTATCGGGATAGGCTGCAATAAAGATATAGTTAATATTCTTGACGAAGTGCTTGCCGATCAGCGCGTGGTGAAATTTCCGCCGAAGCTTGACGCGGAACTTACGGGCGAAAGAATAATTTCGACGCTGCCGTTTTTCTCTTATCTCAAAATAGCCGAGGGCTGTTCCAATTGCTGCACATACTGCGCAATTCCAATGATACGCGGAAAATACCGCAGCGTTCCTATGGAGGACGTTCTTGCGGAAGCGCGCGAACTTGCAAAAAACGGCGTGACGGAGCTTGTTGTCATCGCGCAGGACACTTCTCGTTACGGTGAAGATCTTTACGGCGAATCAAAGCTTCACGAACTGCTTCGCGAACTTTGTAAAATCGACGGCTTGAAATGGATACGCACGCTTTATTGCTATCCTGAGCGAATTACCGACGAGTTGCTTGACGTTATCGCCTCTGAGGAAAAATTGGTGAAGTATCTGGAAATTCCCATTCAGCATTGCGACGGCGATATTTTGTCGCGCATGAACCGCTGGGGCGACGAGGAAAAACTGGAAGCTTTATTTGCTCACATCCGCGAAAAAGTTCCAGGAGTCATACTTCGCACCACTCTGATCACAGGTTTTCCCGGTGAAACTGTTGATCAGTTCAACGATCTTGCAGAATTCATACAGCGGGTTCGTTTCGACCGTCTGGGATGTTTCCCATATTCGGCTGAAGAAGGCACAAAAGCTGCCGAATTTCCCGATCAGATCGAGCCGGAGGACGCCGCTCGCCGTGCTGATATAATTATGGAGCAGCAGCTTGAGATAAGCTGTCAAAATAATCAGAAGCTTATGGACAGCGAGCTTGAAGCCGTCGTCGAGGGCTTCGACCGCTTCGGAGAATGCTGGTTCGGACGCACTCAAAACGACGCGCCCGATATTGACGGAAAAGTTTTCTTTACTTCTGAAAAACCACTGAAAATAGGGGAATATGTTAAGATAAAAATTACGGACACATTGGATTATGATTTGATAGGAGAGGTGATCGCGTAATGAATCTGCCAAATAAGCTAACGCTTCTCAGAGTGGCTCTTATTCCGTTTTTCCTGATCTTTATGTACATTGGCGTTCCGTTCCATTATCTTATTGCGCTTGTTATTTTTTCGGCGGCTTCAATTACCGACGCTCTTGACGGAAAGATTGCAAGAGCGCGTAATCTGGTAACAAATTTCGGAAAATTTCTCGATCCGCTTGCCGATAAAGTACTTGTGCTGTCCGCATTGGCGGTATTTACAGAGATTCCCGAAATTCACGTCGGAGCGATACCTCTTATAATCATAAGTGCGCGCGAATTCATGGTATCGGGATTAAGACTTCTGGCAGCCAACAGCGGAGTGGTAGTTGCGGCGGGAATGTGGGGAAAATTGAAAACCGCATTCACAATGATCGCGATAATCGCGTCTCTTGTATGGCTGAGCGTATGTTACGATTTTGGATTTTCGCTTCCGCCGGCAATGATAACGGCTGTAGACAGCTTGATAATACCGCTGCTTATCTGGATATCGGCGGCTCTTACAATTATATCGGGATTGGTGTATCTGAAAGGATACTGGCACCTTATCGATTCGGATAAATAACGATCGGAGGATAAGTTTATGAAATACTGCCCAAGTCAGGTAAAATATCTCGTGGCTATCAAGGAACTTTCGGATATTGACGACAATGTCAAAAGCGTAGGGATAGCGCGTCATCTGGGAGTTTCGAGACCTTGCGTCAGCAAAACTCTGCGCTGTCTGGCAAATGCGGGACTTGTATATGAAGATTTCGGGAACAGCGTGGTTCTTACGCCCGAGGGTTCTGAAGCAGTCGGGGAGATCTTTGAAAGCTTCAATGAAGTCTACACATTCTTTCACAATTTTCTGAAACTTCCTCATGAAGAAGCTCATAAGCAGACTCTCACTTTTGTGACGACGTTTCCGCAGGATACGTCGAGACGGCTGAAGAAGCTTGTCAAGAGGACTGTGAACAAAAAATCATAAAAATAAAAAAACGCTGTGGATAAATTAATCCACAGCGTTTATATTTTAGGCTGAATTTGATCTTAAAAATCAAATTTAGCCTTAATTTTCTCAAAGAAACTCTGTCTCTTTGCATAATTTTTATCCGTCAGCGAAGCTTCGAAAGCATTCAGGAGATCTTTCTGCTTCTTAGTAAGATTCTTGGGAACTTCCACATAAACCTTAACATATTGGTTGCCGCGTTCGGGACGATTGCCTTTCTTAACGCCCTTGCCTTTGAGACGGAAAACAGTACCGTTCTGCGTGCCTTCGGAAATATTGTAGCATACGTCGCCGTCGATGGTTGGAACTGTTATTTCCGCTCCGAGAACCGCGTCCTTGTAAGTAATAGGTATATCGCAGTGAATATCATATCCCTCGCGAGTAAAAATAGGGTGATTGCGGACGTTTATATTGATCAGCAGATCGCCTGACGGACCGCCGTTTATACCGCAGTCGCCCTGACCGCCTGCGCGGAGAACTACGCCGTTGTTAACTCCGGGCTGAAAATCTACGCTGACGCTTTTCTGAACTTTAAGTCTGCCGATTCCACGGCATTTGGCGCAGGGATTCTTGATAACCTTACCTTTTCCTCCGCAGTGCGGACAAGGCTTTGTGGAAGAAATAGCGCCGAAAGGAGTACGCTGTGAAGTTTTTACCGTACCTCTTCCCTGACAATCGGGGCATATCTCGGCTGTAGTTCCTGCGTCAGCGCCGGTACCGCGGCAGGCATCGCATACAGCCATACGATTTATCTTAACGTCCTGTCTTACGCCCATGCAGGCGTCCATAAAGTTGAGGGTGACCGTTGTCTGAATATCCGCGCCTCTTCGCGGAGCGTTTGGATTGGCGCGCGAACCGCTTGTAAATCCTCCGAATCCGCCGAAAATGCTTTCGAGAATATCGCCCATGTCGCCGAATCCGCCCATATCCCCGAAACCGCCGCCTGCGCCGCCGCCGTAATTCGGGTCTACGCCTGCATGACCAAACTGATCGTAACGCGCGCGCTTATCAGGATCGGAAAGAACCTCGTTCGCCTCGTTTATCTCCTGAAACTTTTCAACGTAAGAGGGATCGTCGGGGTGAAGGTCGGGGTGATTTTCTCTTGCCTTTTTTCGGAATGCTTTTTTTATTTCGTCCTCGGAAGCGCCTTTCTGGATTCCCAGAACGTCGTAATAATCTCTTTTATCTGCCATATTCTATTCTCCAATCTATAAGGCGTATGTACGCCATTAGGGCGAAAGAATTTTTTCGCCCTAATTTATTGTGTTTCTATAAGAGCCTGTTCAGCATCTTTTTGTGTGCGGATTTTCGAGCATAATTTTGTCGAAAAGACGTGCGGCAAAGGATACTGAACAGGCTCTGAAATTTTGATCAGACTTCTGTGAAATCCGCGTCAACTACGCCGTCGTCGGGAGACGGCGCTTCGCCGCCCATATTCGCGAACTGTGAAGGATCGATTCCCTCGCCGTTAGGATTAGCCTGCTGATAGATCTTTGAAGAAAGATCGTAGAACGCTTTCTGGAGATCGTCCTTGAGAGATTTGATCTCAGCGGAGTTATTAGCTGAAACTGCCGACTTGAGAGCCGCACATTTCTGCTCAATAGCGGATTTTTCATCAGCCGAAACCTTGTCGCCGAAATCAGCAAGAGCCTTTTCGCACTGGAATACGAGATTTTCAGCTTCATTCTTGGCGTCAACTTCTTCACGGCGCTTCTTGTCTTCAGCCGCATACTGCTCGGCTTCCTTAACTGCGCGGTCGATATCGTCCTTAGACATATTTGTGGAAGAAGTGATCGTGATGTTCTGCTCCTTGCCTGTGCCGAGATCCTTAGCGGAAACATGAACGATACCGTTCTGGTCGATATCGAAAGTAACTTCGATCTGGGGGATTCCTCTGGGAGCGGGAGCGATGCCGTCGAGACGGAAAGTACCAAGCTGCTTGTTGTCTTTTGCGAATTCGCGCTCACCCTGAAGAACGTTGATGTCAACGGCAGGCTGATTATCGGAATATGTGGAGAATACCTGCGAATACTTCTTGGGGATAGTAGTATTTCTTTCGATCATTCTTGTGCATACGCCGCCTGCTGTCTCGATACCGAGCGAAAGGGGAGTAACGTCAAGAAGAAGGAGACCGTTTTTAACGTCGCCGCCGAGAACGCCGCCCTGATAGCCTGCGCCGAGTGCAACGCATTCGTCGGGGTTGATTCCCTTGAAAGGTTCTTTGCCGATAAGCTTCTTAACAGCGTCCTGAACAGCCGGGATTCTTGACGAACCGCCAACCATGAGAACCTTGTTGAGTTCGGAAGCGGAAAGACCGCTGTCCTTAAGAGCCTGACGAACAGGTCCCATCGTAGCTTCTACGAGATCTGCCGTAAGTTCGTTGAACTTAGCCTGTGTGAGAGTAAGATCAAGATGCTTTGGAGTACCCGTAGCGTCCACTGTGATGAAAGGAATGTTGATATTTGAAGTTGTGGTTGAAGAAAGTTCGATCTTGGATTTTTCAGCCGCGTCCTTAAGTCTCTGTGCAGCCATCTTGTCGGTTGAAAGATCAACGCCTTCGGCTTTCTTGAATTCTTCAACCATCCAGTTGATAATGCGCTGGTCGAAATCGTCGCCGCCGAGACGGTTGTTTCCTGCCGTAGCAAGAACCTGCTGAACGTCCTCGCCCATTTCGATGATCGAAACGTCGAACGTACCGCCGCCGAGGTCGTAAACCATGACCGTCTGCTCTTCCTCCTTGTCGATACCGTAAGAAATAGCGGCAGCCGTAGGCTCGTTGATGATACGTCTTACATTAAGACCTGCGATCTGACCGGCGTCCTTGGTAGCCTGTCTCTGAGAGTCGGTGAAGTAAGCGGGAACCGTAATAACGGCTTCTGTAACAGGCTCGCCGAGATAAGCCTCCGCGTCCGCTTTCAGTTTCTGAAGGATCATAGCTGAAATTTCCTGCGGCGTATAATTTTTATCGTCAATAGATACCTTATAATTAGAACCCATATGTCTCTTTATCGAAGAAACGGTTCTGTCGTGATTTGTGATAGCCTGTCTCTTGGCAACCTGACCAACGAGACGCTCGCCGTTATTCGTAAAAGCAACGACGGAAGGAGTGGTTCTTGCGCCCTCGCTGTTGGGGATAACAACGGCGTTTCCGCCTTCCATAACAGCTACGCAAGAGTTTGTAGTACCCAGATCAATACCAATAACTTTTCCCATAATATATTCCTCCTGAAATATTGATACAACGGTATAAAGCCGCCGTACTGATTTAACTAAATTAAATATATATTATAATGCTACGCCAACCATTGCAGGTCGGATAAGCTTATCGCCCATCATATAGCCTTTCTGGTAAACGGCGCATACGTGATTTCCCTCGTATTCGCCGCTTTCAAGCTGCTGGACGGCATTGTGAAAATTGGGGTCGAATTCCGCGCCCAAAGCCTCCATTTCTGTAACGTTCATCTTCGTCATGAATTCCTTAAGCTGATTGAAGATCATCGCTATACCGTTTCTGAAATTTTCGTCGCTGCACTCGAATTCGAGACAACGCTCAAAACTGTCGATAACGGGAAGAAGATTTTCAATGCATTTGGCGGAAGCGTTAAGATATGTTTCCGTTTTTTCCTTTGTGGTACGCTTTCGGTAGTTGTCGTAGTCGGCGTACAGTCTGATGTACTTGTCGTTTGCCTCGGTGAGAGCCTCTTCGAGTTCGACATACTGCGCGGCGGTATCGTTGTATTCGCTTGCAGCGGCGTCTTCTTCGGAGACTTCTGCTTCGGCGGGATCTTCCGCGATCTCCTCCGCAATTTCTTCCACTGTCTCTTCAGCTTCGTTTTTTAAGTCTTTTGCCATAATAATGCTCCTTTCTACGCTTACGGCGACAGTATGTCGTCGTCCGTTGCAGGTATATTTTCATCTTCATCTGACATAAGAGCGGATATTTTATGCGTCAGATATTCGATATACGGAATTATCTTTTTATAGTCAACTCTCATAGGACCTATTATTCCCAGAGAACCGGCTTCTTTGCCTTTTTTTCGGTATTTTGAAACTATCATGCTTGAATTTCCGATAGCGAACGAACCGTCCGCACCGAATTTCACCTGAATGCCGCTGAAAGAATCTTCCAGAAAATTGGTAAGTTCGTGTTTATGTTCGATAAACCGCACGACTTCCATTTTGTCGAGTTCTTCGCAGGAAAGAAGTTTTTCGCCTCCGCTTACGGTAAGTTCCTGATGTTTGAGGTCTTCGGAGAGTTCGCATATTCCCTTTACCAAAGGCGAAAGGCTGACCATATATGCCGAAACGGCGGTTATCATTTCATCGAGCATATCTTCGGAAAGCTCGTCAACGGAGATTCCGCTGAGATTTTCATCTATATAATGCGTAAAGAAATCGAGCTGTTCGTGGCTGAGATCAAATTCAAGGCGGCAAGCCTTATTTTTGATACTGCCGTTCGACGTTATCAGAAGAATGACATACAGCCGTTTTCCCGTAGGAATTACTTCAACTTTTGAGATGACCGAAAATCTTGGGGAAGAGTTCGTGACGACGGCGGCGCATTGGGTAAGTTCCGTAAGAGCCGTCGCGGCATTCTGAATGAGGAGTTCTTCTGTGGTATTGTCGTCGCCGAGCAGTTCGTCCAGCCGTGACTTTTCTTCGTCGGAAAGTTCGTTCAGAGTGAGCAGTTCGTCGATATACAGCTGATACCCCAGGTAAGTGGGTATTCTTCCGGCGGAAGTATGCGGCTGTTCAAGGTAACCCATTTGTTCGAGAACTGCCATATCATTTCTGACAGTCGCAGCCGAGACTTTGATATTGTCAAGCTTCGATATTGCTTTAGAGCCGACCGGATCGCCTGTTCTGATGTATTCGTCGACCACAGCAGCAAGTATTTTCAGCTTTCTGTCGTCCACGATATCACAACCTTTCCTTGCGGTGTAACAGCCAAGCTAAGCGTTAGCACTCTATCTCTTTGAGTGCTAATATTAATTTACCACTATTATCTCACTTTGTCAAGCGTTTTATTCATTTTCAGCTATTTGCATTGTTTTAACAATATTTTTTGTGCATTTTTGTATATTAATGGTAATGTATGGAACTGCATTCTTAAAAATGATTTTTGGAAAAATCGCAATATATGCCTTGACTATATATAAACAATATGTTACAATTAAATTATAGTATGCGTCGGTGTACGCCTGAACGCATATTCAGAACTTGTGTTCATAGATAAGCAGTACGTTTTATCTGATGAATACAGGTTCTTGAAAACAAATTTTTTATGAGGAGAATAAAAAATGGGCAAATATTTTGGAACGGACGGATTCAGGGGTACTGCAAATGAAAATTTGACAGCAGACCATGCATATAAAGTAGGAAGATTTCTCGGCTGGTATTACGGCGAACTTAAAAAGCGCGGCGGCGACGATACGCCTGCACGCATAGTTATAGGAAAAGATACGCGCCGTTCAAGCTACATGTTCGAATATTCTCTGGTAGGAGGACTTACGGCTTCGGGTGCGGACGCTTATCTGCTTCACGTAACCACAACTCCGTCTGTAGCTTATGTTTCGCGTGTGGACGGATTCGACTGCGCAATTATGATCTCCGCAAGTCATAATCCTTATTATGACAACGGTTTGAAGCTTATCAACGGCAAGGGCGAGAAAATGGAGGACGAAGTTATAAACCTTGTTGAAGCCTATCTTGACGGCAAACTTGAAGTTTTTGGCGAAAAGTGGGAGGAACTGCCCTTTGCTAAAAATGATAAGATCGGACGCTCCGTCGACTATGTATCGGGCAGAAACAGATATATCGGCTATCTTATTTCGCTGGGAGTTTATTCGTTCCGCGGAATGAAGATAGGTCTTGACTGCGCAAATGGTGCGGCATGGAATATTGCAAAGGCTGTATTCGACGCTCTCGGTGCGGAAACTCATGTTATCAACGCTTCTCCGAACGGCGTGAATATCAATGAAAACGCAGGTTCTACGCATATAGAAGCGCTGCAAAAATATGTTGTGGAAAATGGTCTGGACGCGGGATTCGCCTATGACGGCGACGCAGACCGCTGTCTTTGCGTTGACGAAAAGGGAAATCTTATTTCGGGCGATCACATTCTCTACATTTATGGCAGATACATGAAGGACCGCGATAAACTGGTAAATAATACGGTAGTCGCTACAGTTATGTCGAATTTCGGGCTGTTCAAGGCATTCGACGAGATCGGCATAAATTATGCGAAAACAGCGGTTGGCGATAAGTATGTATACGAATACATGAAGGAACACGGATGCAGCATAGGCGGCGAACAGTCGGGGCATATAATCTTCTCGAAATACGCTTCTACGGGCGACGGAATCCTCACCAGCCTGAAAATAATGCAGGTAATTATGTCGCGTGAAAAGAAACTCAGCGAGCTTGCCGCGCCGTTCAAGGTGTTCCCGCAGGTTCTTGAAAATGTCAAGGTCAAGGATAAAGCTGCGGCTCAGGCTGATCCCGACGTGCGGGTTGCCGTTGAAAAGGCGTCGGCGGAACTTGGCTCTACGGGAAGAATGCTTGTTCGCGAAAGCGGAACAGAGCCGCTCATACGCGTTATGGCTGAAGCCGAAAGCGAGGAAATATGCCGAAAATACGTTGACAGCATCGTTGACGTTCTGAAAGCAAAGGGTCATACCTTATAATAGTTTCAGGGGTACGTTATGAAAAAAGTGAAAAAGACGCTGCTGACTGCGGCGGCATTTACGGCAGCGTTGAATCTTGCGGGATGCGATCAGGATTATCAGAACGTATACGGACCTCCGCCTGACGAATCCGTGATGACTTCGGAAGCGCCGGCTGAACCGGAAACCTCCGCGTCGGAAGAAAAACCTGCAACGGAATCCACCGCTGCTGAAAGTGAAGAATCCTCCGTAACTTCGGAAGAAATTCCGACTTCAGAGCCGCCGGCAACATTTAAATCGACAGAGAATATGCCGGATCCTGTTTATGGACCTCCGAAACTTTTCGGATTATTCTAAGGAGAACGATATGAAAAAAACTAAAAAAGCGGTTTTCGCAGCGGAATCATGCCTGCTTGCAATGGCGGCATTCGGCTGCGTATACGGACCACCGCCGGATGAAGATGTAATGACTCCGCCGTCGACGACAACGGCAGAGTCGGAAATTCTTACGTCAAAATCTGATAAGCAAAAACAGGACGAATACGACCCTGCAAAGGAAGAGATGCAAGACGTCTATGGTCCGCCTATCTCATTTACTATTAATTATTGATAAAAGGTAACTGATTATGAAAAAACAAGTATACAATCCGTTTTTGCCGCTTGACGAGTATATTCCCGACGGCGAGCCGCATATTTTCGGAGACAGGGTTTATCTTTACGGCTCTCACGATTTCGAGGGAGGTCATACGTTCTGCATGGGCGATTATACAGTATATTCCGCCCCCGTGGACGATCTTTCGGACTGGCGGCTGGAGGGCGTTATCTACAGCGCGAAGCAAGACCCGGATTACAGTGAAAAACGCTCTTATATGTACGCTCCCGACGTGGTTCGCGGAAACGACGGCAAATATTATCTTTACTACTGTCTTTCGGGAGAATACGGATTCGGAGGCTATAACGGCCCTGTTTCCGTTGCGGTATGCGATACGCCTGCGGGTAAATTTGAATATCTGGGATTCGTTCGTTATCCCGACGGTACGCCGATGAAGAAGTACGTCTGCTTCGATCCATGCGCATTCAACGACAACGGCGTTATACGCTTATATTATGGAACGCAGTTTATGGGCGAGAACAATGATATCTTGGCTTCCGATAAAGAAAAGCTTGCGGAAGTGATGAAGCGTTTCAACAAAACCGCCGAAGAGATATTCGCTACGCCCGATAACGTGAACGGCGCGTGTATGGCAGTTTTAGAGGACGATATGCTTACCGTTAAGGAAGAGCCGCGCCATATAATCCCGTACGACGCCGATTTCGGAGGTCATGAATTTTTCGAGGCAAGCTCTATGCGTAAGGTCGGAGATAAATATTATTTCATTTTTTCATCGCAGAAAAATCACGAACTTTGCTATGCCGTAAGCGATCATCCCGACCGGGATTTTATATACGGCGGAACTATAGTTTCCAACGGCGACGTCGGATTTGAGGGCGCGGCTGACGATAAGCGCATGAATATGACTGGAACTACTCACGGAAGCATTATCGAGATAAACGGTCAGTGGTATGTATTTTACCATAGGCTCACTCATAAATCCGACTACAGTCGTCAGGCGTGCGCGGAAAAGATAAGCATTGCCGCCGATGGTTCAATAAAGCAGGTAGGAATTACAAGCTGCGGACTAAACGACGGCGCGCTTAAAGCCTGCGGACGTTATCCGGCGGTGATCGCCTGTCATATCACGAATTTCAATATGCCGCACGGTTCTAACAAGATCTTCACAGACAGCTTTCCGAATGTCAATAATCGCGGCGATGAGCGGTTTATTGCGGAGATCAGCGGTAAAACTGCCGTAAATTTCAAGTATTTCCGCGGAAATCCCGTGCGCATTGGTATTTCATACCGCGGAGGCGGTTCTGGAAAAGTTTCAATAAACGGCGTGGAATGCGCTGTTTCACCTGCTGAAAACTGGACTGATATATCAGTATTGGCAAATAAATGCGGAGAAGATTTTGCCGTGGAACTTTTATTTGAAATTGACGGCGAAATTGAGATGAAAGAGCTGTTCTTTGAATAAATTCAGCAAAATAAAGCGGATAATATTGCCGTAAATTGTGGCTTTTTTGGAAAATTGGGGAATATTAAGTTTTGGTGTTGACTTTTGATTTGAAAAGTGTTATCATATAAATTGCAGTGAAAACATAAGAACCTGTCCACATAGAAAGTTACGTATGTCTTTTCGGCAAATTTTGCCGATGACTGCGTTGAAAAAGTTCACCATACGCCCGAAGGAAGTGACCTTGGGGTGCGACAAGTATGCTTTCACTTTTTTACCTTGTCCTCGTCGAAATTATGTTTGAAAAATCCGCGCATAATTTCTATGTGGACAGGTTCTAAATTTGCGGCTGGTATATTTTCAAGGAGGTCAAAATGTCAAAAAAAGAAAATCAAAATGTTAATATAACGCTTAATACCAAGAACAAAGAGGACGGCGAAGTTGTAGTTTCTATATTTACGCTGATCAAAAAGCTGAGAAAATATTTGCTTATCTGGATAATTGCGGCGGTAATATGCGTCGGTCTTGCCGTGGCGTACGCTGTATTTACCACTCATGTTCAGAAGCCTACTCTTACGGCTCTTGTCGGCTTTTCTTACGACGGCGTTGAAAAGGGACTCGATCCCAACGGCAGAGATTTTAAGGTCGAAACAATTAAAAGTCCCAACGTTATCGAATCCGCGCTGACTGATCTTAATCTGGAGATCGAGCAGCTGGAATATGTAAGACAGGGTATCACGATCACGGGTATTACTCCCAAAGATACGGTAGCTCGTCTTACTCAGTACAGCAATGTTATCAATAAAAACGGTAATATCGCCGCTGCTGAAAAAATTCTCGAAACTACATATTTCCCTACGCAGTATACCGTATCTTTCGATTATACGGCTACCGATTTCACTGATGAAGAAGCAGTTCAGCTTTTTAACCGTATTCTTGAAAATTACAAGGATTACTTCTATCAGGAATATGGTTATAATGAGTCTCTCGGAAGCGCGCTGAGCGTTATCAATTATGAGGATTATGACTATACGGAAGCTATCGACGTTTTTTCAAACAATGTTAAAACGCTGAAGAAATACGTCAAGGAACTTGCCGACGATGACGATACGCGTTTCCGTTCATCAGAGACAGGATATACTTTCGACGACCTTTATGAGGCTATTTCAACTGTTGAAAAAATTGATCTTGACAAGCTTTCATCTTACATTATTGTCAATAATCTTACCAAGAATAAAGAAGACGCCCTTGCTTACTGCGAATACAGGATTAAAACTCTTACGCGCCAGCGTCTCCAGTATGAGGAAGAACTTGAAGCTTATGAAAATTCCATCAAGAATTACGAAAAGGATCAGATGCTCGTATTTGGTTCGACAGGCGAAGATACTTCCATGCAGACGTCTATCGCTTCCGAACAGTATGATAATATGTTTAAGCAGAAAAACATAATCGCTTCAAATCTTGCTCAGACAAAGCAGCAGATTAGCTATTATAAGGAACGTCAGGAAACTCTTAAGAGCAAATCTTCGGGTTCGGCTGCAAAAACGGAAAAGATCGAGACAGATCTTAAAGCTTTAAGTGAAAAGATAAACGATCTTATCGAAGCTGTAGGCGATACATCAGAAGATTATTACGTAAACGTAACGTTTAAGAATGCTTATAATGTTCTCGTTCCCGCGGCTGACGTTTCAACAAACAGACTTGACAGAATCAAGGAAAATGTGAAATTCCCGTGCGTCATTCTTGAGGCGCTTGCGTTTATGGTGTATTTTGTTGTTGCGTTCATTGAAGCGATCACTTCCGACAGCAGAAATAAGAAGCTTGCTCTGGCTACCGCAGGTGTTGATGCGGATAAAAAAGACGAAGAAGATTCTGAAGAAGAATCCGAAGAAAAGGATGCTAAGGACGATAAAAAGAAAAAAAATAAGGACAATAAAGTAAACGAATAATTTGAACTGCCGTATCGGAATGGTACGGCCGTTTTTTATATTTCAGGCGGGAAATTTGATATATACTTAACTCTATTGCAAACTATCCATTCATGCTGACATAAATTTCGTGTGTCTGCGTTGTCGTCGTCACCGTGCGTCAGCACGCTTTCCTCCTCCGCCTTGACATACGAAATTTCTGTTCAGCATTCTTTGGACATTTTGCAATAGAGTTAAGTATATATGTAAAAAATATGTTGACAAATTGAAAATTAAATGTTAAAATAATTATATGCCAAGTGGAACATATAGGCGTGTTCTCAATAATTCGGCAAAAAGGAGTTTTAGTATGAACAAACATTTATTAAAGCTGACGGCGGCGGTATCTGCGGCGGCATTATGCCTTACGTCAGCGCCCTTCAATACGGGCGATATTGAAGCGGCAGGCGATTTTAAAGTCCGCGATCCGTTTTTTAATTTCAGCAGTAATTACAATTACTATGAATCGGAGCATTTCCAGTTTATCTGGGGAAACAGCGGCGCAGATTCCGCTAAGGTAACGCAGGAATTTCTGGAGGGGAATTCCGAAAACATGGAGAATATCTGGGACGTTTACATGAACGATCTCTCGATGGCTCCGCCCTCGCAATCCGTGGAAGATCATCTTCAGGACGGAAACGAATACAAAACGAACATCTATATTTCAGGCACTGGTCTGGAGGGAATGGCCGACGACTGGGCGTATATGTCATGGGACAGCGGCGGATTTGCTTATATGTTCTGCTGCGTTGATTCCATGCAGGTTAATCCGCCGTCATGGGTATTGCCGCATGAGTTCGGTCACGTTATGACGGCTCATCAAAAGGGCTGGAATAACAATAAATATTCCTACGCATGGTGGGAGGCGATTGGCAACTGGTACCGCGAGCAGTATCTCTACAGCGATTACTCCAATGACGAAACGGGTCATGGCACGGATTTCTTCGAGACTTATATGAAAAATATGAACTTCACTTTCCCTTGCGGCAGAGATTATTACGCTTCATGGGCGTTTTTGCAGTATCTCACGGAGAATCCCGATAATCTGGAGGGTTACGGCTCGGATTTCGTGAAGAAGATGCTTCAGGAGGGGCGGGTCGACGAGTATCCGTTCGATCAGGTGGAACGCCTTGCGCCTGCCGATATTAAGGAAACTCTCGGTATGTTTGCGGCTCATATGGCTGGGCTGGATTTCAAAAACGGGGACGCATACCGCGCAAGACTGAATGAACTTCTTGCGCAGGGCGACTGGAATTGGCAGCAGATCTACACTATGCCCGAATATATTGATCACACCAGTATGTATGCCGTTCCTACGGAGCGCGCTCCGCAGTTTGCAGGGCTTAATATAATTCCCCTTGAAGTCAGCGGCGAAAATATTGAAGTATATTTTACGGGGCTTTCCGACCTTGAAGGTGCAGACTGGCGCGCTTGTATCGTTCAGCAGGCTGAAGACGGCTCGTGTACATATTCCAAACTTTTCGGCAACATGGGATCGGCGACAGTTCCCTATACGGGCGGAAATGTTTATCTTTCCGTTATTGCAACGCCTGATCTTGATAAGATAACAAAATACGGACTGCCAGGAATTTACGACGACGCGTCCATGTTCTCTGAATCGAATTATCCGTTTTCTCAAAAGGAGCGTTATCCATATGCAATAAGGCTGGGTGAAAATGTATCTATTAAGAAGCGAACGGTTTCCACGGAATCTTCAAATTGGTGGGAGCAGGCGGATTATGTTCCGCATTCAAACGGCGGAGGTCTTGTAGCTTCCACGGCGACTGTCGAGCTGGGCGTTTATATAGCTCCGAATGCGATCGTAAAGGGCAATGCGAAAGTTACGGGAAACGCTAAGATTCTCGATTACGCCGTAGTCGAGGGCAGCGCGCAGGTTTCCGGCAACGCTGTTATAGCAGGTTATGGAATTGTTGCTGAAAATGCCATAGTATCGGGAAATGCGCGAGTTGACGACTGCGCTTCCGTAATGGGCAGAGCGAATGTCAGCGGAAATGCAAAGGTAATAGAGAGCGCGTGCGTTTTTGGAAATGTGACTATGACGGAGAATTCCATAGCAAAGGGCATGGCGTATATCATGTCTGACGGCAAACTTAGCGGTCAGGGAATAGCTGACGGCGATTACTACGACGACAGCGGCAAAAATTTGACTCACGGAACTTCCTACGGCTGGACGAGCGCGCAGAGTTACGCCGACAGCCGCCCCTATACTGATAAGCTTATTTATGCTTACGATTTCGACAGCAAGTGCGGCAAAATGTTTGAGGATCGCTACACTTCAACTTACGGTCTTACAGCATACGAGCCGTTATGGGAAGCTGATAGAACTTCCGCAAAAGGCGTTATGACCTTTGAAAACGGTGAATGGTTACAGCTTGACAAAAGCGCGCTGATGACGGATAATATCGAGATTCAAATGGGTATTCTCAGCCGAAATACAACTGAAAATAGACAGACCATTCTTGAAATGACTGATACGAACGACAGCGCAAACGGTTCATTCTGTGTGACATTAGAAAACGGTAGAATTGACGTAGTGTTGAATGATGAAAAGAATTTTGCGGAAATACGAACTCCGGAGGACATTATTAAGCCGGGCGAGTGGGCGAACATAAGAATAATCATTGATAACGGCATGGCTTCCATAATTGTCAACGATCAGCCATATGCCGAGGAATCAATTTCTATAAAGCTAACGGATATCGTTGACGCGGTCGATGAAAATGCTAATCTGACTTTTGGCAAAGGCATGACAAAAGATAATTGCTTTACAGGCTCGCTTGATTATCTGCGTTTTTACAGCGGCAAGGCTGAAAAAGCTCCCGAAATTTATACGGAAAAAGAGAATATAACTCCTGTTCAAACGACCACGACGTCTTCCATGACCACGACTTCAACGCAGACTACGGTCACAACCGTGACGACGGTTGATAAGAATCTCTACGGAGACGCGAATTGCGACGGCAAGGTTGAAATAGCCGACGCTACGCTGATTTTGCAGTTCCTGACGAATAAGGACGAGTACAGTCTTACGGAGCAGGGAATGCGCAATGCCGACGTTGTCGGAAACAGCGACGGAGTTACTGCTCAGGACGCGCTTGTTATTCAGCAGGTCGACGCGGGAATATATAAGCAGGAAGAGCTGCCCTTACTTTCTTGAGGGTGATTTAAGTGGACGCTGTCCCCTTAAAAATCCCCTGCATAAGGGACATAGTCCCTTATGAATCCCAAAATAAAACGCCTTTCATATCCACAAGAGATATGGAAGGCGTTTGACATGAAACACAAAGAATTACGTTCTTATACAAGAAATTTTAAGGCGATGTGTACCTTTAATCTCCTAAGAAATTAAAGGTAGTTCGTCATACTTTATCTTTCTGTTTAAAGACGAGAGAAGCGAATAATCCAGCCAATAAAGCGGCGGTGATACCTCCTGCGGCAGCCGTCATGCCGCCCGTGAATATCCCGATAAATCCCTCGCTGTCAACAGCTTTTCGGACTCCCTCCGCAAGCAGATGCCCGAACCCCGTCAGCGGAACGGAAGCTCCCGCGCCTCCGAAATCAGCAAGGGGCTTGTAAAGTCCGACGGCGGAAAGTATAACGCCTGCTACTACGTAACCCGTGAGAATTCTTGCAGGCGTAAGTTTGGTAAAATCAATAAGCAGCTGACCTATCGCGCAGAGAATGCCGCCTATCAGAAATGCTTTTAAAATTTCAACAGCCATGTTAATTCCTCCTGAAATGTACGAGATGAGCGATAGTCGGAATGCTCTCGCCCTGCTGTACCGACATAGTTGACATAAGCGCGCCCGTAGCTATGAACAAAATATTTTCCGCTTCGCCGTTTTCGAGCATGGGCAGGAAATGACCGCATAAAACGCTTGCACTGCATCCGCAGCCCGAACCTCCGCAATGGGTATCCTGCTTTTCGTTGTCGAAGATCATCGCGCCGCAATCCTGATGATTATGCGAAATATCAATATTTTCTCCCTGAAGCAGTTCTATCAGAAGCTTGCTGCCCAGCGTTCCGAGATCGCCCGTGACGATCAGATCGTAATCGTCTGCGGAAGTTTCGGTGGCTTCAAGATAACGCTGTATCGTAGCTGCGGCGGCGGGAGCCATTGCGCTGCCCATATTGGTGATATCGCAAATTCCCATATCGGCAATTTTGCCAATGCAGCAGCCGACTACTTCCGCTGCGCCCTTTTTATCGGAAAGCAAAACCGCTCCCGAAGCCGTGCAAGTCCATTGTGAAGTGGGAGTCCTCTGACCTCCGTATGAAAGGGGAGCGCGGAATTGCCGTTCAGCCGTTGAAAAATGGGAAGAAGTCACGGCGGCGGCGCGTTTTGCAGCTTCGCATTCGATAAGCAGCGAAGCGGTGATAAGCCCCTCCGCCATAGTGGAACACGCCCCGTATAAGCCGAGAAATGGTATGGCGAGTTCTCGCAGACCGTATGAAGAGCCTGTGCATTGATTGATTAGATCGCCTGCGCATATAACGTCAACGTCCTCTTTGGTCAATTCCTTTTTGCGAATTGCCATACTGACGGCTTCAAGCTGAAAGCGGCTTTCAGCCTGTTCCCATGTTTTCTGCCCGAAATGACTGTCCTCTACCACCTTGTCGAAACATTTGCCAAGCGGCCCGTCGCCCTCTTTTTGTCCGACGACAGCGGCGAAGCTTTCGGCAAATATAGGGCGGTCAAAGAGAAATACTCCCTGTGAAATATATTTTGCCAAATTATACACCTCCGATTAAAATTAATCTCCGTTTGTAGTATACCTCAAATTTTCAAAAATATACAAAAAATCGGCTGAATTCCATGAAATTCGGAATCCAGCCGTGTTATTAGAGCGTGTTCACATAAAAATAAAATGCACGTCAGCTCTGCATATAGCATTGTCATCCAAATCAAAGATTTGGGACACTGCTTATTTTCGGCAAATTTTGACGGCTGTTGCGTTGAAAATATTTGACGGGGTCAGCCCGCCTACATATTTTCGAGTCTCGGCTGTCGCCTCGGTCGGTGCTTCTGCTTCGCAGAGGTGTCCACTGGACACCCGCACCCTTGTATTCGCCAAAATTATGCTCGAAAGTTACGTAGATAACAAAATCTTTGATTTTGCTCATCTGCGTATGCTTTAGTACCGCACATTTATTTTATGTGAACACGTTCTGGTTTTTATTCTTCATCTTCTTTTTTGACTGCGGCGGCATTAACAGTATTCAAAAATGCCGTCGGATCGAGACAAACGCCCTGATAGCGTACTTCGAAATGACAATGATTGCCCGTGGAATTTCCGGTAGTTCCGACAAAACCGATAAGCTGTCCCTTTGAAACATACTGTCCCTCAACTGCATAAACGTAGATCATATGCGCGTAAACAGTCGCGTAACCGTCGGGATGCTCGATCATTACAACGTTTCCGTAACCTCCGGAATTCCAGCCCGCCGAAACAACAAGTCCGTCCGCAGCGGCGTAAATCTCCGTAGATTCGGGAGCGGCAATGTCAAGTCCCTTGTGATTTCGGTCGCTGATGAAAGTATCGCTTATCCATCCGCCTGCTACAGGCCAGCCGAACTGACCGCTTCCCATAAGCGGACCGCCAAGATATACCGTATCGGGATAATCGGGCATTGCGGAATAAGTTCCCACGCCGATAGTTTCCACAACAGGATTTTTCGTGATAACGCTGTCAAGCACCTGCCGCGACGATTCAATGCCGTCTACGTAGGTTATCTCGATATTGCTGACTTTTTCGCCTCGTTCGCCCTTTACCAGAACAGAACGGACTCCCACGTTCAGCGTGCTTGTCTCAACTTCGATCGTCTCATAGTCAAGGAACGTAAGGCTTTCCATTTCGCGGACATACTGAATGGGGAGATAGCTTTCGCGTTCGATAACGTTCAGCATCTGACCTTTTTTTATGCCCTTTTCAGCCTTTGGATTAAGTTCGTTGAATTCGTCAAGACGCATTCCGTATTTCTGAACGACGGACACTGGGGTATCGCCCTCGGCGGCTACGTAAACGCGCCGTCTTTCCTTTGTGGAAGTGAGCATATCTATGGTTTCCTGCTGATCCTTCACGCTGCTGAGCAGGTAAATTCCCTCTGTATATTCGATCTTATTGACGTATGAAATATTCTTCACGACGCCGTCCGTCTCATAATTAAGAAGTTTTTCATCAAGGGCAGCCTGTACTTCATCTTTATCACGGACAGCACCAATAAAATTTCCATCGATGTAGATGCCGTAAGCTTTCGTCAATTCCTCGTCGGAAGCCTCCAGCATTTTATCCGCAAGCTGACCTGCGGTAACAAGCTGTTCGTTTTCCGAGATTATCCTCAGCGAAAATTTTGCCGAAAGATCAATATTTTCTTCGCCCTCGTTATATGAGATTCGCTGCATTACGTCGCGCTGGGCAGTTTCGAAATCAGCCTCCGCAGTGATTATTCCAAGCTGTCTGCCGTTGTATTCAACAGCAAGTCCGTATTCAAGTCCGGAACCGTACATAATGACGCCGATCATGAAAGCCGCCGAAACTATGGGCAGGATATAGTTGAACGCGGAATAAAACACGCCGTTTTCGCCGCAGAAAAACGAGCCTGCAAAATTGATTATCGCCTTGAAATATTCTTTTTTTCCTGATTTTTTAGCCTTGCGGATATTTCGTGAAAGCTCGTTGGAAACGCGGACTCTTGTGCGGAAAGATTCCGTTAATTCGCGCAATATCCATAAAAATACTTTAACGCCAAGCCGCAGGATTTCTTCCAGTTCTCCGGCGATAAATTTCACGGTTTTTACTGCCGCGAGAAGTATCGCCGCAATAAATTTGAATGTGCAAAGCCCCGCTCTGACCGCAAGACCTATAAGAAATTTCAATGTAAAACACACTCCTTTTTCAAGGCAGCGCCGTACAGATCTGTACGACGGCTTTGCACGGCGCTGCCGCAAGAATTATTCACCCGTATGAGAGCTTGTGTTCATAGGTTCAGCACGCGTCTTTTCGGCAAATTTGTATGCTCGAAAACACGCATACTCCACCTATGAACGCAAGCTCTGAAAGGAATAATCCAGCATTTCCGCCGTATAATTCCTGAGAATTTCCAGAAGAGGCAGAACGTCCTTTTTCGCGGAATCGAGATCGTGTTCAAGGTAATTTCCGCATTCTTCGGCGCTCAGACCGGGAACTTCGCCGTTGAAATCCGCAATGAAAGCGAACGTTTCACGGACGAGAGTTATGGCGTCGTCCCTTGACATATCGTCGCGCGTGAGAAGATAAAATCCCGTGCGGCATCCCATGGGACCGACGTATACAACGCTTTCTCCGAAGCGGCTGTTCCGCGCAAATGTTGCAAAAAGATGTTCAATTGTATGCATGGACGGGCTTGAAATATACGCGCCGCCGTTAGGTTTTACCATGCGGACGTCATAAGTTACAATATCGCCGTCAATTCGCGATATGTACATTCCAACTCCGAATTTTGTATGATCTACCTGAAAGCTTGCTATTTTTTTCATTTTACTGCTCCTATAGCTCAAAAATATTTTTTATATCAATGGGAAGCGGCGCGGAAAATTCCGCTTCCTCCGTTGAATCGGGCAGCCGCAGTATCATTTTTCCGCAGTGAAGAGCCTGCCGACCGATAAGTTTCCGACTTCCGCCATAAAGGTTGTCGCCTGCGAGAGGATGACCGATGTAGGCGAAATGAACGCGTATCTGATGAGTTCTGCCCGTTTCGAGATCAATTTTAAGAAGCGTGTGACCGCGGCTGTGCATGATCGGTTCGTAATGCGTAACGGCTCGCTGACCGTCGTCCCGAACGCAGCGGGTGATGATGCTTTCATGTTCACGTGCGATAGGCGCTTTTATCGTGCCGCTTTCGGTAATTATTCCCTCAGCCGCGGCGAAATATACTTTTCGGCATTTTTTTTGCAGCAAATTAGCCGTAAATGGATCTTTCGCCGTCAAACACAATCCCGAAGTATCCTTGTCGAGTCGATTGACCGAGCGGAAAGTTAGCTGCGGATGAAGGTAAGCGAACAGATTAGCAAGAGTATCGCGGCGGTGTCTCACGGACGGATGAACGGGCATTCCCGATGGCTTATCAAAAATTATTACGTTTTCGTTCTCGAATATTATATCTGCTTTAAGTTCGCCGTTTGGCTCGATATCGCTGCATTCTCCGCAATTCAGCACAATAACGTCGCCATCGGAAACTTCGTCGACAGTGCGGATAAATTCGCCGTTTCGCGTGATGCCGCCCTCACGGTTTTTCAGCTTTTGCAGCAGCCTGCGCGATACGCCGCATTTTTCGCGGAGAAAGCTTTGCAGGGTGACTCTTTCTTCCGAATTTACGGTAAAAACCAACTCTGCCACTTTGAAATTCCTCCTGTTCGCCGAGAACGTATTCGTCCTCTTTAAGATAAATGGAAATGCCGATCGAAAATGCGGCGGCGAGTTCCGGAATAAGAAACGGTACGGCAACAATAGTCAGCATTGGCAGAATATATGCTGCGGCAAGCAATAGCGGCATTTTTCTGCGTCCGCGCATAAATTTAAGACTGCTCATAACTGCGGAAAAACCGCCCTTTTTCGGGAATTCAGCCAAAAGAAACGGGACTGCGGTAAGACTTGCTCTGACAGTCAGCCAAAAAAACGCAAAAGCTGCCGAGAGAGCCGCGGCATTTGAAGCGATGATAAGTCCGCGGCTGTCAGCGCCCTTGGAGACAAGCTGAACTGCGAAACCTGCCAGCAGGATCGAAGGGATCGACGCCGCGGCAGATACCATTTTTGTCCAGAATGCCGCAGAAATGCTGCGCCGGATGAATCTGCCGTTCAGGAGCATATCCGAAAATGAAGTTTTTTTGCCCTTTTCGTCAGTGAATTCTTTCATCCGGACTGCCGCCGCGCACCATAAAGGCGGACAGATAAAAAGCCGCAGCGCTGCAAATATTGCCGCTATTGCAAGATGCTCCGAATTTTCCCCCGTAAAAAGGGCAGTAGGCGGCATTTCGCCGAAATACAGCAAAATACTGTAGAGAGCGGTCTCGGCTGTCCGGAAGAAAAGTTCCGCGCCGAGCGGAAGCAGACAAATAAGCAGTATCCGCCGCCGATTCCCCTTTATTCTTCGCCGTGAATAACTTATCAGCTCGTATGTTTTCATAATAAACGCATCTCCTTGATAGATATGCGTTTATTATTTGGAATTTTTGGCGAATTATTCAATTATTGATCATATTGATCTTCTTTATTGTACGGACAGTAGTTTAATATCTCAAAAGCCTGAGAATTCAGCCACATCTGAGCCGTCACAATAATGTCGAAACCCTCTCCCGGTTCGGCAGTAAGATATTTCGGATCGTACTTCGGCAGTCCGAAACCGGTCAGCAGATTGGAGATTATACCGCCGTGAGTTATCAGCGCGCAATGAGTAAGGCCATTTTCCATCATGTCCGTTATGACGCCGTGGAGTGCCGAAAAAGTCCGCGCGGTCATTTCCCCGAGACTTTCACCATTTGGTGGACGATTATCGACGCCGCCCTTGAGCCAAGCCTTATAGTCGTCGCGCCTGACAAGTTCGTCAACGGTCTTTCCCTCAAAATCTCCGAAATCGAGTTCCCGGAATCCTTCGCAGATTATCCGTTCCGTATCGGGGAAAAGGATTTCCGCAGTTTCGGTACAGCGTTTCAACGGAGAGGAATATACGCGGTGGACAGCAGGATATTCGAATTCGTCCATTTTTGCGGCGAGTTCTCCCGCTCCCTTTGCAGAAAGAGGAAGATCGGTCGAGCCTATGTAAATTCCGTTATCGTTCGCGTCCGTCCTTCCATGACGGATAATGCTTATTCTGTATCCTTTCATAAATTATTCGCGGCCTTTCTTTTCGAGAGCTTGTTCTTATTGTATAAAATGTGCAAATATCCGTCAGAATTATAGAAAAAGTTTGAATAATTATGACTATTTACATATTATACAATTTGTATTATAATAAAATTACACTGAAAATATACTATATGTAATTTGAATTTGTATATTTATTTTTTATATAGGAGGATTTCCCCATGAATTCGGATTTCGCACGTATTATCACCTTGCAGCGCAAGGAACGCCATATCAGCCAGAAACAAGCCGCCGCAGATCTCGGCATTTCGCAGGCTCTTCTCTCTCATTACGAAAAGGGCATTCGTGAATGCGGACTTAATTTTCTTGTAAAGATAGCAGATTATTACAACGTCTCATGCGATTATCTGCTTGGACGAACGCCGGAACCGGAGGGGAAAGTCATCACTATCGAAGATATTCCCGACGACGACGGAAACAACAATCTCAAAATGCCGTCGCCCGAGATCATCAATTTCAACAGGCGAATTATTAATAATTCGATCAGTCTGCTGTTCAGTCTTGCCCAGAAAGCAGGCAGCATCACGCTGATCAAGGAGGTTTCATCCTATCTGATGCTGTCGGTTTACAAGCTGTTCCGTATTGTTTATAATGCCAATCCGCATAACGACCAGAAGCTTTTCAGGATTCCGAAAGTCATTGCGAACGACAGTTCGAACGCTATCATTTCCATGAGCGAAGCGGATATCAA
The DNA here is from genome assembly GCA_910576995.1 of uncultured Ruminococcus sp. GTDB lineage: Bacteria > Bacillota > Clostridia > Oscillospirales > Ruminococcaceae > Ruminococcus. The sequence continues at coordinate 58,274 of CAJTLC010000007.1, forward strand.
GGCGGCGTCATGCGGAATTTCCCTTGACGGCAACGACTGCGTGGATAATTTTGACACGCTGTATATTACTACGTCGACTTTGCAGAAAGATTACGCGCAGTATTCTTCGTCGCTGCTCAATCTTATCAAGCGAAGCGAGGAAAGCATCGCCCGTACCCGCGAAAAATATCATGCTACCGAAAACGATAGGGGATATTGATTTAGGATTTGTTTGAAAAATAGCTATGGGCGTTTTGACGAATGTATGGATTTTTCAAACAAGCCCTAATTCTTTTTCATATCGAGAGCGATGGCGAGCATATTCTTCGTTATTTCTCCTGCGGTAAAGCTGCCTGATTCGGGATCGACGTCGAATATAAGGCGAATTCCACGCATTTGGGGAGTGTTTTTAGCCAGTGAGAAAAGTTCCCTTATTTTGCATTTTGCGAAGCCGAGTTTCATGTCGGCGGCACATTTTTCATCGGGAAATACCAGAAAATAGTGATTGCCCTCGTGGCGTACTATATGAAGCTGCATTGTGAATCCGTTTTCGTCCTCCTCTGCGACTCCGTTCACGGCAGCGATCGCTTCTTCGTCATTGTTTACCATGTCAGCCAGAGCTATGCCGACGGCAAGTTCAAGGGCTTGACCGTCAAGATCGGGAGTTTCGGCTGCTTTTTTGTATACGGCGGCAATTTTCTGCCAGTTGTTCATGTTTTCCATACTGCACTTCCTTAATTTAAGTACATATATAATAGCATATTTATTTATTTTTGTCAAACGGTAAAATTAGAGCTTGTTCACATAAAAATAAAATGCACGTCTTTTCGGCAAATTTTGACGACTACTGCGTTGAAAATATTTGACGGGCGTCAGCCCGCCTGCATATTTTCGAGTCTCGGCTGTCGCCTCGGTCGGTGCTTCTGCTTCGCAGAGGTGTCCACTGGACACCCGCACCCTTGTATTCGCCAAAATTATGCTCGAAAATTACGCAGATAACAAAATCTTTGATTTTGCTCATCTGCATATGCTTTAGTACCGCACATTTATTTTATGTGAACACGCCTAAATTGCTGTTTTAAATGGTAAAATTTATAAATATTGTGCATAATGCATATAAAAAGCAGGAAAAGTTAGCGAAAGTTCTAAAGGAAAAATTTGTGCCGAGGGTTGCAATTATATATATATTGTGGTATAATTAGTACGTTGAGTTTAGCGTATGTATGTACGCTTGCTGCAAAAGATATGCGCAGAAGCGAAAGGTTGCTGTCGGTAGGACAGGTAATTTTCGTGGAGTATGTCCGATTTCAAACCGGGCGAATGGGATATGGGACACAGTTTGTGGTTAATGGTACGGCGCAGCTTGCGTATGCGCTTGTTACGCTCTTTTTGTGTCTTAATAACGTCTTATTCTGCTCGAAAAGCAATTTTTCGAGCGTTTTTTATAAGTAAGACGACGAAACACACGGCAGCGTGTGCTGATCCCGATCAGCGTCCCCAAAAATTCTTCAAGGAGGCGAAAACAATGGCAGTCAACGAAAAGATCAGATTCAAGATCAAAGGCTACGATCACGCTACAGTAGATATCGCTGCGGCTAAGATCGTTGAAGCAGCTAAGAGAAGCGGTGCGAGAGTTTCAGGACCCATCCCGCTCCCTACAAATAAGGAGATCGTTACTATCCTTCGTGCTACTCATAAGTACAAGGACAGCCGCGAGCAGTTCGAAATGAGAACTCACAAGAGACTCATCGACGTTATCCGTCCTACGGAAAAGACAACTGCTGCTTTCGATAAGCTTGAGATCCCCGCAGGCGTAGACGTTGTTATGGAAGTTAAGTGATTTCCGCGTACGCTTGAAATTACCGCTTGGGAAGCGGAATGGCGGTAGTCCGCCGGTCATGTTGATATTCATTGATATCAACCAATAACCTGTTTAGGAGGAAATGAAAATGCAGAAAGGCATTATCGGCAAGAAGATCGGTATGACTCAGATCTTCGACGAAGCAGGAAAAGTTATTCCTGTTACTGTAATCGAAGCCGGTCCCTGCGTTGTAGTTCAGAAGAAGACCGTTGAAAACGACGGCTACGCTGCACTTCAACTCGGTTTCGGCGACGTAAAGGTTCAGAGAGTCAATAAACCCATGAAGGGCCATTTTGACAAGGCAGACGTTGCCTGCAAAAAGACTCTGAAAGAATTCAGACTGGACGACTGCGACGCTCTTAACGTTGGCGACATCGTTAAGGCGGATACTTTTGCTGTAGGCGATTCTATCGACGTTATCGGCACAAGCAAGGGCAAGGGTTTCCAGGGCGCTATCAAACGTCACAACCAGCACAGACTTAAGGAAACTCACGGTACAGGCCCTGTTCACAGACAGGCAGGTTCCATGGGCGCTTGCTCCTCGCCTTCAAGAATCTTCAAGGGCAAGGGCATGGCTGGTCACATGGGCGCTGAGCAGGTAACAGTTCAGAATCTCGAAGTGGTTAAGATAGACACAGAAAACAATCTCATCGCTATCAAGGGTGCAGTTCCCGGCCCTAAGGGCGGAATCGTTTATATCGTTGACAGCGTTAAGGCTTAAGGAAGGAGGAAACGTAAATGTCTACAATTTCAGTATTTGATATGGCCGGCAATCAGGTTTCCGAAACAGAGCTTAACGACGCTGTATTCGGAATTACTCCCAATGAGGCTGTAATGCACGCAATGGTTGTAAATTACCTTGCAAATCAGAGACAGGGTACGCAGTCTACTCTTACAAGAACGGAAGTAAGAGGCGGCGGCCGCAAGCCTTGGAGACAGAAGGGTACAGGCCATGCAAGACAGGGTTCTACACGCGCTCCGCAGTGGTATCACGGCGGCGTGGCTCTTGGTCCGAAGCCCAGAGATTACAGATACTCCCTTAACAAGAAAGTAAGACGTCTCGCTATGAAGTCTGCGCTTTCTTCTAAGGTGATCGACAATAATCTCATCGTTCTTGAAGCTCTTGAACTCAAGGAATTCAAGACAAAGACCATCGTTGAGATGCTCAAGGCTCTCGGCGTAAGCGGAAAGGCTCTCATCGTTACTGCCGAGTCCGACGCAAAGGTTATCAAGAGCGCAGCTAACATCCCCGGTGTTAAGACTGCCGCTGTTAATACTCTTAATGTTTATGATATTCTCAACTACGATAAGTTTATCGTTGTTAAGAATGCTGTAGGAAAGATCGAGGAGGTGTACGCATAATGAAAGCTGCTCAGGATATTATCCTCAAGCCCGTTATCACAGAAAAATCTATGGACGGTCTTCAGGTGGGAAAGTACACCTTTAAAGTAGCTAAGGACGCTACAAAGCCTGAGATCAAGAAGGCTGTTGAAAAACTCTTCGGCGTTGAAGTTGACAAAGTAACGACTATGAACGTTAAGGGCAAGATGAAGCGCCTTGGCAGATACCAGGGTATGACAGCCTCATGGAAAAAGGCTATCGTTACTCTTACACCCGATTCAAAGGCTATTGAATTCTTCGAGGGTATGTATTAATCCGTTTTGAACGGACAGTATGGGAGTAATGCTCCCGCAAAAACGCATTTAGATTAGGAGTTGAAATAAATGGCTATTAAAACCTACAAGCCTACGACGCCTTCCAGACGTCAGATGACTGTAACGGATTACTCCGTTCTGTCTAAGGTTGAGCCGGAAAAGAGCCTTCTCGAACCCCTGAAGAAGAAGTCGGGAAGAAACAGCTACGGCAGAATCACCGTTCGTCACAGAGGCGGCGGAAACAGAAGAAAATACCGCGTTATCGATTTCAAGCGCGATAAAGATAATATGATCGCTACAGTTCTTACACTGGAGTACGACCCCAACAGAAGCGCATTCATCGCTCTCGTTCAGTATGAGGACGGCGAGAAGAGATACATCCTCGCTCCCAACGGTCTGAAAGTCGGCGATAAGGTAGAGTCCGGTTCAGAGGCTGATATCAAGCCCGGCAACGCTCTTAAACTTGCCGATATCCCTGTTGGTACGTTTATCCACGCTATCGAGCTTTATCCCGGAAAGGGCGCTCAGCTTGTAAGAAGCGCAGGAAATCAGGCTCAGCTTATGGGTAAGGAAGAGAAATACGCTCTCGTAAGACTTCCTTCCGGCGAAATGAGAAAAGTTCCGATCAACTGCAAGGCTTCTATCGGTCAGGTTTCCAACATCGACCACGAGAACGTTAACTACGGTAAAGCAGGTCGTGTAAGAAACATGGGCTGGAGACCTACGGTTCGCGGTTCGGTTATGAACCCCTGCGATCACCCGCACGGCGGTGGTGAAGGTAAATCACCTGTCGGACGTCCCGGACCTGTTACTCCTTGGGGTAAACCGGCTCTCGGATACAAGACTCGCAAGAAGCATCACAGAACTGATAAGTTCATCGTAAAGCGCCGCAACGGTAAATAATCGAAGGGAGGAACTGAATAATGAGCAGAAGCATCAAAAAGGGACCCTACGTCCAGGAGGTTCTTCTTAAGAGAGTTATGGCAATGAACGAAGCAGGCGAAAAGAAGGTTCTTAAAACATGGAGCCGTTCTTCAACAATTTTCCCTGATTTCGTAGGTCATACGTTTGCCGTTCATGACGGACGCAAGCACGTTCCGGTTTATGTAACGGAAGATATGGTAGGTCACAAGCTCGGCGAGTTTGCTCCTACAAGAACCTACAAGGGCCATGCAGGCTCCAAGACATCTAACAACGGTAAGAAATAAGCGGAAGGAGGAGCTATAGATGGAAGCGAGAGCTTATTTAAGAAATGCTCGTATATCACCCAGAAAGGTGCAGATCGTTCTCGATCTCATCAGAAACAAGCCGCTTGACCTTGCACTGGCTACATTGGATCTTACTCCTAAGGCTGCAAGTCCTATCGTTTCAAAGCTTGTAAAATCCGCTCAGGCAAATGCTGTTAATAATTTCAGCATGGACGGAGATAATCTTTATGTTGCCGAGTGTTTCGTAACACCTGGTCCTATCATGAAGAGAATCATGCCCAGAGCGCAGGGCAGAGCATTCCAAATTTTAAAGAGAACATCACACATCACAGTTGTTCTTAAAGAAAAAGAATAATCCCAAGGAGGTCTGAGTAATGGGACAGAAAGTTAATCCGCACGGTCTTCGTGTCGGCGTAATTAAAGATTGGGATTCACGCTGGTATGCAAACAAGGCAGACTTCGGCGATACTCTTGTTGAGGATTACAACGTCCGCAACTTCATTAAGAAGAGCTTGTATGCAGCAGGTGTTCCCAGAATTGAGATCGAGCGTTTTGCCGATAAAGTCAGAATCCACATCCACTGCGCTAAGCCCGGTATCGTAATCGGCAGACAGGGCGCAGAAATCGAAAAACTCAGAGTTCAGCTTGAAAAGATGATGGGCAAGCAGGTATATGTAAACATCATCGAGGTAAAGCAGCCTGATATGAATTCGCAGCTCGTTGCTGAAAAGATCGCTCTCGATCTTGAGAACAGAGTTTCTTTCAGAAGAGCGATGAAGCAGTCTATCGGCAGAACGATGAGACTTGGCGCAAAGGGTATAAAGGTTAAGGTTTCCGGTCGTCTTGCCGGCGCCGAGATCGCAAGAAGCGAAAGCTACCATGAAGGTACTATTCCGCTCCAGACTATCCGTGCAGATATTGATTACGGCTTCGCAGAGGCTGATACGACATACGGAAAGCTTGGCGTAAAGGTTTGGATCTACAAGGGCGAAGTTCTCAAGGGCGACGCTGCAAAGGCTGCCGCTCAGAGAGAAAAGGTTGAGAGAAAGGATCGTTCAAACGACCGCCGCCGCCGTGACGACAGACGTGACGGAAACAGAAGAGGCGGAAGAAATTTCAACCGTGATTCAAGAAGAGAAGGAGGTAATCAGTAATGCTGCTTCCAAAGAGAGTTAAGTACCGCAGAGTTCACAGAGGACGTCTGAAGGGTAAGGCATACAGAGGAAACAAGGTAACATACGGTGATTACGGTCTTCAGGCTCTCGAGCCTTCATGGATCACTTCCAATCAGATCGAGGCTGCCCGTATCGCTATGACACGTTACATCAAGAGAGGCGGTCAGGTCTGGATCAAGATATTCCCTGACAAGCCTATCACAGAAAAGCCCGCTGAAACACGAATGGGTTCAGGTAAAGGATCTCCCGAGTACTGGGTAGCGGTAGTTAAGCCCGGCAGAGTTCTCTTCGAGATCAAGGGAGTAAGTGAAGAAGTTGCAAGAGAGGCTATGCGTCTCGCAATGCACAAGCTTCCTATCAAGTGTAAGTTTGTTACTAAAGCAGAGCAGGAGGTTGAGCAGTAATGAAGGCATCCGAGATCAGAGAAATGTCAGTTGACGAGCTCAACGAGAAGCTCGCAAGCCTGAAAGAAGAGCTTTTTGCACTCCGCTTTCAGCACGCTGTAAATCAGCTTGAAAATACAGCTCGTCTTAAAGCTGTAAAGAAAGATATTGCCCGCGTAAAGACAACTCTGCGTGCCGCAGAGCTGGCGCAGCAGTAAGAAAGGGAGGATTTAGCTAATGTCTACTGAGAGAAACCTTAGAAAAACAAGAGTAGGTAAGGTTGTAAGCGATAAGATGGATAAGACCGTCGTAGTTGCTATCGTTGATAACGTTAAACACCCGCTTTACAAGAAGATCATCAAGCGTACCGTTAAGCTCAAGGCTCATGACGAGAACAATGAGTGCAGAATCGGCGACCGCGTTGAGGTTATGGAAACACGCCCGCTTTCGAAAGATAAGAGATGGCGCGTTACAAACATCATTGAAAAGGCTAAGTAATTTTGATATAAGCTTAATGCTTGAAAGGAGGAACTCGCTGTGATACAGATGCAGACTTATTTAAAGGTCGCTGACAACACAGGCGCTAAGGAGCTTATGTGTATCAGAGTTCTGGGTGGCACACGCCGCAGATATGCTAATATCGGCGATGTTGTAGTAGCTTCCGTTAAGAAAGCGACACCCGGAGGCGTTGTAAAGAAGGGCGACGTTGTAAAAGCAGTTATCGTTCGTTCGGCAAAGGGTCTCAGAAGAGAGGACGGAACTTATATCCGCTTCGACGAGAATGCTGCCGTAATTATTAAGGAAGATAAGAACCCCAAGGGTACACGTATTTTCGGACCTGTTGCTAAGGAACTCCGTGAAAAGGAATACACGAAGATCCTGAGCCTTGCTCCCGAGGTTCTTTAATCGGAGGTGTCACATTATGAGTAAAGTTCACGTAAAAACCGGTGACACCGTTATCCTTCTCACAGGTAAGTACGAGGATAAGTACGAGAAGAACGGCGACAGAAAAACCGGTAAGGTTGCAGAAGTAAGCCCCAAGGAGGGCAAGGTCATCGTTGAAGGCATCAACGTGATCACCAAGCACGTAAAACCCACAAGAATGGGTCAGCAGGGCGGCATCATCAAAACTGAGGCTCCCGTTTACGCATCAAAGGTTCAGCTTGTCTGCCCTAAGTGCGGCAAGCCCACAAGAGTCGGTCACACTTTTGACGAAAACGGCAAGAAATTCCGTGTCTGCAAGAAGTGCGGCAAGTCTTTTGAATAATTTAAAGGAGAAACGACAATGGCAAGATTAAAAGATTTTTATGTTAGCGACGTTGCTCCTGCACTGATGAAGAAGTTCGGCTACAAGAGCGTTATGCAGATCCCGAAGCTCGACAAGGTTGTTATCAATGTCGGCGCAGGCGAGGCTAAGGATAATGCTAAGGTCATCGACGCTATCATGACAGATATTGCTGCTATCACAGGTCAGAAGCCTGTAGTTTGCAGAGCTAAGAAGTCAGTTGCTAACTTTAAGCTTCGCGAGGGTATGCCTATCGGCGTTAAAGTTACTCTCAGAGGCGAGAAAATGTATGAATTTGTTGATAAGCTCTTCAACGTTGCGTTCCCCCGCGTTCGTGACTTCAGAGGCATCAGCGCTAATTCCTTCGACGGCAAGGGCAATTACTCTACCGGCGTCAAGGAACAGCTTATCTTCCCTGAGATCGAGTACGACAAGATCGACAAGGTAAGAGGTATGGATATCAACTTTATCACTACAGCTGCTACCGACGAAGAGGGAAGAGAGCTGCTCTCTCTCCTCGGCGCTCCGTTCATCAAGTAATCAGGGAGGAAGAAAAATGGCTAAGAAGGCAATGATCAATAAGCAGCAGAAGACTCCCAAGTATTCCACAAGAGCATACAACAGATGCAAGATCTGCGGCAGACCACACGCCTACCTCAGAAAATTCGGCATCTGCCGTATCTGCTTCAGAGAGCTTGCACACGACGGTCAGATTCCCGGCGTAAAGAAGGCAAGCTGGTAAAATACGAAAAGGAGGTCATCTGAATGCAAATCACAGATACAATCGCTGATCTTTTAACAAGAATCCGCAATGCGAATACTGCTAAGCACGCCACAGTTGACGTTCCCGCTTCAAATGTTAAGAAGGCTATCACACAGATCCTCGTTGACGAAGGATATGTAAAAGGCTTTCAGGTTATTGAGGACGGAAAGCAGGGTGTTATCAGAATCACGCTTAAATACAGCGACAACAAGTCGCCTGTTATAACAGGACTCAGAAGAGTTTCCAAGCCCGGTCTGCGTATCTATTCAAGCTGCGCGGATATGCCCAAGGTAAGAAAAGGTCTGGGCATCGCAATCGTTTCCACTTCAAAGGGTATCGTTACAGACAAGAAAGCAAGAGAGCTTAATGTCGGCGGCGAAGTACTCGCATACATCTGGTAAGGAGGAGCAAGGTTATGTCAAGAATCGGCAGAATGCCCATTGCAGTTCCCGCAGGTGTAGAGGTTAAGAACGATAATAACTGTCTCACAGTAAAGGGACCCAAGGGCGAGCTTACAAAGCAGTTCAGCACTGATCTCGGCATTGAGATCGCTGACGGCGTTATCACAGTAACAAGACCCAGCGACGATAAGACTCATCGTTCGCTTCACGGTCTGACAAGAACACTTATCGCCAACATGGTAGAGGGTGTTACAAACGGCTATTCCAAGACTCTCGAGATCGAGGGCGTTGGTTACCGTGCCGCTAAACAGGGCAAGCAGGTAAATATCAACCTCGGCTTCTCTCATCCCGTTATCATTGAGGAAACAGACGCTATCAAGCTTGAAGTTCCCCAGCCTAACAGGATCATCGTAAGCGGTATCGACAAGCAGGCTGTAGGTCAGTTTGCAGCTGAAGTTCGCGAAAAGCGTCCGCCTGAGCCGTATAAGGGCAAGGGCATCAGATATGCCGGCGAGCGTATCATCCGCAAGGAAGGTAAGGCCGGTAAGGGCAAGAAGTAATTAAAAGGAGCAAATTGCTATGATAAAGAAAATTGACAGCAATAAGGCAAGATTAAAGAGACATCGCAGAGTTCGCCTGAAGATCTCCGGTACTCCCGAACGTCCCCGTCTCAATGTTTTCCGTTCTTCCAAGCACATTTATGCTCAGATCATCGACGACGTGAACGGTGTTACTCTTGCCAGCGCGTCCAGCATGGATAAGGGCTTCGAGGGCAACGGCGGAAACGTTGAGGGCGCTCGTATAGTCGGCGCAATGATCGCTAAGAATGCCGCTGAAAAGGGCATCGGCGAAGTAGTTTTCGACAGAGGCGGCTATCTCTACCACGGCAGAGTCAAGGAGCTTGCAGAAGGCGCTCGTGAAAACGGATTAAAGTTCTAAGAGGGAGGTAAAACAATGGCTAATATTGAAACACAGGCTCCTGAGCTTCAGGAAAAAGTTGTTGCTATCAACAGAGTTTCCAAAACAGTTAAGGGCGGCCGTATCATGAAGTTCTCGGCTCTCGTCGTAGTCGGCGACGGCAACGGCACCGTAGGCTTCGGTCTCGGTAAGTCGGGAGAAGTTCCGGACGCTATCCGCAAGGGTATTGAGGACGCTAAGAAGAATCTCTGTAAGGTCGCTCTCAAGGGAACAACGATCCCTCATGAAATCGTAGGCGCATTCGGCGCAGGCAGAGTTCTTATGAAGCCCGCTGCACCCGGTACAGGCGTTATCGCCGGCGGTCCGGTTCGTGCCGTTATCGAAGTAGCAGGCATCAAGGATATCAGAACTAAGTCTCTTCGTTCAAATAATCCCTGCAATGTAGTCAGAGCCACAATTAACGGTCTTAAAGCCTGCACGTCCGCTAAGGAAGTTGCTGCTAAGAGAGGCAAGTCCGTTAAGGAAATTTTAGGTTAAGGAGGCATTGACAATGGCTAAAAATATCAAGCTCGTTAAGAGCCTCATCAGCTGTAAGAAGGATCAGATCGCTACTGCCGAATCACTCGGACTCAGAAAGATCGGCGACGTTACAACTCAGCCCGACAATGCTCAGACACAGGGCAAAATCAAGAAAATTTCACACCTCATCGAGGTTACTGAAGCGTAAGCAAGGAGGTGCAAACCATGAAAATCCACGAATTAACTCCGGCTGCTGATTCCAACAAGGCTGTAAAGCGTGTAGGAAGAGGTCACGGTTCCGGAAACGGCAAAACTGCCGGCAAGGGACATAAGGGACAGAACGCCCGTTCAGGCGGCGGCGTAAGGATCGGCTTTGAAGGCGGTCAGATGCCTCTGGCAAGACGTATCCCTAAAAGAGGATTCAACAATATTTTCGCAACTAAGTATGCGATCGTAAATGTTTCCGATCTTAACAAGTTTGAGAACGGAACAGTAGTAGACGCAGAGCTTCTCAAGGCTACAGGTCTTATAAAGAAGGAGCTTGACGGCGTTAAGGTTCTCGGAAACGGAGAGCTTACAGTACAGCTCACAGTTAAAGCTGCAAAATTCTCTCAGAGCGCTGTAGAGAAAATTGAAAAGGCAGGCGGAAAGACTGAGGTGATGTAATGTGTTTCAGACACTGAAACGTGCTTGGAGCGTTCCGGAAATCCGGAAAAAGCTTCTTTACACATTACTCATGGTAGTTATTTTTAGATTCGGAAGCGCAGTCGCAGTTCCTTTTCTTGACACTGCGGTCGTTGCAAGCTGGATGGATCAGCAGGCTTCGGGAGGAAACTTCCTTGAATACCTGAACACCATCACCGGCGGCGCGCTTTCACAGGCTTCGCTTTTCTCGCTTTCGATCACGCCTTACATCAACGCGTCCATTATCATGCAGCTGCTGACGTATGCGCTGCCTCCGCTGGAACGTTTGCGTGACGAGGGCGAAGAGGGCAGGAAAAAACTCAATAAGATCACGGCTGCCGTTGCTATGGCGCTTGCGGTCTTTATGGGATTTGCTTACTATATCACCCTCAAGAGAATGACAGCCACAGGCGACAGCGGTGAAATACTTCACGCTGTTAAATATAACGAGGGCTGGGAAATGTATTTCAGCGCCGCTGTTATTATTGCCTGCTTCGTTGCGGGCGCGTCCTTCGTTGTATGGATGGGTAACAGAATAAGCGACAAGGGCATCGGAAACGGAGTTTCTATGCTGCTCTTCGCAGGTATCGCGGCTCGCTTCCCTGTTGACGCGGGCAGACTTGTGACTCTTATCGGCGAAAAGCCCGAAAAATACCTTTTCGTTACTATCGGCTATGTATTATTCATAGTTCTTGAATTTGCTTTCATCGTCTTCATGAACGAGGCGGAAAGAAGAATTCCTATTCAGTATGCTAAGCGCGTCGTGGGCAGAAAGCAGTACGGCGGTCAGAAGACTCATATCCCGGTAAAGGTAATGATGAGCGGCGTTATGCCTATCATCTTCGCGATGTCGTTCATGTCGCTGCCTTCCACTATTCAGCTCTTTGCAGGTCTTCCTACAAAGACTTCGGGCTTCTACTACCACTTCTGCAACTTCTTCTCGTCAAGAAGCTGGTCATACGCAATTCTTTACTTCATACTCATTATCGCGTTCAACTATTTCTACGTTTCAATCCAGTACAATCCCGTTGAGATCGCTAATAATCTTCGTCAGAGCAACGGCGGTATCCCCGGAATCAGACCGGGTAAGCCTACTTCCGACTATATCCAGAGAGTCCTTTCAAAGATCGCGCTGGTCGGCGCCGTATTCCTCGGAATTATCGCTGTTATCCCGATCTTCTTCTCAATGGCTGATGAAAATCTCCAGTCCCTTTCAATGGGCGGAACTACGATCCTTATCGCGGTAAGCGTTGCGCTGGAAACTACACGTACACTCGAATCTCAGCTTATGATGAGGCACCATAAGGGCTTCCTTTCATAAGATCGCTAAGGAGGATATAACATGAATCTTATCTTTTTGGGCGCTCCGGGCGCAGGTAAGGGAACTCAGGCTGAAGTCGTTTCCGAAGCACTGAATATTCCCCAGATCTCCACAGGCAATATTCTTCGTGAAGCCGCTAAAAACGGCACTGAGTACGGTGTTAAGGCAAAGGCTGCAATGGACGCCGGCGCTCTCGTTTCGGACGATATCGTTATCGGTATTCTGAAGGAGAGAATCGCTGAGGACGACTGCAAGGACGGTTTCATTCTTGACGGTTTCCCCAGAACTGTTCCGCAGGCTAAGGCTCTTGACGATATGGGTATACGCATCGACAAGGTGATCGAGATCAACGTTGCAGACGAAACTATCAAGCAGAGAGTTTCAGGCAGAAGAGTCTGCCAGGGCTGCGGCGCTTCGTATCACATTGAATACAAGCCTTCAAAGATTGAGGGCGTTTGCGATAAGTGCGGCGACGCTACTATCGTTCGTAAGGACGATCAGCCGGAAGTCGTTCTCGACCGTCTCGCAACTTATCATGAAAAGACAGCTCCTCTCAAGGACTACTACGAAAAACAGGGCAAACTTGTTACAGTAGAAGGTCAGGAGGAAGTTGCCGAAACTTCTAAGCTTACTCTTGCTGCTGTAGGAGTAAACTGATGAGCATTAGCATTAAATCACAGTCCGAATTATCCATAATGCGTGAAGCAGGTAAAATTACCTGCGGCGCAATATGGTATGCGGGCGAAAGATTAAAGCCGGGAATGTCAACGCTTGACGTTGATAAGCTGGTCGGCGAGTTTTACGCACGTCACGGCTGTAAATCCTGCTTTAAAGGTCTTTATGGATTCCCCGCGAACGCCTGTATTTCAGTTAATGAAGAGGTTATCCATGGAATCCCAAAAGCCGGCCACAGGCTGAAGGAAGGCGACATTGTCAGCATAGATACGGGAGCCGCGTATAAGGGCTTCAACGGAGACAGCTGCTGGACTTTTCCTGTCGGTAAAATATCTGATGAAGCTAAGGCATTGCTTGAGGTTACGGAGAAAAGCCTTTACGAAGGCATAGCTCAGGCTCAGGCGGGCGCACGGATCGGAGATATTTCTCATGCTGTAGAAGAGTACTGTGCTTCACGCGGCTACGGGATCGTAAGAAATTACTGCGGCCACGGAATCGGCAGAGAGGTTCACGAATCACCGGAGATCCCGAACTGGGGGCGCGCAGGCCGCGGACCGCGGCTTGTTTCCGGTATGACAATATGCATCGAGCCTATGATAAACGTCAGAGGCGACGATGTTAAAACTCTCAAGGACGGTTGGACCGTGGTTACCAAAAATGGTTCGCTGTCGGCTCATTTTGAGCATATGATCGCAATAACTCCTGATGGTCCCGTTATTTTGACCAAACCCTGACGGAGGGAATCGCACTTTTCGATTTTTATTGCAGTGTGCTTTGCGGTCTTCGCCTGTAAAGGCGAATATGTCCCGCATAAAATAATATCGTACAGATATATTTGCACGGTAAATTGCAGAAAAGCAGGAGGAGTGCTTGTGAAGCTGAATATAGGCTCAGTTGTAAGGGCGAATGCCGGAAGAGACAAGGGGAGCTTTTTCGTTGTAACTTCCATTGATAAAGATTTTTGTACGATCGTTAACGGCAAAAGCAGAAAGCTTGATAAGCCGAAACGTAAAAATCTTAAACATATCTGCCCGACAAACAGTATGATCGAAATCAAAGATATAACTGATAAAAAACTCAGAACGCTGCTGAAAGAATTTTCGCAGGCTGAGTAAAGGAGGTTATCCAAGTGTCCAAGGAAGACGTAATCGAAGTCGAGGGCGTGGTTGTCGACGCTCTTCCAAACGCAATGTTTAAGGTTCAGCTTGAGAATAAACATGAGGTTCTCGCCCATGTTTCAGGCAAGCTCAGAATGAATTATATCAGAATCGTGCCGGGTGATAAGGTAAAGCTTGAAATGTCTCCGTATGATCTTTCAAAAGGCCGCATCACATGGCGCGTTAAGTAAACACAGGACGAAAAGTCCCCTATCCGCTATAAGGAGGTATTTTCAATGAAAGTCAGACCTTCAGTAAAACCTATTTGCGAAAAGTGCAAGGTTATTAAACGTAAAGGCAGAATCATGGTGATCTGCGAAAATCCGAAGCATAAGCAGCGTCAGGGTTAATCCTGAGCATAACTAATGGAGGTAATTATATGGCAAGAATAGCCGGTGTTGATCTTCCTAAGAATAAGAGAGTCGAGATCGGACTCACTTACATCTACGGAATCGGTCGTCAGACTGCAACAGATATCCTCGCTAACACAGGCGTAAATCCTGACGTAAGAGTTAAGGATCTCGCTGAAGAGGATGTAGCTAAACTTCGTGACTATATTGACGCAAACTATACTGTTGAGGGCGATCTCCGCCGCGAGGTTGCTCTTAACATCAAGAGACTTGTTGAGATTCAGTGCTACAGAGGCGTTCGTCACAGAAAAGGTCTCCCCGTAAGAGGTCAGAGAACCAAGACTAACGCAAGAACCCGCAAGGGCCCTGTAAAGACGATCGCTAACAAGAAGAAGTAAGGAGGTTATGAGCTTTGGCACAGCAGAAGGGTAAAAAGGTTACTACAGTCAGAAGACGTAGAGAACGCAAGAACATCGAAAGCGGCGCAGTTCATATTCAGTCCACTTTCAATAACACAATCGTAACTATCACAGATACTCAGGGCAATGCGATCTCATGGGCAAGCGCCGGTGAGCTTGGATTCAGAGGTTCTAAAAAGTCTACTCCCTTCGCAGCTCAGACAGCGGCTGAAACGGCTGCAAAGGCTGCAATGGAACATGGTCTCAAGTTCGTTGAGGTTTATGTTAAGGGACCCGGCGCAGGTCGTGAGGCTGCTATCAGAGCGCTTCAGACTGTCGGTCTTGAAGTAAGAATGATCAAGGACGTTACTCCTATTCCCCACAATGGATGCCGTCCTCCCAAAAGAAGACGTGTCTAATCATATTGGAGGTGTTATAAATGGCAGTACAGAAAGAACCTATTCTTAAAAAGTGCAGATATCTGGGCATCAGCCCTGCTGTTCTCGGCGTTTCCAAGAAGGAGTCCATCCGCTTTAAGAACGCTAACAACAGAAAGAAGATCTCTGAATATGGTCTTCAGCTTAAGGAAAAGCAGAAGCTGAAGTTTATCTACGGCGTACTTGAAAAGCAGTTCTATCACTACTTCGAGATCGCTTCAAAAATGGAAGGCAAGACCGGTGACAACCTCATCACTTGTCTCGAAACAAGACTTGACAGCGTTGTTTACAGAATGGGTCTCGCTCTCACAAGACGTGAAGCAAGACAGCTTGTCGTTCACAGCCACTATACGGTAAACGGCAAGAAGGTAAACATTCCTTCCTATAGAGTTAAAGTCGGCGACGTTATCGCCCTTAAAGAAAAAGACAGAACTTCCGAAAAGTTCAAGGCAACAGTTGAAGAGACTAAGGACAGAATCGTTCCTACATGGCTTGACGCCAAGAAGGACGATTTCTCCGCAGCAGTTACTCGTCTTCCCTCGGCTGAGGACATTGATTACGAGGTTGCTACACACCTCATCGTCGAGCTCTATTCTAAGTAATCCTAAATTGCTTGAACTCGAAGAAAACACTTATTGCGAAATAGGAGGGTTTTTATGCTGGAAAAAATCAATAAGCCTGATATCGACATTGTCGAGCTTAAAAGTGACGGCAAATACGGCAAATGCGTTTTAGCACCGCTTGAGCGTGGATATGGTATAACTCTTGGAAACAGCCTCAGACGTGTGCTGCTCTCCTCACTTCCGGGTGTAGCTGTAACATCTGTAAAGCTTTCGGGCAAGGATGGTACTATACACCATGAGTTGTCAACGATTCCGGGCGTCAAGGAAGACGTGACTGAAATAATCCTCAGCATTAAAGGTCTTACGGCAAAGCTTCACGGAGAAGGTCCAAAAACTGTATACGTAGAGGCGGAAGGCGAGTGCGAGATCACCGCCGGCGACATAAAGGCTGATTCTGAGGTAAGCATTCTTGATCCCGGAATGCATATCGCAACTCTGGGCAAGGACGCAAAGCTCTTTATGGAAATTACCATTGACAGAGGAAGAGGATACGTTTCGGCAGAAAGAAACAAGAAGCAGGTATCGCTGCCTGTTGACGTTATCGCAGTCGACAGTATCTACACTCCCGTTCTCAAGGTAAACTATACCGTAGAGGATACGCGTCTCGGACAGGTTACCGACTATGATAAGCTTACTATGGAGGTATGGACCGACGGTACTATCTCCGCTAAGGAAGCTTTATCACAGGCAGCAAACCTCCTCAACGAACACCTGAAGCTGTTCATCGACCTCTCCGAAGAGGCTGGACTGGCTGAGATCCTTGTTGAAAAGGATGAAAAGGGCAAGGAGAAAATCCTTGAGATGACGATTGAGGATCTTGACTTATCGGTACGTTCCTTCAACTGCTTAAAGCGTGCAGGAATTAATACAGTAGATGACCTCATCAACAAGTCTGAGGAAGAAATGATGAAGGTTAGAAACCTTGGAAAGAAGTCCTTCGATGAGGTAAAGGAGAAGCTCGCGTCATTGGGCTTTAATCTCTCCTCCGAAGAAGAATAATACTAATTATCACTTATAAGAAAAGGAGTGAAATACATGCCGGGTACAAGAAAGCTGGGCAGAACATCTGACCACAGAAAGGCAATGCTCAGAGGCATGGTAACTTTCCTTCTCGAAAACGGTCAGATCGAAACGACTGTTACAAGAGCTAAGGAAGTTCGTGCTGTTGCAGAGAAAATGATTACTATCAGTAAGAAGAATGATCTGCACTCCAAGCGTCAGGTTATGGCTTACGTAACTAAGGAAGCTGTCGCTAAGAAGCTTTTCGATGAGATTGCTCCCAAGTATGCAGATAAGAACGGCGGATATACCCAGATCGTTAAGATCGGTCCTCGCCGCGGCGACGCTGCTGAAATGGCTATCATCAAGCTTGCATAAAATAAATCAAGCCGTTCCAATTATCGGGACGGCTTTTTTGTTTTTTTACTTGTGTTGTTTTGTCAAGGGAAACTGTTTCTTGAACTCTTTTGTATAAGGGACATTCTTTATTATCTCTGTTAAAAATATTTATGTACCCTTGCGGGTGCATAAATATTTTAATATTGGGATTCATAAGGGACTGGTCCCTTATGCAGAGGGGGTTCGGGGGAGACAGCGTCTCCCCTGATAATGCAGCACAAGTAAAAAATCGGTGAAAACTATTGCAATTTTTAGCCATATATGGTATAATAATTAATATCAAATTAAAAAAGGAGTATATAAATGAAAAGGAAAATTACTGCGATTCTTACATCTGCCGTATCGGCTGTTTCGGCGGCAAGTCTTTTTGCTATGAATGCTTTTGCCGAGGAGGCTGCGGGCGGAAATTCGGACGCGGCTGCTGCGGCAGGTACGGGCGGAGGAATGATAACAACATTGGTAATCCCGCTGGTGCTTATGTTCGTTCTGCTTTATTTTATGGCTATCAGACCCCAGAAAAAGCGCGAACAGGAAGCTAAGGCTATGCAGGAAAGTTTGCAGGTAGGCGACGAGGTTATCACGAGCGGCGGAATCGTCGGAATGGTAGTTCGTATCGGCGATGATACTGTTGTTATTGAAACAGGCGGCGAGAGACATAAACTTCGCATAAAAAAATGGGCGATCGGCGAAAACATTACTGCTAACGACCGCGCAAAGGCTGCCGCTGTAAAAACCAAGACTAAGCTTGCTTCGGCAGGAGTTTCTGACAGCGCTGAAGATGAAAAAACTAAGAAGTCCAAGAAAAAGAAGGACGAGGAAGAATAATCAAAATAACCTCCGCATATATTGTTACATACCTGACAATATATGCGGAGGTGTTTTTTTATGCGGCGTCATCGTCCGAGCTTGTGGTCGAATACTTTTTTCAGTTTTGCGGCGTCGTCTGCGGCAGGCGCGGCTGTTACAATAATATGCTGCATAATATTTTCGCTGATAACATTCTTTGTTTTAAAAACTATGATGTTTTTGCCTTATTTCAGTGTGATCTCGCTGTTTTGCGGAGGAATTTCGGCAGGCGCAATATGCGGAAAATTCCGCAGGCGGCGCGGCTTGATAGACGGAATTATATGCGGATGTATATTAAGTACCGCTGTAATTTCGGCTTCAATAACCGTAGGGGGATTTCCTAGCGTGAAAAAACTGCTCCTGTTGCTTGCGGCAGGAGCAGTCGGGGGCGTCATGGGCGTTAATTCAAAACGTCCCAAAAACTTAATGTGAATCAATAATCGCCTGAGGTATCTTCCATAAGCTTGAATTCTATTTCGTATTTTGCGATTTTGCCGTCCTCAAAAACATGAGCGCAGGTTGCAGGAACCGTATCTCCTGCACCGTATGATTCGCTGATCGTATCATAAAGTTCATCATAAGTTCTTACAGGAATTCCGTTTATCTTAGTGATGAAATCTTTCGGCTTGAGTTCAGTGTTGTAAATGTCGCAGTCCTCGTTTAGATCAGTGATGTAAATTCCATAAAAATCTTCGGGAAGATCATAACCCAGGTCGTCTTCAATAGTAGCTATTTTCGACTGATCAGCCATATCTATCATCACGATGCCGATGCGGAATCTGCCGCCTATATAGCCGTTGCTTATCAATTCCTCGATTATCGGCTTCGCTTCGTTTATCGTTATCGCAAAACCGAGTCCTTCATAATAGCTGCTGATGTACTTTGACGACGTAATGCCGATTACCTGACCGTACATATTTACAAGCGCGCCGCCCGAATTTCCGGGGCTTATATCAGCGTTGGTCTGTATACATTTCATCTCGAATCCCGTGGAATCGCTGCGAATTTCGCGATTTACCGCCGAAACTATACCGTCTGTCACGGTATTCGAAAGTCCGGCGGGATTTCCTACGGCAATTACCTGTTCGCCAACCAATACTTCGTCGGAATCGCCAAGAGTTGCAGGGGAAAGACCGGTTCCTGAAATTTTCAAAACGGCAATATCGGTTTTGGAATCTCTGCCGACTATTTTTGCGGAATAAATGCTGCCGTCCGCCGTATGAACGTCGTGATAGCCTTCGGAATCCAGAACATGGGCGTTTGTGACGATATATCCGTCCTCATTTAGTATTACTCCCGAACCCGTTCCGAGAAGATCTTTATGAAAGGCGTCGGCGTACGTCTTTATTTCGACAATTGAATCTCTGACAGCCGCCGCGGCTCCCTCAGTGGTGTATTTACCGTTTTCGTTCTGAAATTTGGAGAGATCGGTCGCGCCTTTGGGTTTGCTTTCCTGATATATTACGACCTGTTCACCGCCAAGCGTCTTGATTCGGCTGCTTCCGGTCAGAATGTCGGCAACTATGCCGCCAAATCCAAAAATGATGACGGCTATTACAAGAACGGCGAAAATAACAAGTGTGGCGCGCTCCTGTCTGATATGGCGCGTTTTTTCTTTTTCAGCCTGTACAGCGGCATTCTGACGGCGCATTGGATCTTCGAATCCTATGGGTTCGTACATGAATGCGTCATAACGCGGCGGATTCATAGGATGCGGATCGTACCGGGCGCTCGGATTCTGCTGCGTATAAGGCCGCTGATCGGGATTATGACTGTTGCCGTTTGGATCATCCGGAGGAGACTGAGTTTGATCGCCTCCGAAAAATTTATCCATTTCGTCCATTATTCTTCTCCTTTTTGTCTTTATTAACTGTTCGTGGATCGACAGGAATGCGTATCTGAAATTCCGTATATTCTCCATAAACGCTCTTTACGACGATATGACCATTGTGAAGATGAACTATTTTACGTGATATCGCCAATCCAAGACCGAGTCCCGATGTATCTTTGCCGCGCGATGAATCGGTTTTGTAGAATCTGTCGAAAACCTGCGGAATTTCGGAATCTTTCAGACCTTCGCCTGTATTTCTTATGCCGATTATACAGATATCGTCCTGCCTGTCGAAGCTGAACGAAAGCGTTCCGCCCTTATTTACGAATTTTACAGCGTTTTCAACAAGATTATAAATGACCTGCTGCATTAAATCGGCGTCCACGACTGCGGTCAGTCTGCTGCTGTCGAGTTCTTCAACTTCAAGTTCTTTTTCTTCGATGCGCTTTTCGAACATAAGGACAACCTTTATTACCAGATCAGTAATATTCGTCTCGTGAAAATTAGGCGACATGGTTCCGGATTCGAAACGGCTCATATTTAGCATTGAAGTGATGAGAATGCGCAGACGCTGAATTTCCTGAGAAACAAGGACAAGATATTCCTGCTGGCGGCTTTTTTTTATAGTGCCGTCGAGAATTCCGTCAACAAATCCGCCTATAGTTGTAATAGGCGTGCGCAGTTCATGAGAAACGTTGGCAATGAACGTACTGCTCTTCTCTTCGCTTTTTGAAACATTGGCGGCAAGAATATTTACGTGTTCGGTGATCTGTTTGAGATTTTCCGAAAGATCGGTATCAAGCTTTTCAGAAAAATCGCCCTTGGAGTACTTTTCGCTGATCTTCAGGAAATTATTTTCGAATTCGATATGCTTTTCGAATCGTCTTTTTATAATGAGATAACAGGAGACAAACGCTATGAGCATGATTGCAGCATATGCAAGAGTTATATTCATTGTAAATCGGTTGAGACCGTCTGTTCCGCCATAAACGAGAATATAGGAGGGAAGAAATTTTTCGTTCTCCTGCTGAAGATAAAACTTTGAACCATATATGAGATATGGCTCGCTTTTCGACAGATAAGACGTTTTGTCAATGTCGAGATAATCGTCGGAATCCAGCGTATCGCGCATATCAATGGCAAGGGGCTTGACGTCGTCGTCGCTCCATTGTCTGCCAAGCAGCGCCGATCCGTTCTGATTATACATATATATGAGCACGTCATACTCGCACATGATATTCAGGCGCAATTCTTCAGCATATTCTACGTATCCTGCGCTGTTGCGTTCGTATTCGTCGCTTATGCAGCTGACGAACATTTCGCCCATGGCTTTTATATCGTTGAGACGTGATTTTTTATAGATAGCCGCGCTGAGATTAACGATGAGTATACCTATCGTGACGAGAAAACATAATATAACGATCAGTATATGCCGAAACAGACGATAAAAGGAACTTTTATTCTTTTGCAATTTTGTAATAAAGACGAGTATAATTACTCCTCTTCCTCCGCTTCGAATTTGTATCCTACGCCCCAGACAGTTTTCAGCGCCCATTTATCGGAAACGCCTTCGAGTTTTTCACGGAGACGCTTTATATGAACGTCAATAGTGCGCGAATCGCCGTAATATTCAAATCCCCATACCTCGTCGAGAAGCTGGTCGCGTGTGTAGACTCTGTTGGGATTGGAAGCCAGATAATAGAGCAGTTCCAGTTCTTTTGGCGGCGTATCAACGCTTTTTCCGTTGACTTTAAGTTCATACCGCGTCATATTGACGGACAGCTTATCATAGCGGACTTCCTTGATCTCCGGTTCAACGTTGATGCTGCCTACTCTGCGCGTAACAGCATTGATACGGGCAATAACTTCTTTGGCGTCAAAGGGCTTTACTATATAGTCGTCCGCGCCCAGTTCAAGACCGATGACCTTATCAATAGTTTCGCCTTTTGCCGTGATCATAATGATCGGCACGTTGGATTTTTTGCGGATCTCGCGGCATACCTGCCAGCCGTCTATACCGGGGAGCATTATATCGAGAAGAACCATATCAGGTTTAAGTGCATTAAATTTTACGACAGCTTCTTCACCGTCATGAGAAAGAATAACGCTGTAGCCGTCTTTTTCGAGATAAAGTCTCAGCAGATCGCAAATGTTTTTATCGTCGTCTACAATGAGTACTTTTAAGCTTTTTTCATTAGCCATATTGTTGTAACCTTCCTTCACAATTTATTATACATCTATTATAACTCAATTACCGTGGATTGTCAATTGATTTTTCTGTTTTTTCACGGAAATCCGTTTTTTTAGTCGCTCTAATTTCAAGTAGAACGACTATATCTGCGCTGCATTATCAAGTTGTTGACTTATAATGAAAAAACAGCGCCGCCGCGTATCGCGGCGGCTGAGATGATCATTCTGATTTCGGGCGAAGCATAGCCGCCTTGGGATCCATCTGGAGAATAAGCTTTTTTACATCTTCATCGAGAGTAAGATTATAAGTAAGCTTTAAAGCGTTGAGAGCCTGCGGAATATCCTTTTTGCCGATATAATAGCTTGCAAGCTGAGCGGCAATTTCAATTACTCTCTTATTCGGCCCGTATTCGATATCGTACTTCTTCATGGTATCGATAACTTTCTGAGGAGAGGGCTTTACAACGGGAGAACCTTTAAGATCTGCAACGTGCTTCAATTCAAGAGGAATTGCGGGATTCGGAGCGAACATTGCGCTTGCTGTGTAGAATACTACAGCGTCCTCATATTCTCCGCTGTCTACGAGAGTATATCCCACATTCGCGTAACAGCGCGCAATTGCAACCGGTGAAGAAGCTATTTCAAGGGTATCTCTTGTGACCTGAAGAACCATTTTCTTGTTGCGGATTATCTTGTATATCTCGGCAAGTTCAAATCTTGGGCCAACGTCTACGGGATTGTAGGAGATAGCCTTTTCGAGTATCGGGATAGCGTCTATATTCGCGCCCGTTTCAACGAGCAGATAGGCGTAGGTTGTGATATATGCCGAAAAATCAAAGGGAGTGCGGCTGAGATTTTTCTCCTGTTTAAAGAGCATCTGACAGAGATTATCTTCAAAGGGATTTCTCAGCGAAACAAATTTTGAAGTTTCCGTTTCGGCGAAATCGAGCATGATCTTTTTATAAAGTTTTTCCGCAAGCGGCAGGGCTTCGAGGTTTTTCTTCTCATTTATGAGTTTAAGAATTTTGCCGTAGACCTCGTCAAGTCTCATTCCGTCAAGATAAGTGAGCCGCTGTAATTCTTCTTTTCGATCGGCAGGCATATTTTCCATAAGAAGTTCCCCTACGGCTTTTAATGCGGTGTAATCGCCTGTATGAGCGAATTTTTCGCCCTCGGCTTTAAGAATTTTTTCGTTTTCTTCAGGTGAATCGCCGAGTTTGCTTTTCAACGCTGCAATAATTTCATTGTATTCCATTTTATACCTCGTTTTATTTATTTCTCTTCGCCATTTCCTTCTGGAATTTAGCGTCGATCTTTTCCTGTTTCTTCAATGCCTTGAGTTCAGCCTTTGTAAGCGGTCTGTTCGGAGCAGGCGAGGCAGGTTTGCTGAGAGACGGTTTTGAAGACGGTGTTGAAAAAGATGATGTTGTCGATGCTGATCTTGTTGGAATCTTGAATTCCTGATAAGCAGGGATATTGCTTTTCATTTTTGATTCTGCTTGTTTTCTTTCTTTCAGCGAATTGTCGCCAAGCTGAGAGAGAACGTCCTCGATAGAAGAAAGAACGGCTGAACGCTGCTGAAGACCCTGCGTTTCGGTAAGGCTTTGATTTGCGTATTCTTTTGATTCAGAGATTGCGCTGATAAACGCCTGAGAAGTTGAACGCGCGTGGGGATTCGTAGCAATTTTAGAAACGTTTGCGGAAACCTGCGAGCCTTTTGCAGCTTCGGCAGCGGCGATACGCTGACCTGGAGTCATATCCTTGTAAGAAGTCGGAACTTCCTTTGCAGCGGCGATAGCGTCCTGCAAACGAGTATTTTTATTAAAACTCGGAACGGTCGGAACAGGAATTTCCTGACCGGGAAGAGGAGTAAGGATAGGCTGACCGTTCTGATCGTAGCCTTGTATCTGCATCTGAACATATGTATAAATAGGCTGATTGTTTTCGTTGTAACCCGTGATCTGCGGAACGGAGAGTATCTGAGACGTATTTGCAGCTGTTGGAGCAGATGCGGGCATAACAGGCTGAACAGGAACAGGGGCAGGAGTTGGCATGACAGGCTGAACAGGAACAGGAGCGGGAGTTGGCATGACAGGCTGAACAGGAACAGGAGCGGGAGTTGGCATGACAGGCTGAACGGGAACAGGAGCGGGAGCGACAGGCTGAACAGGTGCAGGTGAATTCAATGCGTTGAGTGCGGCGTTGATATCATCAAGTACAGGCGGGGCGGTTTGGGATGCAGGTTCAGAAACTATTTCCTCAATAACAGGTTCTTTGACAGGAGCGATATCTTCCAGAACGGGAGCGGAAATTTCCTCGATAACAGGCTCTTTGACAGGAGCGATATCTTCCAGAACGGGAGCGGAAATTTCCTCGATAACAGGCTCTTTGACAGGAGCGATATCTTCCAGAACGGGAGCGGAAATTTCCTCGATAACAGGCTCTTTGACAGGAGCGATATCTTCCAGAATAGGAGCGGAAATTTCCTCAATAACAGGCTCTTTGACAGGAGCGATATCTTCCAGAACGGGAGCGGAAATTTCCTCGATAACAGGCTCTTTGACAGGAGCGATATCTTCCAGAATAGGAGCGGAAATTTCCTCAATAACAGGCTCTTTGACAGGAGCGATATCTTCCAGAACGGGAGCGGAAATTTCCTCGATAACAGGTTCTTTGACAGGAGCGATATCTTCCAGAACGGGAGCGGATATCTCCTCAATTTCGGGTTTATTTTCAGGAGCAGCAGCTTCGGATTTCTTTTCAGGAGTTTCCTTTGCTTCTTTCGTTTCTTCTGCGGTAGATTCAGCCTCGACAGGCTTTGTCTCTGCAAACGGCTCGCCGAAAAGTTGATTTGCGATCAAATCCCAATCGCTGCTGAGACCGAGATTTTCTTCTTCAGGCTCAGATTCTTCCACGGCGGCAGGGGTTTCCTTAATAGCAGACATATGTTCTTCTTCAACGTCGATAACGTCGGAGTCGTTATCGTATCTGCCGGCTTCTTCTTCGAGTTCTTCGGAAAGAATTTCCACAGCGTTGTTCTTTGGGGCTTCGTTTTTCGGCTGATCTATCGAGAACATACTGAGTATATCTTCATCGCTGATCTCGGACTGTTCAGGCTCTTTTCCTTCAGCTGCGGGAGTCTGCTGAATCGCCGCGAGCGCCTCAGATATATCGTCGATAACGGGAGGCTCTTCCTTGACTTCCGGCGCAGTTTTTTCTTCTGCTGCCGGCGTGGAAATTGCAAACTGCGCAAGAAAATCATCGTCATCATTCGGGGGTTCCGCAGCGGATTCCTCTGTTGGCTTCTGGATAGCGAATTGCGCGAGGAAATCGTCTTCCTGCTTAGGTTCTTCCTTAGGCGGTTCTGGTTTCTTTATTGCAAATTTCGCGAGTTCTTCGTCCATTGCATTTTCCGGAAGCGCAGGAGCAGTCTGGATCGGCTCAGGTTCGGGTTCTGGAATCGGCTCGGGTTCTGGCTGCTGACCTGTTATCCTTGCTGTGGTATTGCCAAGCGGAACGATTCCCTCGTCGCCGAGTCCTCTCTTTACGCGCAGCTTTTCCTCTTTTAGGAGGGCTTTCATTTCCTTTTGATCCGCCTTGATCATTTCTTTTGCAATCTTGGTTTTGCATTTTTCACAGGTAATTTCGCCAAGATCAGTCATTTTTGAACTGCGGCGGTAGCGATTGACGTTTTCAGGCTTCATAAGATTGATTCCGCAGCCTGTTTTCTTATCGTTGAAAGTACCGTGGACCTCATCGTTGAAAGAGGCGGTTATAAGTGTTATTTCCATAACGTTCTCCATTCTGCGGCAATTCCGCAGCTTCGCTTTACGGCAGCGAAAGCCGATTTATTTTCGGGCAGCACCATTAGAACCTGTCTGCATAGATGACCTCCTCTGGGTTCAGTGAAGCGTCGTCTATCTTGTCGTTGCGGTGCAGATCAATACTATACAGATACATTATAACAAATTCATCAAAAAAAATCAACAGTTTCTTTAAAAATAAAGCCTTATATTATACTAAAAATAAAATTTTCAGCGGAAATAACAAAATGTTATTGATTTTTTTGTCAAATATTCCCTTGAAAAGTTAAGAATCTCTTTCATGACTTGAAGCATGAAAATGTTTGTATGTTGCTTATGACCTTTTTAGAGCTTGTGTTCATAGGTGAAGTATGCGTATTTTCGAGCATAATTTGTATGCTGACAAGGAAAAAACACGCAGGAATACTGTCATATTGCAAGTGTTTTTGACGAAGTTCAGCATACAAATTTGCCGAAAAGACGTCTGCTGAACCTATGAACACAAGCTCTTATACTAAACGCTGCACAATACATAAAAAGATACTGAACAGGCTCTTAAAAAATTATATAAGTTTTTTTAAAAAAAAATCAATTTACTCTTGCAGTATTTATTGTTTTGTAGTATAATTAAAAGTGTATTTATTGTTATTCGGCTGCGAGAGAATCGCGGTTCGGAGACTGGAGGTTTAAATATGAAACTTGTTTCTGTAGTTGTACCATGCTACAATGAACAGGAGGTTCTCCCGATGTTCTATGAGGAGATCACCAAAGTAACGGCAGGAATGGCTAAAGAACATCCTGATCTGGAATTTGAGTATCTTTTTATAAATGACGGCTCAAAGGACAGAACTCTTGAGATCTTCAGAGAACTTGCCGATAAGGACAAGCGTGTGAGATATATCTCGTTTTCCCGTAATTTCGGCAAAGAATCAGGTATGTACGCCGGTTTGAAAAATGCAAAGGGCGACTATGTTGTCGTTATGGACGCCGATCTTCAGCATCCTCCTGCTTTTCTGCCCGAAATGTACAATTATGTCAAGGACGGCGAATTCGATTGCGCCACAACAAGACGCGTCAGCAGAACCGGCGAATCAAAAGTTCGTTCCGCTTTTGCACGTCTTTTCTATAAGATAATGAATAAGATCTCTCAGACGGAAATAGTTGACGGCGCTCAGGATTTTCGCTTCATGACGCGGCAGATGGTCGACGCTATCCTCGAAATGTCGGAATATAACCGCTTTTCAAAGGGAATTTTCAGTTGGGTGGGCTTTAAGGTAAAATATATGCCTTATGAAAACGTCGAGCGTATGGCAGGCACGACCTCGTGGTCGTTCTGGGGATTGTTTAAATATTCCCTCGAGGGCATCATGGCGTTTTCGACCGCGCCGCTCTCACTGTCCGTATTCTTCGGGATCGCAAGTTTTCTGGCGGCGGTCATCCTCGTTTTCATGGGACTTGTCATAGCTCTGTTTACCGATATTTCAATGGGCTGGTTTTTTGTTATATCTGCTATTCTCGCTGTTGGCGGAATTCAGCTCGGCTGTACGGGGATTCTTGGAATGTACCTTGCAAAAGCCTATATGGAAGTTAAAAAGCGTCCCATTTATATCGCAGGCGAGACCGATGAAATTTATCGCAGCCGTAAAAATAACGGCGCGCAGGCTGTTTCGCTCGAGAAAAACGATGTCTCTCCGCAGCAATAAGGCGGTGATCGGCTGTTGAATAAGCGCACACGGCTTATCGCTTCACTGCTTGCGGCGGTTTTCCTGATACTTGCGGCGGCGGTCATGCGGTTTTATGTCAGCGTTCCCGAAAATAAAAAAAATACGGGAAATCAGACCGTGATAGAGAAGATAATCGCCACAGACAGCCGCGGACGCTCAATTTTCAGCGACGGCAGCGGAAATGTCGGGATCGCGGAGGCAGGCAGGATAGTTGCCGCGCCCGAATGGACAAGCATTACTCAGGCGGCGGACGATATTTATATCGCCTCTAAAAAAATCGGCGGCAAACTGCTGTTCGGCTGTATCGACAGCGAGGGAGATCTCATCGTGCCTATAATTTATAAAAGTATATTGCCCTTATCCGTGGGCGAACTTGATCTTTACTGCGCCGAAAGCGACGACGGGGGAGAATTGATCTTGTATGACAGCGGTTTCATGCCGTATTTCCGGCATACCTGGCGGTCGTACCGAGTCAGCGGAAAAGAGCTTATACTGAACGATGATATGGGCGAATATACCTATGCTTACGTTCAGGGCGGCGGCGAACTGATGTTTAAGAACGCTTCCGCTTCGGGAACGGTCATGGGCTGCGGTTACAATCTTGACATCTACAGCAGAGTGCTGCTTTCAAAGCTGACCGTGCCGATGATCGAGGAAATGCTTTCGGGCGCGGAAAATTATATTGAATACGCTTATGGCGGCGATAATGGTTTTATTGCTGAAATTTCCGAGCGAAACCGCAATGATTTTTCACCGCTTTTTGAAAATGAATCCGCCATAGTTTCAAAACGCCTGCTTGGCATTTCCGATATACATATTTACGAATTGCGTTCGGAGGGCGGAATACCTGCATATGAAGTTTCGATAATGGCGGAAATGGAGATCGTTTACATGGATGAAACGGGAAAAAGGCGTTCTATGCAGGATAAATATAAGGCGGCGGTTCATTTTAGATGCAGCCAGGAGAATTATCCGGAATTGGTATCGGGCGAATTTGAACTTGACGCTCCGATATATCCCGCGCCCGAACCCGATTCGGAATCATTTGCAGGATACGCTGACGATTACGGAGCGGGTATGGAATTTTAAATAAGGAGTATATATTATGTCAAAAAAAGTTGCAGTTATCATGGGAAGCGACAGCGATTTCCCAATCGTTAAGGCGGCTCTTACGGAGCTGAAAAAGTACGGCGTTGAATTCGAATGCCGCGTTATGAGCGCTCACCGCACTCCTGCCGAGGCTGCGGAATTTGCTTCAAACGCAAAGGATAACGGATTCGGCGTCATTATATGCGCGGCAGGTATGGCGGCTCATCTTGCAGGAGTTGTCGCAGGTCATACGACTCTGCCCGTTATCGGAATACCGATGAAATCCAAGGCGCTTGAGGGTATGGACGCGCTTCTTGCTACCGTTATGATGCCTCCCGGAGTTCCCGTTGCGACAGTGGGAATTGACGGCGCGAAAAATGCGGCGGTTCTTGCAGTTCAGATGCTTGCTGTTGCCGATGAGGAACTTTCCGAAAAGCTTATTGCCGAAAAGAAAAAAATGGCTGACGGCGTTCGTGAAAAGGACGCAAAGCTTCAGGCGGAAATTGCCAATATCTAATGCTTACCTGTCCGTAAAGACGCGGACTTGCATAAATATTTCATATTAAATCTCAGGAGGAAAAATTTATGGAAAATGTAACAAAACTCGAACAGCTTTATGAGGGCAAGGCTAAAAAAGTTTATGCCACAAACGATCCCGACCTCGTAATTGTTGACTACAAGGATGACGCTACGGCTTTCAACGGCGAAAAGAAAGGTACTATTTCCGGTAAGGGCGTTATCAATAACAGAATGACGAACTATATGTTCAAAATGCTCGAAAAAGAGGGCGTTCCTACGCATCTTGTCGAGGAAATAAGCGAGCGCGAAACTATTGTTAAAAAAGTCTCCATCGTTCCTCTTGAAGTTATTATCAGAAACGTTGCGGCAGGCAGCTTCTCAAAGAGAATGGGCGTTGAAGAGGGTACTAAGCTTCTCACTCCTATTCTTGAATTCAGTTATAAGAACGACGATCTCGGCGATCCTTTCATCAACGACTATTACGCTCTTGCGCTCGGTCTTGCAACTAAGGAAGAGATCGATACTATCGCAAAGTATGCTTTCAAGGTAAATGAATTCATGGTGAATTTCTTTAAGGGTCTGAATATCGATCTTATCGATTTCAAGATTGAATTCGGCAGAACTTCCGACGGCACTATCATTCTCGCCGATGAAATTTCTCCCGATACTTGCAGATTCTGGGATTCCACAACTCATGAAAAGCTTGATAAGGACCGCTTCCGCAGAGATATGGGCGGCGTTGAAGAGGCTTATCAGGAAATTATGAAGAGACTTATGGGAGAATAATTTATGGGCGGATTTTTTGGAGCAGCTTCGAAAAACGACTGCATAACCGACGTTTTCTTCGGTACGGATTATCATTCCCACCTCGGAACAAGACGCGGCGGCATGACTTCCTATTCGGAGGACGTAGGTTTTCAGAGAAATATCCACAGCATCGAAAATTCTCCGTTCAGAACGAAATTCGAAAACGACGTTGTAAATATGCGCGGCAAGCTTTGCATCGGCTGCATCAGCGATACCGATCCGCAGCCTATTATGGTTCGCTCGAAACTGGGGCTGTATGCCGTTTGTTCCGTCGGCATCATCAGAAATTCCGACGAACTGGTTGACGAGCTTCTGCAAAAGGGCTGCGCCAATTTCGAGGCTATGAGCAGCGGAAACATCAATTCCGGCGATCTTATCGGCGCGCTTATCGCTCAGAAAGATACTTTCGTCGACGGTATCCGCTACGCTCAAAGCAAGATTGAAGGCACGATGTCGCTGATAATACTCACTAAGGACAGCATTATTGCCGCTCGCGACGCTTACGGAAGACTTCCTGTCGTAATCGGCAAGCGCTGGGACGGTTTCTGCCTTTCAACTGAATCTTTCGCGTTCCAGAAAATGGGATATGAAACTTATAAAGAACTTGCGGCGGGAGAGATAGTGAAGATAACTGCGGAGGGCGTTGAAGTCCTTGCGGAGGGCGACCCCTCAAAAATGAAGATATGTACCTTTTTGTGGACTTATTACGGCTATCCCACGGCTTGCTACGAGGGCGTGAACGTTGAAGTTATGCGTACCAGAAACGGCGAGATCATGGCTGAAAACGATATCGCGGCAGGCAGACTTCCCGATGTGGATTATGTCTGCGGAGTTCCCGATTCAGGCACTCCTCACGCTATCGGATATGCCAACAGAAGCGGAATTCCCTTTGCTCGTCCGTTTATAAAGTATACTCCCACGTGGCCGAGAAGCTTTATGCCTGCAAATCAGAGCATGAGAAACGTTGTGGCGAAAATGAAGCTTATTCCCGTTCATGAACTTATCGAGGGCAAAAAGCTTCTCTTCGTTGACGACAGCATCGTGCGCGGTACTCAGATGCGCGAAACCGTGGAATTCCTCTACGAAAACGGCGCGAAAGAAGTTCATATGCGTTCCGCCTGTCCGCCTATCATGTACGGCTGCAAGTATTTGAATTTTTCAAGAAGCCATTCCGAGCTGGAGCTTATCGCCCGTCAGATAATAGATGAATTCGAGGGTGAAGAGGGCGTTAAGTATCTTGCGGAATACAGCGATTCCTCCACCGAAAGAGGAAGAAAACTCCGCGACGAGATCTGCCGCAGATTGAAGCTTACATCGCTGGAATTCCAGTCGCTTCCCGGTAAGGTAAAGGCTGTCGGTCTGCCAGAATGCAATCTTTGTACATATTGCTGGAGCGGTAAAGAATAAAAAGCAAATCATATAGATAACACGCACAAAGTAATCATTTGTGCGTGTTGCCATAAATACAAATCCATAAAGGAGTAAAAAAATGAATAACAGTTTTTCCGAAAGCTATAAAAAGGCAGGCGTTGACGTTACTGCCGGCTATAAATCAGTTGAGCTTATGAAAAAACATATCGCAAGAACCATGCTTCCCGGCTGCATTTCGGGAATCGGCGGATTCGGCGGTCTTTTCGAACTTGATATGACAGGCATTAACAAGCCCGTTCTCGTTTCTGGTACGGACGGCGTCGGAACTAAGATAAAGATCGCGTTTATCATGGATAAGCATGATACAGTCGGAATCGACTGCGTGGCAATGTGCGTGAACGATATTATATGCTGCGGTGCAAAACCCCAGTTTTTCCTCGACTATATCGCCTGCGGAAAGAATATCCCCGAAAAGATAGCAGAGATAGTTTCAGGTGTTGCGGAGGGCTGCGTTCAGGCGGAATGCGCTCTTATCGGCGGCGAAACTGCCGAACATCCCGGACTTATGCCTGAGGATGAATACGACCTCGCAGGTTTTTCAGTGGGCGTTGTGGATAAGGACAAGATTCTTCAGCCCGATACCCAGAAAGCAGGAGATGTGCTTATCGCTATCAAGTCCAGCGGCGTTCATTCAAACGGCTTCTCGCTCGTGAGACGAGTATTCGACGTGAACGAGCAGAATCTTGCAATGCATTTCAACGACCTCGGCGCAACTCTCGGCGAAACGCTTCTTACGCCTACGAGAATTTATGTTAAGGCTGTTATGAGTCTTCTTAATGCGGTTAATGTCAAGTCGATCTCGCATATTACAGGCGGCGGCTTCTATGAGAATATTCCGCGCGCGCTTCCCAAGAATCTTGCCGCTAAAATTGAGAGAAACGCAGTTCAGGTTCTGCCGATCTTCGATCTTATCGCCCGCAGCGGAAATATTCCCGAACGCGATATGTTCAATACGTTTAATATGGGCGTGGGAATGATCGTTTCGGTTGATAAGAACGACGCAGACAAGGCGATTGCTGCTATTAAGGCGGCTGGCGAGGACGCCTATGTTCTCGGCGAATTGGTTGAATCCGACGAGGGCGTTATTATTTGCTAAAATTAAATTTGTAGTTGTGCTGTGTTATCAGGGGAGACTCTGTCTCCCCCGAACCCCCTCTGCATAAGGGACATTGTCCCTTATGAATCCCGATATTTCATAATTTTTTACCCCGAAGGGATAAAAAATTATGAGATCAGAGGTCAAGAGGGTAATATCTTTGCAAGGAGTCGAGGAGACAAAATCCCTTGATATCGCGGAACAACTAAGATTTATTTCAGCAAAACAAAAACGATTTTGGGAGGTGCTGTTTTATGAATATAATGACTGTTTCGGGCGGCATAACAGCGCTTCTCGGAATAATTCTTGCGGTTGTCGGCTTTATTCAGGGAAAAAGACGAATTGAACGTGAAAAAAGGTTTATTGAAACCGATGGCGAAATAGTTCGGCTCGATTCAAGGACTTCTGTTAAATTCGTGAAAGGGCTGCCGATTGTCGCGAACGAATACAGACCTGTTGTAAGTTATATTACGGAAAACGGTGAGGAGATAATTTCAGAAGCTTTCGCATGGACGCTGAAATTCGGAGAATGCCGCGAACTTGCGATGGCGTATGAAACTAAAACTCCTTTGACTGTCCGTTATGATCCTTTGAATCCTAAATACTATGTTTACAACTCAAAGAAATTCTTTTTTGTCCGCGAAGTAATGTATAAATTTATTTTTGCGGCTGTACTTATCGGTCTCGGAGCTTTTATGATTTGGGCAGAAATGCGGGTGTGAGATATGAAAAAAATTTCTGTTATTTTGGCTGCGGCTGCGATTTTTTATGCCGCGGCAATGCCTGCATTTTCGGCAGGTATACCTATGGACGAATTCAGCGACGGCGTTGTTGATGTATATGATCTTGTAGCTGCACGTCAGAAAGGCGTTTCTGCCGAAAAACTGGAGATTCTGAAAGATTTCCTGCTCGGCTGCGGAAACGGAAGCGATTATGATAACGTCGATATCGCGATAGACGAAAGCTGCATTCTTGAACCGAAAGGCACGATACATACTGGAAACGGCACGTTTTACGGCGGAGGATACGAGGGCGGATGCGCTATGCTCGACCCCGTTTCGCGCGATCACTGGATAGTCGCTATGAATCTTGCCGATTACAATAATGCTCAGCTTGCGGGCGCTTATCTTGAAGTGACGGGCGAGTTGGGTACAATAAATATGTTCGTGACCGATCTTCTGCCGGAGGGCGAAAAAGGCGATCTTGATCTGTATACCGACGCCTTTCCGCTTATAGCGCCCGTTGAAAAGGGGAAAGTTCCTGTAAGCTGGAAAATAGTTCCCTTTGAAGATGCGAAAAATTCCACCGTTCAGTATAAATATAAAGAGGGTTCTACGGAGCATTGGTGCGGAGTTCAGGTGCGAAATCATCTTTATCCTATAACGCGGCTGGAATATCTTGACAAAGATGGAAGTTTCGTGGAGATTCCAAGGCGGCAGTATAATTATTTCGAATCCGACAGCATGGGTGCAGGTCCGTTTACGTTCAGAATTACTGATATTTACGGTCAGATGATCGTCGACGAGGGGATTCCTCTTTCATATGACGATACGGAAATAATCGACGGACACGTTCAGTTTGTTGAATAGGAGTATAGTATGAATACTGATAAGACCGATTATATATGGGCGATAGCTTCTTTTATTATAGTGGGCGTGACCTTTCATTACGGCGTGCTGCTTTACGGTTTACTGGGAATTTATCTGCTGTTTGCGCTGCTTATGGCGACGCATATTATAGTCGTGAAGAAAAGAATGAGCAGAACGGAAGCCGTTTATGCGGAAATAACCGAATATCGCGAAGTAAAAGGCGTTCCAAAGCATTTTTATCCCGTGGTGAAGTATGAAACCATAGAGGGCAGGACTGTAAGTTCTGTTTATACGGTCGCGGCAAAGTCGAAGCTTTATGAAGTGGGCGGCGAGGAATTGATATGCTACGATCCCGACGATCCCGTGTTTTTTTATTTCT
The DNA here is from genome assembly GCA_910576995.1 of uncultured Ruminococcus sp. GTDB lineage: Bacteria > Bacillota > Clostridia > Oscillospirales > Ruminococcaceae > Ruminococcus. Next base: position 92,768 of record CAJTLC010000007.1, read on the forward strand.
CAAACCGCAGTTTCGAACTCACGAGCCATTATTACCGATATATGATATATGGCGGAATACCTGCGCTTTTCGTGCTTATCGCGATTATTGCGCATTGATATTATACGAGGTGTATTAATGAAAAATATTGTTGTACTGGTATCTGGCGGCGGCACAAATTTGCAGGCGCTTATAGATGCCGAAAAATCGGGAGAAATCAAAGGCGGTAAGATAACCTGCGTTATTTCTTCGAATCCGAATGCCTATGCTCTGACAAGAGCGGCTGAAAACGGTATCGCTTCACGCGTTATACCGAGAAAAGAGTTTGCCGACAGCAAATCCTACAGCATGGCAATTCTCGAAACTCTCGACGAGGAAAAGGCTGATCTGGTCATTCTGGCAGGCTTTATGACAATTCTTGACGAATGCCTGACAAGCAAGTATGCTTATAAAATTATAAATGTGCATCCTGCGCTTATTCCGTCGTTCTGCGGCGAGGGCTATTACGGGCTGCACGTTCATGAAGCCGCGCTTGCTTACGGCGTTAAAGTCAGCGGTGCTACCATCCATTTTGTGAATGAAAAAGCCGACGCGGGCGCGATAATTCTTCAGGGCGTTGTCAATGTTGAAAAGGACGATACTCCCGAAATTTTGCAGCGTCGCATTATGGAGAACGTCGAGTGGAAACTTCTTCCCAAGGCGGCTTCGCTTTTCTGTCAGGATAAGATCGAGATCATCGACGAAAAGGCTTATGTGACGGAATAGATCTATTACAATATTAAAGGTTTGTTATCATAGTATATTTTACGCGCCTTTTATGCGGATATGCTCCAAAACAGCCCGGCTAATTTGGCTGATTCTGTAAATGACGATATATAGCCGTTTTCACTGTTATATTATGAAAACAAATTCTGAAAATCTGAATCGCGCATTTTTTAATCGCAAATATTTATTTTAAAAATTTATAATTATAAAGGAGAAAAAGAAAATGATCAAACTTGATTTAGCTAAGGAGTTAAGTTCGAACGCATATCCCGGAAGAGGTATTGTTATCGGTAAGTCAGACTGCGGAAAGTACGCTGTTACGGGATATTTTATCATGGGCAGAAGCGAAAACAGCCGTAACCGCGTTTTTGTTGAGGATGGCGACGGAATCCGCACGCAGGCTTTCGACCCCTCGAAGCTTTCCGATCCGCATCTCATTATTTACGCTCCCGTTCGCGTTCTCGGCAATAAGCTGATCGTTACAAACGGCGACCAGACCGATACTATCTACGAGCTTATGGACAAGCAGTTCACTTTCGAGCAGTCCCTCCGCACTCGCGAATTCGAGGACGACGCTCCCAACTATACGCCCAGAATTTCGGGAATTCTCCGCTTTGAAGATAAGAATTTCAATTACGCGATGTCTATCCTGAAATCTGCCAACGGAAATCCTGATTCATGTCAGCGTTATACGTTCAGCTATAATAATCCCGTTGATGGCGAGGGTCATTTCATTCACACTTACATGGGCGACGGAAATCCGCTCCCCAGCTTTGAAGGCGAGCCTAAACTTGTCGGAATTTCGGGAAATATCGATGAATTTACCGATATGCTCTGGAATAATCTCAATGAGGACAACAAGGTTTCTCTCTTCGTTCGCTATGTGAATCTTGAGGACGGTTCTGTTGAAACAAGAATTGTCAATAAGAATAAGTGAAACGGCTGATTTTTGTATTGCTGTTTGCCGTATGTCTCATATCATGCAGCGATACTTCTGTAGATGAGGAGATTTCTTCTTCGGAGGAAGTCTCCGTAACCGAAATCGCTGCCGATGCGACAACGACAGTCTGCTCCTCCACAGCAGCAAACGCCGAGCAGACAACAACGACAACTCAGACTACTGCTCCGATTGTGACTTATTCGCGAGATGTAAATTATATTCCCAAAAATGCCGTATACAAGCAGAATCATTACAGATATAATACGCAAGGCGAGAAGATGTTGAGGTTCATAACGTTCTATGATGAATATGATAAGGAAATTCGTACAATAGGTCTTCGGTCGGATATATCAAATCGATATACCGATTATGATAACATTTACGACGGCAATGGCAATCTGATATATAGTCAGATGATAAGGCATGCGTCGGACAGCGATGATATTTATGTTTCTCGTGACGAATATGAATACGATGACAAAAACAGACTTAAACTTGCCGTGCATTATATTGATGATATTAATTTGAAACATTGGGAAACATATGAATACGACGCAGACGGTCGGCTGATACGTGAGGATTTTTGGTATGACGGAGATAAAAATCCGAGGAGATCAATTGTTTCCGAATATGATGAAAACGGGAATGTAAAAGTTGATAAAGGGTATAATCATGACGGCGATACCGAACCTTATGAATATACAGAATATGAATACGACGAAAACGGCAGGAAAATAACCGAGCATTATGAAAATAAAGCTGATTATTCCAATACTACTGCGTATACTTATGATGACAGAGGAAATATTCTTACTTTAGATATGGAATATCATGATTTTTATAATAAAATAATATATGCTTATGATGAGAAAAACCGCTGTATATCGGAAAAAGGTATAAGAAGAGACGGAACGGTTGTTTTTAATGCTGAATATGAGTATGAAGATTTATGATCGTTTCTTTTGATCTGGATGAAACATTATTTGTGAATCCCGAAAAAGTGCCGACTGAAAATCCGCTTAAATTTCCGTTGTGCAGAATTTACAGGGACAGGCTGAGAAAAGGTACAATTGAACTTTTATCATGGATAAATAAATCGGATATTACACTCTGGATTTACACAACCTCATACCGTTCGCCACGATATATAAGAATTATTTTTAAACATTATGGCATAAGGATCGACAATATTATAAACGGCAAACGTCATGCTCAAGAGGTGCAGGGGAATAAAAAGGAAATTATGCCTTCTAAATATCCCTCAAGGTATCATATTGACTTACACGTTGATGATGAAATTTCCGTTTACCGGAATGGTATTGCACACGGTTTCAGAGTATTTCTTCTGAAAGAAAATGACGCGGATTGGATTAATGATTTAAAGGCGGAAATTAATCGTATACAAAAGGGGGAGATCAATGCAAGATTATATAAACATAGATAAGTCTGACGACTGTATCGAGCTTGAATTCTACATTGAGGAAGACAAGATTATGGCAGTCGGCGAAAAGATCAAGGATATCGTTAAAGAAATCAATGAATTCGTGTACATGAACGGCGCGGATTGGGGAATTCTGCTTGATTTTTATATCGAGAAGAATGCTCCCGAACTCATTGATACGTATGAAGTCGATGCGGAAGCGGGAATGTACGCGGCGGTGTTTGAAAATTCTCCCGAGGGAGAAAAAGCGGCGCAGGCTATGGCTGAAATAATAATCTCGCTTATTGAAAATGAGGATAAGCTTATTGATTTCGTAAGCGAATTCAAAGACGAGATAGATTGGGATTAGGGTGCGAAAAATGAAAGATTATGTGAAAATAAACAAGTTTGACGACTGTATCGACCTTGCATTCTATATTGAATCGGAAAAGGTTATGGCAGTTGGCGAAAAACTTGAAGAGATCAATGAAAATGCGTACATGAACGGCGAAAACTGGGGAATTCTGCTTGATTTTTATATCGAGAAGAATGCTCCCGAACTCATTAATACGTATGAAGTCGACGCGGAAGCGGGTATGTACGCGGCGACGTTTGAAAATTCTCCCGAGGGAGAAAAAGCGGCGCAGGCTATGGCTGAAATGATAATCTCACTTGTTGAACATGAGGATAAGCTTATTGATTTCGTAAGCGAATTCGGTGATGAGATAGAGTGGGATTAAGTTAAATAAAAAGGAGGACATTATTATGTCAAATGAAATGCAGTTAAAATACGGATGCAACCCAAATCAGAAGCCGTCGAGGGTCTATATGGCGGACGGCAGCGAGCTTCCTATAGAGGTGCTTTGCGGCAGACCAGGCTATATCAATCTTCTTGACGCGCTTAACGGCTGGCAGCTCGTTAAGGAACTCAAAGCGGCTACGGGAGTTTGCGCGGCAACTTCTTTCAAGCACGTTTCACCTGCGGGCGCGGCTATCGGCAGACCTCTTTCCGAAGATCTGAAAAAAATCTACTGGGTAGACGATCTCGGCGAGCTTTCTCCCCTTGCAAGCGCTTACGCAAGAGCAAGAGGCGCAGACAGAATGTCGTCTTACGGCGATTTTATCGCGCTTTCCGATAAGGTTGACGTATGCACTGCTAAGATGATTCAGCGCGAGGTTTCCGACGGTATCATCGCTCCCGATTACGACGACGAAGCTCTCGAAATTCTCAAATCCAAGAGAAAAGGCACTTACTGCATTCTCAAAATAGATGAGAATTACAAGCCCGCTCCCATTGAGACAAAGCAGGTTTACGGCGTTTCTTTCGAGCAGGGCAGAAACGAACTTGATATCAACAAGGAACTCCTTGCGAATATCGTTACCGAAAATAAAGATATTCCTGCCGATAAGCTTGACGATTTGATGATCTCGCTTATCACTCTCAAATATACGCAGTCCAATTCCGTATGCTACGTTAAGGACGGTCAGGCTATCGGTATCGGAGCAGGTCAGCAGTCGAGAATCCACTGCACTCGTCTTGCAGGTCAGAAAGCTGATAACTGGTGGCTTAGACAGTCTCCGCAGGTTATGGGACTCGATTTCGTTGACGGTATCCGCCGCGCCGACCGCGATAACGCTATCGACGTTTACATGGGCGACGAATACGAAGACGTTCTCCGCGACGGCGAATGGCAGAAGATATTCAAGACCAAGCCCGCCGTTTTCACTGCTGAGGAAAAGAAGGCTTGGCTTGCTAAGAATACGGGCGTTTGTCTCGGTTCGGACGCGTTCTTCCCGTTCGGCGACAATATCGAGCGCGCTAAGAAATCGGGCGTTGAATATATTGCCGAACCCGGCGGTTCTATTCGCGACGACAACGTTATCGAAACTTGCAATAAGTACAATATCGCTATGGCGTTTACGGGTATCAGACTTTTCCACCATTAATTAAAAAATGTCTGAAAAAACCAAAAAATCCAAATGGAGAATTGCAATAATCGGTTTTATTGCAATTCCCTTGATATGGATTTTGCTTGTTGTGACTGACTTTATAAGGTTTACAACTTCCGACGGTTATATTCAGCCGATTTTTACAGTTATGCAAACGGCTTGCGGCTGCGGTGAAAGCCGCAGTGAATACGGTATCGGCTATTGTTTTGATTATGGGTATATTATCGATATTGATGACAGCTCGCGGCATTATGATAAGGATAAGCCTGATTACCGAAGTTTTTCGGTTTTCGGACGAACATTATATAAAAAAACTATGGGGTATTCCAATGACTGAAAAATTTGTTAAATTAGCTCGTGGTATTACAATAATTGCTGTTGTGCTTCCCGTAATTTATATAATTCTCAGTCTGATAAATATTTATAATGTGGATATATCAACTTCAATTTTCCATGAAACTTATGAAATTTGGAAAGACACCACATGTTTTATACAGCTTAATCCTGATCAGATTGAAAGTTATATCTATTCAATAATATTTATTGTGCCATACATTATAATGTGCATTATCAGTATTTTTTCGGAAAAACTGAAAGGCAAAAAGAAACTCGGATATTCTGTAATTAGTTTTATGATATTCATTTTTATGAATTATATAAATATGGACGAAGTGCATCAAACAACTTGTTCTGATAATTTTATGATGATTTCTCTTGTTTCAGTATTGCAGAATATTCTGATGCTACTCAATATAATATCATTTTTACTTGTATGCTGTATAGCTGTTATTGAAATTCATATAGCAAACAAAAATATAACAGAGAACATATAGAAAAAAGCTATTATTATAACTGTTTTTACTGCGGAAAAATTTTCAGACTATTTCAGATTGATTTCCGGGTTGATATAGGAGGATTTTATTATGTTGCAAAAGAATAAAACTTTAAGGGGGCTTACACTGGGGGCGGCGGCAATATTAATGCTTGTCGCGGCGATACATATAATTATGATCATTTTTCCGCAGATAGTATTGGAGAAATATAACGCGTCGCCTTACGTAATAGTCGGGCCTGCTATGAAAGCGCTGCTGATATTTTTAGAATTAAAATATATAGTTATTGCGGGATTGGCTCTGTGGAGCGGTATTCGCAAGGATTTTTCCTTCGTATTCGGAATAGTCACTATGATAGTTACGGCGCTTAGCTATATTTTCCCAGGCAGACTTGGTGAGATGTTAATAAATCAGAGCATTGCAAGATATAGCGGTGCGGCAATAATGGGTTCGTATAGCGCCATGAGAAGTTTTATGGGTTCGTTTTCGGCGGTCGTTATTCTTGCTGTTGGGGTTTTGATAAGCTGCACTGCTATTGAAATTTATGCTGCGCGAAAATTAAACGTGGAGAATGAATGATATGGAGGATTCGAAACTTAAAAAAATATTTTGCAATGATGATATTGTAAAAAGGCTTGAAATATGGGGGCTGTTATCCGCAATTATGTACATCGCCGCGCAGTTTATAATATATTTTATTGAGGCGGCATTGTTTTATAAAGATTATGATTTTCAGCCTCCGACGTTTCTTATAGCTGCGGCATATGATACCGTAGGCGCGATTCAGATAGTTCCGTATATTTTAGTTGCTGTTGTAATGATTCTTATTAAAAAGCCAAGCAAGCTGAAACTTGTGGGATTTTTGAGCCTTCGGGCAGTTTGGGGATTAGTTGGAGCGCAGGTCACGCTTATTATTGCTAAAACTTTTTTAGGAAGTTCATGGGGGAGTATGTCTTATGTATATCATTCTTCAATTGAACATGAATGGGTAGGAAGATTTATCACATATTTTTTGAGTGTTGCATCCATAACTTCGCTTATGATCGCGGCGGCAATCGATTTCTTTCGTGCAGATTCAGGTAAAGTTCCGAATAATTCCGCAAAATTGTCGAAAATAGCAGCTTATATAGTTGCCGTAACTTCTGTTATATCAATTTTATTTATGCTGCTGAATTTTATCATATCTTTGCATAATACTGTTATGAGATCGGGGAAATTTCCCGGAGTTATCGTTTATGTTATTATGATAGCTTCAACGTCTGTTATGGCTGTGATTGGCATATACTGCGTGAAGAATAACGGCTTATGCAGAAACGGAAAAAATCTGATTCTTGTTATGTTTGCTGCGTATCTCATAAGAGGTGCAAGCTGTTTTGTTTCGGGAATCTATTCCTTTTTACATGCTTCTCCGTTTTCTGCTATTGCAAATGTGATGAGTTCCTGCTTTGCTTCTGTAGCTTTATTTGCTGTGATAATAATAGGATCTTATCAGATACATTTAAATGATAAAGGGGAAAATTTATGAATAAACAAGGGGTATTTGCAATATCTGCGGTTTGCTGTCTGGTTCTGACGGCTTGCGGAGACAGCGAGCTGTCATATTATGATACCGAATACGGCGGATTTCGTTACGGGGTAAGTTCGAAAATGGAAATTGACGAGGACGCTGATACGCTGTCACATGAAGCGGTTTATAAATGTAAATACGGTACTATCACTGTGGGCAGAGATCAGGGATATTATCATGTTACGGCTAAGGGATTTGGCGAGGAAAACCTTAATTATTGTAAGGAAAACGGTTACAGCGATATAAGCGGTGAGGAACTGGAATTCAACGGTATGCCTGCGTACAGGGTAACCGCCACGGATTCAGAGGGGCTTTCTTATTCTTATAATTTAATACAGTACGGCAACGGCGAATTGCTTTCGGTAGAGGCTGAATCCGATGGTAAAATGGAAAAGCTTCTGGAACAGGCGGAAATTATCCTCAATTCCGTGGAATGTTCCGATCCTCCCCTGAAAACAGAGTCTGAAACCGTTGAAAACGAATATTTTTCGATTATGGCAGGCGCAGATTGGTACATCAGGGATTTTCATGAAGAGGACAGCGAGGAGTATAAAGTTGCAGTTGCTATGAATCTTGCTGATGAATATGCGGAAACTGTTCAGAAAGTGCAGATTGAAGCTTTGCCCGATGAATCCGACCCGAAAACTCTTGCTCGGAATTTTTATGACAAAAAGAAAGACAGTTCAAATAAAGACGGCTCTTTGAGTTCCGCAGTTTCGATCGAGGATACGGAAATACTCGGTTTTGACGCGCAGCTTGTTTCTTTTGAAACCAATATTGACGAGGACTGGGATACGATTACAAATTATTACTATTTTGAGAAGGACGGCTTATGCTATTCCCTGAGAATCAACGCTTTGCAGGATAAAGCGGAGCAGTTTTACAGCGATATCCAGCCGATTCTGGATAGTATAAAAATTAATTGAATCGAAGGAAGATTATGAAATACGGAAAAAAACGGATTTGTTTTTTGCTTATGGCGTTATGCTTATGTGCCTGCGGAAATAAAGATATAAAAAATAATAATGAATATCGGCTTGAAAATTTCAGCTTTTTAGTTCCAGACCGGCTTTCGCAGGGTGAGCATAGTGTAAATTCTGACGATGAAATTTATGCTTATCATTTTTTCGATCTTGAATCGTCTGTAAAATTATCAGTGTTGGATATGTATAACAATACCAAGCCTGAAGCATATATGGATAATCAAAGTGCGATTTACGGTTCTTCGTGGATGTATATTGAAGATTGCCCATATACTTCCACCCAATTGTCAATGCAGCTTGCAAACGGAAATGATTGTATAGAAGCGTATGTTTTTTCAGATACATATCGTATGTGCATTGAGGCAAGATTTGAAAGTGCAGACAAGGAAACTGCTGAAAAAACTGTAAGGGAAATAGCTGAAACGGCTTATTATTTCGGTGATAAGCATCTGACTGAAGAAAGTCAGATGTATAAAAACAAATTCTTTTCAATTGAATACAAACCGAAATTTTATCTTGCTGAAAATCAAACCCAAAGAGATAAAGAAATATATTTTTATGACGCGTTTTCAGAAGATTCAGTCGATACACGTATAGAAAGCGGATACAGGTATGATTCTGATATGAAAAACTGCGAAAAATGTGTATTCATGTCATACAGTCAGGCTGAAACAGTTATGAAATCTACTCTTGATTTGTCTGTATGCGTATTCAGCCATGATTACTATGAACATTGCGGTGTGGCTGTTGCTGATGAATATAATTCTATGAATAAATTTGATATGTATACGGAACTTGAAATGTCTGAATCTTATTTCGGAAGTTATCCGTCGTATGAAAATAAATGCATTTATAACGGTGATCAAAAATTTACCTGCGTTTATTTTGACAAGGGAGATTATATGTATAAAATAGAATATAGTTATCCTTTAGACGATATGCAGGCTGAGAAAGATATGCACGAACTTCTTGAAGGTATCAATATAAAGTAATTTGGAGGAATTAATATGAAGAATGTATTAGTAATAGGCGGCGGTCGCGAACACGCCATTATTATGAAGCTTGCCGAAAGCAAACACGTAGGAAAAATTTATTGCACTCCAGGAAACGGCGGTATATTCAAGTATGCTGAATGCTTTGTATAAATGCATTAGCAATTGAGATTTATGCGGCAAAGAAAAATGTTGATTTTGAAAGCTGCCAAAAACAATGTTAAAAAGTGAAAAGGAGTGATGTTTTTGAGATACTTTTGGGTAAATCAAAATAAGACTTACAATATAGAGTCTGAATTTGAATTTCTTTGGGCGCCGATTTTTAATAAGCGGAATCATAGAGAATTTCATTGGGAGAATATGTTGAATATTAGAAAAGGTGATATAATATTCCATTATTCTAATGGAAGAATTTGTGATATTAGTGTTGCTAAAGATTCGTGTTATGAATGTAATTTGCCAAAGGAAATGCATGATTTTTCTAATGAGTGGGAAAAGGAAGGTAGAAGAGTAGATAGTAAATATCATACTTTAAATAAACCTATGTATATAAAAGATGGCGCATATACCGATGATATTTTAGAATTAAGCAGAACATTGAATCATTCTCCATTTAATAGAAATGGAAAGGTAAATCAGGGTTATTTATTCCAGTTAAATGAGGAGTTAGCAAAATATCTTTTGAAGAAAATTGCTGAAAATAATGACCTAAGTTTTTTAGATTAATATAGAAGGAGAACATTAATATGAAGAATGTATTAGTAGTAGGCAGCGGCGGTCGCGAACACGCCATTATTATGAAGCTTGCCGAAAGCAAACACGTAGGAAAAATTTACTGTACTCCCGGAAACGGCGGTATATCCAAGTATGCGGAGTGCTTTAACGTTGGCGCGACCGATGTTGACGGAGTTGTCGCTCTTGCAAAGGAATTGAAGCCCGATATGGTTGTGGTCGCTCCCGACGATCCGCTCGTACTGGGAATGGTCGACGCTTTGCAGGCGGAGGGATTCATGACTTTCGGTCCGAAAGCAAATGCTGCCATAATCGAGGGGTCTAAGGTCTTTTCCAAGGAGCTTATGAAGAAATACAATATTCCCACGGCTTTTTACGAGGTTTTCACGGAAAGCGACAAGGCGATCGCTTACCTTAAAGAGCAGAACAGCTATCCCGCCGTTATCAAAGCTGACGGGCTTGCTCTCGGAAAGGGCGTTATCATTGCGCAGAACGAGGAAGAAGCTGTTCAGGCGGTTCATGATATGATAGACGAGCTGAAATTCGGAAAGAGTTCCGCAAGAATAGTTATCGAGGAATTTTTAACGGGTCCGGAAGTTTCCGTTCTGAGTTTTACCGACGGAAAAACGCTCGTTCCTATGATATCTTCAATGGATCACAAGCGCGCTCTTGATGGTGATAAGGGGCTTAATACGGGCGGTATGGGTACTGTTTCGCCCAATCCGTATTATACCGAAGATATCGCTAAGGAATGCATGGAGAAAATATTCCTCCCCACTATGAACGCTATGAATGCCGAGGGTCGTACTTTTGAGGGATGCCTTTATTTTGGTCTGATGCTTACTCCAAAGGGCGCTAAGGTCATCGAGTATAACTGTCGTTTCGGCGATCCCGAAACGCAGGTGGTACTTCCGATGCTTGACGCTGATCTTTATGAGATTTTTGAGGCTGTATATAATCATGAACTTGATAAGGTCGATATTAAATGGCACAGCGGCTCTTGTGCCTGCGTAGTAATGGCGAGCGGCGGTTATCCCGAAAGCTACCCAAAGGGTATCGTTATGCACGGTATGGACGATAAGGGTCAGGTTGAGGGCTGTTTCGTTTATCATGCAGGTACTAAAATAAGCGGCAACGGTGATATTCTAACCAACGGAGGTCGCGTTATCGGCGTTACTGCTAAGGGTGAGAATTTACAGTCCGCGCTTGATACGGCTTATGCAGGAGTTGAGAAAATCAGCTTTGAGGGCGCGCATTACAGAAAAGATATTGGTCAGAGAGCTTTGAACGCGCTGAAATAAGGAGGAGCTTATGCAGGAAAAGCTTAATAAAGGCATATGGTTCGGGATGCTGGGAAATGTTGCTTTCGTCGTTTTCGGTCTGGTATGTCTGGTTTTCTATTACACCTATGACGGCGGCATTGTTTCACGAATTCTCGAGGCCGTCGCATACGGAGTCGAAATTATCGGATTTGGTCTTCTGATATATTCTGATTATCTGCTTATTGCAAGCGCGCGCTTTCGGCGGCTGATGAAAATAAGCTTTACTGCCTATATTATCCTCGAAGCGCTGATGATGATCATGGAACTGAATTCAGGAAGTCTGGCGTTTTATAAGCCGTATTCGCTTCCGCTTGCTATCGTTCATGCTGTCGTTTCGGCTGCCGCCTGCTTTTCGTTTTTGCAGCTGGACGCCGATAATACGAAGTTTGAAGTCGTTATAGTCGCGGCTATCGCGGCTATACTGGCGGGAATGTTCGGCAATATTCTGGGCGTCAGAATTTATTTCAGCATCATTTTAAACGCGCTTAGCTTTTCGTTCCTGTTCGGCTCGATAATTTATATGCGAAAACGCGGCGATATAGATATTGATTGTTACGGCGATAGGGCGCGAGTTGCGGAATTCAGCAGCGAATCCCTCTTCAGCGATCCAGAAGTTGTTGAGCCGTCTAATAAAAAAAAAATTGCTTCACAAGATGACGCAAATGTAAAAAATGAAGATTCCGAATGATTTTGGAATTATTTATAAAAAATCCCGAAAGTGGTTTTTTCAACTGCTTTCGGGATTTTTTTATTTGATTGTCCGCATAGATCAGTAGGGAAATTCAGGCTTAATGCTATAGGCGATATTTGCCTCTTCAAGTTTTTTCTTAGCCGATTTAACTTTAATGGCGCTTCCGCAAAAAATAAGAACAGGAGCAGATTCGATCAATCTTTTTGCAGTGATGTAATTGCAATTTGCAATTGCGGAAATAAGCTTTATATTATTAATTGAATCTTTATTGGAATTAAGAAAAATGTTGTAAGTCCGTCTATCCGAGATAGCAGGACTCGTTGTAACCATCCCCCAGCCGCAATTTGGACACTCCATTCCAACCGTGCATAACTTATCAATTTCATGCATTTCCGAACCGCATTTCTCACATAAAATTTTTTCTTCGTTCATTTTGCTTACCTACAAACTCCCATTTATTTTATTAACATTATACATTAAACAATCTGCTATGTCAATAAAAATATTATAGTAAAAATATACAAATTTACTATGTTTAAATTATGCGTCTATACAAAACTGAAAATTGTTTTTTCAATAATCAACGGGTTTACATTTAAAAATGCCCCCTTTTCGCCCCCTTATGAAAGGCAATATAAATCATGTAAATTAAATCTACTTGTGCGGCAATATGCAAGGGGACGCTGTCCCCCTGCACCCCTTGCAAAAGGGTGCTTCACCCTTTTGAAACCCAATTTTTATATTTTTTTATCACATAAAGGAATAAAAAAATATAAGAGTGGATTCAATAGCGTAAGAACTTTGCAGAGAATACAGGTGGCAGAATCCTCTTGTATAGTGCATCATAATAAATTTGATCTGCATGATATAATCCTTTCAAATAAAAGATTAAAGGAGGGATCGAAAGAAATGTCAGAAAGAGATCTTAATTCTCAAAAAAACGCGTTCATCTGCAATTTCGCTATGCTCGGCGATGTGGAGGAAGCTGCCGTAAAAGCCGGATTTCCGCGTGAAACTGCGCTTCGAGATGGATTCGGAATCCTGAAAAACTCCGCTTGCAGAGACAGAGCGGCGGAATTAAGAAAATCGGCGGCTGACAGCGGAGCGGTGATATCGGGATTGCGCCGCCTTGCATTCGGCAATTGCCGCGACGCCGTTGTGCTTGCTTTTGCGGAGGAGCTTCCGCCTGCTTCTGTAATCGAAAGCCTCGACCTTTTCAACGTGTCCGAAATCAAAAGGGACAAGGGCGGCGGCGTTGAGATAAAACTCTTCGACAGAATGAAAGCTCTTGAAAAACTTATGGAATTGGAAACGACCTGCGACAGCCGCGATAAGGCTAACGAGCTTATCAAAGCGCTTTCGTCGCCGGAAGGAGGCGATGAGCATGGGGATTAACGCGTTTTCCGAAAAGCAGCGTCTTACGCTGAAATGGTGGAATCTCCCTGATTATAAGCATTACGACGCCATTATCTGCGACGGTGCGGTCAGAAGCGGAAAAACACTTTCCATGTCGCTGGGATTCGTATTCTGGGCTTCGGCTTCATTCAGCGGCGAGGCATTCGCTCTCTGCGGCAAAACTGTGACTTCCCTTAGAAGAAACGTCGTGACGCCGCTGCTTACGCGTCTGAAAGAATATGGATTCAGCTATACTTATCAGATTAGCCGCAGCTACATCGATATCGCTTTCAACGGCAGGACAAATCGCTTTTACCTTTTCGGCGGCAGGGATGAAAGTTCTGCCGCGCTGATTCAGGGCGTTACGCTTGCAGGCGTTTTCCTTGACGAAACAGCTCTCATGCCGCGTTCGTTCGTTGAGCAGGCGCTTGCGAGATGTTCCGTAAACAGCTCGAAAATGTGGTTCAACTGCAATCCCGATAATCCGTCGCATTGGTTCTATACCCAATGGATAAAAAAGGCGGAAGAGAAAAACGCGCTGTATATCCATTTTACAATGGACGACAATCCGTCGCTTTCCGAAAAAATGAAAAACCGATATAAACGGTTGTATTCCGGAGCTTTTTACGATCGCTTTGTGCTTGGAAAATGGACGGCTTCGGAGGGAGCGGTCTATCCCATGTTCAGCGAGAAGCGTCATGTTTTCAGCGGCGATGTTTCATGCGAAAGATATATTGTATCATGTGACTACGGAACGGTAAATCCAACTTCAATGGGTTTATGGGGACTGAATAATGGCGTGTGGCATCGGCTTCGCGAGTATTATTATTCCTCGAAAAAAGAGGGCATCTCGCGGACGGATGAGGAGCATTACGCAGCGCTGGAGCGGCTTGCGGAGGGATTGAAAATTGAAAAAGTGATAGTCGACCCGTCCGCGGCAAGCTTTATAGAATGCATACGCCGTCATGGGAAATTTTACACGGTCAAGGCGGATAACGACGTTATCACGGGTATACGGCGCGTCGGCACGGCATTGAGAGAGGATAAACTTCGCTTTCATGAGTCCTGCCGCGACATTATAAGGGAATTTTCCTTGTATCGCTGGAATGAAAACAGCGGCTCGGACGTTCCCGTAAAGGAGAACGATCATGCTATGGACGATATGCGGTATTTCGTGTCGGATATTATGAAAGACAGCGGCGGCGGAGCTTTTGCATTGTCGGTCACAAGATGATCAAAGGAGAAAAGAAGTGAAGCTTTTTAAGAAAAGGAACACAAGGGCAGCTCCCGAACTCATGCAGGCGAGCCGCGAAACGGACGGCAATATTATGCTTCCCACTGCGGCAGAGCCTTTCGAAAAGGAACTGTTCGACAGATTAAGATGCGCCGTTCCGATAATCGACGCCGCAATCATGAAAATAATCCGTCTGACAGGAGGATTCAAGCTGATTTGCAGCGATGAGCGTTATCAGCGCGATCTGGAAAGATTCTGCGACAACGTTCCTGTGGGACTTTACGGGAGATCAATAAGCTGCTTCGCGGATTCGTTTCTGGACAGCCTGCTTACTTACGGCAGCGCGGTCGGCGAGATCGTCGTCAATGAAAAGGAACGGTCGGTATCGGGATTATGGAATGGCGATTCATCTGCCGTTATGATAAACTCGGGCGCAGACCCGTTTGACAGGCAGTTCGCTGTAAAATGCGTGGACGGTACGCTGAAACGCATTTCGCATCCCGAAAGAATATTGTACGCTTCATTGACGGGCGGTCATTCGCTTTTGAGAGGATTGCCGTCGTTAAGCGCGATACTTATGCGCATTTACAGATGCATAGGGCAGAATTTCGAACGCGCAGGCAATGTCAGATACGCCGTTACGTATAAGCCGGGGGAAGGCACGGGCGATTTCGCTTATGCCAAGGAAAGGGCGATGCAGATCGCGCGCGAATGGGCGGACGGCATGAATTCTGCAAAATACGGACAGATAAAGGATTTTGTAGCCGTCGGCGACGTGGATATAAAGGTCATTGGAGCTGAAAATCAGCTTTTTGATACAAATGTTCCTGTTCGTCAATTGACGGAGCAGATAATCGCAAAGCTTTCGATCCCGCCTTTTCTTTTGGGATTGAACTGGAGTACAACAGAAAGAATGTCGTCTCAGCAGGCTGATATTCTCACCTCGGAGCTTGAATATTACCGCAGACTGCTTACGCCGGTTCTCAGGGAGATAGGCGATGCGTATCTTCTTTCGCAGGGAATCGACGCGGAATGCAGCGTGGAATGGGATAATATCAATCTTCAGGACGAATCGGCTCTTGCGGAGGCTCGCTTGAAAAACGCTCAGGCTGCCGAGATAGAGGCACGCTTGAAAAATAATATTATGGAGGATAAAAATTATGTATAATGATGTTAAACTTGAAAAGGGTATGTACAATCTCAGCGGTAAGTCTTTTACCGCCGCGCTGGAGGAACTTGACCCCTCCTCGGCTTACATCGGCACGGAACTTGAAAATCTCGACGCTTTTGAAAGACAACTGAAGCGTTACAATATCAAGGTATGCGGCGCAGAATGCGACAGAGTTGAGAAGTTTTTCAGCTCTACCGATACGGCGGTGCTTTTCCCCGAATACGTCGCGCGCTGCATCTCAAAGGGATTTGACGATAAGATAATCACGGAAATAACGGCTGTCAGAACCGTATCCGAAAGCGGTCAGTACCTTGGCTGCACAATGGACGACAGCGCAGCGTATACCACAACTGCGCAGGCTCAGGCTCTTCCTGCGGCGACGGTCAAGGAAAGCACGACGGCTACCGTTCTTGAAAAATTCGGCAGACTTATCAACGCTTCCTATGAATCCGTGAGAAAGCAGAGACTTGACGTGTTCGGCGTAATGCTTAGAAGCGTGGGCGTAAAGCTTGCTGCGGCGGTTGCGAAAAAGGCTGTAGCCGTTCTGGTTCAGGACGCCGCTTCAATCAGCGCAAGCGCGCTTACGTACGCTTCCCTTGCGGAACTTTACGGCGCATTCGACTGCTTCGACATGACGACTGTCATCGTCAATCCTGCGATTGCTTCCAAGATCGCGGCTATGGATCAGCTCAAGGAAACGAGAGCCGACGCAAACGGACGTATCGTGCTTCCGTTCGGTTCGGAACTTGTTAAGACTTCGGCAGTCGCAAATAATACCGTTATCGGTATCGATAAGAATTTCGCGCTTGAATTCATCACAAGTTCGGGTCTTGTTATGGAGACGGATAAGCTTATCGACCGTCAGCTTGATCAGATAACCGTATCTATCACCTGCGGATTCAGAAAGCTTACTCCCGACGCCGTTAAGAAGATAACAATCAGCTGATCCGGAGGTAAAAATGACGCCTGAAATTCTTGAAAAAATAAATAAATTTACAAGGCGCGAATTCACGGAGGAAGAGCTGTACGTGTTCGATCTCATTCTTTGCGATAATGAGATCGACCGCGACTGCGAGAGATTTTCCGACGGCGCGCTGAAAAAAATGAGTACGCTTTTTATCGGTAAAACCGGTATCTTCGATCATAACGCCGCAGCTGCGAATCAGAATGCAAGAATTTTCGATACGGAGCTTATCACCGACAATTCGCGTACTTCCAAAAGCGGAGAGCCTTACAAGTATCTGAAAGCTTCCGCATACATGATTCGCACGGACGAAAATAAAAATCTCATTGCGGAGATTGATGGCGGAATCAAAAAGGAAGTCAGCATTTCATGCTCCGCCGCTAAGAGGATATGCTCCGTCTGCGGAAGAGACAGATCGCGCGAGGGCTGCGAACACGTTAAGGGGAAACTCTACAACGGCAGGATGTGTCATATTATCCTTGACGATATTTCCGACGCTTATGAGTGGAGTTTCGTAGCCGTTCCCGCGCAGGTCAACGCCGGAGTTACGAAGAAATTCCGCGACGAGGGGAATGTAAAGCAGTCGGCTGCGGAATATTCGGATGAGGATTCGGAGCTTCGCCGTGAAATTCGTCGTCTTGCATTTTTCCGCGGCGGAAGATCGGCTGCGGAGGCTGCCGAAATATCCGCACGGGGAATGAATACGCCGCAGCTTCGCGGATTGAAGAAAGCCTACGAGCGTATCGTCGGAGCTAAGCCTGCCGAGATTCAGCTTATGACTGATTCAAAGAGAGACTGCGCGGAAGAATATAAGATCTAAATCAGAGTCAGCGCAGCAGCCATTACATATGCAAATTAATTTTACTATGCGCATTATATAAGAGACTATGTTTTCTTGTATTTTCTGCAGGATGCTATACTCTTGAAATCAACCTTATATTTTTCTATCTCTTTATGGGATAGAAAAATATAAAATTGGGTTTCAAAAGGGTGAAGCACCCTTTTGCAGGGGGTGCAGGGGGACAGCGTCCCCTTGCATAATGCCGCACAAGTAAAATTAATTTGTATACGGCTGCCGTGCTGCAATTTTTGGAGGTGTAAAATGGATAGTACGAAAATAAAAAATCTTTTCACCCTGTTTTCGGGAGAAGAATATACTCAAAAGCATAGCCCGATCGTTCAGCTTGCCGTAACGGAGACGGAGAAAATTCTCCGCGATCCCGAAACATTGGACGAGCGCGTCGATTTTTTGTGTGCGGCTGCTGCAAATTATCGCTGGCAGCAGATATGCTCCGCACACGACAGATCAGAATATACCTATGCAGGCAAGACGTCTGCTGACAGCAAATATTCTGTTCTGACGTTTGCAGAAAATCTTATGCGCGATTACTATAATTTGTGCGCAGATATAATCAAGCCGCAAAACTTTATATTCATGGGCTTTTCGGCAGGGGAGGCTTTAGATGATACACATTCTTAATGAATTGAAGCAGGCGCTGACCGATAATGGCTGTGAAAACGTTTATTTAGCCTACGACGCTGTTCCTGTTGAAACCAAGGGAAAATATTTTACAGTTGTTGCGCTGAAAAGTTTTGAAACTACCGTTCCCGTCTATGATCTGACAATGGTATACGTTCCGTTTTCGGCGGAAGTAGAGATAAACGTTACCGCCCCGGAGGGAAGCGCAATGGAAGAGCTGTGCAATTATTACGATGAAAATATACGCGACTCCGTATTAAAAATATCGGGTTCGAGCAGTTATATGAGCCGTCTTACGCTGAATGCGGATAAAAAAATAAATCGGCTTGTGATAACGGCGGTAATGACGGTGGGCGGTATGCGTAAAATAGCAAGGGAGGAACTGACTTGACCGAAAATTCTATTTGCAAAAGGCATTCCATAATGGTAAACGTGGCGTCTATTCAGATGTACTGCGAGCATTTTATCATAGAAGCGCAGACTCAGATCTACGAAAAGCCTAATCTTATGGGAAGAGGAAAAATCACGGGAAAATGTCCGAAAGGTGCAAGAATAACGTATATCGGCAGAGTTTACAGACAAAGCGATCCGTTTTACTTTGCGAGAACTCTTGCGAATCTCCGGAGTTCAGAGCCGTTTATAACTCATTACAGGGGATTGGTTTTCAAAAACTGCATTGTAAGTGATTTCAAGATCGAGGACAAGGGCGACGATTTTATCTATCTGAAGCTTACCGTGGCGACAGCCGACTATATTCAGGGAAATCCGGGGGATACGGCGTCATGATAGCTATATTGAGATTATACAGACCTGACGGCACATTTTTTAATACAGGCGAAGTTTATGAATTTTCATTTGTAAAGGAAGCCTATACGCCTTATTCATATTTTACGGTAACGTTCGACGCAGACGATTGCCCCGAGGGAGAATATACTGGCGCGCGGTTTAATGTGAATTATCATAACATAAGCAGCGGAATTATAGATACGCTGAAAATTGTGACAGAGGGCGGAAAGAAGATAGGAAGGGTAAGTTCAAGGAGTTATACTTCGCTTCTGCTGGAAAATCAGCTTCCGCCCGGAATGTACAGCCGTTTATCAATAAACAGCCTTGTTGACAATTATTTCAGCATTCCCAATATCGCGCATGAATCGAATAGCGAAGAGAGTTATATTTTCGTAAAAAAGGGTTCGTCCATGTGGGACGGCGTGGTGAATCTCTCTTATAAGCTTACGGGGCGTTATCCGTATATCCGTTCGGAAAATATGATAATGATAAGCGATCCCGCAGAGCCGCTTAGTTTTACGTTTGCTGATGAAGATATTATAAATGTCGGAAGCGAAATGGATACGCGCCGTCTTGTAAGCAGCTTTCATATGGCTGATATTGAGGGAAATTACGGAACATACGATCTTACAAATCCGGACGCGGCGACGCGTAATATTGTGCGAAACCGTTATTTTGAGCTTGACAGGCGTTTTCTGTACGATCCTTTGCAGGGATGTCAATTTAGAGATTCGATCGCAAAAAGGGAATTTAAACGAAAATTCTTCTTATATTCCGGATATGAGGGAGAAGATCTCGGAGACAGAGTAACGTTTAGCGGCATTGAAAACGGCAGAATATCAGCAGTCAGGATAACGGGAGGAAGATCCGGGATATTTACCGAAATAAGCGTGTATTCGGATTCGTTCAATCCGTGAGCGTCACGAAAATCAGGGATTGTGAATATAATATTAAGAGCTTGTGTTCATAGATTCTGCACATATTTTTGGAAAACACTTGCAATACGATAGTATTCCTGCGTGTTTTTTCCTTGCCGGCATAAAAATTATGCTCGAAAATACGCGTACATAATCTATGATCACAAGTTCTAAGGCAACGCCGCACAAAGACGTCAAAAGTTTTTTGTGCGGTTTTGCCACAAAAGAAACGGGAGTGATAAATATTTCAGAGATCGATCTCAGCGCGCTGAAAGAGGGCGAAAGCTGTATTATAGAGGGACACGGAGCGACGGACATAATGGCGAAGCGGCTGAAGGAACTGGGTTTTATACGCGGAACGCGCGTTACCTGTCTGCTGAAGAGTTTCGCCGGCGATCCCACGGCGTATCTCGTGAAAGGCGCGGTAATAGCGCTTCGCCGCGAGGATGCGGCAAATATCAAAGTATGTCGCTGATATAGTCAGACAACTTGAAAAGCGGTGAAAAGGAAACGAATGAAAATGCGTCACAGCAAGGACGACAACGAAGCGGTGGTGCATTTTCATCGTTTCACTTCATTGTTTTTCAAGTTGTTTGACTATATTGTTTGTACGCGTCATCAACGAAAAAATAAGAACCTGTCCACATAGAAATTGTGTGCGGGTTTTCGAGCATAATTTTGACGAGTGCAAGGAGAAAAATCGAAAGCATACTGACGCGCCACGGGCGTTCCCTTCGGTCATATAGTGAGATTTTTCAACGCCAGCAATCGGCAAAATTTGCCGAAAATACGTGCGGAATTTCCTATGTGGACAGGTTCTAAACTCCGCCGACCATTACGAACAGCGGAGTTTATTTATTGATATAAATTATTCAACCGAAAGAATGTAGTAATAAACGGGCTGACCGCCGTTTATCAGCATGACTTCGATCTTGTCGCTGAGTTTTGACTGCAAAAGCTGCTGGAGCGATTCAGCGTCCGCTTCGGTAACATCGGAACCGTAAATGACAGTTACATAGCTTGCGCCGCTTTTTGCGAGTTTTTTCACAAGTTTCAGCGCAGCCTTGTTGATATCTTTTTCGGTAAAAGCAAGCTTGCTGTTGTCCAGCGCAAGAATTTCGCCCTCTTTAATAGAATGCCCCTCAAATTCGGAATCTCTTGCGGCGAAAGTGATAAGACCCGTGGAAACTTTTTCAAAGGCCTTGGTCATATTTATGCGGTTTTCAGACAAATCTGCATATTCGTCAAATGCCATCATAGCGGCAATGCCCTGCGGAATGGTGCGTGTTTGCAGAACGCATACGCTTTTATCGGTAAGCTTAACAGCCTGTTCCGCAGCCATAATGATATTTTTATTGTTGGGCAGCACGAAAACGGTTTTGGCGGGAGTTGAGAGTATAGCGCGGAGGATATCATCGGTAGAAGGGTTCATGGTCTGACCGCCCTTTACCACAACGTCCGCTCCGAGGTCGCTGAACAGCGATACAAGTCCATGACCTGCCGCGACAGCAACAAATCCGAAATTTTTTTCGGGTTCGGCAGGCGTAAATCCGGCTTCTATCTCTTTTGCCTCCTTGACCTTATTTTCATGCTGAATACGCATATTCTCGATCTTCGGGCGCGGATCATTTACGAAGCAGCCGAATTCAAGAGCTTTTTGAAGTGCGTTTCCGGGATTATCGGTATGAACGTGAACTTTTATGTATTTTTCATCGTCGACAAGAACTACGCAGTCGCCAATAGTTTCAAGGTAAGCGCGGAGCATGAAAGGATCGGGACAATCTTTATTTTTGCGCAGCATAAATTCCGTGCAGTAAGTATATGTAATATCGCCGTCGTATTGGCTGACAGCAGTTTTGAACGAATCCTCGGCAGGCGCGTTCTTTTCCGTGGGAATTGCTATTTTTCCGCCTGCGAAAATATCGCTCATAGCGCGTATTATAATGGCAAAGCCCATTCCGCCCGCGTCGACAACTCCTGCTTTTTTAAGCTGCGGAAGCATTTCGGTAGTTTTTGCGAGAACGGCTTCGGCTTCGCTGCAAACGTCGTTCCAGAAAAGAGTTTCGCTGCTGGTAGATAAGGCGGATTCCTTAGCCTGAGCGGCGGCAGCTTTTGCAACTGTAAGTATAGTTCCTTCCACCGGTTTCATTACAGCCTTATAAGCCGCCTGAACGCCGAGATCGAGAGCGGCGGCGAAATTTTCGCAGGAAGCCGATTCAAGACCCGACAGCCCCTTTGAAATTCCGCGGAAGAGCAGCGAAAGAATGACGCCCGAATTGCCTCTTGCACCTCTGAGAAGAGCGGAAGCTGCGGCAGAAGCGGCTTCCGAGATCGGAACATCCGCAGGCATACGTTTAAGTTCGTCCACGGCGTTTCCGATGGTCATGGACATATTAGTACCCGTATCGCCGTCGGGAACGGGATAAACGTTAAGTTCGTCAACCTCTCTTTTTCTATTGTTTATGGTAATGGCAGCAGAAATAACAGCATCTCTGAATAAAGCACCGTTGATCAAAATAAAACCTCCCCGAAAATCAATAATTCATATCGTCAACAAAAACGTTAACAGCCTTAACGCTGATTCCGACAGCTTCTTCGACGGTAAAAGAAACCTTATGAGTAATGCTGCGAACAGCCGCGGAAATATTAGTGCCGTAAGAAACTTTTATGTGAAGATCGATGTAAAGCTCGCCGTTATCGTTGGTACGTACGGAAACGCCCTTGCTTTTAAATAATCTTCCGCCGGTAATAGCCGAAACAGCAGAGCGGAAAGTATTAACGCTGCAAACGTCGGCAACGCCGAAACAGTCGCAAACGGCGCGGCGGATAAGCTCGGTAAGGAAATTTTCCGAGACGGTAATTTTGCCGATATGATTTTCAACACTTATCATAATGCACCTCATCAAGTCAAATATAAATTATTATAACATAAGATCAGCAAATTAGCAATAGTTTATCTGCAATTTTTTATAAAAATTATTGCTGTAATGCCGCACGAGTGGAAATTAGAACCTGTATATTCATCATGAAAAAATGCGCTGTCAATTGTGACAGCGCATTGATATCATATATATTATTTGTTTTGCATATATTCGTCCATAGCAGCGGCAGCCTTTTTGCCTGCTCCCATGGCAAGAATTACAGTAGCAGCGCCCGTTACGGCGTCGCCGCCTGCATATACGCCCTCGCGTGAAGTAAGTCCGTCCTCGTTGGCAATAATTCCGCCCCATTTCTGGGTTTCCAGTCCCGCTGTAGTAGACTTTATAAGCGGATTTGGAGATGTTCCGATAGACATGATAACGCAGTCGGCTTCTATCTCGAAAATCGCGCCCTCAACAGGTACAGGTTTTGCACGTCCGCTTGCGTCAGGCTCGGAAAGCTCCATCTGCTGACAGACGATACCCTTTACCCAGCCGTTTTCGGTTGCGGTTATCTCCGTGGGATTCGTCAGAAATTTGAAAACGATACCCTCTTCCATAGCGTGTTCAACTTCTTCTGCACGCGCAGGAAGTTCCTTTTCCGTACGGCGGTAAACGACCGTAACATCCGCTCCCAGTCTCTTCGCGCAGCGGGCAGCGTCCATAGCAACGTTTCCGCCGCCTACTACAACAGCCTTTGTGCCGGCATTTATAGGCGTTGAGGAATTCTCCTTGTACGCTTTCATAAGATTTATACGTGTAAGGAATTCGTTGGCGGAATATACGCCGTTGAGATTTTCGCCCGGAATGCGCATAAATCTCGGCAGACCTGCGCCCGAACCGATAAATACGGACTCGAAGCCTTCTTCCTTCATAAGCTCGTCTATGGAAACTGTCTTGCCTACGACCGTATTTGTTTCGATCTTAACGCCGAGAGCCTTTAAGCCCTCGATCTCCTGCTGAACGATCGTCTTGGGCAGTCTGAATTCGGGGATCCCGTAAGAAAGAACGCCGCCTGCAACATGAAGAGCCTCGAAAACTGTAACGTCATATCCCTTTTTAGCGAGATCGCCTGCGCAGGCAAGTCCCGAAGGTCCGGAACCGATAACGGCTGCCTTGTGACCGTTGGATTCGGGCTTTTCAACGGCTGCTGCCGACTGAGCGTTATGCCTGTCCGCAACGTATCTTTCAAGACGTCCGATAGCTACAGGTTCGCCCTTTTTGCCGCGAACGCACTTGCTTTCGCACTGTGTTTCCTGCGGGCAGACTCTTCCGCATACGGCAGGAAGCGAACTCGATTTTGTGATTATCTTATAAGCTTCTTCAAAATTTCCTTCGGCAACCTGCGCTATAAATGCAGGAATATCTATCTGTACGGGGCAGCCCGTTACGCATGGCTTGTGCTTGCAGTTAAGGCAGCGTTTCGCCTCGTCGATAGCCTGCTCCTCCGTATATCCGAGAGCAACTTCAGTGAAATTCTTGTTTCTCACATTGGGAGCCTGAACGGGCATTTCATTTTTATTTAAAGACATATTCGGCATTTCACTTTACCTCCTTAAACAAATTGCAGGCGGCTTCATGAGCTTTGCGCTCGAATTCCTTATAGCTTGCGCCTCTTGCCATAGCCTCGTCGAAATCAATGAGATGACCGTCAAATTCGGGACCGTCAACGCAGGCGAACTTGGTTTCTCCGCCAACCGTTAGACGGCAGCCGCCGCACATACCCGTGCCGTCGATCATTATAGGATTCATGGAAGCGACCGTCGGAATCTCGTATTCCTTTGTCAGCTTGCATACGAATTTCATCATGATGAGCGGGCCGATAGTTATAACTCTGTCGTATTTTTCGCCGCTGTCGATAAGCTTTTTGAGCGCGTCGGTAACGAGTCCTTTTTCGCCTGCCGAGCCGTCGTCGGACATAAGTACGAATTTTGAGGAATTTGCTCTGAATTCATCTTCAAGTATAACGAGATCCTTATTTCTGAATCCGACTATAGAATGCACCTCCACGCCGAGCTCATGTAGTTTTTTCGCCACGGGGAATGCGATAGCGCAGCCAACGCCGCCGCCTACGACAGCGACTTTTTTCAGCCCGTCGGTCTCGGTAGCTCTGCCGAGAGGACCTACGAAATCGTGCAGACAATCGCCCTCGTTAAGCGCGTTGAGTTTTTCGGTAGTTGCTCCCACTATCTGGAAAATTATCGTCACACTTCCCTCTTCGCGGCTGTAATCGGCGATAGTAAGGGGAATTCTTTCTCCCTCAGCGTCGGTTCTCAGGATAATAAATTGTCCCGGCTCAGCCTTTTTTGCGACTCTCGGAGCATTTATTTTCATGAGCGTCACGGTAGGATTGAGACTTTTCTTTTCGAGAATTTCAAACATTTCTCTTACCTTCCTTTATTTCTGAATAATATATTATTAACGTCGTCATTGACGGTAATAGATCAAGATAAAAACGCGGCTCGGTTGCGCGCTTCATAAAGCTTATTGATAAGCGATAATTCGCCCTCTGTAAGCTTTCTTCCCGAAGCGTAGATTATATAGTCCCGAAAATGATTATCGGCAAAATCACATCTTCTCTGAATGAGACCATGCTTGCCGCACATACTGTCGGGCATGGGCGAATCCAGCATAAAAGCCCCCTGAACCGTCAGCAGAAAATCTATCGCGCTGCCTCGGTCAAGGGTGTATATCCTGCGCGGCTTGATATTTTCTCCGCGGTTAGCCGCAAAAAGACGTTCCGCAGCGCCCGATAAATAGGGTACGAAATCATCTCCCTGAGCAATTTCCGCAAATTGTTCCGAAAGTTCGCGATAAGTAAAATATTCCTTGTTAGCCTGCGGATGCTCCGCCGACATTACAGCCAGCGAACTGAATTCCCACAACAATTCCATTTCAAGAT
This sequence comes from uncultured Ruminococcus sp., assembly GCA_910576995.1. Classification (GTDB taxonomy): domain Bacteria; phylum Bacillota; class Clostridia; order Oscillospirales; family Ruminococcaceae; genus Ruminococcus. Next base: position 118,709 of record CAJTLC010000007.1, read on the forward strand.
TCTTTTCTGCAATAAAATCCGAAAAATACTTTTCATGCACAGCGTTAAAGCGGATTATGCCGAAATTATATCCGTTGTCGCGAACGTTTTCTATCGTTCGCAGGGAATTTGTTTCGCAAAAATAGATTTCCACATCGTCCGAAAGATCAGCTCCTGCAATATAGTCCGAAAAAGCTTTGGAAATATATCCTGCCCGCGGAACTGATATTCTGATTTTCCGCTCCATTTGTTTTTCTGGAGCGGCTATGGATTCCATTTTATCTATTTGTATAAGTATCTGTTTTGCGTATTTCAAAAATTTTACGCCTTCGTCCGTCGGAATAACTCCTTTTGAGGTTCGTCTGAATATGGTGATTCCCAGTGAAGATTCCAGTTCCTTTATCGCCTTGCTGAGATTCGGCTGCGCCATGTAAAGATTTTCGGCAGCCTGCGTTATTGAGAGCGTTTTTTCTATCTCAACGGCATATTTGAGATGCAGCGTATTCATTATTTCATAATATCCTTGTCGGTTATCTCGCGAATGACCTTGCACGGATTTCCGACCGCAACCGTTCCCGACGGAATATCTTTCGTCACGACGCTTCCGCCGCCGATTACTACGTTGTCGCCAATGGTAACGCCGGGCATTACGCAGACGTTTCCGCCTATCCAGACGTCGCTTCCGACTTTAATCGGCTTTGCGTATTCAAGTCCGCTGTTGCGCTGTTCTGCATTCAGAGGATGACCCGCCGTATAAAATCCGCAGTTCGGACCGATAAATACGTTATCTCCGAAAGTCACCTCTGCGCAGTCAAGGATAACGCAGTTGTGATTAGCGTAAAAATTGTCGCCGATTATGATGTTGTATCCGTAATCGCAGAAGAAATTCGCTTCTATCCATGTATTTTCGCCTCGCAGGGCAAGCAGCCTGTCAAGGAGACGCTCTTTCTTCTGATAGTCGTTATAAGTCGCCGCATTATACTCGGCGCACAATTTTTTTGCATTTACGCGTTCCGCCGTAAGTTCGCGGTCGCCGCCGTTGTAAAGCTGTCCTGCCTGTTGTTTTTCCTTTTCAGTCATAATTTTGCCCTCCTTTTATTGATTTCACTTGTGCGGCATTATTGTCAGGGGACGCTGTCCCCCGACACCCCCTGCAAAAGGGTGACTTCCTACGGGGTAGGGAGATGCCCGCAGGGCAGAGGGTACGGCGCGTTAGCGTTCACCCTTTTGAAACCCAATATTCATATTTCCTGCTCCATAAAGGGAGCAAGAAATATGAGAAGGGCTGCAACAGGATAACATCTTTGCAGGAGATGCAAAGAGTCAGAATTCCCTGACATAACACCGCCAAATGAAACATGATTATAATTTACTGTCTTTTGAGCCTTTTGCGCCGAAGCTGCCGCCCATTGAAAGAATATTGGTATCGAACGTATAGTTGATCTTCTCCGCCTGACGATGCCTTTTAAGCGCAAGACGAATCATGCGTTCGAGAAGCTCGGCATACTTAACGCCCTTGGGTTCCCAAAGATAAAACGCGAGCGAACCGGGGATAGTATTTATCTCGTTGATGTAAATCTTATCCGCAGCCATATCTATCATGAAATCAATACGCGTAACGCCGCAGCAGCCCAGATTCCGGAATGCGTCAACGGCAAGCTTGCGGATAGTCTGTTCCTGTTCGGGGGTGATATCGGCGGGAATCTTTCTTTTCAGCGAAGCCATACCCTTGCTGCCGCCGGATTTTCCGCCGCCCACGTATTTCTGCTCAAAGCTTAGGATATCTTCGTCTTTCGCCTGTACAGGCTCTTCGCAGACGGAAGCCTCCGCAGATTCGCTGTCGCCCAGTACGGAGCAGTTTATCTCTTTAAGCTGCACAACGGCAGGCTCTACAAGAACTCTGTCGGAGAATTCAAATGCGGATTCCATCGCCTTAACAAGAACGTCTTTGTCTGACGCCTTGGAAATTCCTACGCTCGAACCCAGATTTATCGGCTTAACGATAACGGGATAGCCGAATTTTTTCTCGACTTCCGCAACGCATTCGTCTATTCTGTCAAGATCGAACGCTGCAAATCGGCAGCAGTCAAGCACGGGGAATCCCGCTTCTTTAAGCAGAATTTTCATGACGTACTTATCCATTCCGACTGCTGAAGAAAGTACGTCGCAGCCAACATACGGAAGATCGAGAGTCTGCAAATATCCCTGAAGCGCGCCGTCCTCGACGTTCGTGCCGTGAACTATCGGGAACGCCACGTCAACGTCAGAAATAAGATTCGAGCCAAATCTCTTCATCTTGCGGCGAATAAGCTGAACTTTGCCCTCGCTGCGCACGAATACGCATTCCGTGCATTCCTCCAGAAGCGCGGGTATGTCCTTGTAATTATTTATGTCGAAAAGCTTTTCGCCCGTGTAAAATTCGCTTTTCTTCGTCATGTAAACGGGAATTATGTTGTACTTTTCCTTGTCGATGCTTCCCATCGCCTGAACCGCCGAAATGACGGAAATTTCATGCTCAACGCTTCTTCCTCCGAAAAGTACGGCTAAATTTATCTTCATATATATCCTCTCCTTATTCATAAGTCATGGAAATCAATTTTGCTATGCTGTATTATGTAAGAGACTTTGTTTTCTTGCACTTTTTGCAAAGATGTTACTCTATTGAAATCAACCTTGAAATTTTATATCCCTATGGGGTATAAAATTTCAAAAATTGGGTTTCAAAAGGGTGAACGCTAACGCGCCGTACCCTCTGCCCTGCGGGCATCTCCCTACCCCGTAGGGAGTCACCCTTTTGCAGGGGATGTCGGGGGACAGCGTCCCACTTGCATAACTCCGCACAAGTAAAAATTGATTTGCATGACTTCTTGTATCAATAATTGTCGGGCAGATCGTTTTCAAGCAGAACGACTTTTTTCTTGTCGGTCGTATAAGAATTCACCTTGGCAAGAGCGTCGTTAAGATTATCCGCAACGTAAACGTTTTCCATATTATATCCCGAATCCTTTATTCCGTTGTAAATAGGCTCGGTCTGATTTTTTCCAACAAGCACGATAAAATCGCATGATTTAGCGGCTTCCTGTCCGAATTCGTAATTTAGCGCCTCCTGCTTCGCGCCGAGTTCAACCATTCCCGGCGTAACGAGAATCCGGCAGGCGTCGAACAGTTCCAGAACCGCAAGCGCCGCGCGGCAGCCGCTGGGATTCGAATTATATGCGTCGTCAATGAACGTAACGCCGTTACCCTTGTCAAGAAGCTGTAATCTGTGCGGAACAGCGGCTATCCTCTTGACAGGCAGCACGAGTTTTTCCATGGGGATTCCCGTTCCGCAGGCGTAGGCGATCGCGCCAGTAAGATTGAGAACGCTATGTTCGCCGAGGAGTTTCGTAGTGAATCTGCATGACGCGCCCTCTGGGGATGTTACCGTGAATTCCGTACCCTTGTCGGAAACGGCAATATCGGAAGCCCTCCAATTATTATCATCTCTTAATCCGTATGTCACGGCATTTGGATATTCTGAAGATTTCTCACGTATAAGATCGTTGTCGCCGTTTAGATAAAGCTTTCCGAGCGGCGAAACCGCGTCCGCAAGTTCGAATTTCGTATTAAGAACGTTTTTGATCGAGCCGAAAGTTTCAAGATGCTGAGGTCCTACGGAAGTGATGATTCCGTCGTGAGGGTCGGCGATTCCGCATAATTCCTTGATCTCGTGAACGCGTCTTGCGCCCATTTCGCAGATGAAATACTCATGCGTAGGCTTCAGATCGCGGCGAACGGTTATGGTAACTCCCATGGGCGTATTGAAGCTTTCGGGAGTTTTCAGCGTTTCATACTGGGAATTAAGCAGCTCGCTGAGATAAAATTTCATGCTGGTCTTGCCATAACTTCCCGTGATTCCCACCTTATGAAGAGACGGCATCGACGCAAGCTTTTTCCTGGCGTCGTTGATGTACCAATTCTGGATAGCCTTTTCGATCGGCTTGTTGATGAGATTCGCAAGCGGAACGAGGATAGGCGTGAGATAGAGCGCGCTTCCCACAAGGATAAACGAAAGCGGCGCGTTAAAAAGGAACGGCTCCAAATCTCCGCATTTGCATCTTTGCATTCCCACCGCTATAGCCAATCCGAATACAGCGGCGATAATGATGAAAAAAGTCGTCAGCATTCGCTTTACTCTCGCTGTGAGAACGAACGGCTTTTTAAATTTTTTGCCGGGCTTGTTGGAAATGGCGATGCTGAGATTCAGCAGTGAAAATGCCGCCGCCGTAAGAACGGAAACGTCCGTCCAAAGCAATACAAACTGCGCTATATAGAGAAAAAACGGGAATATATACCGCTTGTAATTCTTCCGCATCCACCACGAATGCTCCGGCGTTTTATAGCCGTTTAACTGAAGCATATGGAATTCGCGCAATGCAAGAAAAATTATCGAAAGCAGCGTAACTGCGGAATATATGCAAAATAAAACCAGATTCATAAAAATCTCCTTTAGTCAAGTTTCATGAACGAACTCATAACGCGGTTGAACGTGAATTGCTGATCAAGGAACGAATAATGCCCCGCGTTTTCAAGCTTCACAAGTCCCGCGTCTGGAATAAGCTTCTCCATTTTTTCGCCATCGGAAAGAGGCGTTGCAGCGTCGTTGACTCCCCAGATAAGCAGAGTCGGGCATTTTATATTCGGAAGCAGCGGCTCAAGATCTTCGTTCACCACTTTCACAAGCACCTGTCTCATGAGAGGCGACGCGGCTGCATAATCCGCGCTGCCCATTTTTTTGCGGAAATTCTCCAACGCGTCGGGAGCGATCTTTTGCGCGATACCCGTCGATAAAACTGCCTTGCCGAATTTGTAATAATATGTGCGGAAGCTTTTTTTATTGCTTTTCGGCGGCAGAATTCCTGCGCTGTCTACCAGAATAACTTTATTTATCTCAAACGGCAGATCCTTGCGGCTGTTCAGCTTGATTATCACTCTTCCGCCAAAAGAATGCCCCAGCAGCGTAACTTTTTCCGCATTCATATCTTTCAGAAAATCTATCACGAAATCCACATAATCATCTACGCACCACGCTGACGGCGGCTCTTCGCTATCGCCGAAACCGGGCATATCCATCGCAACTACCCTGTATTTCGTCGAAAGCAGTTCTATGAGATTCGCGAACAGCTTTATATTGCTGCCCCATCCGTGAAGCAGTACTACAAGTTCGCCCTCGCCTTTCTGTTCATAATTTATTTTAATGTTGTTAATGTTTTTTATCATTATGAAGTCTCCGTATCTCCGGCTCTTAACACGCCGCTTATTTCATAATCTTATGCGTATACATTATTCATTATATCACGTCGGCTCGATATTGTCAATTGATTCGATAAACTTTTACGCTATATACAAAAAATCCCTGTACAGTAAGCCATATTACTATGAAAATCAATACTATTGACAATTCGCTGCGATTTAAGTTATAATTAGTAATAGACAACACTGCATAAAAATTGTGCGGCAGATGCGCATAAGAAAGACCAGCTATAAAAAGTCAATACCCAAAATGAAAAAAATCAAGAAAAATT
>CAJTLC010000008.1:0-12258 GCA_910576995.1 uncultured Ruminococcus sp.
TTTCGCCTTGTATTCGTCAAAATTATGCTCGAAAATCCGCACATTTATTTTATGTAAACACGCTCTAAAACCAAAAGCAGCCGCCGTAATTTTTTACGGCGGCTGCTTTTTTGAAATATTGATTTTATACTTGCATTTTATCGAAAATTGTTATATAATAGTAATGTAGTATCCCTACTTGAAATCCGAACAAGTTCGCTGATAAAAATTTCTCATAGCTGCGTTGTCGTCGTCACGGGCGTTAGCCCGCTTTCCTCCTCCGCCTTGCTATGAAAAATTTTTATTCAGCTCCTTTTGTTCCAATTTCAAGTAGGGCGACTATATGAGAAAAGTTCGTAAAAACTGAGGAGGAATTTAAAATGCACGAGCATAAAATCGGTTTTGATAATGAAAAATATCTTAAAATGCAGTCCGAACACATTCGGAGACGCATATCGCAGTTCGGAGATAAGCTTTATCTTGAATTCGGAGGAAAACTCTTCGACGACTATCACGCTTCGAGAGTTTTACCGGGATTCAAGCCCGACAGCAAGCTTCAGATGCTTTTGCAGCTTAAAGACGAAGCTGAAATAGTTATCGTTATCAATTCCGATGATATAGAAAAAAATAAGATCCGCGGCGATCTTGGAATTACTTACGACGTAGATGTTATACGTCTGATAAACGTTTTCACGAAAATAGGACTTTATGTAAGCAGCGTCGTTCTTACAAGATATGACAATCAGCCTACAGCCGACGCTTTCCAGAGCAGGCTGGAATCCCTCGGCATCAAGGTTTACCACCACTACAGCATCAAAGGATATCCCTCCGACCTGAAGCGCATCATCAGCGACGACGGCTACGGTAAAAACGATTATATCGAAACTTCACGCCGTCTTGTCGTTATAACCGCGCCCGGCCCGGGAAGCGGAAAAATGGCTACCTGCCTTTCGCAGCTCTATCATGATCACAAACGCGGAATCGACGCAGGCTACGCTAAATTCGAAACGTTTCCGATCTGGAATCTTCCGCTCCGGCACCCGGTAAATATTGCTTACGAAGCCGCGACTGCCGATCTCAACGACGTAAATATGATCGATCCTTTCCACCTTGAAGCTTATGGCGAAACTACCGTGAATTATAACCGCGATGTGGAAATTTTCCCAGTTCTCAATGCAATGTTTGAAAATATCCTCGGCGAATCTCCATATAAGTCACCCACGGATATGGGTGTAAATATGGCCGGAAACTGCATTATCGACGACGATGCCGTTTGCAAAGCGGCTAAAGATGAAATAATACGCCGTTACTACGTTGGACTTTGCGATAAGCGCAAGGGGCTTATTTCCGGAGATGAAGAAACCAAGCTTGCTCTGCTGATGAAGCAGGCGAACGTTACCCCCGATAATCGCCGCACGATTGCCGCCGCTCTTGCCAAAGAAGCCGAAACGGGCGCTCCTGCCGCCGCTATGGAACTTCCCGACGGAACTATCCTTACCGGACGTACTTCGGAACTTCTCGGAGCTGTTTCTGGACTTCTCCTCAATGCTCTGAAGCATTTTGCAGGTCTGGACGATAATATCCTCCTCATGTCGCCCAACGTTATCGAGCCTATAATGGATCTCAAAGTAAATCATCTGGGAAATAATAATCCCAGAATCCATACGGACGAAACGCTTCTTGCCCTTTCTATATGCGCAACTACCGATGAAAACGCTAAAAAAGCTATGGAACAGATTTCTAAACTGCGCGGCTGCGAGGTGCATTCTACCGTTATCCTCTCGGCTGTTGACGAAAGAATTTTCAAGCGTTTGGGAATAAATCTCACCTGCGAGCCTAAGTATAACTAAGAACTTGTTCTCATAGGATTTGTGCGTAAATTTTCGAGCATAATTTTATCGAGGGCAAGGAGAAAGTCCGCAGGAATACTAGCGTATTTCAAGGTCTTTCGACGCAGCAATCGATAAAATTTGCTGAAAAGATGCGTGTAATATCCTATGAGAACAAGTTCTAATACTAATCCCGACATTTCATACCCGACTGAGGTCGGCAAAAAATGTCGGGATTTTTTTCGCGAAATATGATATCATTATATTGTGATCAAACGATCGCAAAAGGAGGAGAAATATGGATTGGATACGAGGATTGCAGAGATCAATTGATTATATGGAGACTCACATCACCGAGCCTGCCGATTATGATCTCATTGCAAAGCAAATGAACGTTTCGACTTTCTATTTTCAGCGAATCTTCACAATGATCTGCGGATTTCCCCCGTCGGAATATATCCGCAGCCGCAGACTTACGCTTGCCGGCAGCGAATTATTATGCGACAAAGTGAAGATCATTGACATTGCAATGAAATACGGATACGATTCGCCCGAAGGCTTTTCAAGAGCGTTCACTCGTTTTCACGGCGTAACTCCGAATGCTGCAAAAAAGGGAAACGTTACCCTGAAATCTTTTTCTCCACTAAAAATTACAATAACTTTGAAAGGCGGAAAAAGTATGAATTACAAAATCATCGAAAAAGAGGCATTCTGCGTTCTCGAAAAGGTTGAGACGCACTCTGTCGTTACCGATGAAAACAAGTATGAGATATCGGATTTTTGGGACAGGGCAAAGGCTGACGGAACTGTACAAACTCTCATAAGTTCTCTTGCGGACGGCAAGACGAATCTTATGGGAATCTGCTACGGCGAAGCTGCCGTGGCAGGAACGTTCGAATACTCCATTGCGGCTGAATGCAATGAAAACTGTCCTGTTCCCGACGGTTACCGCATGAGGAAGATCGCCGCAGGAACGTGGATAGTGTTCGAATGCACGGGCGCAATGCCCGACGCGATACAGGAAACATGGCATCGCATAATAACAGAATTCTTCCCGACATCCGACTACGAACCCACCTGCGAGTTGGATATCGAAGACTATCCCGACGGCGATACTTCGTCCCCCAATTACAAATGCTACATCTGGATTCCTGTTAAAAAGAAATAATATCAACCAAAAGCCTGCTGTACTTGTGCGGAGCTTATAAAAACTAAATCCCTATTGTTTCCGATGAAAATCAGAAATAATAGGGATTTATTGTTGACATATTGTTGTGGTCGTGAAAACACAAATCAAAAATCCCATTTTGATAAACAAGCCCGAAAACGTTCGTTCAAATTCGTTTTCGGGCTATTTATATTTCTGCGGCAGGCTTTAAAACAACTCTTTCAAACGGCTAAGAATAATATTCGCAGCGTCAAACTTCGACATCATTTCCAATTCCTCTTCGCCGTCCGCAGTAATCAAGGTAATTATATTCGTATCAGTTCCAAATCCTGCGCCCGCTTTTTTCAGAGAATTTGCGCATATCATGTGGCAGCCTTTCGAAGTCAGCTTCCGCCGCGAATTTTCAATAACATTATCGGTTTCCATGGAAAATCCGCATATCACCTGTCTCTCACGCTTATGCTCGCCGATATATTTCAGAATATCCACAGTTCGCTTTAACTGAATACTCATATCGCCGTCAGATTTTTTTATCTTGCTGTCCGCCGTCGTAATCGGTGTATAGTCCGCAACGGCAGCCGCCTTTATAATAATATGAAATTCATCTATCCGCGACCTCACGGCATTAAACATCTCCTCGGCGGAATTTACACGGACTATCTTCACAAACATCGGCGGCTCGGCTTCGGTATGCGCGGCGATAACCGTAACTTCAGCGCCTCTGAGCATGGCGGCTCTCGCTAATGCAAATCCCATTTTGCCGCTGGAATGATTCGTAATAAATCGAACAGGATCGATGCTTTCTCGCGTCGCGCCTGCTGTAATGAGAATTTTTCTGCCCTGCAAATCTTTTTCAAATGCAATTTCATGAATTATATACTCCACAAGTATTTCTTCATCAGGTAATTTTCCGTCGCCTATATCTCTGTTCGCAAGCATTCCCCGTGCAGGCTCGATGATCTCATAACCGTAACGTCGCAGTTTAGCCAAATTCTCCTGAACTATCGGATTATGAAACATATTATGATTCATTGCAGGCGCGATCAGTTTTTTGCAGGTACACGCCATTATTGTCGTTGTAAGCATATCATCGGCGATCCCGTTTGCGATTTTCCCGATAACATTAGCCGTTGCAGGCGCGATCATCACCACATCGGCTTTTTTCGCAATAGCAATATGCTCCACGCTGTACTGAAAATTTCGATCAAACGTATCGATAAGGCATTTATTCTGAGTCAGTGTTTCAAAAGTAAGCGGATGAACGAAATTCTGCGCGTTTGAAGTCATGGAAACATGAACTTCCGCGCCCAGTTTTGTAAGTATTCTTGCGACGTTGCACATTTTATATGCGGCTATGGAACTTGAAACTCCAAGCAGCACGGTTTTCCCTTTAAGCATAATATCCCTCCAAATTCAAAAAATGAACCAATAATATAATTATAGCATACTTTTTTCAAAAAATCTATAGCTTTTTTCTGAAAAATATGATATAATTATAAGAAACATAACATTCACAAAATTCACTTGAAAGGAAGATATTTTATGCTTTTAGCTGTTGATATCGGCAATACAAACATAGTTTTTGGCTGCGTAAACGAAAATGACGAAATAGTGGTTTTCGAGCGCATTTCCACTGATCATAATGCGACTGCCGCCGAATATGCGTCGCTTATTAAAAATATTCTCGAAATGAACGATTTTCGATGCTGCGACATTGACAACGCCATTATGTCGTCCGTTGTACCTTCGGTGACTAATATCGTGAAAGAGGCAGTGAATAAATTGTTTCATGTTGATATAATGATCGCAGGTCCGGGAGTAAAGACGGGACTGAATATACTTATTGATAACCCCAAGCAGCTTGGCAGCGATCAGGCAGTTGACGCTGTTGCCGCGATAAACGCCTATTCTGCACCGCTTATCATCATTGACATGGGTACGGCGACGACTGTATCCGTAGTCGACAAAAATAAAAATTATCTCGGCGGAATGATTTTCACGGGCATCGGAGTTGCCACCGACGCGCTTATAAATCGTACGGCGCAGCTGCCGAAAATAGACTTGGAACTCCCGCCCAATATTATTGGCAGAAATACTATCGACTGCATGAAAAGCGGAATTCTTTATTCGAATGCCTGCGCGCTTGATGGTATAATTCAGCGAATTGAAGAAGAATTAGGCTATTCATGCACTGCGGTCGCAACAGGCGGATTAGCGCCTGTAATAGTTCCCCTTTGCAGAAAAAATATAATTATCGATCCCGATCTGCTGATAAAGGGACTTACGATAATTTACCACAAAAATAAGAAGAAATAAACCGGAAACAAACGAAAGCGGACTTCATTTAAGAAGCCCGCTTTTTTGTTAAAATTATTCCTTTACAGGGAAATCGCTCAACTTGTAAATTCCTGCATCAAGCTTCTGAATCGCAAGAGCGTCAAGAGCTGTAACGCCGTCGCCGTTATTAGCGCAGTCGGCGTTTACCATTCCCACATCAGTAAGCTTATATTCGTCCTTATTTGTGAGGTACTGGAGAATGAGAGTAGCGTCGGCAATCTCAACCTTACCGTCAACGTTTGCATCGCCGTAAAGGGTCGCGCCGGGTTTCGGTTCAGTTGTGCCGGGAACCGCTTCGGTTGTAGTATCATTAGAAGAAGCAGTCTTGATATATGCCGACTTTATCTTAACATCGGTATTTGCAGCTTCTTTTTCATCAATCTGTACATACCATACCTGACCCTGATAAATTGTACCCTTGCCAAGTTCCTTCTTAACAGCCTCGATAATTGCTTCGTCCTCAACAACGTCAGTTCCGAGCGAAACGTTGTACAGATTATCAACCACATTTACGGGAATCGACGTAGAACCGCCCTTGTATTCCCACTGAATGTTAGCCCAGTAATATTCGCCGTTAAGTTCAACGCTTACGCCCAGACCGCCGTTAGCGTATTCAACGCCCTTAGCCGTCTCGATTTCAATATAAAAATCTGTCGCCGGCTTCGGAAGTGTGATATCGTAATAATTTTTAGCAGAGTTGTAAACCACCTTACCGTATTCCTTTGTGGGATCAGCCTCTGTGCTTACAGTCGTAGTTGTAGTCCCCTTTGTTGTGGTCGGTCTTGTAGTTGACTGAACAGGCTCGATCTGACCTGAGAATCTCGTATAAAGATCTTCGGGAAGCTCGTCGAGAGTGATGCAGTAGTCGCTCTGATACATCTCTATCGTATCTTCCTTGGTATTGAAAAGAGGATCACTAAGGAATTTATCCGCGCCGTCTTCGCCGTCATACCATGTGCAGAAATAAAGCCATGCAGCCTTATCATTCGTAAGATTTTTAACAGTGGAGAAACTGTCGTTTTCCATCATGGCAACCATTTTCTTGCTGTCATACTTATCTTTGATTCCGAAGAAAGTAGAAGCGATCGCGCTGTCATTGTGCGATTTAACGGCAGAACCCGTTGACCAGTCGGTGCAGCTATACTTATCGTAACCGATAATATCAACGCGGTCGTCGCCCGGATACCAGTCTGCGGAAGTAGCGAAATTATAGCTGTTCCACTCCCAGATAAGGTTATTCAGACCGTAGTCATATGTAAGCGTGTCATAAGTAAGATTCCAGATCTCCTTATAAACTGCCGAGCCGTCCTTAGCCCACCAGAACCAGCCGCCTATCTCACCGCCGCCTCCTTCTGCTTCGTGAAGAGGACGGAACAGAACGGGTACGCCTGCGTCCTGAAGTTCTTTCAGCTGACCTGCGATTTCTTCAAGAGATTTAAGATAAAATTCGCGCTCAACAGTTCCTTCAACAAGAACGTTAGAAGTTACGAAGTCCGTTTCACCCGGCTTATATGTTGCCTGTTCATAAGGCACGTTATCGCCGACTTTATATCCTGCCATTTTCTTGGGAACAGTAATATGCCAGGAAGCAGTAACGATACCGTTCTTATTCTTTGCCCAGTCTATCATTCTGTCAACAGTTCCGTCTTCTGAACCGTAGAGAATATTTGCACAGTTAAGGAAATCGAAACCTCTTATAGCAGGATAATGCCCTGTGAGGTCGTTAAGATATTCAAATTCCTGCTCAAAATTTCCGCCGTGACCGTAGTTGTAGATCTCCTGCTGACCCGAAATAATATTATTTCCATACACTTCGGAAAGGTAATTCATGAGAGACTTTGCCTCTGCCGTAGCGTACTGATTACAGGGAGTCGTCTGGGAAGCCGTGATCTTTATATCGGCTGCCGATTCGACAGTCATGTAGTCGAACCATGTCCAACCCCAGCCTTTCGTGATAACGACCGTATTCTTTCCTGCGGAAAGATTAGTCATAAGTTTAACAGGAACAGGAGTTTTGGATTCGGGAATCGCCAGATCTCCGGGAGAAATGCCGTTGATCGTGAGCGACTGGGTTTTGCTGCCGCCCTGACCCGCAGCGTAGAAAGTCAGCGTATACATACCATCCGCCGGAACTTCAATATCCATTGTGATAGTGCCGCTTTCAGTCATGTTTGCGACTTTACCGTTGCTTGCGCCCGCCATTTCCTGAACGGCAACCGTTCCCGTAAGCGCTGCGTCCTCGAATTCGTATTTCTTAAGCTCGTCGGCAGCCGTAACGATACTTGTCGTACCTACAGCCATGCCGTTAAGAGCCATTGCGGCAGCCATAACAGCCGCGCTTGCCTTAGTCATAAATTTTGAATGCATCATATTTCCCTCCGTTTTGATTTCGTAATTCATATTTATAAACTGTTTTATCTCATACTTTAATTATACAGTTTTTCATTTAAAAAATCAAGTTTTTCCTATAATTATTTAAGCTTGTCGGTAAAATTTGTATACATACACAATTTTGCAGAATCTCATTTAGCAATTTAAACGAAATTTAATTAAATCTCGCTTAAATCCCAGTGAAAACTTCTCCTATATTCCTACATATCAGCAAATCTGCATTTCTGTCGTACTGGGTCGGAGATTTATTGATGATAACAAGGGAATTCCCCCTGAAATAGCGGATCATTCCTGCCGCAGGATAGACGTTCAGCGAAGTTCCGCCGATTATAAGCGTATCGCATTCGGAGATCGCTCTGACAGCGCCTTCCACGATCTCGTCGTTCAGCCCCTCCTCATAAAGTACGACGTCGGGCTTTATTAATTCGCCGCATGAATCGCAGTAAGGCACATTCTCCTGCGCAAAAACATATGCCGAATCGAAGAATTTGCCGCATTTTGTACAATAATTTCGATGAACGCTGCCATGCAGTTCATAAACTTTTTTACTTCCGCCAGCCTGATGCAGACCGTCAATATTTTGTGTGACAACTGCTGAAAGCTTACCCTCGGCTTCAAGTTCCGCAAGTTTAAGATGCACTGCGTTCGGCTTTGCATTCAGACAATTCATTTTGGCTTGATAAAATCTGTAGAACTCTTCCGTATGCTTTTCAAAGAAAGTATGACTTAGAATCGTTTCGGGCGGATAATCCCACTGTTGATTATACAGTCCGTCAACACTTCGAAAATCAGGTATTCCGCTTTCCGTAGACACGCCTGCGCCGCCGAAAAAAACGATTTTTCGGGAATTTTTCACGATATCCGCAAACTCCTTGATATTATCCATGATCCACACCTCATTGCTTTTTTGAACTTTTGAAAGCCGATTTGCAAAAATAATTCAGCGGACACTCACCGCATTTAGGACTTCTTGCACGGCAGATATCCCTGCCAAACTGCACGGTCTGATGACAGAAATGATTGGAAATTTCGGGAGGAATCAGTTTCAGCAGATCTTTTTCGACCTTTGCAGGTTCTTTATTTTTCGTCAGACCGAGCCTGCCCGTAATTCTGATGCAATGAGTATCCGTGACGATAGCAGGTTTTCCGAAAACGTCCCCCAACATAAGATTTGCCGTTTTTCTGCCGATTCCCGGCAGAGTCAGGAGTTTTTCCATTGTGTCGGGGACTTCGCCGCCGAAATCCGATATAAGCTTCTGTGCCATTTCTTTAATACTTTTAGCTTTTGTGTGATAAAATCCGCACGGCTTCACATCCTGTTCCAATTCCTCGATATCGGCGTCCGCAAACGACTGTAGATCGGGATATTTCACAAACAGCGTCTTTGTAACTATATTCACTCTTGCGTCGGTGCATTGCGCCGCAAGCCGAGCTGCAAACATTAGTTCGTACGGTTTTTCATATGTAAGAGTACAATCGATATCCGGATATATTTTTTCCAGTTCCTCACAAGCGAGTTTTGCAATTTCTTTTGTCGTCATATTATCCTACCTTTATTTTTTCAAGAATTTCATCGTAAACTTTATACATCTCCTGAACCGTATTCTCAAGAAAATAGTAATGCTTGATATAAAATCCCAGAAGCACGATGATAATGGTTATAAGAAGAAGCAGTGCGAATTTTTCGCAAAACAGAAAAGCGCAGATCAGTATCGTCAGCACCAGCGCGAACATCATCGTCACCAGAAAATGCACGATTCGCTCATGCTGCATAAATGCGATCTTATCCTTGTGTTCGGCAAGCAGCTTTTCCAATCCTGCAATCGTATTACAGTTTTTCAGCCGTTCTTCAGTCATGCGCATATAATTTTTTAAGTATTCCGTCATATCTTCAGCTCCCAACAGATATATACTAAACGCTATTTTAATTCGCGCAATAGACGTCGAGAAAATTCTGCACATAACAAGGCGAAGGGGAAGGCATACGTGTCGCGCCACGGGCGTTCCCTTCGGTCATATAGTACGACGACAACGCAGTTATGTGCAGAATTTGCCGACAGTTATGCACGATTGGCAATAGCGTTTAGTATATGTATATTATACAATATTTATCATAATTTGTCAACAAAAACCGCCGCACAGCTTAATTACTGTGCGGCGGTAATTTTTCACAAAGATTTAAAGGTAAACCCTATTAATCTTCCTTTTTGCGTACTGCAAACGCTGTTACAGCTGCAAAACCAAGCATTGCCACTACAACGCCGACGCCTGTATCACCCGTCTTGGGAGCGTTAGCAGATGTAGATTTTGATGTAGATTTTGATGTAGATTTAGTCGTTGCAGGTTTTGCAGTAGTTGTTTTAGAAGTAGTAGTTGTTGTATCTGCGGAATTTGTTGTTTCAGTCGTTGTTGTTTCGGTAGTTGTTGAAGTAGTCGACGTCGTAGTTGCGGTTGTAGTTGTAGTAACGATCATTTCATCGATCATTGTAACAGTATTGCCCTTAACTCCGACTTCGCCCGAAAGTTCGCCATTCACAATTGTGAACGTGATATCTGTAGCAACTTCGTATCCGTTAGGTGCGGCAACTTCGTGAAGTACATATGTACCGTCATTCAGTCCGCTTATCAGCGTAGACGTGCTGCCCGATATCCACTTGATCTCCGTTCCGTTTTCAGTTGAAACGAGTTCAGCGTCTGTTCCAAGTTTCACATTATCTATACTGAACGTTACGTCCTTGCCGTTCTGATCTTTGCCTGTAAGAGTAAGCGTTGCGCCCTTAACTTCCTTGCCGAATGTATCCTGTTTGCTGATCTCAACATCAGTCTCGATCATTTCATCAACCATTGTAACAGTATTTCCTTCAACGCCGACTTCGCCTGCGAGTTCACCATTCACAATTGTGAACGTGATATCTGTAGCAACTTCGTAACCGTTAGGTGCGGCAACTTCGTGAAGTACATACGTACCGTCATTCAGTCCGTTTATCAGCGTAGACGTGCTGCCCGATACCCACTTAAGTTCCGTTCCGTTTTCATTTGAAACAAGTTCAGCGTCTGTACCGAATACAATATTGTTTACATCAAACTTAACTGTTCTGCCTGTAAGATCCGTACCTGTAAGAGTAAGAGTTGCGCCCTTAACTTCGCTGCCAAATACGTCCTGCTTACTGATCTCAACGTTAGTTCTGATCATATCGTCGATCATTGTTACAGAATTGCTGGTCACGCCTGTTTCACCGCTGATCTCGCCGTTTTCAACAGTAAATGTAATGTCTGTGGTCACCTCATAACCGTTGGGAGCAGCTACTTCGTGAAGTACATAAGTACCGTCAACGAGATTCTTGATGTAAGAAGCCTGAGAACCGGATGTCCAGTTTATTTCTGTACCGTCGGCAGTTGTATTAAGAACTGCGTCTTTTCCGAGTATCACATTATCTACATTGAATACGATATCGTTGCCTGACGCGTCCTTACCTGTGAGTGAAAGAACTGCGCCTGCCAATTCTTCGCCGTAAACGTTCTGCTTGCTGAATTCAGCCTCGCCTGATTTCGCGTCAACCATAACGACTTCATTGGATTCAAAGCCAAGAACAACGCCCTTTTCAATGGTAAAGGCAATATCCGTTGTGACCTGATAACCATCGGGAGCGGCAACTTCATGAAGCACATATGTGCCGTCGGGCAGATTCTTAACAGATGTAGGATAATTTCCAGAGATCCATTTAAGTTCGCTTCCATTGCCGTTTTCAAGAACAGCATTGTAACCCATTTCGATATTCTCCTCGGAGAATTCTACTGGATTGCCGTCTGTATCCTGACCTGTAAGAGTAAGCTCTGCGCCTCTTACTTCTTCGCCGTAAACATCCTGCTTGCTGATTTTGACAACATTTGTTGTAGTAGTTGTAACCGTAGTTGTTGCGGTTGTAGTAGTTGTTTTATTGCCGTTGTCATCATCTCCGGGACCAACGATTCCGGGCTTTGATGTTGTAGTGTTGGTATCATCATCCGGAAGCTGAGCAGTATGAATAGTTGTAGTCTCAATTTCGTCTACCATTTCAACGCCGCCCATTTTATTGCCGTCCTCGTCGTAAACGATTCCGTCTCTGACGATAAATACGATATCCTGAGCAACAAGATAACCGTTAGGAGCAGCCTCTTCATGAAGCGTGTAAGTACCGTTTTCAACGAGAACTATACTTGCTGAAGTACCGCTTATCCATTCGAGAGATTCGCCCTTGCCGTTTATAAGAATCGCTTCATCGCCAAGTATAAGCTGATCGTTCTCAAATGTGATAACTGTGCCGTCATCCTTAACGCCGCTGAGTTTAAGAGCTGCGCCCTTAACTTCCGTGCCGTTTACATCAACCTTGTTGATGTTTATCTGTGCGGTAACAGTGGTTGTAACCGTAGTAGTTGTTTCCGCAGTTGACGTTGTAGATGTGCTTGTTGTAGTAGACGTAGTTGTTTCTTTTGTAGTTGTGGTAGTTTCCGTAGTAGACGTTGTAGTTTCCATTTCATCTACCATTTCAACGCCGCCCATTTTATTGCCTTCTT
>CAJTLC010000008.1:12358-13240 GCA_910576995.1 uncultured Ruminococcus sp.
CGCTGAGTTCAAGCGTTGCTCCCTTGACTTCCGTTCCGTTTACGTCAACCTTGTTAATGTTGACCTGCGCGGTTACTGTGGTCGTTGTTGTTGTTTCTTCTGTGGATGTTACCGTCGTCGTTGTAGTTGTGGTGGATGTCGTAGTTGTTGTAGTGGATGTCGTAGTAGTTGTTGTTGTGGAAGTTGTGGTTGAAGTCGTTGTCGATGTTGTTGTAGTAGTCGTGGTGGATGTTGTAGTAGTTGTGGTTGTGGAAGTTGTGGTTGAAGTCGTTGTCGATGTTGTTGTGGTAGTTGTGGTTGACGTTGTAGTAGTTGTTGTCGTAGATGTTGTCGTGGTGGTAGTTGACGTTGTTGTTGTGGATGTTGTAGTAGACGTAGTTGTTTCTTTTGTAGTTGTGGTAGTTTCCGTAGTAGATGTTGTAGTTTCCATTTCATCTACCATTTCAACGCCGCCCATTTTATTGCCTTCTTCGTCGTAAACGATTCCGTCCTTAACGATGAATTTAATATCCTGAGCAACAATATAACCATTCGGAGCAGCCTCTTCATGGAGTATATAAGTACCGTCCTCAACCAGAACTATGCTTGCGGAAGTTCCGCTTATCCATACGAGCGAATCGCCCTTGCCGTTTACAAGCTGTGCGTCGTCTCCGAGTACAAGCTGATTTTCCTCAAATGCAATCTTTGAGCCGTCTTCCTTAACTCCGCTGAGTTCAAGCGTTGCTCCCTTGACTTCCGTTCCGTTTACGTCAACCTTGTTGATGTTGACCTGCGCGGTTACTGTAGTCGTTGTTGTTGTTTCTTCTGTATTAGCTGTAGTTTCTTTCGCAGTCGTCGTGGTTTCCTCTGCGGTCGTTGTAGTTTCTTCCGCAGTCGTCGTGG
>CAJTLC010000008.1:13339-116680 GCA_910576995.1 uncultured Ruminococcus sp.
CGCAGTCGTCGTGGTTTCCTCTGCGGTCGTTGTAGTTTCTTCCGCAGTCGTCGTGGTTTCCTCTGCGGTCGTTGTAGTTTCTTCCGCAGTCGTCGTGGTCTCCTCTGCGGTCGTTGTGGTTTCTACCGCAGTCGTTGTAGTTACTTCCTCAGTCTTCTTGCTGTTCGGCACCTTAATAACTATAGGATTCTTAGTTTGATCAATCTCAACATTAATCCTTGTATCCTCGATACCGCTCATAGTGAGCGTCGGATAATCGCTAAGAGCCGAATCAAATTCAATAGAAGCGCTGTTTGCATTTTTATTTTTGGATTCAACGGTTGTAGTTCCGTCGCTGAATGTGAAAGTTTCTGCCTTGATATTATCGCCAAGCTGAACCTTTACATTTTTCAGAACGTCTGCCGTTGGAAGTTCAACTGAAGCTGTACATTCATAAGTAATGCTTTCGATTTCAGGACCCCAATATGTAAGCTTCATATATCCGCCTGCACCAAAGCTGATACCGGGATTTTCAATAACAGTTTCGCCATCGCCAAACTGCTTCTCAATTGCCGTCGTATCGCCCTCGCACTTAAACTGAATACCGCTGTAGCCAGGATCGTTTTTAGCATTTATTATGATCTTGTCAATCTGAACATTTGAATAATTATCACCGTAATTATATACCTTATTATTAGAAACGCTGTTTTCTGTAAATGTGCCGTCTGCCACCTTTACTTCCGTTCTAATATCAGATATATTCACAACGCCGTCTTTTCCAACTGTGACTTTGTTTGCGATCGGCTCGCCGCTTTCATACTCGAGAATGTAAGTTACATCATAAGTATCAGGCTCGTCTCTTGTTACAGAGTAGTCCGCTCCGATTGTGAAATAAAGCTTGCCGTTGTACGTTTCGTAGCCCTCGGGAGCTTCATTTTCTGTAACATAGTATCTGCCCGGTTCAAGATGACCGAGTTCAAGAATACCTTTTTCATTTGTTTTACCGGATGCTACAGGCTTATCGCCGTCTTCGTTATAAACGTTAAGTTCTGCGCCCTTGAGAACTTCTCCGTCCTCTGCGTCAACTTTAAGAAGCTGTAAATTTACCGCAGTATTTGTGAACTGGGGCGGGAAACCTTCAATAGCTCCCCAATTGCCTCCCCATTGACCGTCGCCCTTATCCTCATAAGGAATGGACTGAGTTACGATCATATAGCTGTTTGCGTCATAGTAATAAAGAGCCTGCTGACCGAATCCCTGATCAATTGTGAAAGTCTGGCTTTTAGCGGTGTCAATGTCAACGGGAGAATCTGTAGTTCCTCCCATGCCCCAACTTGGCATCTTGGACGTTATTCCGCTTACCTTACCGTCAGTAAATGAAAGAACAAACGTTGAGGTTACCATTTCACCCATGCCATAATCGCTCAGGAACTCAATAGTTCTCTCAGTATGGGTTTCGCCTTCGTATGTGTCGGTATATCTGAAGTAATTCAGAACATGATCGCCATATTTTATCTGTACGGTTACCTTTGTCGGAATAGTCTGATCTCCAACAGTTTCGACAGCATTAACCCTTTCAGAAACCGTAAATTCATACATAACGTCGCTGCCGATATAACCTGCGGGAGCGGCTTTTTCTTTAAGCGTGTATTTTTCTGTGATTGTTGCTTTAGACTCATCCAGTTCGCCGTCCGTCAGATATGCGGAAGCGTCGCTCATGTCTATTTTTGAAGGAATAGAAATGTAATCGCCCTTCTGAGTGTTCGACACCATTCCCATGCCTGCGGCAGGAATATCGCTTTCGCCTGCCGATGTGGCAGTTGATACTTCTTCGCCTTTCGAGTCATACAGTGCAAATTCCGCGCCTGGAAGATAGTTGTTCGAATCGTCAAACTTTGAGAACGGGAGAGCGTAGCCTGAATTTGTGCCAAGAAGTGAGATAGGTCCTGAGAACGGACGATAACCGAATTCAGTGCCTCCCTTAAAGCTTTTTGCAACAAGCGCACCTGAAAGGTGTCCGTAAACACCGTCCTTATCGTTTCCCCTTTTCTGATCGTCGTCATCTCCATATAAAACTTCAGCCTTATCTACTACGTCAGCATTAGGAGCAAAAATAGTTCCCTGATAATTAAGACCAAGTATTACTTTCTCTGCTTCATAGTAATTGTAAAGCAGACTGGTTACGCCAGCATCATTGTTCTTTTTATCCTGCGCACCCTTACTAATGGAAGTTCCATTAATATATGTCTTCACATCATTATCGGCAACTGTTATATTTTCTCCGCCAGCGTTAATAATAATGTATGACAAATTCCAGTCTTTCTTTTCAATTTCATGATCCTTTGTTGTTTCTACAACCTTACGCGGACCATTTGGCAATTCAGGAATATTTACAAATTTAAATTCAGTACATTTTCTGATATCGTCCCATGTAATGGTCGTTCCGGTTTCAGCGTCGGTATATGGAACATTGAAATAAACAACTTCCGCTGTATCTCCCTCGCTGTAGCCAGCATCAAAAGTAACCGTTGAACCATCAATAGTTACCTTCGCAGCAGGATTTTTTTTATTTGCCAGTTTTGCTGAAGTCTTTCTGAAATTTTCAAACTGTTCATCAAAATCAATCAAATTGGAAACATAAGTTTGAGACCAGTTTACCTTTTTCCAGTCGCCATTGCTGTCCTGTGGAAGCAAATTAGTATCAATAGACGATTTCACTGTTTCTTTTTCAGCAGAATCCTTGTTAAATACCAATCTTCTATGACTATTGTCAGAATGACTTGTTACATTACTTCCATTTTCATCAAAATAAGTATCATCAAGTTGACCATTTTTTATCTCTCCGCCCAAAATAGTATTGGCATACTTATCGTTTTCAAGAACTTTCTCCAACGGAACATTTGTAGCAAAATCGCCTTTGCCCATAGAATAACTATTATAAATATCATCTATAGTCAAATTGCCTTTAATTGCCACGCGACCCTCTGCATCAGAGCCAAATTCATGAAAATCTCCGTCAAGGAAAATACAGAATCTACCAGCTATACCAAGCAAATAATCCTTTTCGTATTGCTTAACAGCATCGCCGACAGAATCGAATTTAGGATAGGCAGTGCCGTCAGGTGCAGTCGGATTATTTCCCACGAGCAGAGTAACGTCGTCCGTTTCATTATCGTCATTAAGACTTGTCAACGTATTAGCCGCCTTAGCCAAAAGAACGCTCTGATTACCTAAAGGAATATTCATCTGAGCGAATGTGGCAGCGGCAAGAAAAACGGAAGTAAAACCGCTCAACAGCCGCTTGCCCAATGTCTTTTTCATAGGTTTTCCACCCTTTCTATAATATTTTAAAAATAAGAAACCGCGCTCATATGTACATGAAAAGCCGCAGTCAGCTTATTCCACATTTATAATTATATCATATTCGCCGCAAAAATGCAATACTCAAACAAACGTTATTTAGCCCGTCGGCATAGAAAAAAACTAATAATTTTTGTTAAAACTGCACATAAAAGGCTGCATGAGAAAATCAAATTCCCATACAGCCTTATCACAATTATAATCAAACGAGGCTAAACTTACCTGTAACGCCGTCAACAACATAGTAAACCATGTTTTCCTCAGGCTTCACATATACGTCGACAGTTTCGGGAGAATCCACGCCGCAGTCAGCCTTTGCCTTAGCGATAAGTTCCGAAGCAGTCACAGCAGAACCCATAAACTGGATAACAACGTTTTCCTCGGCAGTTTTCTTTTCAGCAGCCGTCTTTCTTGTTCTCTTCTTGGGAGTTTCTTCAGCAGGTTTTGCTGTTTCAGCCTTTTTAGCGGCAGGCTTTCTGCCTCTCTTCGGAGTTTCTTCAACTGCCGGAGCGGCTTCAACAGGAGCAGTCTCAACTGTTTCAGCTTCAACGGGAGCAGTCTCGGCAGCAGCGGTCTTAGACGCAGTTGTCTTTGCGGCAGTTGTCTTTGCGGCAGTATCTGTACTTCTCTTTTTTCTCGGCATATTTATTCCCTCCGTCAATTACTTGTTTACAGCGTTTTTAAGAGCCTGACCTGCCTTGAATGCAGGCGCTTTTGAAGCGGGAGCAGTCATCATCTGCTTAGTCTGAGGATTGATAACCTGCTTTTCCTTTCTGTCGCGAACTTCGAATGTACCAAATCCAACGATAGAAACCTTCTCACCGCTTGCGAGAGTCTCGGTAATTGCGGAAACAACTGCATTTACAGCCGCTTCAGCATTTTTCTTGGTGAAGTCAGTTTTTTCTGCCACAACACCGATCAATTCAGCCTTTGTCATATCTTTCATCCTCCATAATATTTTTTTAGACCAACATTTGACGTTTCGCAGACAAGAATCCGGGCGTGTTGACGCTATCCGAAATGCTCGGATTGCAGATATATTTTTCGTATTTCAAGGCAAAATCCGCAGGCACACTGTCGCGCCACGGGCGTTGAGCGGCAATGTCAACACACCCTTGTCAAAAAAATGACGAAGTTCGTTTTTTGCCCTTATTCAGCGGATAAACGTCATTTGTAAAGTCTTTTATATTTGCATTATATACCCATAAAGCAAATTTGTCAAGGAATTTCGGAAAAAATGACATTTTGACCTATTCTACGCCAACTACAGCCATTTTTTTATCAAAAACAACTATATTATGAGTTCTTTTTTCAGCGCAAAAAAATACACCTCCGAAGAGGTGCAGTTCCGCTCCATACGATTTTTCATCGTTTAGCACTGAGGAGAGGAGACACAGATTAAGTTAAAATAAGTTATTGAGAATAGAAAACATGAAAAAATCACAAATGAAAGGGATTAGTTTAAAATTAAACCAAATCTTATTTCTGTAATAAGCAGTTGATTTAATATTCAATATCAAGCACACGAGAGGGAAAGGCACTTGATATTGAATACTAATTTTCTTCAATTGCTGTATCTATTTTACCGCAATCCACGACCGATTTCAATATATAATAGTACACATAACTTAACTTTTGTGTAATGTGGCGCTTTTTAACGCAATTTTTATCTTAATATTTCATTAATTTGTTGTATAGTCTTATTAATTAATAATTATATAATACAATTTTGTTACTCAACTGAAAATACATTTTGTCCATCGGAAACGACAAATTCCGAATAAGGCGCACCGTCAAGATACGGAACAAACACGC
This sequence comes from uncultured Ruminococcus sp., assembly GCA_910576995.1. GTDB lineage: Bacteria > Bacillota > Clostridia > Oscillospirales > Ruminococcaceae > Ruminococcus. Next base: position 18,494 of record CAJTLC010000008.1, read on the forward strand.
TGCCGACAGTAATATCCGGCGAAAGCATCAGGACGCACCTAAAAGGATTTTCGCCCGTTACTGCGGCGTATTCAATGCCGTTCATCACAAGTCCTGCCGTGCTGCCGCCTGCCGCACCGTTCACGAAATCGACCACTATATACGGATTCGAAGTTGAGGAAGGAGCAGTGACCGTATTTCCTGCCGCGAAAACGCTTCCGCCGCTGTAGTAAAATCCTGCTGCCGCATAAACAGAACTTTTCTCTTCCTTTACGCCGCCCGAAATATAGGAAATTCCGCCGTTGACATTGACCGTTCCCTTGGATTTTATCCCGTTTGTTCCGCCGAAAATATGAAGTTCGCCGCCGTTTATCGTTATATCGTCATTCGCAAGTATTCCTGACTTTCTCGAACGGATATTGTAAAAACCGCTTTCAATTATCACATCGTCGTCGCTTGATATCCCATGCTCATTATTGGCAGTTATATTCAGCGTTCCATTGCCTTTTATACGCAATGTATCGTTTGAGAAAAGAACGCCGTCGTTTATTTTATCCCTGCCGCCGTCGCTGAGATTATTAACGCTGCCTTCCGCAAGCTTTACAGTACACTTTTTTGCCTCGTCAACAAATATCGCAGGTCCTCCTGAACACGAAATATCTACGCTGTCAAGTATCAGCGTAACTTTTTCCTCGGTCGCCGTATTGACATATACCTGCCCGTCCGACGTTGAACCTCGAATTATGTAATCGCCTCCCGCGTTTATTCTCACAACCGAACCGTCGCTTTCCGCATTGCTGCCGCTCACAGACGCAGTTTCGCTGAACGTGATCTCCGCCGTATATTCCAATTCAGTAGTTTCAGCAGGTTTTTGGGGTTCGGAAGCGGCAGGCTTGGTTTCCGCAGAATTTTTCGGCTGAGTGACAGGCTTTGAGTTGGAAACCGAATTTCCGCCTTGCCCCGTCGATGAATTCTTCACCACAGTTGTTTTGCTTTCATTTTTCACAGAATTTCCGCTGCTCTTACTTTTTGAACCCGAAGCCGTTGTACTTTTTTCCTTAGATTTGGTCGAAATTGCCTTTGTTTCCGCTGAATCCCGCTTTGTTGTTTTTTCGGCTTTTGATTCTGATTTCGATTCCGAATCCGATTCGGATTCGGAATTTTCAATTACACTTTCGGATGATATCACAGCCGAATCTTCCGCTTCAAATTCGGATATCTCGTCTTTTCCGCAGGACGAGATCATCGCCGTCATAAGCAGCGATAAAATCGTCGCCGCAGTCCTTTTTAAATTCATAATATCACCTTAATTTTCATAAACCTTGTCGTCATATCTGAAGAATACAAGATTAATAGTCATATTACCGTTAAGCGCGCGAAGTTCGTCAATAAATTTCTTCTGATCAATATTATCGCTTATGTCAACTGAATAAACAAGTTCAAAAAGAGTACCGAAATTCGAAGTTTTTACTCTGCGCAGTTTGCTGAATTTAGTATATTTCGCAAGTACCGGTTCAAAAACGCCCTGATAATCGAGATTTTCGGGAATAGTTATTTTAAGCGTCATGTGGTTTATCTTTGCTCCGCCGAAATTGGTCTCCGACAGCACGATCATTACAATTGCGAGAATGATGAAGAATACTACGCCGAATCCCACATATCCGATTCCGCAGGCAACACCCGCCGCCATTGCAAAGAAAATATACGCTATATCTTTCGGATCGCCCGGAACGCTTCGGAATCTAACCAAAGTAAACGCACCTGCAAGACTAAGCGCGCCTGCCGTCGTGTTAATAAGCAGAAGGATCAGCGAAACTATAGTCGGAAGCATGATCATCGTAAGTACGTAACTCTGAGAATAGCCCTCTTTGCGATGACAAAATATGTAAACAAGGCTGATCAGAAAGCCGATCACAAGCGCCGCGCCTACGCACAAACCGAACTGTTTGATAGTGATTTCGGAAATTGCCGAAGCCGACGGATTAGCAAATATATCCGTTGTATCTCCGCTTTCCGATGTTAAAATATTACCAAAAAAATTAAATGCCGACATCATAATTATATACTCCTTATCAATTTCATGAACATAAATTCATACTATTTATAACAGATATACCCGAAATGTATATTCTGCTCATGGAATTCGCCTTGTCCGCGATAAAATTCATATACGCCTTTCCGTATTTGGAAAAACTGGTCTTATAAATTTCAAGTTCTGAAAGTTTATTTATCAGCCATTCCGGCATGGAATCAGAAACTTTTACTTCCATAAGCCGCTGATCTCTGTCGATTATGTAATTACCATAGCTGCTTTCGCGAAGATCGAGATCATAACGCCGTTCCGTTATCTTGCGATCGAATGTAAGGCGGAAATCTTTATTATCCTTGCCGAAAAAAGCTTCGCGCTGATAGCTGATATACTGTTTCGGCATGATCGGATAATGATCGAGAAACGCGTCAAGCTCCGAAAAGACCTGATTCTGAATATATTTATCAGATTCAGGCTTACGCCTTGAAATAAGGTACTCGCGGCTTTCCGCAAGAGTCATTGAAACTCTTCGCTTCGTAACGACGCCTCCTATTTTGCGTTTGATCTCCAGAAATACGGGCGAATCTGGTTCGGCAGGAGAATAATAACTCCTTAATCTCAGCTTTTCCTTAAAATAAGGCTTTGAGAGCGATTCACGAATCAGGAAATCATCGGGCGTGTCGTAGTATATGTTGTATATTCCGTATTCCCTGCCGCCTACGCAGTACTTATCGGGTTCCATATACTGTTCTATTACGCTTTTCATTTCTTCATACTGATACATATTAAGCAGGAATTTTATTTCCTTCCGCGCAAATGAATTGATAGCCATACTTAAACAGCTCCTTTCTGTTTCGTCCATATTAATATTATAAAACTCCTGTCTTAAAATAATCTTAAAAAAACTTGCATTTATACAGAATTTTCCCTATAAATGCAAGTTTATGATTTCAGAATATATATGAACTTGTACGTTTTAGATCAGTAGTCAGATCGGGGTAGTCAGCCTTGATGCGTTCGGCAAGTTCGACTGCCTTACTCGGATTTTCGGAAAGCATTTTGTATTCTTCCGATGTAATTCCCACAAACTGAATGAAATCCGTTTTTCCGTAAACAGTATCTATGCTTTCGGCTTCGGTATCGAAAACGGCAAGCAAAGCCGTAATATCCGATTCAACAGCGGCATTAACAGAACCGTTGCAGTTTATAAAATGAAAAGGTTCGAAATATTTCTCGGTATTGTAGGTGTATCTTGCAATATTGCCCAACAAATCGGCGGCATACAGACAATCGTTGATATCGCCGGCGGTAAGCTTCATCGTCATTTCATAGCCCCATTTATTCCACTCGCCGCCGAATGCGTCTTCTTCCACATAAAGATGAGTCATTCCGAACGTCACAAGATGCCAGTATCCCTTTGGCGATCTATAAAAAGAATATCCGTCTAAGAATTGATTTCCGCCAAACATCGCCCTTTTCGTCATATCAGTACCATAGTGCATGGGTTCTGTATTCGGATACAGCTTCTCAAAAACGCTCTCAATGGCGTCCCAACCTGGCGCCCAGTCTTCATCTTCCGCTTTTTTCTTAAATTCCTCAAAAGTCATATTGATTTCCTCCATCATCAGACCTGTTCTAAGAGCCTGTTCAGTATCTTTTTTGCGCTATGCTTTGTCAATTTTCCTTGAAATACATACAGTATTCCTGCGGAAAATCAACTTTGCCTGATGCGAAAAATCCTGCCTCATTCGGCACTTCTACGGTTTTAGAACAGGTCTATTATTTTTTCAGCAAAGCTCTGCGCATTTTTATAAGATCGTATACGTCGATAATTCCATCATTGTCCATGTCAAACAATTTCAGCTCCGCTTCGCTGTAATTTTCAGAACGATCTGCTAAAAGAAAACGGCTTAATTTCACAAGATCGGCTACGCTTACGGCATTTTCTTCCCCAATATCAGTCGTAGTTGCAGGAGGAATTTCAGTTGCAGTCGTCTCGGTTCGACTTGTTGAAGTTTCAGTTTTGATAGTGGTTTCAGTTGTAATTGTGGTGGTAGTTGATATTGTTGTGGGTTTGGTCGTGGGAATATCGCTTCCGATGTTCAGATAATCGCCTATAATCTCCGCCCAACGCTCTCCCATAAGCTTATATCCTGTATTATTCGGGTGAACTCCGTCAAAAAGCTGCGCGCTTACGTCCGTTATCTTCAATGCCGCGTCGGAATAATAAACATTCTTTCCCTCGCTTTTTTTCTTCTCCGCAAGAGATTTTACCTGCGCATTGTAACTTTCTACAGCCGCCTGGACATTAGCTTCCGCAGCCGCGTCGTCATACTGTATCTGCCAATCAGCAGAATGGCGGTAATTTCCAAACCAGCTGTAAACGTCGCTCCTGTTCGGGTCAAGAGCGGGAATCGGAGATATAAACAGCGCGGAATCCTCCGAAATATTATCAAGGATATAATCCACAACGATTTCAAGACGCTCGCCAGCTGAATTGATCTCGTAATTATCTATAACGTCGTTCGTGCCGATCTGAAGCGTAACGATATCAGGTTTTTCCGAATCAAGACAGCCGGTCTGCTGAAGAGTTTCATAAATGCCGGTTCTTCCGCTGTAACTGCTTATCGAATAGCCGCTGTAGCCTGTATTGTCGTTGTCGAACTCAAAGCTTTCCCCTGTCTGACTGTCGGTATAAGTCGGAGTCCAGCCGCCGCCTTTAGAGCCTACCATATCCACATTGCAGCCCATTTCAACGAGATCATGATATATAAATTTGCGGTAAGAGCCAACGTAATCATTAGTGTATCCGTCGGTTATCGAGTCGCCTATGCACATTATCCTTACGGTCTGCTCATTCTGCTGTTCATCAGCCGCGCCCGTATACATAACCGCTGCTGACGATACTGCTGTAAAAATAATTGCTGAAACAGCGGAAATAATTTTTTTCATGTTGATCTGCCTCCTGATTATCTTTAATGTTAATTATATCATATTCTTTGCAGTAAATCAATATTTTTTTGTGAATTATCTATGGCTTGTTTGAAAAATCCATACATTTGTCAAAACGCCCATAAATCACTGTCTGCGTCGTCGAAAATCCTCGTCAGGCGACAGTCTGCCTTCGGATTCTCTCCTAACATACAGTAATTTCTGTGCAGTCTTCCGAATATAGCTATTTTTCAAACAAGCCCTAAAGAAACGGTTAGAACGTATCCGCTTGACAATTGCTCAATTCTGCGCTATAATGTTATAAGTATAATATGGATATTACAAGTTCTAAAATCCTGTTAAGAAAGGAATCATAATAATGAGAAATTATACAACACAGATGGACGCCGCAAGACAGGGCATCATCACCCCCGAAATGAAAAAGGTCGCCGCCAAAGAATTCAGAACCGAAGAAGAAATTCGCGATCTCGTCGCAAAAGGTCAGGTAGCTATATGTGCGAATAAGCTGCATACCTGCATCGACCCCAACGGAGTGGGTTCTATGCTTCGCACCAAGATAAACGTGAACCTGGGAGTTTCACGCGACTGCAAAGATTACGATATTGAAATGCAGAAAGTAATGGCTGCCGTCAATATGGGCGCGGAAGCTATCATGGACTTGTCGTCCCACGGCAATACGCAGCCTTTCCGCAAAAAGCTTACAAGCGAATGCCCGGCCATGATCGGAACCGTTCCCGTTTACGACAGCGTTATTCACTATCAGCGCGATCTTGCAACTCTGACCGCTAAGGACTTTATTGACGTGGTTCGTCTTCACGCGGAGGACGGTGTGGATTTCGTAACGCTGCACTGCGGAATCACACGCAAAACTATTGAACAGATCAAGAAGCACAAACGCAAGATGAATATCGTATCACGCGGAGGTTCGCTTGTTTTCGCGTGGATGAGCATGACGGGAGAGGAAAATCCCTTTTATGAGCATTTCGATGAAATACTTGACATTTGCCGCGAATACGATGTCACAATTTCCCTCGGCGACGCCTGCCGCCCCGGCTGTCTTGCCGACGGAAGCGACGTTTGTCAGATCGAAGAACTGGTTCGTCTTGGCGAATTAACTAAGCGCGCATGGGCGAAAGACGTTCAGGTCATGGTCGAGGGACCGGGTCATATGCCTATGGATCAGATCGAAGCCAACATGAAAATCCAGCAGACTATCTGCATGGGCGCGCCTTTCTATGTGCTTGGTCCGATCGTTACGGATATCGCTCCCGGATACGATCACATCACATCGGCTATCGGCGGCGCTATTGCCGCGGCTTCAGGCGCAGCATTCCTCTGCTATGTTACTCCCGCCGAACATCTGGCGCTTCCGAATGTTGACGATGTAAAACAGGGTATCATCGCTTCACGTATTGCAGCCCATGCAGCCGATATTGCCAAAAAGATTCCCCATGCAAGAGATATCGATGATGAAATGGCTGACGCACGCCGTACTTTCGATTGGGAAAAGCAGTGGGAATGTTCTATCGATCCCGAAACCGCAAAGGCAATCCGAGACAACCGCGCGCCCGAACATGAGGACAGCTGTTCCATGTGCGGCAAGTTCTGCGCGGTCAGAAGCATGAATAAAGCCCTCAACGGCGAATATATTGATATTCTTTAAAAAATTGAAATGAATGGGAAAAAATACAAAAAGTTTTGCATCCTTTCATTAACAGGAATTATAGCAGCAGCTTTTTATCCGCTGTGCATGAGCGTTAGAGTCATAGGCGACATGATGCAAAACGGAGCCGTTCCGTTGGAAAGATATCCGAAATACATCATTCCCTATGCACCGATCGCAATAGCGCTTATATCAGGCGTTCTGCTCATGTCTGTCTTCCAAAAGCTGTCCGAAAAGCTGAATTTACTTTTGGGAGCAATATTTTCAACAGGAATTTTTTTTGCGGCAGAAAGACTGATGGAGACAAAAATCCTTGTTCAGTCAACAAAAGCCGTTCCGCTTGAAAGTTGGCAAATGTCGCTGTGCTATGTTCCTCCGGAACAATATCAGAGCAGAACATGGGAAGCCGTAGACGTTTTGCTTGGTGGATACAATCCTGCCTTCAAGCTGCACTTCTACCTGATTTCCGTAATTATTATAGTAACCATTCTCAACAGCTTTTACGGCTTTGCAAAAATGATACGTTCCGGAGATCATACAAGAAAAAGAGTCTTGATAATTCAAACCGCCGCAAGTCTAACTTTTCTCGGAATGTGCATCTGGGCTTGTTTCACATCTTTTTATCGCACGGGCGAAATCACCGTTTCCGCTGTATCAGCGGTATTAATGAGCATATTCTTTGCTTTAACGGGCGTTGCTATGGGTACTTTTGCCGGCTCGCTCACGCTTGGGAAGTCTAATAAACTATCAATACTGCTTCCAATAGCTATATCGGTTTTAACAACACTTGCCATGTACATTGGTGAAATGATTCTTTTGAGCGGAAACTTATACCGATTCGGTTCGGGATTCTTCTTTGATGAAATCGGCGGACTTGTACTTGCTCCTGTCGATTTGCTGATAATTCTTATTTCGGGAGGAATCACTGCGCTGATTTCTAAAATTGCTGTCCGCATAAACAATGAAAATTAATTTTTAAATTTGCTTCAATCAGGGATGCGATACGCCGTATCCCTGATTTTATGCTGTTTCTCATACACATTGAAATTATACGGATAACTTATCAGAAAAATTTCACAATAGATATTGACTTATTGAATCAATAAGAGTATAATATAAATGTATAGCTAATACTGCTAAAAAACAATCGGGAATTTAGGGCTTGTTTGAAAAATAGCTATATTCGGAAAAATGCACAGAAATTACAGTGTGTTAGGAGAGAATCCGAAGGCAGACTGTCGCCTGACGAGGATTTTCGACGACGCAGGAAGTGATTTATGGTCGTTTTGACGAATGTATGGATTTTTCAAACAAGACCTAATTCCGATTAAAATAAGTGGAGGTTTTTATAATGAGCAGAGTTTACAATTTCAGCGCAGGTCCCGCTGTACTTCCCGAGGAGGTTCTTCAGGAAGCAGCTGACGAAATGATGGACTATAAGGGCAGCGGTATGTCCGTTATGGAGATGTCCCACCGTTCAAAGGTTTATGACAATATCATCAAAGAAGCAGAGCAGGATATCCGCGATCTTATGAATATTCCCGATAATTATAAGGTTCTCTTCCTTCAGGGCGGCGCTTCTCAGCAGTTTGCGGCAGTTCCCATGAATCTCATGAAGAACAAGAAAGCTGCTTACATAATCACAGGTCAGTGGGCTAAGAAAGCTTATCAGGAGGCTCAGATGTACGGCGAGGCTGTTGCCGTTGCTTCTTCCGCCGACAAGACTTTCTCTTATATCCCCGACTGCTCTGATCTCGATATTCCCGAAGACGCAGACTACGTTTATATCTGTGAAAACAATACTATCTACGGTACAAAGTTCTGGGAACTCCCAAACACTAAGGGCAAGGATCTCGTAGCAGACGTTTCTTCATGTTTCCTTTCCGAGCCTGTCGACGTTAGCAAGTATGGCGTTATCTACGGCGGCGTTCAGAAGAACATCGGTCCTGCCGGCGTTGTTATCGCTATAATCCGTGAAGACCTTATCCGCGACGACGTTCTCGCAGGCACTCCCACAATGCTTAAATGGAAAACTCAGGCTGACGCTGATTCTCTTTATAATACTCCTCCCTGCTATGGCATATATATCTGCGGCAAGGTGTTCAAGTGGATAAAGAAAATGGGCGGACTCGAAGCTATGAAGGCTCATAACGAGAAGAAAGCCGCTATCCTTTACGATTTCCTCGACCGCTCGAAGATGTTCAAGGGTACTGTTGAAAAGAAAGACCGCTCTCTCATGAACGTTCCTTTCGTTACAGGCAACGACGAACTCGACAAGAAGTTTATCGCGGAATCCAAGGCGGCAGGCTTTGAAAATCTCAAGGGTCACCGCACGGTCGGCGGTATGCGCGCTTCCATTTACAACGCTATGCCTATCGAGGGCGTTGAAAAGCTCGTTGCATTTATGGAAGAGTTCGAAAAGGCTAATTCCTGATCGCATTACATTTCAGAAATGAGGTAGATAAAAATGTTTAATGTTCAGACTCTCAATAAAATTTCCGCTATCGGAACCGATATTTTCGATAAGAGCAAATACGCTGTTGCCGACGACTGCGCTAATCCCGAGGCTATAATGGTAAGAAGCGCGAAAATGCACGAAATGACTTTCGGCGACAAGCTTCTCTGCATCGCCCGTGCAGGCGCAGGCGTAAACAATATCCCCGTTGACCGCTGCGCTCAGGAGGGTATCTGCGTATTCAATACTCCCGGCGCTAACTCCAATGCCGTTAAGGAACTCGCTATCTGCGCTCTTCTTCTTTCTTCGAGAAAGATCACCGAGGCTGCCGCATGGGCTGCTTCGCTCAAGGGTACGGAGGACGCTCCAAAGACTGTCGAAGGCGGAAAATCCAAGTTTGCAGGCCCTGAAATCGCAGGCAAAACTCTCGGTATCATCGGTCTCGGCGCTATCGGCGGCAAGATCGCAAACGCTGCTGAAGCTCTCGGTATGACTGTTATCGGCTTCGACCCCTATCTCTCAGTCGGCGCGGCTCTCCAGATGGATCCCTCAGTAAAGATAGCTGCCGATATCAATGATATCTATAAGAACAGCAATTACATCACAATTCATATGCCTTACACTCCTCAGACTAAGAATACTATCGACGCTGAGCAGATCGCTATGATGAAAGACGGCGTTCGTCTTATCAATCTTGCAAGAGGCGAGCTTATCAACAGTCAGGCTGTTATCGACGCTATCAAGTCCGGCAAGGTTGCTAAGTACGTTACTGATTTCGCTGACGATATCGTTCTCGGCGAAGAAAATGTTATCGTTCTCCCCCACCTCGGCGCTTCAACTCCCGAAAGCGAGGACAACTGCGCAGTTATGGCTGCTCAGGAGATCATCGACTACATCGAAAACGGCAACATCAAGAACAGCGTTAATTACCCCAACCTTTCCATGAATGCTGTCGGAACTAAGATCTGCGTTATTCATAAGAACGTTCCCACCACTATCGCATCCATCACTACTGCTGTAGGCAATGAGGGAATCAATATCGAGAACATGGCTAACGCAAGCAAGGGCGATTTTGCTTATACAATGCTTGACGTTACAGGCGAAGTTCCAGCTTCCGTCGAGGGCAAGATCAACGCTGTTGACGGCGTTATCAAGGTTCGCATTATCAAGTAATTGTTAGCCTGATTCAAAATCCATAAAGAATTTAGAGCCATAGTGATTTTGATTTAAGATTGCTATGGCTTTATTGTTTATTATATATTTTAGGAGTTATAAGTATGAGCATTGATAAAGCAGAATGGCACTGGAAAAGCGCGGCTGAGTTATACAAGGAAAATTACAATATTACCGATGAATTCACCCAAGACCAGACAGACGAGATATGGCTGTACGCTTCTAATCATATCGGTCTGTTTATAAAATGGTTGATCGATAATAATTTTCAGGGAGAAGATGCCAACGCGGAAGCTTGTGAAAAAGTCCGCAACGGACTAATGACGGGTTCTGAATACCTGATATCTGAATTAGACGGCAAATTTTGCGAAGAAGATGTAAACGAATGTGTCCTCGATTTCGTTAACCAATATTACGAAAACAGATATTTCGATGATTACTGCGACTCTTGTCCCTGCAATGCCCTTGATGCACCATGCTATAGTTTTATCTCCGACATAAATGATTACAACGCTTTAAAAACACGTATTGACGCTGCATATGAGAAATTTAAGAAATTATGATCTATTAAGTATCAAAATTAACTGCGGTTACGTTATAATTTTCAGTGAGATAAATTTGAATTTAAGGAGGTAAAGTATATGCATGGATATCAAATAAAATTATTATGGGAAAAACTCTTTGAGATACACGAACTTATCAGAACTCAAAATTGGATACAACTAAAACGTATTGCAAGGATAACGGATGATACTATTGAAACAGCTAAAATTGAAATCAAGGAATACCCCGGAGAAATGACAGCCTGTCCATTCGATAAATTTACCGACGCAGTAAGACTTGGCGATTTTGACGGCTTTAAAACGGACTGCATGTCGCAGTTCTGGTTTGATAATGCTGAAAGCGATCTGTCAATGGAATGCACTGTCGAATTTTACGGCAAAGAATTAAAAAGAATAACCATAGAACAAGTACACGTTTTTTAATTCAGGCTGAGTTATTATAATCTTTTAACGGAGGAATAAAAATGATTGGCGATATTGTTACGGTTACGGTTGACAGACCTCTTGGGAGTTACCACCCAAAGTATAAAGATTTGTATTATCCCATCAACTATGGATATATCGAGGGAATTATTGCGCCCGACGGTGAAGAGCAGGACGCGTACATTTTAGGGGTGAATGAACCTGTGGAAAAATTTACGGGTAAAATAATCGCGATAGTTCATAGATTGGATGATGTGGAGGAAAAATGGATAGTATGCCCCGAAAATGTTTCGTTTGACAAATCAGAAATAATGGAGCAGATCAAATTTCAAGAGCAATACTATAAATCGGAAATTATTATGTGAATTTTGATTTATGGACTAAGTTATTGCCATGATTATGAATAAACTGTAAACAAATCTCCGCAAATATTGACTTTTTATCCCAAAAGTACTATACTAATATTAGCACTCAAAGAGACAGAGTGCTAATAATTTGAAATGGGAGATGTTTAATATGGAAACAAAACAGTTCAAGGCTGAGTCCAAACGACTCCTTGATATGATGATCCACTCAATTTATACTCATAAGGAAATTTTCCTCCGCGAACTTATTTCAAATGCAAGCGACGCTATAGACAAGCTTTATTTCAAATCGCTTACCGACGATAAGGTCGGCATGAATAAAGAGGATTTCGCTATCAGAATTTACGCCGATAAGGACAGCAGAACCCTCAAAATCGTTGATAACGGCATCGGTATGACTTCCGAAGAACTGGAGAATAATCTCGGCACTATAGCCAACAGCGGCTCTCTTAAATTTAAAAATGAAAACAAACTCGACGACGATAACCAGATAATTGGTCAGTTCGGCGTTGGATTTTACTCCGCATTCATGGTTGCGAAGAAAGTTACCGTAATTTCCAAGGCTTACGGCTCCGATACCGCTTATCAGTGGGAATCCGAGGGCGTTGACGGCTACACGATAACCGAAGCCGCAAAGGATACCGTCGGAACGGAGATAATTCTGGAAATGCTCGACGATACCGACGACGAGAAATACGGCGAATTCCTCGACACATACCGCATCAAGGGACTTATCAGCAAGTATTCCGACTACATCCGTTTCCCCATTAAGATGGATATTACGCATAGCCGTCCCATCGAGCTTTCGGAAGAGGATAAGGCTGCCGGAAAAACTCCCGAATATGAGGAATATATCGAGACCGAGACACTCAACAGCATGGTTCCCCTCTGGAAGAAGAACCGCTCTGAACTTAAAGAAGAGGACTACAAGCATTTTTATACCGAGAAATTCTACGATTACAACAGTCCTCTGAAATATTCCCATGTCGTAAACGAGGGTATGCCCAGCTATAATGCGCTGCTGTATATCCCCTCGAAAGCGCCTTTCGATTATTATTCCAAGGAGTATCAGAAAGGCTTGCAGCTTTACTCCAACGGCGTGCTTATCATGGACAAGTGCGAAGATCTTCTTCCCGATTATTTCGGATTTGTAAAGGGACTAGTCGACAGCGAAGATCTGTCGCTTAATATATCCCGTGAAATGCTCCAGCACGACCGCCAGCTTAAAGTAATTGCAAAGAGCATCGAGAAAACTATCAGCAATGAACTGAAAAAAATGCTCAAAAACGAGCGCGAGAAGTATGAGGAATTCTGGAAAGAGTTCGGAATTCAGATGAAATTCGGCGTTTACAACGGCTACGGAATCAATAAAGAGAAGCTTCAGGATTTAATTCTGTTCACTTCCTCCAACGAGAATAAGCTTGTGACTCTCGACGAATACGTTACGGGAATGCCCGAAGATCAGAAGTATATTTACTACGCGACTGGCGAAACTATCGCGCGCATCGAGCAGCTTCCCCAGACAGAACTTGTTAAGGATAAGGGCTTCGAGATTCTTTATATGACTGACAGTGTTGATGAATTCGCAGTCAGAATGCTTGCAAGCTACAAGGAAAAGGAATTCAGAAACGTTTCCTCTGACGATCTCGGAATCGAAAAGGACGAAAAGCAGGAAGAGGAGATCAAGGCGAAAGAGGCTGAAAGCGCCGATATGCTGAAAGTTATGGCGGAGGCTCTCGACGGCAAGGCTGCTAAGGTCGTTCTTTCAAAGCGTCTGAAATCTCACCCCGTATGCCTGACCAGCGAGGGCGAAATCTCACTTGAAATGGAGAAAGTGCTGAATGCAATGCCGGGCGATCAGAACGTTAAGGCGCAGCGAGTTCTGGAGATAAATCCCGAACATGAGATTTTCGGCAAGCTGAAGTCGATCTCCGAAGCGGGCGACAACGATAAGTTGAAAAAGTACGCAAATATGCTCTACACGCAGGCGATGCTTATCGAGGGTATGACTATTGATAATCCTGTTGAATTCTCGAATCTTATCTGCGAGTTAATGTAATTTAATTTAGAGCGTGTTCACATAAAAATAAAAGGCATTCCATGAAATATTGGAATGCCTTTTTTTGCGTTTCTAAATATTAACTTTTTGTGAATTTTTGGTGATCATCAATGTTATTTGATTTAAATGCACCCGAAAATCGCCCTTTTATGAAAGGAGATTTTTTACAACGATCGGTAGCGATCGTTAACGTTCGTATACGTTCGTTAGTGATAATGATAATGACAATGAGAATGATAGTGATAGTGATAACGAGAGGGATAATGATAGGGGAAATGATAATAAGAATGAGCCGAAACGGTGCGAAAAGTCCCCTCTCCTCTCTTACTAAAGATTTAATTTTTCACATATTGATACAACATATTTCTTATCGTGCAAAATATACTGCCTGAATTTCCAACCTCTGATATTAGTGTGAATATTCCTCGAATTCAGCAGAAATTCCGCAGTTTTTAAGGGATATGACAAACCTGTCCCAATTGCTTTGATGTACGATTCTTTCAGCGTCCATAATCGGAAAAACAACAGATCTCGCTCTTCTTCGGCGGCTGAGCAGATCATTTCGCGCTCCCTCTCCGAAAATGCACGGCGCAGTACGCCCTCCCGAAGTTTGCGGACTTTTTCGCAGTCAATTCCGCATTCCGAATCCGAAACCATGCAGGCGACTATCCCATCGGCGTGGGAAATATTATGTTTCACATCGGGATATTCCGCAAGATATGGCTTGCCGTATTTGCCCTTTTCTACGTGAAAATCCTCCGAATAGGCTATATTACGTGCTTTCAGGCATTCGCGCAAAAGCTTGTGAGCGTGATCGTGCTGCATTTTTTTCGGGATATCCATTATTGAAATCATTATCAAATTTATCACCTCTAAAAAGATTCGCGCACAAATTTCTTCATGCGCGAATCCATAAGATCAAGAATTAGTCCTGACCGTAAAGAGTTGTAAGTCTTGTAAGATAATCGTATCTATCCTTAGCATTCTCAACAGCAGCGTCGAAGAGCTTTTCAGCGCGCTCAGGGTTAGAACGAACGAGAGAGTTGTAACGAACCTCGCCCATGAGGAAGTTCTTGTACTCGTCGGTGTTAGGAGCCTTGGAGTCAAGCGTAAAGGGATTCTTACCCTCTTCCTTGAGAGCAGGATTGTATCTGTAAAGATGCCAGTAACCAGCCTCAACAGCCTTCTTCTCTTCAGCCTGAGCAGTAGCCATACCTGTCTTGATACCGTGGTTGATACAAGGAGCGTATGCGATTACGATGGACGGACCGTCGTATGCTTCAGCCTCTGCGAATGCCTTGATGCACTGATTCATGTTAGCGCCCATTGCAACGTGTGCAACGTAAACGTAACCGTAACTCATTGCGATACCTGCGAGATCCTTCTTCTTAACTACCTTACCGGCAGCAGCAAACTGAGCGATCGCGCCTGTAGGAGTAGACTTGGAAGCCTGTCCGCCTGTATTTGAGTAAACCTCTGTATCGAATACGAGGATGTTAACATTCTTGCCGGAAGCGATTACGTGGTCGAGACCGCCGAAACCGATATCGTAAGCCCAGCCGTCGCCGCCGAAGATCCACTGGGACTTCTTGGAGAGGTAAAGCTTTTCAGCGAGAATTGCCTTAGCATCGTCACAGCCGCAAGCTTCGAGGGCTGCAACAAGCTTATCTGTAGCTACGGCATTTGCCGCGCCGTCGTTGTAAGTATCGAGATACTCGTCGATAGCTGCCTTAACTTCGGGCTTTTCAGCCTTATCCTTCAGTGCGAGAACCTTGTCGGTAACTCTCTTGCGGAGCGTCTCCTGAGCAAGATACATACCGTAACCGAACTCGGCGTTGTCCTCGAAGAGCGAGTTGCTCCATGCCGGACCACGACCCTGCTTGTTAACAGTGTAAGGAGTGGAAGGCGCAGAACCGCCCCAAATTGAAGAGCATCCCGTAGCGTTAGCGATCATCATTCTGTCGCCGAAGAGCTGTGTAACGAGCTTAGCGTAAGGAGTTTCGCCGCAGCCTGCGCAAGCGCCTGAGAACTCGAGGAGAGGCTGTCTGAACTGCGAACCCTTAACTGTATCAGCCTTGAACTTAGCAGCAACTTCGGGCTTTTCGTCGATAGTTACGCCGTAGTTGAATACTTCCTGCTGATCCATCTGAGATGCGATAGGCTCCATAACGAGCGCCTTGTTCTTAGCAGGACATACGTTTGCACATACGCCGCATCCTGTACAGTCAAGTGTGGAAACTGTCATTGTGAACTTGAGATCGCCGATAGCGGGCTTGAAATCAAGAGTCTTGATAGCAGCCGGAGCAGCTTCAACTTCTGCGGGAGTCATAGCAACAGGACGGATTACAGCGTGAGGACATACATATGCGCACTGGTTACACTGGATACAATTTTCGGGAATCCATGCAGGAACCTTAACAGCGATTCCGCGCTTTTCGAATGCGGCAGAACCCTGCGGGAATGTGCCGTCAGCCATGTCAACGAATGTGGAAACAGGGAGAGTATCACCCTTCTGAGCGTTGCAGGGAATCTGGATGTTGTTTACGTAGTCCTGAAGCTCCTTGTTATCGCAGGAAACTGCGTTCATACCCATCTGAGTATCGGCAGCGTCCTTCCAAGATTCAGGAACGTCGATCTTAACGATGTTCTGGTGACCTGCGTCGATAGCGTTCCAGTTCTTTTCAACAACGTCCTGACCCTTCTTGCTGTAAGAAGCTTCAGCGGCAGCCTTCATGTAGCCGAGAGCGTCCTCGAAAGGAATGATGTTTGCAAGCTTGAAGAATGCGGACTGGAGAATAGTGTTGATACGAGTTCCCATGCCTGTCTCTTCGCCGAGCTTAACGCCGTTGATAGTATAGAAATTGATATTGTTCTGAGCAATATATCTCTTCACCTGACCGGGGAGATTAGCTTCGAGACCGTCCATATCCCAAATTGTGTTGAGGAGGAAAGTTCCGCCGGGCTTGATGTCGGAAACCATATCGTACTTGTCGATATAGCTCTGATTGTGGCAGGCTACGAAGTCTGCCTTATTAATAAGGTATGTGGACTTGATAGGTGTCTTACCAAAACGGAGGTGAGAGATCGTTACGCCGCCCGACTTCTTCGAGTCATATGCAAAGTAAGCCTGAGCGTAGAGGTCTGTATGGTCGCCGATGATCTTGATGGAGTTCTTATTAGCGCCGACAGTACCGTCAGAGCCGAGTCCCCAGAACTTACAAGCTGTTGTTCCTGCGGGAGCGGAGTCGGGATTAGCTTCGAGAGGAAGCGACAGATTTGTAACGTCGTCCTCGATGCCGATTGTGAATCTCTGCTTTGTATCGTTCTTGAATACCGCAACGATCTGAGCCGGAACCGTATCCTTTGAACCAAGACCGTAACGTCCTGTGAAGATAGGAGTATCGTTGAACTTTGTACCCTTGAGAGCGGCAACAACGTCAAGATAGAGAGGTTCACCGAGCGAGCCGGGTTCTTTGGTTCTGTCGAGAACGGAAATTCTCTTAACTGTATCGGGAATAACCTCAACAAGCTTTTCGGGAACGAAAGGTCTGTAAAGTCTAACCTTAACAAGACCGTACTTGCCGCCCTGAGCGTTGAGATAGTCGATAGTTTCTTCGATAGTTTCGTTGACTGAACCCATAGCGATGATGATGTGTTCAGCGTCGGCAGCTCCGTAGTAGTTGAAGAGCTTGTAATCAGTACCGATAAGGTCGTTTACCTTATTCATGTAATCTTCAACGATAGCAGGGAGAGCGTCGTAATACTTGTTGCAAGCCTCGCGAGCCTGGAAGAAGATATCAGGGTTCTGAGCAGAGCCGCGGAGAACAGGAGTCTCTGGGTGGAGAGCCTTGTCGCGGAATCTCTGAGCAGCGTCCTTGTCAAGAAGTCCGAGGAGAGTTTCGTCGTCCCATGTCTCGATCTTCTGTATCTCGTGAGATGTACGGAAGCCGTCGAAGAAGTGGAGGAAAGGAACTCTGCCCTTGATAGTTGAAAGGTGAGCAACAGCGCCGAGGTCCATAACTTCCTGAGCAGAACCGGAGCAAAGCATTGCATAACCTGTCTGACGGCAAGCGTAAACGTCGGAGTGGTCGCCGAAGATGTTAAGAGCGTGCGAAGATACGCAGCGAGCGGAAACGTGGATTACGTTGGGGAGAAGTTCGCCTGCGATTTTGTACATATTGGGAATCATCAGGAGAAGTCCCTGAGAAGCGGTGTATGTAGTTGTAAGAGCGCCGGCAGAAAGAGAGCCGTGAACAGTACCTGCCGCACCTGCTTCAGACTGCATTTCTGCAACCGTAACAGGCTGACCGAACAGATTCTTCTTGTCCTTAGCAGACCAGCTGTCGGTAACCTCCGCCATAACGGAAGAGGGAGTGATGGGGTAAATAGCGGCTACGTCGGTGAAAGGATATGACACCCAAGCAGCAGCGTTATTACCGTCCATGGTTTTCATTTTTCTTTTGATTGCCATTGGTAATGACCTCCATTAAAAAATTTTTCATGCAGAGCCGTACATAGCTTGTACGCTGTCTGCGCATCAGCGGAGTACGACGCCGCTTCAGCAGCATACGCCGAAAAGGCATACAACTTTTATATATATTATACCACGATGTAATAGATTTGTAAACAATTTTTTGGCACTAATCATATCATTTGCGTTAGGATTTGCAAACTTTTTTGATCAAACTTACAGATTAATGACTATAGGGAAAAGATCAAAGTCGGATATTTTGTTGATTTTGACGAAATATTTATATTCATAATTGTGAGAATCTACAAATTACAAAGCGTTTCGGATTTTTTTCGGAAATTCCCTTGACGGAATCCCTAAAATGCTGTATAATAACTATAGTGTTTAAATAATATCAATTATTTATCACTCGTTTTGTTGTCTCCTTTCTTTTGTTCTACACATTTTTTATCTTATTTTTCTTAAAGGCTCAGTTTTTACTGAGCCTTTTTTCTTTACTAAAGGCAAGGAAGCTCTGACGCCCTAAAAAACCCGCGTAATAATATAATATATCAGCCCATACAGAAAAGCCGCCGCAGAGCCAAAGAGAATGACAGGCCCCGCTATCGTGAATATTTTCGTGCCGACTCCTGTAACAAGCCCCTCCGAGCGCGCTTCTATTGCGGATGAACTTATCGAATTGGAAAATCCCGTGATAGGGACAAGAGTGCCTGCTCCCGCGTGTTTCGCAAGCCGCTGATAAATTCCGAATCCCGTCAGCAATGCGCTGAGCGTTACCAGTATCATCGACGTCCATGCGCCTGCCGTTTGAGTTTCAAATCCGTACGTTTCAAATATCATGCGTATTATCTGCCCGAATCCGCATATTCCTCCGCCGACTACGAACGCCGTCATGGTATTGACTGCCGCACGCGATTTTGGTTCTGCACGCTGGCTCATTTTGCTATATGCCTGTGGTGTAATATTCATTATTATTTCCTCCTGATTTTATGTGGCGTTTGAGAAGTATCTGCCGCACAATCTTTGTGCGGTGTTGCCTAAATATTATCTGCATTAAAATACAGAATATTCAAATGCAGAAAATTAATGCAGCAATCGGTAAAATCGCATCTATTTTACGCAAACAGATTATATACATTATCGACAAAAGCGCAAAAATTTTCTGTTGAATTTTGTTCAAATATACAAACCTTGATTTTTGAGCAGGGACTTTTGGCATTATTAGGCGTGTTTCAGGCATTAATATATAGGAAGCATTTAAGAGCAATGCTTGCTAATAATAAACTTATTTTAAAACTGCGCAATTGTCAAACAGCTCAGGTTTTTGCATCAAACGGCGATTCGTGGATTTTGGGACGAGTTTTACTTAGGTGGTGAGAAAATGATAAAAAGAGTGATTTCATATCTTTCGGCTCTTTGTATTGCTTTTTCAGCTATGGCATCTTTTAATTCTTTTGCTTATTTAGAAATCGATAATGACGATTCAAAGGGATATTCAAATATTAACAATGGCTTTAATACGTATCTTTCAGGAAGTTCACATTTCAGAGGAGACGCAAGAAGAAATTACAATTCTGAGTATGCAAACTATACTTACGAATTTTCGGGCAGCGGCAAAAGTACAACAACATCTTTCAAAGTTAAATTGTATGCGTATGTAAATGATTCAACGTTTACAAATCCGTCAGCAAGGTATGTTGCGTACGGAAACAGCAGCGCCTATACTTTTGGCACTTTGAATCAGGATACAGCATTTGGCGGATGGAATTATGTTGGCGAAGCGACGGTTAAACCGTTGACGCAGTACGGATATAAATCGGTTACATGTAATGCTGTCGGCGTTGAGACAAACGGTCCTTTAAGGTACACCGGAGCAGACGGCGTCAGGGTTTATTTTTAAGAAAGGTTTTGTTTTGTATGAAGAAACAATTTCAAACAGTTGCCGCAGTCGCATTCATTGCGGCGGCAATTTCAGTTCCGACAACTGTAACTTTTCTGAAAAATTCTGCATCTGAAAGTTCAACGAACATTGCAGCAGTTTCAGAAAATTCAAGCTCTGATATACAGAATCAGGCTGCTGAAATCGAAGCTGAAATCAAAGCGGAAGAATTTGATTCCGCAATGGATGAAGAAAAAATCAGCAAGCTTGAACTGCATAAAAACACACTTACTGTTTGCAGTATGGACGAGGCTAACCAAATGATTCAGGACGGCGAAGATTCTTATGAAAAAAGCGGAGCTTTAAGACGCATTGATAATTTAAACTATGCCAGAAAAGTGATAAATGAATCTGCAAAAACCATGAGTGCGGACAGTATAGATTTAACTGAAAGCAAAAGTTACATTTATCATATGATGCTGAACAGCGTTGATTACTTCAATACAGCTAAAGGTTCGATGATATATTCGTTCGGAGGCTCGGAGCAGATTAAAACAGAGTTTATAACAAACATTGATGAACAATATGCCTGCGAGAAAGAATACTATTATGACGGAAGCGTTGGCGAACGGCACGTCTATGATGGAAAAGAGTATACGATCAACGAAACATTAGGAATTAACGATGTTTGCTATTGCAGCGAACCGAGCGGTTCTAATATAAGCGATAACAACAGAGTGGTGATGCTTGACGAGGGCGAATTACTGAGAATAAACAGAAAAGATTTGACAAACCTTGCTGTTTCGGGAAATTCATGCCTGTTCCCTCAACAGTATGCTATGTCGAGTCTTTATGATTTCGATAACTGGAGCATAACGGGCTGCGAAGATTTTATTGGCAGAAAATGCGCCGTTATTGAGGGTGCAAATGACGGCGGAAGTTTCAAGATGCTTGTAGATGTTAATTACGGATTCTTACTTAAATATGAAAAATATTCATTTGATGGAAAGCTGATCTCTTACACTGAAGTGACAGAGTTGGAAAATGACATTGTGTTGAGCAAGGAAATGGCAGAAATTAAAAATTGATTTGTCAGCTTCAGAGCCAAAATTATGCTCGAAAATTACGCAGATAACAAAATCTTTGATTTTGCTCATCTGCATATGCTTTAGTACCGAACATTTATTTTATGTGAACACGCTCTAATACAATAAAAATCCTCACGGTACGAAACTGTGAGGACTTTTTTGCGCAAACTTAGAACCTGTCTTCACAAGCTGTAGCGCACGTATTTTTGACAAAATTTGCCGCAAATACGTGCGCTGAATCTATGAACACAAGCTCTTATACTTGACTCTATTGCAAAATGTCCAAAGAATGCTGAACAGAAATTTCGTATGTCAAGGCGGAGGAGGAAAGCGTGCTGACGCACGGTGACGACGACAACGCAGACAGACGAAATTTATGTCGGCATGAATGGATAGTTTGCAATAGAGTCAAGTATATATAGGTTAGTGCATATGGGACAGCTTTCGCCCTGATCATCCAGCACAAGTTATTTGATATGAAAGGATTGCGAATGATTATTCACTGTTCTATCATTTTGGTGAAAAATACATCACAAATTATTGCTGTTTTTTTTACAAACATCGCAAATTAATTTCACACGGCGATTTTATAATAATATCATCAAATGAAAAACAAATTCACCACAATGAAAAGGAAAGTGATTAAGATGAATGAATATAATTTTAACATCGAAGAGATCGAAGACGGCTCTGGAAATATGCTTCCCACGCCCGCTCCGAAAAAGCCCACGAAGCACATCGGTTTAAAAATCGCAGCTTCGCTTATGGCTATGGCATTTGTTTCCGCAGGTTCTATCGGTATCTACAGTCAGATCATTGATAAGCCTCAAAATAATAATACGCAGCTCTCCGAAAGCGTTTCCGAAAGCAGCAATCAGGCTGTAAAGGCTGAAAATATGGGTATGCTCAATAATGAAAATGATTCAACTAAAGTTCTCGATACGGAAGAGATCGTGGAAAAGGTTCTCCCATCTGTTGTGGGAATCGAATCCGAATTCAGTATGCCCGAAGAATATCAGAACAGCTTCTTCGGTTTCGGAATGATGCAGCAGGAACAGCAGCAAAATCCCGTTGGAACAGGCACGGGAGTGGTTATTTCTCAGGACGGCTATATCGTTACGAATGCTCATGTTATTTACGACAGTGAACACGGTTACGGTCTGGCTTCGAAAATCTCCGTTCTGCTTAACGATAATTCCACCAACGAAGCGGAAGTTATCGGCTATGATGTGGACTGCGATCTTGCTGTTCTAAAAATTGAAGCGGAAAATCTGACTGCCGCGGAATTTGGCAGCAGCGACGAACTTCGTCTCGGCGAATCAGTTACAGCTATCGGCAATCCCCTTGGATTCGACCTGATGAATACGGTTACAAAAGGCATTGTTTCGGGACTTAACAGAAGCATCACCATTAACGATAAGTCGATGAATCTCATTCAGACCGACGCCGCTATCAATTCGGGAAATTCGGGCGGTCCGCTTATCAATAAATACGGTCAGGTTATCGGCATCAATTCCTCGAAATTGTCAAGCACCTACGGTTCGGCTTCCATAGAGGGAATCGGCTTTGCTATCCCTTCTGACGAAACTACCGCTATCGTGAAAGATCTCATGGAATTCGGCTATGTTACGGGCAAACCGCAGCTTGGAATAACCTGTCAGAACGTTACCGAAACTATTTCGCAGATGTACAATATGCCCGTAGGCGTTTACATTGTTGAGGTAACTCCCGACGGCGCGGCTGATAAAGTTGGTCTGAAAAGCGGAGATATTCTTATCAAGGCCGACGGCAAGGAGATCACGACTTCCGACGAATTGAACGCGCAGAAAAATCTTCACAAGGCAGGCGAGGAAATGGAGCTGACTTTCGTCAGAAACGGCGAAGAGCATACTACCACCATTACCCTCGACGAGATCACTAAAACAGCTGATTAAATCAATTTTTACTTGTGTGGCATGATCAGGGAGACAGCGTCTCCCCCGATAATGCAGCACAAGTAAAATTTATTCAAATAGCGCCAAGCAGGAATTTTAGTCCTATCAGGATAAGAATTACCCCTCCCGCAATTCCTGCTTTTCGCTCATATTTACTGCCGAATTTATTCCCGATAATAACCCCGATCAGGCAGAGTGCAAACGTTACTCCGCCTATAATTGATACCGAAATAAGCAGATTTGTCTCGACAGCCGCAAATACTATTCCCACAGCAAGAGCGTCGATGCTGGTCGCCGTTGCCAGTACGATAAGCTCCTTAAAATCAAGATGAAATTCAGACGTATCGCCGTTACTTTCCGCAGAATGGAGAGTTTCGGCGATCATTTTTACGCCGATGATACCCAGCAGTATAAACGCTGTCCAGTTGCTGAATCCGCTTATAAAACTGCCGAAACGACTGCCTACAAAATAGCCTATCAGCGGCATTATCGCCTGAAATACTCCGAAAAACAGCGCAATTATCACGCCTGCGGAATAATTTTTCTTTTTCATGCTAAGTCCCTTGCATACCGAAACGGAAAAAGCGTCCGCCGCCAATCCCAAAGCCAGCAAAAATAATTCGGCAATACCCATAAACGCACCCCTCTCAAAACCTGCTTAGATTTCGATACTTTTGTGCTATTCTATGCAAAAATCACAGGGTATATTCCATAATATAGTCGTCCATAACATATCCGCTGCCGATATCCGTCACAACTTCGTCGATCGTGACGAATCCGATTTTTTTATATACCGCAACGGCATGATCATTATGCTTGTTGACCGTAAGATAAACTCGTTTTTTCCCCGATTTTTCGGCTTCTTCAAACACTTTTTTCATCATCATGGAAGCCGTTCCCCTGCCGCGTTTATCGCCGCGAAGATACAGCTTGCTAAGGAAAAATCTGTCGTCATTTTCGGGCTTCATGCCGATATAGCCTATCAGTTCGCCGTTTTCGCGAACCGCAAAATAGCTGTAATGCTGATTTTCTATCTGATCGGTCATCGCTTCGATTGATTGAAAATTTTTAACCATATAATCTATCTGTCCGCCGCTTATAATTGAAACAAAAAATTCATGCCATATCTTATCGGCAAGCTCGGCAATTTTGATAAGTTCGGGATAATATTTAACTTTAGTTATTTCAATTGACATATTGTTTACCTTTCTATAATCTTCATATCAATGATTTTTTTCAAAAATTTTCCGCACCATCTTGTTATGAGTTCATCATATTCAGGCGCGGAAACGTTTCCGCCGATTCCCATGACATCGTAAGTCACAGGACCTTCTTTTATAAAACACGGCAGATCTTCAAATCCGCAGCGCAGATAAAAAATATGTCTGCTTGCACGCTGACTGTAATTTTCAGCGGATTCGTCAAGCTGTTCCCGTGCGAGAAAAATCCGCTTGCCCTTATAGCGTTCTTTCAAAGCGTTAATGATCTCGCCGCCGATACCCTTTCCACGCTGAGCCTCGTCCACCGCAAGATAAAAAATATACGCCAATTTCGCATTGCATACCATATAGACCATGCCTGCAAAATTACCGTTTTTCCGCACTGTCAAAAGTTCGGCACGACCTTTTTTCGCTTTCGAAACAACCATAAAAAACGGAGCGCGTTCCTCCGCAGGAAACGCCGAAATATAGAGCTTTTTCATTATCTTTTTATCCTGCGCACTATAATTTTCAAGCGTTATACTCATAAAATCCCCCCATTAGATATATAAAAATCACGTAAATCAATTTTTACTTGTGCGGTATTATGTCAGGGGACGCTGTCCCCCAACACCCCCTGCAAAAGGGTGCTTCACCCTTTTGAAACCCAATTTTCATAGTTTTATATCCCATAAAGGGATATAAAACTATGAGGTTGATTTCAATAGAGCAACATTTTTGCAGGAGATATAGAGAGCCAAAGTTCTCTGTATAATACGGCGCAATAAAATTGATTCACGTGATATCAAGTATTTATGACGTTATTATTCTTCAGGCATTTCCCAGTTGTGATATACGTTCTGAACGTCGTCGTTATCTTCAAGATGCTCAAGGAGAAGATTCATCTTCTTGATATGCTCCTCGTCTGTAAGCGTGGTATAATTTGCGGGAATCATTTCGGATTCCGCAGAAATCACATTATAACCCTTAGCCGTCAGACCCTCTCTCAAAGCCGAAAGATTTTCGGGAGCGCACTCTATCTCGACAGTTTCTTCCGTAACGTCGAAATCATCTCCGCCGCACTCGAAAACGTCGTCCATAACGGCGTCTTCATCAAGTCCCGTATTCTCCAGAATAACAATGCCTTTCTTGCTGAACATAAAGGATACGCAGCCCGTAGTGCCGAGATTTCCGCCGAATTTATCGAAATAATGACGAACGTCGCCTGCGGTTCTGTTCTTGTTGTCCGTAAGGCATTCAACGATAACCGCAACGCCATTAGGACCGTAACCCTCGTAAACCATTGTTTCGTAGTTATTCTTATCCTCGCCGCCTGCCGCTTTTTTGATAACGCGCTCGATATTATCGTTCGGCACATTATTTGCTTTCGCCTTTGCAATAAGATCGCGAAGCTTGCTGTTATTATTCGGATCAGGACCGCCCTCTCTTACAACAACAGTGATCTCTCTGCCGATCTTGGTAAAAATCTTACCCTTTACAGCGTCGGTAGCTTCCTTTTTACGCTTGATATTATTCCATTTTGAATGACCTGACATTTTTCAACGCTCCTTATTCTGAGTAAATATAATTCTCATCGGAATCGCGCTTGATTCTTCTGAGCTGCTCTTTCTTATCGTCGTAGTAGTCGATGATCGCAACAACCGACGCTCCGACAAGAAAACCGAGCGCAAAACCTGCGCATATGCCTACGGCAGTTCTGCTTACTGATTTTGTTACTTCTTTTTCAATACGCATCTCGTCCATGATTAACCTCCTTATAGTTCTGTTTCTTTGTTTGCATAAGAACTTGCATCCATTATCGCACCAAACAACGACGTTATCCTCTCGTAATTTCCAAGAAGATACAGATAACCGAAAAGGCATTCCACGGCGGTAGCGCGCCTGTATTCAGCCGCGTCCGCGTGTTTCGGCACTGTATTTCCCGTAGCATTTCTGCCGCGTTTCAGCACCGCCATTTCCTTTTCCGTCAGTTTATCCGCAAGAATATCATATGCAGCCGACTGAAATTCCGCGCAAACCAGCCGTATTTTCGCCGAATGCAGCTTTGCGGCAGGCATATTCGCGCTTCTGAGCAGCATTTCCCGGACAAGCGTATCATAAACGCTGTCGCCGAGAAACGCAAGGCTAAGCGGACTGTACATATTCACATCGCGTTCGGAAAGAATCTTTTTTTCCATATCTAATCAATATATAAAGTCAAATTCGAAGCCCTCAAGGTTCACGGTATCGCCCTCTTTTACTCCCATTTCCTCAAGTTTCGCAATTATACCGCTGTTGATAAGCACCCGCTGGAAATATTGCAGAGAAGAATAATCGTCGGGGTCGACCGTCCGCATTATGGGCTGAATCCACGGCGCTTCAACGTAATAAATTCCGTCCTCTTCGGTTATCTCAAAACGCTTTCCCGCACCCGCCATATCGTCAAGTTCAGCCTGCGTAAGCGGTTCGGGTTCGTATTCCTTGATAGGCGGAAGAGTTTCGAGAACCTCGGCAATCTTCATCACCAGCTCGCGCGTTCCCTGCGTAGTTGCCGCGGAAATGCAGAAAAACGGCATTCCCTGCTCTTCGACAAAACTTCTGAAATCTTCTATCTGCTCTTCGCTTGCCATGTCGGATTTGTTTGCCGCAACTATCTGCGGACGCATTGCAAGCTCCACGTCAAATTTCGCGAGTTCCTCGTTGATTATGCGGAAATCTTCCTTAGGGTCGCGCCCCTCGATTCCCGAAACGTCCACAACATGAACGATAAGACGACAGCGTTCAACATGACGCAGAAACTCGTGACCCAGTCCGACTCCGTCTCCCGCGCCCTCGATAAGTCCCGGAATATCCGCCATTACAAACGATCTCTCCTCGTCTGTTTTCACAACTCCGAGAACGGGAGTCAGCGTAGTAAAATGATAATTTGCAATTTTCGGCTTAGCCGCGCTGACGACGGAAATCAGCGTTGATTTTCCCACATTCGGAAATCCTACCAATCCGACGTCCGCAAGAAGTTTCAGCTCCAGCGTCACTTCGAATTCCTCTCCCTGATAGCCGGGCTTTGCAAATTTCGGAATCTGTCGGGTAGGCGTAGCAAAATTCGCATTGCCCTTTCCGCCCATGCCGCCTTTTGCAAGGATCTTCGGCTCGTCGGACGACATATCCGCCATGATGCGTCCCGTTTCGGCGTCGCGGATAAGAGTTCCGCGCGGTACTTTTATGATAAGCGGAGGAGCGCTTTTTCCCGTGCAGTTCCGGGAGGAGCCGTTCTGACCCTTTTCAGCCGTATATTTGCGTTTGTATCTGAAATCCACCAATGTGGAAAAGTTATCGTCTGCCTGAAATATAACGTCGCCGCCTCTTCCGCCGTCGCCGCCGTCGGGGCCGCCTGCCGCCACATATTTTTCCCTATGAAAAGAAACTGCGCCGTCTCCGCCGTCTCCCGCTTTAATTTTTATCTTAGCCTTATCAACGAACATATATGACCTCCACAATGGTTCTAATGAAAAATCCCAAGCAAAAGCTCGGGATTTATGACGCAATCATACTATGATTACTGTTCTGTATAAACAGAAACCTTCTTACGGTCGCGACCGCAGCGCTCAAATTTAACCTTTCCGCTTACTGTAGCGAAAAGTGTATCATCAGAACCGATACCAACGCCAACGCCGGGATGGATATGCGTACCTCTCTGGCGAACGAGAATATTTCCTGCCTTAACGAACTGACCGTCAGCGCGCTTTACGCCGAGTCTCTTGGACTCTGAATCACGTCCGTTCTTTGTAGAACCAACACCCTTTTTATGAGCGAAGAACTGCATACTGATCTTGAACATACTTACACCTCCGAAATATTGATTTTGATTGTTTTGGGATAATCTTCAATAATAAGCTCAAAATGGTGCATGAGCTGTTTTAAAATTCTTGCCGCCGTATCGTTTTCACCGCCGACGCGGCATTCTACGGAATCTCCGCCGGTGCATACCTTCGGAGCGGTCTTGAATTCATACAGAAGATTTACAGAAAGCTGGACAGCCGAAGATACCGCGGCGCAGACAATATCGCTGCCTCTTTCGGAGTATCCCGTATGACCGCTGATTCTGAATCCCACAAATTTTCCGTTTTTCCTGTAAAAAACTGCCCGAACCATGATCAAGCCTTAATAGCTTCGATCTTTACCTGAGTGTAAGGCTGTCTGTGACCCTGCTTCTTCTTTTCGCCCTTCTTAGGCTTGTAAGTGAAAACTGTGATCTTCTTAGCCTTGCCGTTTTTCAGAACCTTAGCTTCAACTGCTGCACCCTCAACATAAGGAGCGCCTACCTTGATTCCGTCGTCAGCTCCGAGAGCAACTACCTTATCGAAAGTAACTGTCTCATCAGCCTCAACTGCAAGCTTTTCGATGAAGATAACGTCTCCCTCGTTTACCTGATACTGCTTTCCGCCGGTTTCAATAACTGCGTACATTTATGGCACCTGCCTTTTTATAAAACTCGCTGCCACAGGCGTGTAAATACACTTAAAAGAGCCTGTTCACAAGCGGCAATAATATTTTAGCACATTTCCGAAAATTTGTCAATAGCTTTTCGGCAAATCGCGGTAATTATTTTCAACAGACCTCCTCGGAAACTAAAACGTGCCGGATGGCGCAGGATTTTTTGTGACAGGCGCAGTTAATTTTCCGCAGGAATACTGGATGTATTGCAAGGAAAATTGACAAAGCATGGCACAAAAAGACAAGACAGACGGTGCGTTTTAGTTTCCGAGGAGGTCTAGAGCCTGTTCACATAAAAATAAAATGCACGTCTTTTCGGCAAATTTTGACGACTACTGCGTTGAAAATATTGGACGGGCGTCAGCCCGCCTGCATATTTTCGCCTTGTATTCGCCAAAATTATGCTCTAAAATCCGCACATTTATTTTATGTGAACACGCTCTAATATATCCGCCTTTACTGAGAAATTACAGCAAAGACGGATATATAGGAGTTGGATTTACCAAACCTTATAATTTTCGTTAGCGATCTTGTAAGCCGTACCGGGAACAAAGAGATCTTTCGGCTCGTGACCAGATTCCTTATTTACCTTTCGGAGTTCGCGGAAAGCGACGCTGTTGAACACGATTCTCTGTACATCCTCCTGCGGAGGTCTTGTATTGAGGTATTCGAGGATAACCTGCTGGATATAGAAATACGAACGGAGCTGCGTCTTTTTAAACTCGATTCTGTTGTCGCCGTCGAGGAGGAAAAGGCTGTCGCCCTCCTTGTAACCGAGCGTGAATTTCGCGAGAATTTCGGGGATAAATATTCTTACCTCCGCTGCAACGTTCTTATCGCCTGCAATCTCGTCCAGTTCGACAGCCATCTGCTTGTACTCGTCCATGTTAGTAGTTTTAACCATTTTTTCAAGAGCAGCCTTCGCAGTTTTTACAACAGTTTCCTTATTGAAAGGGCATTTGTCGTCTTCGCGCTGAACGAAAATTCCGTACTGCTTTTCGCAGATGAACGACGAAGAAGCGTCCCATGAATCAAGATAAGGCTGGAAGAATTTCTCCAATTCTCCGCATACCGAACCGTTTACGCGAACTTCGATTATCTGACGTTCCTTATGCTTTGCAAGATAAATTCTGAACCAGTAATACTTCTTTGAACCGAGATATTTCGGAACTTCATTCTGGATCATGGCAAGCAGCATAGTTGGCTTATCCGCAGGCTGTCCGATCCTTACGATAGACTGAGCGTACAGGTCGAAATCATAATGCTGATTAAGATACGTTACGGGAACGTGGATAGGATTTTTCTTGAACATCGACTGATCGAGCGGATGCCAGAGTCCGCCGCAGAAGATCTCAACTGCCATTTTAGCTGTTTCCTCATATGTTTTGCCCTGCGCGTCAACGGGGTCGATGATAGGCTCGTCGAAATCGTCGTGGGAAACTATGAAAACTGTCTGAAGCAGCTTAACATTTTCCTTGTCCTCATGCTTGCCGATCTTTACGTCGATAGTAAAACCGCGGGGCATGATGATGCAGTCGTCGTACAGATTAGCCTTGTCCAGCTTTTCGCTGAGCATCTCCAGTATAGCCTGCTTATAGTCGAATTCCTTTGTGCTTTCAGCAGCAGCCTCCTGCTGCTTATTTTTCTTAAATAATGCCACTTGTATCATTCTCCTTGTTAAAATATTATGCTTATTTATACTCTCCGAAACCATACAAATCAATCTTCAGGCAGCGCCGCACAAAGATTGTATAAAAGATTGATTTGCGTGTGCCGAAACGAGTTTTTTAAATTGTATACTGAGCGGCAGCCCAGCCTTCCTTTACGCTGACAGCCTGACGAATGAATCCCACGCCCTCGATAGCCGAAAGCACCTCGTCCATACGCTCCTCGATAATGCCCGATATTATCAGCGTTCCGCCCTTTTTCAGATAGCGAACGAAATAGTCTTTCATGGCAATAAGCACATCGGCGACTATATTCGCTGTAATAACATCATATTTATCATCTATCCTATCCGCAAGAGCTTTATCCGAAAGAATATTTCCGAAATAAGTCGTATAAACTTCGTCGGGAATACTGTTTTTCCGCGCATTTTCTTTTGCCGTAGCGGCAGCGTTTTCCTCGATGTCAACAGCAGCGGCGCTTTCCGCACCAAGAAGTATGGCGGCTATCGAAAGTATTCCGCTTCCACAGCCCATATCGAGTATTTTGTCGCCCCCTCTGACGGATTTTTCCAGAAGTTCCAGACACAGACGGGTGGTATGATGCTGACCCGTTCCGAAACTGGAAGCGGGATCTATCTCCAAAATTTTTCGGCTGCCGTCTCCGTTGAATTCCTCCCAAGAGGGCTTTACTGCAAGCTTTTCACCGATAGTAAATGGTTTGAAATACTGCTTCCAGTTATTCGCCCAGTCCTCTTCGCGGATGCTCGCAAGTTCCGCGTCAAGACGTCCGTAAACACCGTCGGGATCGGAATTTTTCACATCGGCAAGCATATTTTTTATTGATGTAAGCATATCCGCTCCCTGATTATTTTCAGGAAGATAAACGGTTATGCAGGTTTCGCAGTTTGCCAGCCCCATAAGATCGTCGTCTATATAGTCCCACTGTCCGTTTTTATTTTCGAGAAATTCATTGAAATCCGCAGAATCCTTGATAACGAAGCCCTTAATGCCTATATCCATCAATTTTGCGCAGATCAGCTCTATTCCCTCGGCAGAAGTATATATGTTGACTTCCGTCCATTCCATTGAATTTCCTCCTTATCAACCGTAAATTATCGACAGATATTCTATGACGTCGTCAATATTTACCGCGCCGTCGCAATTTACATCAGCCGCTTCAAGTTCCGCCGCCGAAAGTGTTGAAACGCCGTTCGGAAGCAGACTGTCCTGCTGAATATAAATATTGAGAAGCGCAAGATCGTATTTATCCACCTTGCCGTCGCCGTTTATATCTCCGGTATTTCGGGGAATGTCTTCAACGCGTTCAAGCATTCTGACGTCTGCCCAGCCCGTAAAGCTATCCGAACTGATCAGACCAAAGCTGCCCATATGCTCCGATATTACAACTACGTTTCCCTTATTCAGTTCCAGAACGACTTTTCCCTCTTCCGGGGATTCATAGACAGGCAGAGTTTCCTGATCTTTAAGGAAATATTCTTCGCTGTCCTCAATATCAAGTTCGCTTACCGTCACTTCAAATGAAGCGCTTGCAAAAGCATATTCTTTTTCCGCATTGACCGTAATGGTGTATACGCCCGGAGTTTCGGAGTCAAAGTCGCCCAGATCAACGCTGTATTCAGCCGAATCAAGCCTTATCTCTTCCGTCTCGTTGTGCCATTCGCCATTTTCGGGATCTACTCCGCTTATCGTTACGGAAGAACCGCTGAGATCAAGCTGTTCGCCCGTATAATACTCGGTTTTGGCAGGCTGCGTGAGTTCGATCGTCAATTCCGGCTTAAATTTGGAATCATTCGTTCCGCATTCTTTAGGAGCTTTTTTGCC
Organism: uncultured Ruminococcus sp.; assembly: GCA_910576995.1. Classification (GTDB taxonomy): domain Bacteria; phylum Bacillota; class Clostridia; order Oscillospirales; family Ruminococcaceae; genus Ruminococcus. The sequence goes on from CAJTLC010000008.1 coordinate 50,729, forward strand.
CTTTATCATCCAGTACTCGCCCTGCAAGCCATTAGGATAAGCCGTATACAGATCCTCCTCGTCCTTGGCAGCGTCAGACATGATTATATCGCCGTTTTCATCGACTCCGCGTATATACACCCAATGGAAATAGCCGTTGTTGACGCGCGCTATAATGTGCCAGCCCTCGTCCATAAGACCGTTCAGTTCAGCCGCGACGCTTTTTTTGTCGGTGCTTTTAAAATATTTATCCGCGCCCCATTCTATCTGCGGTATAAGCTGGTGGATAGTTCCCCAGCTTGCGATAGCTCCGCCCGAAGTAAAGCCGTTTACGCTTGTATAAGCCTCTGCAAGTTTTCCGGGATTAAATTCCTCGATATCGCTTATTTTAAGATTTTTCATAGCCGTTTCGTCGATTGAGTCGGAATGGACAGCCATTATAGCAAGCGACGTAAGCAGACAGCCTGAACTTCTGATATTGCTGCCGCCCATGGGCGTACTGCTCCAGCGCGTATCGAGTTGACTCCACGAAAGATATTCGTCGTATATAGATGTCTGCTTATCCGCGGCATTCGCAGTTATAGAAAAACTGCCTTTTTCAGCCGTCGGTACAGCCTGCACCGAAAAGCATAATGCCGCCGTAAATGCCGTAATTATGCTGAAAACTCTCCTTTTCGATCTATGCTGCATTGGTATCAGCCTCCTTATTTCACTTCCTGCGCCGTTTCATTTTGCGAGCTGCTTTTTTCGCTTCCGCAAGCGATCTGTACGCAGAATTATACTCCTTGATCATTTCTTCTCTGTCAGTTTCGCTAAGCTTTTCACCTCCGTATTCCGCCCGTTCAAACAGCGTCACAGCCGCCGAAATATCCGCTCCCGAACGCCGCGCCACTTCCTTTTCGGCTTCGCGCGCGGTACTTGACGCGGGAATTCCGTAAAGACGGCAGATTCGGCGAATTACCGCCGCCGCAGCCTGTTCCGGACTTCTTCTCCTGTTAATGAATATGAATGATTTATGTGTCAAAAACGGCGATATAACGGCAATTATAAGCGCTCCGCCGCAAATTGCCAATATTATCAGACCCATTTTCGAAAGCATACCTGAAGCCTGTCTGCCGCCGTCGCTTTGAGCGTCGAGAGACATTGTCGGCTCAAAGGTTACCCAGCCGAAGCCTCTTATATAAAGTTCGGGAAAACCGTGTGCGTCCCTGGAAGTAATGGTATATCGCTTGAACTTCCCGTCGGAATCGCTGTACTGCTCAAGTTCGGTCTGCATATTATAGCCCTCGCAGTAACGCGCGGGAATTCCAGACGCTCTTGCAAGCAATGTCATTGCCGTCGCATATTCATAGCAGACGCCAGTTTTAGTGTCGAAGAGGAAATCCTCGGCGTTATCGCCCTTTTCCTTGCGATAATCAAGATCGTAAACATAACCGTTGTTAATGAAATACCATTCCAGCGCTTTCGCCTTGTCATAGTCGGAATCCAGTCCGTCGGTAATTTCCATGGCAAGCCTGCGAATCTTCTCGTTATCGTCGTAATCAAGCAGTATCGACGTATAGTCCTCATAATAATTGCAGCTTGACATTAGAGTTCTGAAGAATCTGTCAGCCTGCGCATATTGCTCCGTGGTAACGAAATAATTATTTCTTGCCTCTTTAAGAACTTCAAAAGCGTCTCCGAGCATTTCAAAGTAGTCGTCCCGATCGCCCAGCATATCTATCAGCAATCTATTGTTGCTGTTGCTGAATACTTTATCGGGAATATATGTAAATTCAAAACTATCGTTGATATTAAAATAGCCCTCATCAGTCAGAATCGCTCCTGCGCGCGTCAATCCAATAGTTCTTTTGTATGAAGTTTTCGTCATCGCATATGCACTCTGAGGAACGGGAGCGGAATTTCCGCCCTGATACACGGAATAAAGCGAAACTTCTTTCGGCTGCGGATATTCAAGAGTTACGCCCGCATATTCCGATAAGCCATATTTTTCGGCAAAATCTTCATCCTCGGCGGCTGCGAAAAATACAGCGTCAGCAATTTCGCCATTGACATATATACCTATCGGCAATTCATCATGCTTAGAATAATAGCTGTCAAGATCGCTGATGCTCCAGCTGTCGGTTTCGTAGCTGTAGGTTGAGAATGTGGCGGTTTTCAGGCGCAAAGGCTCTTCCGCCATACCGTAATAATGCACGGTATCCTGATCGGTGGAACGGAATTGTTCGCCCGTAGCCGTATCGCGGAAAACATTAAGCATTTCATTCAGCCTGTCCGTAAGGGCGTCGGCATTTATAAGCGTTTCAAGAATGCTTCTGTCTGCTTCAACGGCAGGTTTCGGGATAAACGCCGCCGCAAGAGCGAACAGAACCGTAAATATCCCCACTGACCGCCAAGTTTCGCACTTATCGACTATCACCGTATCTTTATCTTCATTAAGCTGCCTGAACATTATCATCAGAAGCACATATCCGACGGAAAGTGCAAGAATGAAGTATACGGGCATTTCTTCGTATTCCTTGCCGTATATCACGAACGGTATCATAAGAATGAGAAACGTCATGAAAACCCTGTAACGGCATCGGGTGAAATAATAGAATACCGACGCCATGAATATGAAGAAAAATATAAATATCGCAAGCGTATACCACTTATTGTACAGCAGCGAATCCTGCGGAGTCATGAACCATAGTAAAAATGGGATAGGGTAATCCTGACTGCCTCGCCCGATTAACGACGCCGTAAAACGCAGCGAAACGAGAAGCATGACAATATATACCGCACCGCCTATGAAGTTGTGCTTTTTCATGAAATCGAACAGACGGAATATCAGCCACCCCAGCACATAAGCCGCTATGCCGTAAGCTGCGGTGAGCGTATCTCGGTAATGATACATTATAGACATCACGAGGACAGCAACGTAGATAAGCACGGGATCAGCCAGCGTTTTTATAAGAAATCCTTTATTTTTAGCAGTCTCTGTCATATTCTTATACCCTGAAATTATTATCATCGTCCAGATACCACATCGGCAGACCTGAATCATTGCGGCTGTCGGCTGAAACGCCCAGAATAAGCGCGCTGTCCTTATCTTCAAGCTGGGAAACCATTTCCGCTATCTCTCCGCTTATATCAGTGGAGGCGATCAGACAGGCACAGGCAGATACGCTGTGAAGCTTTATACGCCGTTCGGGAACTACTTTTTCCGCAAGCACTTTCAGAAGAAGCTGCGACGGATGGTCGGGGCTTTCAACGCTTTCAGCCGTCAGCTCGCCTCCTGCGCCATAATAAACGAACGTCGAGGCTACTCCCTGCTCGATAAGCAGCGTAATTAAGCCGAATACGGCGCATATCAGCCTTTCTTCGGCAACTATCGCCTGATTCGGATCGGCGTTTTTATCCCTGTAAAGATCGAGCATGACGACCGGCTGAACAGAAGCCGACGCTTCGTCAAGCCGAACCATAAGCTTGTCTTTTTTTACAGAAAGCTTCCAGTTAACTCTTTTCAGAGGATCGCCCTGAACATACTCGCGATGATCGTAACCGGGCGCGGTATTTGCGGAATAGAGCATTGCGGAATCGGCGGAGGATTCGTCGTCGCTGGTTATGACTGAATCGGCAATATCCCTGAAAAGCATTGATGAAGATCGGATTTTCGGTATTTCAGGTATAACCCCCACGCTTTTCGGCTTGGGAAGTTTTTCTGTTATCCTGAATCCGACGAATCCCATAAAACCCGACGAATGCACAGAAACAACTGATATTTCGCCGTTTCCGCCTGTTAATGCGTCGACTGTGTAGGAGAATTTCTTCTGATTTTTCCCCGCAAGCGATAGGCGGAAAGTTTTTTCCGAACCGCCGAAAACTGCGTCGGAAGCGGTTTTTATGCTTACAATGCCAAGCGGAAATCCGCCTTGCTTTTCAACCGTAACATTAACGGTAAGCGGCGCGCCTTTTTTCACATAGCCGTCGCAGTCAAATGAAACGGTGATCCTTTTTCTGCCGAAAAATGCAAATAAAACCGATATTGCGGCTGAAAATAAAATAAACGCTGCAAGAATGACTCCTATTTCGCCGTCTATGTAAAAAGTAAAAACAAACAGTACGGCAGCGACGCTTAATAAAGAAAATACTTTTTTCATATTGTTATCCCATCGAGGGAACATCGGTCGTTTCGAGAATGTGCGCGATATAGTCCTCGCCGCCCTTAAATCCGCTTTTGCCCTGCGGAGAAAGAATTATTCTGTGAGACAAAACCGAAACCGCAGCAGCCTTTACATCGTCTGGAGTCGCATATTCTCTGCCGTAAATATATGCGAACGCCTTTGCCGATTTATACAGCGCAATACTTCCGCGCGGACTGATGCCAAGGGCGGCGTTTCTGTCGTTTCTCGTGGCGGCAACAATAGCGATTATATACTGCTTAACGCCGTCTGTAACGCGTATTCCGCGTACTTCCTGCTGCATTTCCAGCACTTCCTCCACCGAAAGCGCTGGTTTATCTATATTAAGTATCGGATTATGCATTTCCGTGCGGTCGAGAATTTTCATTTCCTCTTCGGCGCTTGGATAACCCATGGACAGCTTCATAAAAAATCTGTCCATCTGCGCTTCGGGAAGATGAAAAGTACCGTATGTCTCCACTGGATTCTGGGTCGCCATTACAAGGAAAGGCTTCGGAAGGCTGTGCGTTTCACCGTCCATCGAGATCTGGCGTTCTTCCATAGCTTCAAGCAGCGCCGACTGAACTTTAGGTGAAGCTCGATTTATTTCATCGGCAAGCAAAAAGTTGCACATTGCCGCGCCCTCGCGATAAACGAACTCTCCCGATTTCTGATCGAGCATCGTAAATCCCGCAATATCCGAGGGCATAACGTCGGGAGTAAGCTGGATTCGGTTGAACTTTCCGCCGACAGACCGCGAAAGAGCGGTTATAAGCTGAGTTTTTCCGACGCCCGGAACATCTTCCAGCAGGACATGACCCTCGCAGAGCATTGCCGCAATAAGCCTGATAACAGTATCGTTTTTGCCGACAATGACTCTGCCTATTGAATCGGCGAGAATTTTTATTTTTTCATTCATTTTTTTACCCCAATAAGAAATCTGATATATGATATACTCTTTATATTATAGCATATTTTTTACAATACTGCAAGTGGTTTATTTATAAATATTGCGCCCATGCTTTTGTGGATTTTACACAAAAAACCGGGCGCAATATTGTATATTAGTAAATTTTCTATTGACTTACCATAATTCTTCTCTTTTGGCGCGGATGTGCGCTTTTATGTACGGCATCACAAAAATAAGTATGCCTGACAAAATCAAGATTATGCCGAGTATAAGTTTTAGCACAGAACCCAATCCGACCTTGCCGTCTCTTATCATCAATTCGGCAAATTGATCGCTGCTCATATTCGAATTGCCTATGTATTGATCGCGCGCCTTGGCATAAGACTCGCCGTCCGGCTGTTCTACAGTTCTGCCCTCAAATTTCAGATCAAGATTGGGAACTTCCACATTGATATCACCTTTTTCAACCTTTTTTATATACTCAACGCTTTTATCAGCCGCAGCGTCGCATTTTTTGATCATCTCTTCGTCGCTTACCGCGTAAATGATGTAAAATCCGCTGTAGAAAATATCCGTATCGCCATATTTCAAGGCATTTTCCCAATCACTCTTAGAGAGATTAACTATCATATACAAACAAATCTTTTCATTTAGTAAATTATATGGAAATTTATCATTATATCCTGTAGCCATACGCTGAATTGAAAATACATCCCCCTCAACAAGTACCGGCTCATGATAATCCGACATTTTCGATTCCGAAAGAACAATTTTATCGCCCTTAATAAGAAGCTTGACGTCGCCCGCGCTTATCATTACCAGAAAAACTCCGATACCCGCAAGCACGGTAAGCAAAGCTCCTCTCCAATTTATTCTGTTCATATCAACCACCAAAAACAGCCGCGATTTTGAGTATATAAATACGCAAACCGCGGCTGTACTTTATCAAATCTTATTCAAAAAGAATTACTTGATCATCTTTGCAACTTCGTCTGCAAGATTATCTTCTTTCTTTTCAACGCCCTCGCCGCGCTCATAGCGGATAACGTCTGTTACAACGATCTCGCCGCCGAGCTTCTTGGCTTCTGCGTCAACATACCCCTTAACGGTAAGCTTGTCGTCCTTAACGAATGCCTGCTCAAGGAGGCAGTTTTCGCTGTAGTACTTGCCAACCTTACCCTCAACGATCTTAACTCTTACCTGCTCGGGCTTGTTTGCCATCTTAGGATCTTCAGCCATCTGAGCGAGCATAATCTCCTTTTCCTTTTCGATAACCTCAGCGGGAACGTCCTCGCGCTTGAGATAAGGAGCGTTAAGAGCAGCGGACTGCATTGCAACATCCTTACCGATAACGGAAACCTGATCAGCGGAAAGAGCCGTATCCATCTTTACCATAACGCCGATGCTGCCGCCGTTGTGAATGTAAGAAGCAAGAACGCCTTCCATTCTTACGAAACGACGTATAACGATGTTCTCTCTGATCTTCATGCCTGCAAGTTCCGTGAGAACGTCGCCTACTGTAGCTGTTCCGCCGGAGATAGTTTCAGCCTTGAGAGCCTCAACGTCGGCAGGATTCTTTTCGATGATAGTATTTGCAACTGCATTTACAAAGTTCTTGATATCGTCTGTATTTGCAGCGAAGTCTGTCTCTGTATTTACTTCGAGAAGTACGCCTGTGTTACCGTTTACAACGGCGGTAACGATACCCTCGGCAGCGGCTCTGCCGCTCTTCTTAGCCTGTGTAGCAAGTCCTTTTTCTCTGAGGAACTCGATAGCCTTGTCCATATCTCCGTCGTTTGCCTCAAGAGCCTTTTTACAGTCCATCATGCCAACGCCGGTTGACTTCATGAGATCTTTGATCTCGGCAACGGAAATCTTTCCCATTGTTTTTTCCTCCTGTTCAATTATATGTCAGAGAATATTTTCTCCGTGATTTATCAAATTATTCAGCCTGAGTCTCTTCAGCAGCCTCGGCAGCATCGTCGCCCTGTCTGCCCTCGATAACAGCGTTAGCAATAGTTCCTGCGATAAGCTTAACAGCGCGGATAGCGTCGTCGTTTCCGGGAATTACGTAATCAACTTCATCGGGGTCGCAGTTTGTATCAACGATAGCAACGATCGGGATATTAAGCTTCTTAGCTTCTGCAACGGCGATCTTTTCCTTGCGGGGGTCAACGATAAAGAGACAAGCGGGGATCTTCTTCATTGTCTTGATACCGCCGAGGAACTTTTCAAGCTTCTCGATCTCAAGATTAAGCTTAACAACTTCTTTCTTGGGGAGGAGGTTGAAAGTACCGTCTTCTTCCATTGTGTGAAGCTGCTCAAGTCTCTTGATTCTTGTCTGGATGGTCTTGAAGTTAGTGAGCATACCGCCAAGCCATCTTGCGTTTACATAATGAGCGCCTGCGCGTGTAGCCTCTTCCTTAACGGAATCGCCTGCCTGCTTCTTTGTACCGACAAAAAGAACTTCGCCGCCCTGAGCCGCGATGTCGCGAACGAACATATAAGCCTCTTCAAGCTTCTTAACTGTTTTCTGGAGATCGATAATATAGATACCGTTTCTCTCTGTAAAGATGTAAGGTGCCATTTTGGGGTTCCAGCGTCTTGTCTGGTGTCCGAAGTGAACGCCTGCTTCAAGAAGCTGCTTCATTGAAACTACTGCCATTGTTGTAGTCCTCCTAATTTAAAATTTGTTGCAGGACCTGTATATACAAAACAAGTTCCTAATCCGCCGCAGAATTTAGCTTACGTGCCACATTTCATACGAAACGCACCGACCCGCAACAACCCTGCGTGTGAATTGCCTTAATATTATACCATATTTTCCATATTTCCGCAAGCGTTTTCATCTTGTACGTTCAAACAAACTTTTAGAAAATTCTCTTTTTATTTTTGTGGAACTCGCACTACTCACAAGAATAACGTCGCTGCCGACGACTTCTATGGCTTTGCAGGGAATCTCCGTATCGCTTTCTCTGCCGAACAGTCCGAAAAATCTGTATCCGCCGTAGATAAGCAGCGAAACGATCTCAGAGTTGTCGATATTCATGCGAACGTCGTCGATATATCCCAATCTTTCGCCCGTTTTCACGTCTATAACTTCTTTCGCCCTCAAATCTTCAAGACTGCATATCATAAAATTCCACCTGCACTCCATATTAATATATTTAATATGTATGTCATGCCGCTTGTCAGCTATTCGAAAAAAACGCCGCACAACTCTTTTAAGCTGTACGGCGTTCGGAAACTTTTTATCAATTATCGTCCCCGTCGTCTTTTTTCTTCTTAATAACAGAAATAACCGTGGTAACAATTACAATTGCAACCGCTGCTCCGATGGCTATAACCAGCGGAATAACGGGAAATCTGTCACCCGTTGCAGGTACTGCGGCTATGAGCGTATTCAACATATCCATAATTTTGTCCTCCTGTTTATGATGTCATATTCCGAGTTTTGTACTCTTTCAATATTGTACCACATCATGCTCCGTTTGTCAAGGAGGAACGCTTTTATTTCATCAAAATATCATTATCCTATCAGTCATACATCGACTTAACAAGCAGTTGGCGCATCAGCACAAGGTCGAATACGTCAAGTCTGCCGTCGTTGTTCAAGTCGCCGTTTTTCCAGCTGATAAGCTTTGCATCTTCGCTGAGCAGCCATTTCTGCATCGTCACCAAATCAGCAACATCAAAAAGACCATTATTGTCCACATCACCTTGCACACCGGGTATTTCCACAAAGGTTCTGTTGTATTTTTCTGCATATTTCTGCGCGGTTGACGCGTAATATCCGCGAATAACACCAGTATAACTATATGAATCATTCAAATTGTTATAATTGTTGCATATAGTTCCCTCATATACCATTTCACAATTTGGATTTAAGATTGATATGGTATCAAGAGATTTACAGTTTTTAAATGCATATACGCCAATACTCGTAACGCTTTTCGGTATTGTTACGGAAGTAAGAGAAGAACATTCAGAAAATGCCCATGCTCCAATAATATTAATGCTGTCAGGTATTGTTACAGAAGTAAGAGAAGAGCAGTCTGAAAACGCCCCGTATCCAATGCGTGTAACACTGTCAGGTATTATTATAGAGGTCAGGGAAGAACAGTAATAAAATGCATAGTCTCCAATACTTTTAACGCTGTCAGGTATAATATAAGAATCATTTGTTCTTCCATTTGGGTAACAAACCAATTTAGATTGATTCTTATTAAAAAGAACACCGTCGATATCCGAATAATTCTTATTGCCATTCAGAACATTTATTGAATTCAGGGAAGAACAGTCAACAAATACATATTCTCCAATATTTGTAACGCTGTTTGATATTGTTATGGAAGTCAAAGAAGAACAGCCAACAAACGCATAGTCTCCAATACTCATAACACTGTCCGGTATTATTATGGAAGTCAGAGCAGAACACCTAACAAATGCATATTCTTCAATACTGGTAACACTGTCCGGTATTGTTATGGAAACCAGAGAAGAACACTGATTAAATGCCTGCTTTCCAATACTCGTAACCTTTTTTCCGTCAATAATGGAAGGAATCTCAATATCCGCTGAAGACGAAGAAATATATTTATCAATTTCAACAGTTCCGTCGTCCAGTACTTCGTATTTAAGTGATAAACCCTCGGATGTATAGTCGGCAGCGCCTGCACTGAAAGAGAAGCCGAAATCTGACAATTGCGCAGAATATGCAAAAGCTGTCGTCGCCAAACATAAAGCTGCCGCGAGTGAAATCATCCTTTTTATCAGTTTCATATTATGTACTTCCTTTCAAATAAGAATTCGCGTCTACGTTATGTATCAAAATATATCGTCGAAATCAACGCCTGTCGCCTGAATGGAATCGAGTTTCATGTTCTCTCCCTTTACTCTGAAAAGAGCGACCTCATTTTCTTCGCCTGCAAGGGAAAATGTTACAAAAATGTAGTCCTCAAACTCAACTGTTATCGGCACATCCTCCGGCGAAGCAAAATCAATCTCGTCAAGTCTTTCGGCATAAGCCTCAAAAACGCCGTCCGGTATATCAGCCGTTCCCATTATCATATCATAATTAATGCCTACGTCAGCCATCATGCCGTACATAATATCGAAAAGCGAGTATATCTGCTTTGCCTCGGTTATCTCCTCCTCGTCGGCGTCTCTCACGGAAATTACCTTAATATCGCTGCGGTCAAAATCAGCAGGCATATCCATATCTTCAATGCCCATCTCATCGCCAAACATTCCGAGCGCGCCGACAGCGTTCATGGATTCGAAAATGGAATCGGGCAGACAGCACTTCAAAAGTCTGTTTACGTCCGCGTTCATTGCAGCCTGACAAAATTCAAACATAACGTCAACGTACTCTTCCGAAGCAGCGTCCGTATTATTGTTATTATTGGTATTGCTCCTGCTGAATTCTTTCTCCGCCTCTTCTTTCTGTTTCTTGATATTTTCCCTAGCTTTCTCAAGCGTTTTCTCGATATCTGCTTTCGAAGCCTTTGAAGCTTTTTCAAGATCTTCATCAGAAATCTTTTTCGTGGTTTTTTCAACTTTTACCTCATCGGAGGATTCATCCTCCGTGGTATCGGCAGCCGAACTTTCGGAAGATTCCGAAGACTCGGAAGATTCGGAAACGGAAGAGCTGTCGGAATTCTCCATAGTTTCATTTCCGCAGGCTGTAAACGTACATACGAGTGACAATACGGCTAAGATCGCCGCCAGACTTTTCTTCATATAAAACACCTCATTTACGCATTTATGCTAAACACTATTGCAAAATTTGCAATAGCATTTTGCATATTTTAATTATATCACCTTATCAGATATTTGTCAATTAATTTTTTCACACAAAAAAGAACATGGCGAACCATGTTCTTTTAGCTGTTTAATGTCTGCTTAGAATCTGAAATCTCTCTCTCCGCTGCGTATCTTTTCCAGATATCCCAACGCCTTTTCTCGGCGTTTCGGATCGGGAACTTTCTGTATCTCGCGGTCGATAAGTTCCTCGCCGATCTTCTTGGTTTCGGGGCTTGCGTAATCCTGCAAATATTCCTGCAAAGTCAGCAGCGCGTTGGGATGACAGCAATTCTGAATCTGTCCCACCTTGCACAACGCCATAAATCTGTCGCCTGTACGTCCCTCGCGATAGCAGGCAGTGCAGAACGACGGAATATAGCCGCCCTCCATAAGCCACTTCACAACTTCGTCAAGCGAACGCTGATCGGAAACGTCGAACTGCTCCGTATCATGGGGACGCTCCTCCGCGTCATAGCCAGCATAGCCGCCAACCGATGTTCTCGAACCGCCCGAAATCTGCGAAATACCGAGCTTCATCACCTTTTCGCGGCAGCTTTCATTCTCACGCGTGGAAATTATCATGCCCGTATACGGAACTGCAATTCGAATGCAGGCGATTATCTTCGCAAACGTATCGTCGTCGATTCCGTTGTCAAACTGTGCGGGGTCGATATCCGCAGCCCTTTTCAGTCTCGGAACGCTTATAGTATGAGGTCCTACGCCGTGAACGGCTTCAAGATGCTCGGCGTGCATGAGAAGTCCTGCGAATTCGTATCTGTACTTGTCAAGACCGAAAAGAACGCCCAGTCCCACATCGTCGATTCCGCCCTCCATAGCGCGATCCATAGCTTCCGTATGATAAGCGTAATTGTGCTTCGGACCTGCCGGATGAAGCTGCTCGTAGCTTTCCTTATGATACGTCTCCTGAAACAGAATGTAAGTTCCGATTCCCGCTTCTTTAAGCTTTCTGTAATTTTCAACCATAGTAGCGGCAATATTAACGTTTACGCGTCTGATCGCGCCGTTTTTATGCTTAATTGAGTATATAGTATTTATGCATTCAAGAATATATTCGATGGGATTATTTACAGGGTCTTCGCCTGCCTCGATAGCAAGCCGCTTATGTCCCATATCCTGAAGCGCGATGACCTCCTGCTTTACCTCCTCCTGCGTAAGCTTTTTGCGCGGAATTTCCTTATTCTGCATATGATAAGGACAGTAAACACACTTATTCACGCAGTAATTTGAAAGATAAAGCGGCGCGAACATTACGATTCTGTCGCCGTAAAACGCGTCCTTGATCTCTCTTGCAAGAGAATAGATTTTCTCCGTCATTTCGGGAATATCGCAGGCAAGCAGCACGCTCGCTTCCCTATGCGAAAGACCTGCGCATTCAACTCCCCTGCCCGTTTTTTTCGGACGAGCCTTTTCGAGAAGTTCCTCAATAAGTTCCCTGTTATGCTTATTTTCATCAGCATATTTCAGCGTAGCCAATATTTCATCGTCCGAAATAAACTCTTCAGCTTTCAAAGATTTCACATCATACATTTTAAATTCCTCCATTTGTAAAATCAATTTTACTATGCCGCATTATGCAGGAACATTGTCCTGCTATATCCGCTGCAAAGATGTTACTCTATTGAATTCGACCTTCATGTTTTTCTATCCCTTTACGGGATAGAAAAACATGAAAATTCGGGTTTCAAAAGGGTGAAGCACCCTTTTGCAGGGGGTGCAGGGGGACAGCGTCCCCCTGCATAATCCAGCACAAGTAGAAATTTATTTTTTAGATACAGCGGCTTTTACCGAAACGCCGTTTATTCTTCCGAGACGACCGGTAAGGCAGCTTATTTCATCGGCGCAGGCGTCGACAGCCACGGAAATCAGCGATATACCGCGTTCCCTGTAGGGAATCCCCATGCGCCCTATGATCATTTCATTATGCTCGTGCAGAACGTTATTGACCTCGCCCACTGCCGACGGGTCGTCTATCACGACGGCAACAACCGCTATCCTCTTATCCGCCATTTACAATCCCATGCCTTTCAGTTCCGATACCGTTTTCGCGTAAAACTGCGTAATATCGGATATATCGTTCCTATAGAGCGGCTCGTTTCCGCTAAGGCGCATTCTGCGCATATCCACCTCGTCGAGATGCGAAATTCCACGCCTGCCCGTTCCCGTATAAACGCCGCGAAAATTCCCCCACACAACATCTTTCGCTGTAAGAAATCCGTCGCTTCTGCTTCTGCCGTCCATGAATTTAACCGCGATATACGGCACAGACATGAGAATATCGCTGAACGGATTTTTCATAGCAAAGGCAAAACTCTGATAATAAATCCCCTCGATATCGGGATTTTTCCTGTTGAATTCCGCCATATACGAAGTCGTCAGTTCTTCGAGACATCTGTATGTTTCAGGCTTACTGTCGCCCATTATCGTCATAAAAACGTCGGTTATCAGGCTTCCCGCTTTCATTATCGGCTTCGGCAGCTTCATTATTTTATCCATGGTCGCCGAGCCGTTATGAGGAGTGCTGATAGTCGTTATTGAAGCTATATGACGGCTCATTCCCAGTGATGAAGCCAAAAACCTCGATTCCGTGCCGCCTTTGGAGTGAGCGATGATATTCGCCCTTTCCGCTCCGCTTTCAGCAAGACATTTTTTCAGCGCATTTTTAAGAAGAACGCCGTTGTATTCAATAGAAGCGTTTGCGTCCTGATTTCCGAAATAAATCTCCGCGCCGCACTGACGCAGAATCTTCGGTATGCGCCCCCAATAGCAGAGAAGCTTTCGGTCGCGGAATCCCATGCCGTGAACCATCAGAATCGGATATTTCGTGCTGCAATCGTATTTTTCTTTCATATTTATCTCCGAATAAAAAATCCCTTACAGATAAACATTCTGCAAGGGCAATTATAGTCAATTCTAATAAGCCTGCCGAATTCACTGCGACAAGCCGTCTGTTGACCGATAACAAAGTTACGCTTTGCTGCCCGAAAACATTTTTATAAATTTTAATAATTCGCCGACAACGGAATGCAGATCCCACTATCCGCCATGATTATTATATCCTCTTTTTTCAGAATTGTCAAGGAAATTTGTTATGTGATGCAAACTTATATTTTTTTCTGTCGTTTTTTATACTTGAAATTTATGCGAAAAAATGTTATAATTATAATGTATTTTATATTCAGGAGGTCAAATATGGCAAATCAGCTTTGTATAGTCCTCGATTTCGGAGGACAGTATAATCAGCTTATCGCGCGGCGCGTTCGTGAATGCGGCGTATATTGTGAAATCAAAAGTTATACCACGCCCATCGAAGAGATAAAGGCTCTCGCTCCCATGGGAATTATTTTCACGGGAGGTCCGAACAGCGTTTATGAAGAAAGTTCTCCCCATATTTCTAAAGAAATTTTCGAACTGGGAATCCCGATCCTCGGAATCTGCTACGGCTGTCAGGTAGTCGCTTACACTCTCGGCGGCGAAGTCAGCAGCTGCACCAAAAGCGAATACGGCAAGATTGAGATCGCTCATTCTGGCGGCAAGCTTTTCGACGAAGTTCCAGAAAAAAGCGTCGTCTGGATGAGCCACACCGATTACGTCAGCAAGCTCCCCGACGGTTTCAAAGTTACCGCAACTTCTGACGACTGCCCTGCCGCAGCTTTCGAAAATCCCGAAAAAAAGCTGTACGCCGTTCAGTTCCACCCCGAAGTCACTCACAGCGAATACGGAAAAAATATCCTCCGCAGCTTTTTGTATAACGTCTGCAATTTCAGCGGCGACTGGGAAATGGATAATTTTATCGACGTTACAGTTGCCAAGCTTCGCGAAGAAATAGGCGATAAATCGGTAATTCTCGGACTCTCTGGCGGAGTAGATTCTTCCGTTGCCGCAGGTCTGTTGAGCCGCGCCGTCGGTAAACAGCTCACCTGCGTTTTCGTAGATCAGGGGCTTATGCGCAAGGACGAGGGCGATTTCGTCGAGGAAACTTTTACAAAACTCTTCGACATGAATTTTGTCCGCGTAAACTGCAAGGAAAAATTCCTGACCGCTCTCAAGGGCGTTACCGACCCGGAAAAGAAGCGCAAGATAATCGGCACGGAATTCTACAACGTTTTCTGGGATAAGATTCGTGAACAGGGTACGGACGGATTTTTCGCGCAGGGTACTATCTACCCCGACCGCATCGAATCGGGCAAGGGTAATAAATCGGGTCAGGGCAAGACCGACGTCATAAAAACACATCATAATATGGTCGAAATGCCCAAAGATATACAGTTTGCAGGCACTATCGAACCTCTTAAAGACTTATTTAAGGACGAAGTGCGCGCAGTCGGCGAAAAACTGGGAATCCCTCACGAACTCGTATGGAGACAGCCTTTCCCAGGCCCGGGTCTCGGCGTCAGAATTCTCGGTGAGATAACCGAAGAAAAAATAAAAGTTCTTCAGGAAGCCGACGCCGTTTTCCGCGATGAGATAGCAAAAAGCGGCATCGAAAGCGAACTTCGTCAGTTCTTCGCAGTTCTCCCCGACGTCCGCACCGTAGGCGTTATGGGCGATCACCGTACATACGATCACCTTATCGCCATTCGAGCGATCACCACCGACGATTTCATGACCGCCGACTGGGCGCGCATCCCTTACGATATTCTCGCGCGCGTCTCCAATCGCCTTACCAACGAAGTCGATCACGTCAACCGCGTGGTTTATGATATTACTTCAAAGCCTCCGGGAACTGTGGAGTGGGAATAATAAAATTATGCTCGAAAATCCGCACATCTTCCCTATGAATACAAGTTCTAAAATTGGCACGAATAAATATACTGAACAGGCTCTTAGATAAAATTTTTTAGGAGGTAATTATGGAAGATACCATAAACAATGAATGCAGCGTTCATCAGGATATAATCGACAAAGTTGCAAAGGCGATGCCCGAAGAATCCCTTTTTTACGACGCCGCCGACTTGCTTAAAGTTTTTGGCGATCCTACAAGAATACGCATGATCTATGTTCTTGGTCAAAGTGAAATGTGCGTCTGCGATATCGCGAAACTGCTCAATATGACTCAATCGGCTATTT
Source organism: uncultured Ruminococcus sp. (assembly GCA_910576995.1). Classification (GTDB taxonomy): domain Bacteria; phylum Bacillota; class Clostridia; order Oscillospirales; family Ruminococcaceae; genus Ruminococcus. The sequence continues at coordinate 66,674 of CAJTLC010000008.1, forward strand.
CTCACCAGCTGCGCGTTCTTAAGCAGGCAAGGCTCGTTAAGGCTCGTCGAAGCGGAAAAACTATATTTTACTCTCTTTGCGACGACCATGTACAGAAAATTTTTTACTGCGCAATGGAACATATTATGGAATAATTATGAAGTATTTTGACTTTCACACCCACGCTTTTGCAGATTTTCTCGCGCCGCGCGCCATGAAATCTCTCTCCGCGTCGGCTAAAAGTCCGCAAACGCCTGATATTTCGCCATGTACCGACGGAACTCTCAGCGGACTGAAAAATCTTGCGCAACGACGCGGCATTTCAGAATTTATGATCCTGCCGATCGCGACCAAACCCTCGCAGCAGACTCCAATAAACAAATGGGCTGCCAACATTATGGGAGGCGGAATTTACTGCTGCGGCTCTATCCATCCCGACGCCGCGGACGCTCTCGAAGAATTGGAACGTATCAAATCTCTCGGGCTTATCGGAGTAAAATTTCATTCGGAATATCAGAAATTCCGCCCCGACGAGAAGCGAATGATGCCCATCTATCAGAAAATTTCCGATCTCGGATTGATCGCGGTATTCCATGGAGGCTGGGATCCTTTCGGCGAGGGCGACGTTCGTGCAGCTCCGAAGAGTTTTGCCAATATTGCCGAACTTTTCCCAAATATGACTATCGTCGCCGCTCATCTGGGCGGAATGCTGCTTTTTGACGATGTTGAACGGTATATTGCGGGAAAATTCCGGAACATCTACCTTGATACAGGAGTTGTGGCGAATTACATCGAAGATAGTCAGCTTTTGCGTATCATAAAAAATCACGGCACAGACAGGATCCTTTTTGCAAGCGACGCTCCTTGGGACGATCCGGCGAATGAAATGGCAATGCTCGGCAGATTATCGCTTAGCGCGGAAGAATTGGAAATGATCTGTTTCAGAAATGCGGAAAATTTGATAAAAAGCACAAATCAATTCATATAAAATTAACTCATATATATAGATTTAATAACATTAATATATAAAAAATATGATAAAATAATTATAGAAATACTGCGAAAAATCTGCAAACATATTATAGACCTGTTCTAAAACCGTAGAAGTGCCGAATGGCGCAGGATTTTTGCGGCAGGCAAAGTCAATTTTCCGCAGGAATACTTTGTATATTTCAAGGAAAATTGATGAAGCATGACGCGAAAAAAACAAGTCAGGCGGTGCTTCGCAGATTTTAGAACAGGTCTAATGTACAGAGCCGTCAGGCGGCTTTGTGCGGTGTTGCATAAAAGAAAGAGGGGCGTCGGATTGGCTGATAAAAACAATATGATAAACGTTATAGACGAGTTTGACTATTCCACGCAAGGCGGCGCCTATAACGAAAGTTTCCGGAAATGGCGCAAAAAAAAAGATAATGCCTACGCTTACAGTTTTGAAAAAAATCAAAACGAGATCGTATACGTTGATGGGCGCGGTTTTATTGAAAAATCGGCTGTTGAAGCTGAAAAAAACGTTCTGAGCCGAATTTTTAATAAGGTCGGACTTGCCATGTTGATATGGATAGCGTTCGACGATGTTATATGCCGCATAACAGTTTCCGTACTGGATATTTGCGGAGTAAATATACATACAAACTTTTTTAGTTCAATGATATACGGCGGAAACGTCGAAATGGCTGCGGTTCTTATAGTCAGCGCGCTTATAAAAATGACTGTGCCTCTAATATTTCTGCACTGCGTTTTTAAATTGCCGAGACGCGCCGAAATAATGCACAAAATGAACGACCCGAAAGCCCTTATCGGCGCTATTGCCATGACTTTCATAGTCTGTACAGCCGTCAGCATACCGACTGCTTACTCAAGCGAGACAAAGGAATTTTATGAGATATTCAGCGGTCTGGACGCCGATGTCTCCGTGTGGACGCAAAAGGAATTTGTTATCTACACAGTTTTTCATGTAATCATTCTTCCAATCATTTCGGAACTTTTCTTCCGCGGTGCAATGTTCAATGTTCTGCGGCAGTTCGGCGATCTTTTTGCAGTTATTATGACGTCCCTCATCGCAGGAATGCTCACTCAGGATCTGCGCTCGATGCCTGCCGTTATACTCATCTCCCTTGTTTCTTCATTTGGAATGCTCGGCAGCGGAACTATTTTTACAGCAATAGCTGTCAACATCGTATATAAAATGTACGATCTCACATTAATAATAATCGAAAACGATCACACGTCGAAGATGCCGTTGTCACGCAATATTTTCATGATTCTTGCATTACTTGTTGGAGTAGCGATGCTTGCGGTTTACAGAAAGACGGCTTCAGACGCTGCGAAAAAGAAGATCGCCGGATACGCTTCGGAATTGTCGCAGGGAATGCGCATTCTGCACTCCGCCAAAACATTCCCGTTTTCAGCGGTTGCGTCACTTTGCCTGCTTTCAGCTGTAATAAGGGCGGTGCTGTAATGAGCAAATATATGGAAAGAGCGCTGGAACTGGCGCGTATTGCATATGAAGAGGGCGAAGTTCCCGTAGGCGCGGTCGTCGTTAAGAGGTCAACGGGCGAAATTATCGGAGAAGGGCGCAATAAACGGGAAAATTCCCGAAACGCTCTCGCTCATGCCGAGATCATCGCCATTGACGAAGCCTGCAAAAAAATGGGCGGCTGGCGGCTTCCCGACTGCGCGATATATGTTACTCTCGAACCTTGTCCCATGTGCTGCGGAGCTATCATTAATTCGCGGATAGACGACGTTTATTTCGGCGCATTCGATAAAAAAAGCGGCGCTGTAGAATCAGTTCAGAAGATGTTCAGTCTGCCGTATAATCATAGACCCACGATATACAGCGGAATTTGTCAATGCCGATGCAGCGGGCTGCTGTCGGATTTTTTCCGTGAGCTACGGCAGAAACGTCAAAAATAATTTACAAGAGGTAGTAATGATCAAATGCTGATTTTAGGTATAGAAAGCTCCTGCGACGAGACCGCGGCGAGCGTTTGCGAGGACTGCCGCGTCATAAGATCGTCAGTCGTTTCAACTCAGATCGAAGAACATAAAAAATACGGCGGCGTAGTTCCCGAAATAGCTTCGCGCCGTCACTGTGAAAATATTCTGGGAGTCGTCCGAAAATCCCTTGACGACGCGAAAATTTCCCTTGCCGATCTTGACGGGATAGCCGTTACTTATGCGCCCGGACTTATCGGCGCGCTTCTTGTGGGCGTAAATTTTGCCAAGGCGCTTGCTTTTGCAGCGGAAAAACCGCTTATTCCCGTACATCATATTGCCGGTCATATTGCCGCAAATTACATCTGCCACCCCGATCTTGAACCGCCTTATCTCTGCATCGTGGCAAGCGGCGCGCATAGTCATCTTATAGAAGTTCTCAGTTATACGAAATTCCGCGTTATCGGCAGAACCAGAGATGACGCGGCAGGCGAATGTTTTGATAAATGCGCTCGTGCAATGGGATTCCCCTATCCGGGCGGCGTTCATATTGATAAGGCAGCCGAATCAGGCAATCCTTCGGCGTTTAAACTTCCCAGACCAATAGTTGCGGGCAGCGAATTTGATTTCAGCTTTTCGGGGCTGAAAACTTCGGTTATCAATCTGCTTCATCACGCTGAACAAAAGGGCGAATCTATTAATAAAAACGATCTTTCCGCTTCCGTTCAGTCAACTATTGCCGAAATAATTACCGATAAGACTATGCTTGCCGCCGAGCGTTGCGGCTATAAAAAGATCGCTCTCGCAGGCGGAGTTTCTGCAAATTCGGGAATACGTTCTGCTTTGTCGGCAGCGTGCGGCGACAGGGGATTCGATTTCTATATGCCCGAAAAACAGCTTTGCGGCGACAACGGAGCAATGATCGCCTGTCAGGGAAGTTATAATTTTATTGCCGGAATCCGCGCAGATGAAAGCCTGAATGCTGCGGCTACACTGTCGTTAGATGAAATTTAGGACTTGTTTTTACAAGATCAGCGCGCGTCTTGTGAAGAAAGTTCTTAGAAGTTCGGAGGAAAAAATGAAAAGGATCTTATTGAATATTATTGCGGTTTGCGGCATTGCAGCCGTACTTACAAGCTGCGGAGACAAGCCTGTTTACGATGAAAACGGCAGCAGGACAAGCAGCGGCAAAATTGATTCCGACCTTGTCGGAATGTGGTCGAACGGCAACAGCGGCTACAAATTCGATGAGAACGGCAAAGCTTCGCTGATCATGGATTTTTCGTCGATCATGGGATTTAAGGACGACGGCACATTCAATGCGAACGGTCAGCAGCTTGATAAAGACAAAATTGTCGTCGACGGCGATAATATCCGCATCTACAACGATTTCACGGATCCCGAAACAGGCGTGGAAAGCGAAGTGGATTTTCTCGTAATGAAAAGCAAAGGCGACATTGATACCGGCACCTATAACGGCTCTTACGAGGTTTTAGGCGGCGGACTTATGGAATTTGTCGCGTCAAGACTGAATGTGGATTCCAATATTCTCACTGTGGAAGCCGACTTTGCAGACGACTCGGCTATTGTGAACGTGCTGGATTTTCTTGATTACGACGCAAAAGACGGAGAACTTAAAATGTTCAATCCGAATTTTTCATATGTAAACGAAGAAGCCGACGGTTTGAATTACACTTATACAATAGACGGCGATAATCTCACGATGATCTATGCAGATACGGGCGGAAAAGAGGAATACAGCCGTGTTAAGGAAAATTAAAGTTATCTTCGCCTTTACAGCCGCTGCCGCTGTCCTTTCATCATGTACAGATTCTATGGAAGAATCTTCAGCAAGACCATATAATAAAACTGAAATTCTCGGCGAATGGTACAATGACAGCATCGGCGGTTCGTTTAAATTCAGCGAAAACGACCAAATGTACCTGCTTGTCGATCTTAGTGAAACGATGACGATCGACAGCGAGGGCAACGTTCAAATGACCAGTTCCGGCAAGCCTTTTTCGGGAGAATCCGAATACGACGGCAAAACATTTACATTCAGCGCAGACGGCGAAAACGGTATGATAAACGTGCTTACAATGGAGCGCGCAGGAGAATCCTCCGACTCTATATACGGCGAATATACGCTGAAAAGCGGGATTTTGTCAGATCAGCTGACGGAGCGTTTCGGCGATTCCGACGGTCGGTATTCCATGATAATCGGCGAAACTTCTGTAATTACCGAGATCGAAATGTGTTCGTACACGGCTGAAAACGGCATTCTGAATCTTTCGGGCAGCGACCTGAAAATTTTCGGAGCAGAGGGCGATAATGATATCGTCTATGATTTCGCCGTTCAGAATGACGTCCTCACCCTTTCCCGCGGCGGAACTGTCATGTCGTTCGCTAAAGTTGCGGAAGATCAATAGTTAATATAAAAAAATAAATACAAGCTATTGACAACTCCCCGAAGATATGATATAATTTTATTGTTGTAAATTCAACAGCTTATATCGTATTCTAAAGACAGCAGGCAGATTTTTCGTAAGTCCCGCCGAGGAATTGCAAATGATAGACTTATCATGTCCTTTCCGTGCTGTCGGCAAAGGACGTTTTTATTGCACTTCGAATACGATAACATTTTATTCGGAGGTGAATACACAATGCCAAGCAATTCAGTTCTCGAAGCTAAAAAAGCTAAGGTTGAGCAGCTTACCGATCTCATCAAAAACTCTGTAGCAGGCGTTCTCGTTGACTATAAGGGCATCACTGTTGAGGAGGATACAAAGCTCAGAAAGGAACTTCGCGAAGCCGGCGTTAACTACTTCGTAGAAAAGAACACCATGCTTCTCCGCGCTTTCAAAAACTGCGGTATCGAAGGTTTTGAGGAGTGCTTGAACGGTACGACCGCTATCGCTCTCTCAAACGACGACCAGACTGCTCCCGCTCGTATTCTCGGCAAGTTCGCTGAAAAGGCAGGAGACGAAAAGTTCAATCTCAAGGCAGGCTATGTTGAAGGTGAAGTTTACGATCAGGCTGGAGTTATCGCTCTTTCCAAGATTCCTTCAAAGGATGTACTGCTCGCTCAGCTCGTTGGCTCTCTCCAGGGTCCCATGCAGAAGCTCGCAGCTGTTATCAAGGCAGTTGCAGACAAGAAATCAGAGGAAGCTGCCTGATTTCTGTAGTATTTTTGAATTATCAGCTTAAAAATTAATTTAAAGGAGATTATTATCATGGCTTCAGAGAAGATCACAAATTTTGTTGAAGAAATCAAGACTCTTTCCGTTCTCGAACTCGCAGAGCTCGTAGACGCTATCCAGGAGGAATTCGGCGTAACAGCAATGGTTGCTGCTGCTCCTACAGCCGGCGGCGCTGGCGCTGCTGAGGCTGCTAAGACTGAATTCGACGTAGTTCTCACATCATTCGGCGACGCTAAGATGGCTGTTATCAAGTGCGCTAAGGAAGCTCTCGGTCTCGGTCTTAAGGAAGCTAAGGAAGTTGTTGAGTCAGCTCCTAAGGCTATCAAGGAAGGCGTTTCTGAGGCAGAAGCTAACGAACTCAAGGAAAAGTTCGAGGCTGCCGGCGCTACAATCGAAATCAAGTAATTTTACTTATCTCGAAAAAAAAATCAGGGCTGTACTTCGGTACAGCCCTTTTTATTTACTCCGCAGTCGTTTCTTCTGGAATTGTCTCTTCAGAAGTTGTAACCTCCGAATCTTTTTTTACCTTTTTCGGCGATCTTTCAATGGGGAGAGAATTTCTATCACTGTCGAAAAATACAATGTTGTCAACGTAAAAATTACCCTCATTCTGCGCGCCCCAACGCATTATCTGGAAAGTAGCCTCGTCCATATCTCCGTCCCAGCATTGTCCGCCGTCGGCAAGCAAAAATTTGAACGTAACATGAACCGCGCCTGACATCTCAAAGTTGTATTCGCCGCCCTCCCATTCAGCAAAATCGTACCATTTATCGCCGCAAACGTTAGCGCCTCCGCCTCCGCCTATCCAACCGGGGGCTTTGACGTTCTTCTCGTCCTCGTTCACAAAATCCTCAGCCGTTGCGTCAGCGTAAACGTCCATTTCTATCGAGCGTACTTTTGCAATATTTTCGGCGCTCAAAAGCATTGCCGCGTCAAATTTAACTTTCTGAACAGTGCCGTCAGCTAAATTTGTACCGCTGTCAGTGAATTTTAGCATTTTATTGCCTTGAACTTCTTCAACGGACAATACGCCTTCGGCAGAATCGGGATCGCCTTCATGTATAGCTGCAAATTCAAAATCGTCGTCGTCAAAAGTAATCGCATTCGGGTCGCTTGCTTCCGCAGGTACGGGAGGTTCAGGCTTTTTTCTGCAGCCTGTTATCAAAATCGAAAATGCGCATACAGCGACCGTTGTCAGAAAATTTTTTAAAGTCATTTTGTATCTCCTTGTAAGGATGTGAAATTCTAAATAGCATTATATTGCTATAGTCAAATCGTTTAAGTCATATTTATTTTAACATATTTCGCATTATTTGTAAAGTATAATTATGCACAATTTTCATTGTGGATTTAATTATTTTTTCGCCGACTCAATTATTCCAACAACTTCTTTCATCATATCAAACGGAAGTTTTTTAGGAGCTATTTTTATTGATACATATGATTTACCCGAACCGTTAAATGTGATTTTGCCCTTATAAGCCGCCGAAAGCGCAGCGATCTGATCAACAGTCATATACTCAGTATAGAAATACATTTGAGCGTTTTTTTGCGATATTTCAGTAATTCCCAGATGTGCAGCCTTATTTCTCAGCAGCGATACCTCGATAAGACCCAGTACAGATTTCGGCGGTTCTCCATAACGATCGATGAGTTCGTCGATAAGATCAAGTTTATCCTCATCTGTAACTGTCACCATTATTTTGCGGTACACATCAATGCGCTGATTCAAGCTGGATATGTACTTTTCGGGAATATGGGCGTCGATCTGGATATCGACAAGACATTCAGGAACTTTATCAGGTTTTTCTCCTCTCTCTTCGGCGACTGCCTCTGATAATAACTGGAGATACATATCATATCCAACAGCTTCCATATGCCCATGCTGACTGCCGCCAAGAATGCTTCCCGCTCCTCTTATTTCAAGATCGCGGAGAGCAATTCTGAATCCGCTGCCGAACTGCGTAAATTCGCGCATCGCACTAAGCCTTTTCGACGCGATCTCCGTAAGGACTTTATCGCGTTTATAGGTGAAAAACGCGTAACCACGCCGGTTTGAACGCCCAACGCGTCCGCGAAGCTGATACAGCTGCGAAAGCCCGAAACGGTCGGAATCCTCGATAATCAGCGTATTCACGTTAGGCACGTCGACGCCCGTTTCGATGATGGTGGTGCATACAAGGATATCTATCTCATGCTCAACCAGCTGCTCCCAGATATCGGACATTTCCTCTTGATTCATCTGCCCGTGAGCGACGGCAATTCGCGCTTCGGGAAGCATTTCCTTGAGTTTTGCAGCGCATGAAGTGATAGTCTCCACGCGGTTGTGGATGTAGTACGCCTGCCCTCCCCTGCGCAATTCGCGGACGATAGCCTGAATAATTGTCGCCGAGTTATATTCGATAACATAAGTCTGCACGGGATAGCGATCCTGCGGCGGCTCTTCAAGAACCGACATATCGCGAATTCCGCTCATTGCCATATTAAGCGTTCGCGGAATCGGCGTTGCAGACAGCATAAGAACGTCCACCCCGGTGAAAGTCTCCTTGAATTTCTCCTTGTGCGCAACTCCGAAACGCTGTTCCTCGTCGATTATCGCAAGTCCGAGATCTTTAAATACGACGCTTTTCTGAATAATTTTGTGAGTTCCGATAAGAATATCTATCCTGCCCTGTTTCAATTTTTTTATTATCTCCGACTGCTGGGCAGGACTGCGGTAACGGCTGAGAAGCTCCACATTTACAGGAAAATGTTCAAATCTGCGCAGTGCTGTCTGATAATGCTGAAACGCCAGAACTGTAGTCGGAGCAAGAATTGCGCACTGTTTTCCTGCAAGAACGCACTTCATGGCAGCTCGCAATGCGACCTCTGTTTTGCCGAATCCGACGTCGCCGCAGAGAAGCCGCTCCATTGGTCTGCCGCGCTCCATATCCGCCTTTATTTCTGAAATCGCAGAAAGCTGGTCGTCCGTTTCGACATAGGGGAAGCGCTCTTCAAAATCGCGCTGTATCTCGTCGTCGGGATAAAAGGCGAATCCCTGACTTTTCTCGCGCTTGGCATACAAAGCTATCAATTCCTGCGCCATATCCTTGACGGCTCGCTTTACGGAACTCTTCTTTTTCTGCCATTCTCCCGAACTTAGCTTCGTCAACTTCACGCCCGTATCGTCGCGCGGTCCGATATATTTCGATACCATATCAAGCTGAGTAACAGGAATGTACAATTTATCCGTACCTGCATACTGAATCGTTATGTAATCCTTTGTAACGCCGTCGAATTCCAGCTTGCGAATGCCTATAAACCGCCCGATACCGTGACCGCTGTGTACTACCAGATCGCCTTCGGTAATATCGGCAAGACTGCGTATTTCTTCGGCTTTCGTCTTTTTCTTGGCACGTTTTTTTCTTGTGGAATTCATCGCGCGCCCCTGAGTTATCAGCGCAGTCTTATTTTCGGGATATTCAAATCCGCCGCTGAAGCTTCCCGACATCAGGAACACCTTTCCATGAACCAATCGGGAATTCTCGTTAATTATTTCACAAGGAACGCCGTTTTCCTCAAGATCCTGCTTTATAACAGGAAGAGTTTTTTCGCTGCCCGCGCAAAGAATTACCGCGTAATCCCGCGAAATATAGTCGTTCAGATCTTCGAGGAGCTGCTTCATTTCTCCGCCCCACGCGGCAGTCTGCATAGCTTCGAAGCTTATCATGCGCTGAAAATCTATATGCTCTCCGCCCTGCACGAAATTGCTGAGATACAGGCAGTTTTTCTTCTCGGCGATCATGCGGATACGCGGCAGTTCAAGGACAAGATCGTCAAGTCCCTTGCAAAGCTGCCCCTCTTCGATAAGGAGCTTCGCGTCCTCGTTAAAACGCGCTGTTACGCCGTTTGCGGAATCCATAACATCCGAAAAATCGCTGAATATGACAGCGCCGTCAATATAATCGAAAACCGTGGAAGTTTCGGGATAAACCAGCGAATAATACTTCATTGCATGAGGAAGTATTTCTTCTGCGCGAAGCCGTTTTACATCTGCACCGAGGCGTTCGCGGACAAGTTCCATGCGCTTTCCGCGGACTTTTTTCAGCAAAGCTTCCAGTTTATCCGCAAGCTCCGCGCCGTCGCAGATTATTTCCGTAGCAGGTGAAATTTCCAGCCGCGCCATATGTTCATCTGAACGCCGCTGGGTATCGGTTTCAAACTCCGCGATAGTTTCGACTTCATCGTCCCAGAGTTCGATACGCACGGGTTTATCAGCTTGAACGGGAAAAATATCGATAATGCTTCCGCGAACCGAAAACTGCGACGCGCCCTCAACTTTTTCGCAGCGCTGATAACCGCACGCCGCCAATTCCGCACAAAGTTTATCGCGATCGATAATTCCGCCCTCTTCGATCTCAATGGCGGCAGAAATAAGCGTTTCTACGGGTATAACGGGCTGCATTACCGCTTCCACGCTTGCGCAGATCACACGGCATTTATTGACGGCAGCCCTTGCAAGAGCTGATATCCGCATATGCTCGTACTCGTGATTATAGCTGTCTATGGGCGTAAACACCTGCTCTTTCGAGGGAAAAAGCACTGCCGAATCGCCGCCACCCATCATATTTATGTCATCGCAAAGCCGCTTAGCTTCAGCCTCGCTGCCCGTGATGACAAGATTTATCTTATCGCCGTTCAAAGACTCGATAAGATGAGCGCGGTGTATATGCGAAAGACCCGTCACGGAGACGGGTGAAATATTTTTTTCAAGGCATTGCCGAACAGCTTCATATCCCGACAATTCTTTAAAAATCTGATCAAATAGCTTCATATGAACTCCTATTAGGCTATGAGTTAAACTTATTCATCGCTTCGTCCGTTTTGCCGTCAACCATAAGTTTTAAGCACTCGCAGGCATTTTCCGCGGCGATTTTCAGTTTTGCGGCGTCCTCTTTACTGAATTTTCCCAGCACCCATTTTGCAAGATCGTAATCGGGATGCGGCTTTTTTCCCACTCCCATTTTTATACGCGGAAAATCGTCTCTGCCCGTCAGTTCGATAATGCTTCTAATTCCGTTATGACCGCCGTGGCTGCCTTTTCTGCGGATTCTCAAACGTCCGGGTTCGAGAGAAATATCGTCGTATATCACTATAAGTTTATCGGCGGATAATTTATAAAAATCCAACGCCTGAACAACAGATTCTCCGCTGTTATTCATGTATGTAGTAGGTTTAAGAAGCAGACAGCGCGTGCTGCCGATCGTAATTTCCGCGGTTTTTCCCTTAAATTTCAGGCGATTTATGTCCTCGCCCAGCTGCTCCGCAAGAGTATCTATGGTAAAAAATCCAGCATTATGGCGCGTGCCGTCGTATTCCATTCCCGGATTTCCCAGACCTGCTATTATATATTCTATTTTACCTCTCGGAGCGGAAGAATTTTGCGAAATCCTGTCGAACACATCAAAAATACTCATCTTATTCTCCTTAACTTTTTTTACTTGTGCGGCATGATTATAAGTGGACGCCGTCCCCTTAAAAATCCCATGCATAAGGGACAGCGTCCCTTATGCATCCCAAAATTAAATTCAAACTGCACCCAAAAGTACAGTAGTGATATAGAAGTTTTTCCGTTCTTAATACAGACCGCATAACACAGCGTTATGCAGTCTTTTTTCCATAGTGACCTGTTTCCACCTCAACAGAGGAAATTGCAACATCAAAGCGATAGCAAATATCTATCTGCTGAACGCGCTTTCCACTGGACTTATCCGCTTCGTGTACTATAATCTTCTCAATCAGTTCATGTATAATTTCGGGCGTGAGCTTTTCGATATGCTCATATTTATGTATCACCCCAAGAAATGCGGTTACATCGGAGGATTTCTGTTCAGCGGAATCAATCAGAGCAGTAATTTCAGCAGCGGTTGATTTCAGCTTTTTTTGCTCGTCCTCATATCCTGCCGACATTATAGCAAAGCGTTCATCAGAAATCTTGCCGAGAACATTGTCCTCATAAAGCCTTGTGAACAGTCTGTCCAGTTCGGCAATACGCTTTTCAGCCTGTTTCAGCGTTTTCTTTGCTTTTGTAAGCTCCGAGAACTTCTTCTGGACGGAATTATTCATTGCCGTCTTGATAAATTCGTCCTCATTCTCCCTCACAGTTGCAAGAAGTTTATTCAGCTCACCGAGAACAATTTCATTCAGAACACAAGTTCTGATGTAATGCACAGTACATTTATCCTGTTCTTTTGTTTTGTGATAACCGTTGCGACCTTGCCCGATTCAATATCCGCAAGCATTGATTTGAAACCGTCACGTTCCCACGTCGTTCCGCTTACGCCGTCATCGACGTAGAAAATTGTGTTTCTGAATCCGTTGTCATCGGCATATTTTTTAAGCATCAATTTCTGATTTGTAATGCTGTTGCTTTCGCCGTCAAGCATATCGTACTGCGAAAGACGGCAGTATAAAGCTGTAATCTTGTCTGTCATAATAACCTCTCTTTCCGACAGATACAGCAAGCTACGTTACCATTATAGCGCACTATTCAAAATATTTCAATGCGCCGAAATGACAAAATTACACGGCTTGCTTTTCCTGTTCTTGTCTGGATTGACCGAGAAGATTTTCACAATCTCTTGTAATCAATCGTTTCAGTATGTCTGAAAGGCTCTCCTTAAAAGCGGGGTTAAAGGTAGTTGTCACCCTGTAAATCGTATGCACGATGTGATACTCGGACACGCTTTCCGATACCGCGCCTACTGCGGATGTATTTGTTTCGTTCATAGCGAATTTTCTCCTTTAGCTTATCTATCTCTATGCGTTTGGATTTGAGGGGTTCGCTTTATCTCTCTGCCCTCATATTGAGCCGTATGGAACGGCATTGCTGCCGTTCGCCACAGCTATTGTTTTGTTGTCGGAATATATGTTATTGGATATGTCAAAATGCTGAATGTGAGTTGTGTGGGATAGTTTAAGAGTGTGCCGATAGGCTAAGATTATTTGAATTACTGGCTTCTTAAACCAAATATAAAAAATAGTAAACATGTCAACTATTATTTGTTATATCTATCAGCTCACGTTTCATCAAACAAAGGTCAAAAACATCAAGCCTGCCGTCTATACATACATCTGCTGCTTTCCAGTTTGTAAGCTGAATATCGGGCATTGATAACAGCCACTTTTGTAAAACAACAACATCTGAAATATTGAACGAACCGTCGTCATTTACATCACCATACTGAATATCATCCAACGGTGAAAATCTGTAGCCGTTAGCGATCGCATAGTGATGTGCCTCTGTATCGTAATATGATTTTATCACGCAGTCTTTATCGGCTATTTTAATGCAGTCAGATGTAAGAGGATCAATAAGTTCGCCGTTATAAATATACGGATTTTTCAATGCACCAACAATTTCAACATTCTTTGGAATCACAAGCTCCGTAACAGAAGTATTACTAAATGCGTCCTGACCGATATATCGAAGATTTTCGGGCAACGTCACTTCACTCAAAGACGGTAGTTCACTAAATGCATCACAGGCTATACCGTCAGTTCCTTTAATGGCGATTGATTTCAGATTGTCACAGTCAAAAAACAATTTACCCTCAATAGACTTTACATTAAGTGAAACAGATTCAAGATTCGGACATGATAAAAAACACGATCTAAGATTCAAGTCAGGAGAATTTATATTCACTTCTTTCAGATAATTCATGTTTGCCATAATACCTATATGTTTATAACTTTCAGGGATAACAAGTTTTGTGATTCCGGTTTCAGTCAAAGCATTTTCAATGCCGCAAACCTCATGACCGTCAAGTTCTGACGGTAGCAACACAGGTTCTTCAATAGGCTCTGCCTCGCTGTATTTAGGAAGATCGCAACCAACGATATAAGCAGCGCCGTCCTCCAGAAGCTGATATGCCCATATACCTGAGTTGAAAGTTTCAGTGTTCAGTAAATCTTTAAACCTGTATCCGTCAATTCTTCCGGCATACATATACGTGCCATCATTTTCGGTCAGTTTTCCGCCTCCCCAGCAAAGCAGTGTAACCCTGTCAAGCTCCTCCCAATCAGGCTTTTCATTATAGCTTTTTTCATATGCCGGACCATGATCCAAAGTATAATCCCAAATAATACGTTCCCTACCGCTGCTGTCAATCCAGTATTCCCCCCTATTATCATCATTGTAATCAAAACAATTATATTCTATATCAGGATAATACGTATGGGAATCTATATAACGTGTAGAATACGGATCACTTATATATTCAAGAAATTCTTTATTGTCAGTGGAAATGCGAGGAGGAGCTGTCCCGGTTTTTATGGTTTCACGGGCATAAGTGCAGGTTATGTACGGCATATATGTGCGTTCTGTCTCAAATATCTTGTGGCATTGTTCCAGTTCCTCCGCAGACAAAGAATCCTTGTTTGCGACAAGCAAACTGTATTTCAGAAATCTGTCAAAAAGATTTTCATCAACTTCCGATTTTTCGTGTCTTTTTGAAAATACTTTATTAATATAAGATGATAACTCAAATGCAGATGTATTATCATCTTTTGCAATAGCTGAAGAATCCGATAAAGACTTCATCATCAGACAAGGAATTGCAACAGCCGCCATAAGTAAAATTAATGATTTTTTCATAAAACCTCCTTAATTTTCATATGAAACTGTATCGCTTGTGCTGCTATATTCATACCACGAATTATAAACATTTGTGTCTTGTTGAATAGTATAAAAACGTACGTCTGATTTATATGATGTTTCACTTGAACCTGATCCAACTACTAATTGCTTAGAAAGTTTAGCTATATTTCTATCACAAATAATTATGTTTTCTATTTCATTGCTAATCATAAGATTTCCGGGTTTATGCGACCAAGTACTACAGTTACCGCCATGTGCATTGCATGTGCCATTACCGTGCCTTAAATAGAAATGAAAATCGTGATACGTGCCAAACGTCCTTTTCCCCATGCACATTGCTATTATTCTTTGTGAATTTTCATTATAACCACTTGGTAAAACGAATTGTTCTTTATTTGAGAGGTTTATTCTTTGTAAGTTTGTTCCCATTTTTTGCGAATCATACATCATTTGTTTTTCTGTGAAATCAATAAATTCTTCATCGGTTGATATATCATTATAATATTTCTTCAATTGTGTACTTGTATTAAATAATGGATTTAATGACATTCCTATTTCTCCGGGCATTAACTTATGAATTTCAAAATCTTGACTATATGTTTGATGATACATCTGCAAAGCGTAAGCATAGCAGTTCATTCTATTTGAAAAATTATATATATCATTACAATCATTATATTTATCAGGTGAATATGTTAATGTATAATTGTTATTCTTTTTGTATGTAATCGTGTAATATGGCGGATTTGTACCTGAAGATGAATCTACTTCATATATACAACAATTATTCCAATATGAATCAACTACAACTCCATAAGGATAAGCGCCAACTTTTGAATTAGAGCGCATATAATTATACCATCCATTAACAAGAGACGTTACATCTATTCCATTATATCCCATTCCGGTCAATTCAAATCGGTCGAGCTGTGACAAACTACTGTCATGAACACCTAACCACCATGGCATATAACGAGATAATATCGCAGATACGCGCAATCCTCTTTGATAATTTGGATCATCATAATTATTAAAATGCATATATAATTCTGCATTAGTAATAGCAATTTGGTCGTTAGAGAATAATGATGAGAGTGGAGGAACAGATACTAATGCTTTAAAACGATTTTTATTTGTTCCGTATCCTCCAATCTTTAATGTATCACCTGTTATACTTGCAGTAGGAGCGATTTCGCTAAGTGTGCACGTAAAAATACTATCGTAAACATATACATCAGGATCAATTATTACAGGGAAATTTCGTTCTTCCGATAATATCCATTCCTTATTTGGAATGTATGACATTAAGTAGCCATTTTCGTATTTTTCAAGTGAAATATCAATATCATAACTTTTGACATTATCAGACTCAGATTCAAACATAAAAGGCGCAGGTATTAAAAAGATTATGTTATCTTCTTCATCAACGAACTTAATTGAATTATCATCACATAATTCGGCAATCAAACCATTTGTCTTAACGTAATATGTAAATGTGCGATTTGCTGCCTCTCTGTTATTGAGAATAATGTTCTCTTTTATTGATGTTGGTTTTATTTCTACATTAATGTCACAGCCATCAAATAATGATCTGTACCATACAGATGAATTTTTAGAAGATATAGCTCTTTCAATATTATCATCTAAATATTCATTATTCACTTCTGCACACATCTGGGAATTATTCTCTGATATTTCGATTGGGCAAGATAAAGTTGATTCACAAGCAGAAACTTTTTCGACATTATCAGCATAAGGATTTATGATATCCCAAGATACATTATACCCCATATAATCAAGCGATACTAAGTGACAATCATTCATTTTGTTGTTATTTATATCGCTGACAGCGTTTACATTTGCTGTAGGAGCTAACGTAACACTCATTGAGTTTTTCGCATTAGTGTAACTTCCATCATCATTTTGAGTAAGTGTGTTATCTATTTCAACCCATTCTCCATTTTCATCATTGTAATGAATGGGAACTGTATCTATAATTGAAGTATATGTTCCGTCACCATTATCATAATGCTTTTCGTACTGTGAACGCATTGATAAAACCTCAAATGGTTGTTCAGCAATTGCCGAAACTTTTTTATGTGAACTTGAAGTTATTAGTGAAAAAACCAAAATCGACACACATGAAGCGAAAGATATAATTTTTTTAATCATTTTACATACCTCCAAATTTGTGTTTTACATAAATATCCCTTGACGTATATCAGTATGCCAACGGAATTTTTATATTATCTAACTGTACTACTGTTCCACGGACACTATGCAAGATTTCTTATTGTTATTATTATACAATTTAATTCATAAAAAGTAAAGAAATATATAATAATTATGATAGAGAAAATCATTGTAAATATTTGTACAATATTAACAAAACGTGATTATTGATTTTCGTGTAAAAAAACAGACACTCTTCAAAAAGAGCATCTGCTTGTACCTTATAGCTTTTCATATCCGTCTTAACCTTATTTTTCTAAAAACTTCTCTATGCCACTTGTCCTAATGGGTACAGTTTGAATTTGATGGGAATATAAAGAACGATTCTCATGCAAGAATTCAAAGTGAAGAGTTCTATAAAACGAATCACCAAGTAAACAAATTTAACGACAATGAAAATAAATTATCTGATCTTCGCACCTGCGGGTATACTATCGTCAAGGAAGATGACCTTAACGCCGTCAGCTGTATCGGCAGCGCAGATCATTCCGAAGCTTTCAACGCCGCGAAGTTTTACGGGCTTGAGATTCGCGATAAGCTGAATGGTTTTGCCGACGAGATCTTCGGGAGCGTAATACTGCGCAATTCCCGAAACTACCTGACGTCCGCCCATTCCGTCGTCAAGCTGTAAGCAAAGCAGCTTGTCGGACTTCTTAACTTTTTCCGCGGAGATAACTTTTGCGGCTCTGATCTCAACTTTTGCAAAATCGTCGATGCAGATTTCGGGAGCAAGCTCGATCTCCTGTCCGGAATCTTCATCGGGCTTGGCTTCGCCCTTTTCCTCGGCTGAAAGATTCGACTGAGCGGTCTCCATATTCTTCTTGATTATGTCGTTCAGCGCCTCTATCTCCTTTTCAACGTCGATACGCGGGAAAAGTATCTCACCCTTGCATACCTTGACATTTTCGGGAAGAACGCCGAATTTCGAAAGCTTATCGTAAGTTATGTCATCGTCTGACGCACCGATCTGCTCCCATACTTTCGGCATGGTGGAGGGCATAAACGGGCTGAGCAGAGCTGAAATTATTCTTATCGCGTCAAGCAGATTGTAAAGCACGGAAGCAAGCCTGCCCTTTTTGGAATCGTCCTTGCCGAGCTTCCACGGCTCGGTTTCGTCAATATATTTATTGGCACGATCGACAGCCTTGAAAATAGCTTCCAGAGCCTGCTTGATCTTCGTTTCCTCCATAGCCTTTTCAGTTTCGGCAAAAGCGTTCAGCACGACAGCCTTAAAATCTTCGTCAATTTCGGCAGATTCGCGGTCAGAGGGCAGAATTCCGCCGAAATACTTGTCCGCCATCGCAACGGTGCGCGAAACGAGATTTCCGAATCCGTTTGCAAGATCAGAATTTATCCTGTTTATAAGAATTTCATTTGAGAACGAGCTGTCCGCTCCGAGAGCCATTTCGCGCAAAATATGGTATCTTATAGCGTCGCAGCCATAACGTTCGCCCAACACGAACGGATCGACAACATTGCCGAGAGATTTGCTCATTTTTTCGCCGTTAAAGGTTATCCAGCCATGTACCGCCAGATGTTTAGGCAGAGGAAGTTCCAAAGCCATGAGAATCGCAGGCCAAATTATAGCATGAAAACGCATGATATCCTTTGCGACCATATGAACGTCCGCAGGCCAGAATTTATTCATATCGTCATAAGCGCCGTTCATATAGCCCATTGCCGTGATATAGTTCGAAAGAGCGTCTATCCAGACATAAACGACATGACCTTCGTCAAAAGTTACGGGTATTCCCCATTTAAAAGTAGTTCTCGATACGCAGAGATCTTCCAGACCGGGCTTGATAAAATTGTTAACAAGTTCAGTCGCACGAGTTTTAGGACGAAGAAAGTCCGTCTCCGTCAGCAACTTTTCAATGCGCTCCGCAAAGGGCGACATTTTAAAGAAGTACGCCTCCTCTTTTGCCATTGCAACGGGGCGATGACATTCGGGACAACAGCCGTTTTCATCAAGCTGCGAATCTGTCCAGAAACTTTCGCAGGGAGTACAGTATTTTCCTGAATATTCGCCCTTATAGATATATCCCTTATCGTAAAGCGTCTTGAAAATTTTCTGGACTGCCTCAACGTGATAATCGTCTGTAGTGCGGATAAATCGGTCGTAATCAACATTCATATATTTCCAAAGGCTCTTGAATCTGTCAACTATCACATCAACAAATTCCTTGGGGGTAACTCCTTTTTCAACAGCTTTCTGTTCGATTTTCAATCCATGCTCGTCAGTACCTGTCAGGAACATTACATCATATCCCTGCATTCGCTTAAAACGGGCGATAGAATCGCAGGCTACAGTAGTATAGCAATGTCCGATATGGGGATTGCCCGACGGATAATAAATGGGCGTGGTGATGTAAAAAGGTTTCTTTGACATAGTTAACACTCCGATACGATGTATTACCTGATATTGCTCCACCGATTAAGAACCTGTCCACATAGAAATTATGTGCGGATTTTCGAGCATAATTTTGACGTAGCAATCGGCAAAATTTGCCGAAAAGACGTCCGGAATTTCCTATGTGGACAGGTTCTAAGCCTTGAATAATTTATGCGAAAGACTGGCAGCGAAAGACAAGAAAGAAAACCGCAGTCATGCCGGCGTGCTGCAAGGTTTTCTGACGCAGTATTTCGTTGTCAGGACAAGCAGAAAAATTCAAGAGTTAATTGAGGGAGCAATAATAATACAGGTTCTTATTATTATAACATATTTTTTCCTGTTTGGCAAGCTTTTTTATGTCATGCAAATCAATTTTTACTTGGCGAAGCCTTAATAAACAGTACGGCAGTCATGACGATCAGTATTAACGAGGGTACAGGAGAAGACGCCTGATAAATTTTCGGGGTGACAGCAGATACTGCTATTGATTCGCTGAAAATGAAATACGGAAGCAGCAGCCGGCAGATAACGCAGCTTAGAATACCTCCGCACAGCCTTGTGAAAAATATTGGCAGTACAGGCAGCTTTCCGCGGAATATAGCCGATATCTGGAAGAATACGCATATACCGCCAAATGAGATCGCCGCCGCCGTAATTGGCAGAAGCGTGAAATTATTCTTCGGCAGTTCCGAAACGGCGGTCACGTCCAGAAAGGCGGTTATGAGCGTTTCCGCTTCGGCTGCGGGAATATGAAGATATTTTGCAAAAAATCCGCCGATCGCAGTGATTATTCCAAGTTTGCGAAGCAATGCGGCAATCACGGAAAAGGCAGTTACGACGAAGCAAATCTCAGCCATCGATCTGCCTGCCGAACTTACGGAATTTGTCAGCATATCGGCTGAAACGGCTATTTTACGCGAATTTTCCTCCCCTGATGACCTCGTTCTTCCGAATATTGAAATAAGGGCGGCAAGAATCAGATTTGCGGCGGCGGTCGATATCATGATCAGATTTCCTGCCGCTCCCGAAGCCGTGCAGCCGAATATAAATGCGCTGCCTGCGCCAAAACAGACTCCCGACCAAAGAATTGCCGATCTTCGGTCTATCCTTCCCGAACTATACTGCGAGTATATCATCTTTGCTCCTACAGGATAGCCCGCAATGGATGAGAAGAGTAACGTTGCCGCTATTCCGCCGTTTATGGGCAGAAATTTGCCTAAAGTCCGCTCCGTGAAATTTCCGGCTGCTGAAATTATACCGCTTGAAATAAGCAGCGAGGATAATATCATCATTATGTACAGCGACGGTATAAGCGATGTCAAACAGCGATTTACAGCAGAAAACGCGGCATTTCTGACTTCCTCTGCACAACACAGGCAGTAGACGCTGAATATAAGAAGAATTATTACAAAAAGTATTTTCTTGGCTTTTTTCATATTTATCACCCTGTACATCATATTATGGAGAAGAATCAGATATGCGGAGGCGATGATATGTTCGGAAAAGCGTCCGACAAAATGCGCGAGGTATTTTATCTCGAAACGGGTATCCATATTGCTGGCAACAGGGAGCTGGTATTGGAGAATTGCCGAAGAATAGAAGAATGCAGCGATGTTTTCATGTGCATGACTGCTGAAAAATTAACCGTGAAAATTTGGGGAAGCGATCTGCGCGCCTACGATTTTAATACTGGAGGTATAATAATTCGCGGCAAAATTACACAGATAGAACTGGAGGAAAGGAGACGGCGAAATGAAAAATCAGATTCGGGGAAGTGTGAAGATTAATGTTTCCGGAAAAAATCTCTATGGCTTTATCAACGAACTTCACAAAAGGCGGATAAATTGTTTCGGACAATACGTCAAGAGCGGAATTTTCTGCGCCGAAGTTTATCGTCATGATTTAAAAAAAATGACCGCTCTTGCCGAGGAAATGGACTTGGAACTTAAAAGTTTCGAACAGAAAACTTTTTCCGCCGAAGTGATAAAACGCCGCGGAAGATACGGGATTATTGTCGGCATCATGCTTGTTATCGCCGCTTCTCTCTATTTTTCGGGGGTTATCGTCACTATTGACATTCAGGGAAACGAGCGTGTAAGCGATGAAGTAATTCTTTCCGCACTGGAAGAGATTGATATAAAAGCCGGAACGCCTTTCGGGCAGATCGACTACATTTACAGCGAAAATCAGCTTCGCCTCATGGTTGACGGAATCTCTTGGACAGGAATGCATCGAACGGGTCATCGGCTTGTGGTAGAAGTAACGGAGATAGTCGAAAAGCCTGATATGCTGCACGATCGGATCCCCTGCAATATAACTTCGTCGCACGACGCCGAGATCCTCTATACTTCGGTTCTCGACGGAATGCTTATGCATAAGGTCGGCGACTACGTAATGGCAGGCGATATTCTGGTTACGGGTGTTACGAGCGATTCAACAGGACGCGTCACGCTTCATCATGCAATGGGCAATATTATAGGAAAATACGAGGAAACTGTGGATTTTGAAGGCGAATTCACAAAGGAACGAGCCGTTTTTACAGGGGAAACCGATACGCGGCGCAGACTTAAACTGCTGAATCTCGAAATTCCGCTGTATTTCGGGAAAAATAAGTATGAATACCGCGAATGCGAAATTACAGACAAGCCATTCAGCATATTTGGAAAAACGCTCCCCATAAAACTTGAAAAGACAGTATATCGGGAAATTGAGCGTACGGAGATAACTCTTGAAGAAGAGGAAGTCGAAAAGTCGCTGATGGAAAAAATTTATCTTTATGAGAAGAATTTTTTGTGTGATCGCGAGATAATCGACAGGGAAATCACTAAAAACAAAAGTGCAGACTCGCTTATACTCAGCGTAAAATATACGCTGAAAGGCGACATCTGCACTCAAAAAGAAATATTGGTTAAATAATTATTTGGCTCCATCCATGATACCGTTAAGGATAGTATCATTCCACGTAAGAGCGCGTCTGTTCAGCAGGGCATAACCGTCTTTACCCTTAGCCGCGCCGTTATCCCATACGAAACATTTGATTCCCTGAGATTTGGCGGCGGAAATGTAGTAGCTGTAATATTCGCTGCGCACTGAATCATCGGCAACTGCCACGCAGCCAAATTCGTCGATGATAAGAGGATGTCCCTTGTCGATGAATTTCTTCTTCATCGATGAGAATTTAGCGTCCAGTTCAGCTTTTTCGCTGTCGCCAAATGTTGTTGATTCGCCCGAAGAAAACTTCCACGGCGCATAATAATGGAGTGAAACAATAATATGGTCGTCATTTGGAACGATAAGGTCATTCATGGCAACTTCCTCGGCGCAAGCTCCATAACTCGTAACTATAAGCGAACGCTCGGCATTATTTCCGCCCGAAGCGCGCACGGTATCGACGAAATCTTGTATATACTTATTAACAACGGCGCGTTCCTCGGCAGTTCCGCCCATCCATTCGTTTTCGCTGCCGATAGTGCGCTCTTCGTTGATTCCCTCGAAGATCAGCGTGTCGCCGTAGTCCTTGAAACGCTCGGAGATCTGCTCCCAGATCTTCTTGAGTTTCGCGCTGTCCTGCGGATATTCGGCTTCCGTCGGGTTAAACCATATAGCGTCGTCGTGATGAAGATTGACTATAACATACATATCATTGTTGTAAGCATAATCCACAACTTCCTGAACGCGGTCAAGCCATTCTGTCTGGATAACGTCGCCGTCCATATGCTCGCCCCACGTGACAGGAACTCTGACTGCGTTGAATCCCGCGTTCTTGACGCTGAGAATCATATCTTCCGTAGTTTTGGGATTTCCCCAGCCTGTTTCGACAGCGAGTCCCGATTTTGTCGTGTCGTGGCTTTCGAGAGTATTTCCGAGGTTCCAGCCGACTTTGATATCCTTGACGATATCGGCAGAGCTGCGGAATCCCGTTGAAGCCGTATTATCGGGCTTTTTTTCGGTATCTTTCTTCTCGGTCGGAGCGGGTGCGGAGGTGTCTCCCAGACTGTATTTTACAGTAATAGAATCGAGACGAGCCGTGGGCTGTTCGCTCCACCAATAACCGAGTACCAATTCCCCATTGTCGGAGGCGTAATTTTTAGCTTCTTCGTCAACTATCCATGTCAGCGAGAGCTGCGAACCGTCGGTCATGGAAACAACGTCGGAGGACTGATAATAGTCGGAATCCGCGCCATAGCCGAATGCGCCGACAAATTTTCTAAATCCGCCCGAAGCCGAGATATTATATGTAACAGCCTGCGGAATCGCGCCCTGCGGCAGGAAATCGGCAGTTGGAACGTGAATGGTATTATCCGTATCGTCATATCCGACGCTTTCGCCGACGTCGTGGCTGACAGTACCGTCGCATGGAATCTCGCTTGTGCGGGTGAGGTTGCAGCAGACGCTTTCAACGCGTATTTTTGAGGAATTTCCCCACCAATAGCCGAAGAGAACATCGCCTGCGGGCGAAATGTGGTCGACAATATCAGCGGGAACATTCCATGTTATCTCGCCGTAAGTTCCCTCTGTGGGAGCTGTGAAATCATCCGCCTGATACCAGCCTTCGTCGGTAGCGGAATCGCATTCGCTGTCTACGGAAATTCCGCAGCCTCCCTTGAATTCACCGATATCTGTGCCGTCGGCGGAATAAATTACAAAAGTAAAAGAATTTATCTTATCGCCCTCGTGCATCAGATCAGCAAGCGGAATTTTCACGGTATTTTTCCCCTCTGTTTTTTCAATAGTTGCATCTATAGTCTGCTGAATTCCCAGTTGAGCGCTTACGGTCTCGGTCGGGCTAATATGCTTAGTTGCAGCTTCTGTAGCAGGTTCTGTCATATCGGTTTCGCTTTCCTCGGCAGTTGAGGAGGATTCGGAACTTTCAGACGCGGAACTGCTTTGAGACGATAAAGAAGAATCGCCTTTAGCGCCACAGCTTGTTGCTGATATGGCAATAAGCGATGTTAAAAATATTGCAATACTTTTTTTCATTTCAAACCCCTCACTATTATTATTTACTGGATTATACCATATTTCCGACAATTTTGCAAGCTAAGCGGCATAATTTTAATTGAAAACAAATTATGAATTATAATTATGTTATTATTTATTCGGGAAAATTGAACGATTATTGACAAATAATATATTGTATGTTATAATTAAGCTGTTAATAAAATTTCTATAAATAGGCATTATGGGAATTTGAAGGGAGTTTTAAAATGAAGAAGAAAATTTTTAAAAGGACGGCAGCCCTCATGTTGTCGGGAATGATGCTTTTATCAGCTTCGCCGATTGTCTCGCCTAAGGAATTTACGGGCGATGCGGCGGCAAATAAGGCGCGTGTTTCAGTCCATGACCCCTCTATCATCAAGGCTGAAGACGGAACTTATTATGTGTGGGGATCGCACATCGACGCGGCAAAATCAAATGATTTGCAAAACTGGACTCGTTTCACAAACGGCTATACTACGCCAAATAATGTGGAATTCGGCGATCTTTCCGCAAATCTGAAAAAGGCTTTCGAATGGGCGGGCGAAAATCTTGAAGACTGCGATAAGCAAAATCCAAATTCAAGCGGATTCGCGGTATGGGCGCCCGACGTTATATGGAACCCCGACTATGTGAATTCGGACGGCACAAAGGGCGCGTATCTGATGTATTTCTGTACGACTTCAACTTATATACGCTCCGTAATATGCTATGCCGTATCTAAAAATCCGGAAGGACCTTTTACGTTTGCAGATACGCTTATTTATTCGGGATTTACCGAGAATGACAGCTATGCGACAAGCAAAGACGGCAGCAAGAAAGTAAACAGAAAGTATACTTCCACCAACGTTGACGAGCTGATAGCTTCAGGGGAGGTTGCTTATAATAATTCGTGGTTCAGCAATAAAAATTTCAACAATCAGCTTTTCCCGAACGCTATCGACCCTACTATTTACTACGATACTGACGGCAAAATGTATATGACTTACGGTTCGTGGTCGGGCGGTATCTTCACTCTGGAGATCGATCCTGCAACAGGAAAATGTATTCACCCGAAAAGCGGCACGACGGCGGACGGGCGTATGGTTGACAGCTATTTCGGCACGAAACTGTCGGGCAGCTACCATAAATCGGGCGAAGGTCCTTTTATCGAGTACAATCCCGATACCGGATATTATTATCTTTGGGTAACTTACGGCGGTCTTGTTTCCGACGGCGGTTATAATATGCGCGTTTTCCGTTCAAAGAATCCTACAGGACCATTCTATGACGCGGCAGGCAGAAGCGCGATCATGGAGAGGAATACTAATCTTGATTCCGTCGGAGTCAAGGTAATGGGAAACTATAAATTCAGCAGTCTCGATAAAGCGTATATGTCCTGCGGTCATAACTCCGTACTCCGCGATGATGACGGAAAATGGTATCTTTTCTATCATGCGCGCTTCGACGACGGATTTGAATTCCACGAAGTCCGCGTTCACGAGATGTTCTTTAATGAAGACGGCTGGCCTGTGGTAACTCCTTTCGAGTACGGCGGAGATCACATTTCCGAAAGCGGCTATGAAGAATCCGATATCATTGGCGAATACGAATACATCAATCATGGAAATGCAACTGACGGAAACATTATAAATTATCAGAATATAAAGCTGAATGCCGATCATACGATATCTGGTGCAGTTTCAGGAAAATGGGAGCAGGCTTCCGACAGCGCAGCGGCAGTTTTAACAATTAGCGGTCAACGCTACAGCGGATATTTCATTGCGGCTGAAAATGAAAATGGCGTTAAGGTAATGTCATTTACGGCTGTAGGAAATAATAACCAGACCGTATGGGGTGCGCAGAATAAAGCGTTTACAGGCACGGAAAGATCAAATCTCGCCGACTATACAAATAAGGACGCAGAAATTGTTATAAATCCCGATACTTTGGGCGAACCAAGCAATGCGCTGAAACTTAGCGGAACAGATCTTATAAGCGGCGCGTCTTATTTCATAACCAATAAAAACAGCGATCTTTCACTCGATCTGCCCGACGGAAAGCTTGACGGCGGCACGAATGTTCATCAATGGGATTTTAATAAGTCATGGGCGCAGCAGTGGAGATTAGTTGCGGTCGACGATGAATATTTCAGAATAGTATCCCTCGGCGACGAGTCGAAATGCGTTGCAGTTGCGGAAAATTCGGCAGCCGACGGCGTAAATGTTGAATTGCAGACGTATACGGGCGCGGATAATCAGTTGTTTAAGCTTGTGAAAAGCGGCGGATATTACGGAATAGTTTCGAAATGTTCAGGCGGAAAAAGCGGTCTGGACGTATTCGAGTGGTCTACGGAAAACGGCGGAAATATAAATCAATTCGCGTACAACGAGTACGACTGTCAGCTTTGGAAAATAGAACCCGTCAGACCCGCAGTTGTAAAAGGCACTTATGTTATCAAGAATCTCAACAGCGGACTTGGACTTTCCGAAAGGGACGGCAGCGCGGTTCAGGGAGGTTTTGAAGCATGGAATATCCGCCAGAATGACGACGATACATATTCGATAATCAGTATGTCAAATAAGGCTCTTACGGTTGAAAATAATTCCGCCGAAAACGGAGCGGATATAATTCTTGCCGATTATACGGGGGATACTGCTCAAAAATTCAATATACAATGCAACAAGGACGGAACATATTCACTGCTGACATCAGCTTCAAACGGTACAGGCTGCGCCGACGTATTCGAGATCAGCCTTGAAAAAGACGCTAATATTTGTCAGTGGGAATTCTGGGGCGGCGACGGTCAGAAATTTATTCTTGAACCTTTGTCAGCGTCGGCAATTCCGGAAAAGGTCGCAGGCGATGTGAATTCCGACGGGAAATTTGATATTGCCGATCTCGTAATGATGCAGAAATTCCTCCTTGGAGCAGGCGAACTCATCGACTGGTCAGCGGGCGATCTTTGCAAAGACGATTTTATAGACGTTTACGATCTGGTAGAGATGAGAAAACTTATTATTAAATAAGAACTTGTTCTCATATCGCTCCCCCAATTAACTCTTGAAGATTTTATGCGCAGGGCGGCTGTCGAAAGACAAGGAAGAAAGCCGCAGGAATATGCGAATATTTCAAGGATTTCTGACGAAGTATTTCGGCAGACGGGCAAGCAGAAATTTCAAGAGTTAATTTGGGGAGAGATAGTATATTACACGTATCTTTTCGGCAAATTGGAGGCGGCGATCAGTTTGGAATTTTTTATCGGACTTATAGTAATCATAGTTATTTGTAAAATACTTGGCATCAGCAATGTTGCAATGATCACAGCAGCTTTGGCGGTAATAGCCGTTTTGATTATTCTCATGGCTGCCCTCTTCGCTTTTTTCTGTGTTAATCTGCTCTTCTCCAAACCCCAAAAAGCCGTTTTTCTTCATGAATATAAGCCGGCGAATTCTCGATTCAGCGTTGCCTGCTATTTGTGCGACGGAAAAGAGATCAGATGTATTTTCCCCATGGAATCCGCCATGAAAAGCCGCCTGTACTCTTCCGACAAAAGCTCTTTTGTCATGTACAGCAGACTGCTTAACCGCGTATATGATATATGTGCGATCCTAACCTGCATTCTTGGGTTGGCTTTCAGCGGCTCTGCGACGTTTTTTATTATAAAGTTTTTGTGTTCATAGGTAAGATGTGCATTGTATTTTTATGTGAACAGGCTCTAATACACAATATGAACACAAACTCTCAAAAAGTAAACATATAGAAATTCATTTATTATCTTGACATACAATGAAAAATCATATATAATATACTTATCAACACGAACATACACATATTGACTCAAACTTACATGGAGATGAATTTTTATGAAGAAAATTATTTCGGCTGTATTATCGGCTATCTTAATTTTTTCCTCAATAGGCACTGTCTCGGCTTATGCTGAAAAGTACGGCGACGGCGATAATATCGTCGTACTGGGCGACAGCATCGCTTCGGGATACGGACTTGATGAAAAGGAATACAGCTATGCTCAGATAGTAGCCGACTATATGGACGCAAATCTTGAGAATTATGCCGCTGCCGGCGCGACTTCTTCAGAAACTCTCGCCGCCGTACGCAGTTTCGACTCCGAGAAAAAGGCGCAGCTTGCAAAAGCCGACTTGGTTATTATTTCTACAGGCGCAAACGATATCATCGAGTATTCGTCAAGATTTATTCTTGATTTCGCAGCGCGCAACGATCTTCTCAAAGACGGATATACCGCGGACAATATCCCTGAAAAACCGTCTTTCGGAGATATAAAGAAAATCATGAGCAGAGATAAAGTTTCGGAATATGCAAAGTCTGATTCAAACCTGCTGCGCGTGAATACAGCCCTTCTTCAACTCCGCGCCCACATGGTATTTACTGACTCCAGCCCTAATTACCAAAAATACGACCGTATTATCCAGACGCAGATAATCCCCAATATCGAGGCGACTGTAGCGGAGATCCGCAGCGTGAATCCGAATGCGAGAATAGTTTTGCAGAATGTCTACGACCCGCTCCAGCTTCAGCAGGAGTGGTGCAACGCAAATTATTCAGCTTCATATGTAAAGATACTTAACCAGTTCCGCCCGACTTTTAAAGATATTATAAAGGGTTTTGCAGATCAGGCAAGCAATATAGAGGGCGTTGAGATCGCAGATGTTTACGGCGATTTCTCGTCATTCTCGAACGATGCAAACGGCTGTTCCTGGTATTTTACAAAAATGCAGAACGGCGGCTCAAATACCGATATTCATCCCTCACAGCGCGGTCATCTTGCAATAGCCGCGACTATCCTCGACACTCTCGGCGAAAAGCGCGAGGACGGCGGAATCCTTAACCGCACATATATCATTACCGAAAATAAGGAATCTTATCCGTCGTACGCCCTTGCGAGATTCGAGAAAGTCAAAGGTTCATATTCTCTGGGCGATATGGACGAATCAGGTACTTTCGCACCCGACGACTCTTCGAGCATTCTTAAGGAATACGCCCTTATTTCTACAGGCAATCCCCCCTCGGTCTCTGAAAGTTTACTGAAAGCCGCCGACGTTACCCGCGACGGAGAACTCTCCCCGGATGACGCTTCAATGGCTCTCTGCTATTACGCATATTGCGCGACCGGCGGAACAGGTTCGCTCAAATATTTTCTTGCCGAGAAAAGATAAGAATATTAGATAAAAAATAACCTGCCCTCATACTAAATGGGGACAGGCTTTTTTATTAAAAAATCTCCTTTATATAAATTCAAGCGTATTTAATATGAAATTCAACTCTTCTTCATAAATGTCGTTTTCGTCAGTTCCGAAGAAATTATTTGCTGCAATATAATTATTGTCAAAAACATAAAACTTCCACTTGCCGGTTTTGCTGTACTGAACCGCGGAATTTCCGTTTATCTCCGTCGGAAGCTTGTCATAGGGATCTTTTATGGCAGCCGCGGAATGCCAGCTTATATCAAGATTTCCGCTTGCTCCGTCAGGTGTGAAACGTATTCCCCAGTCGGTAAAATCGCCCTCCTGCGGATATTCAATATCCTTAGAAGTCCAGTTTTTCGGGAGCAGCAGTGAAAATGCAAGATCTTCATGGCTGAATCTATGCAGTTTGTATTCCTTATCCGCGCTTTCGAGAATCGTTACAGAATAAGCGTTATGCGCCTGCGCAGGATAACTTTCAGCAAGTATACCGTCATACGTTATCTCGACTTTATCCCCCGGATTCACATTTTTCAAGGCTTTTTTATCGGAAAATCCAACTTCTACCCTGCGGAGTTCAGTTTCATTTATCAGCAGACTGCCGTCGTGAACTTCATAAACAATGCCCTCAAGATAGTATACTTCCTTGGGCTTTTCTGTCTTTTTCGGGGTCTCATCCTTGCTTTTGGAAACTGTCGGAGCGATCGATTCATCAGAATCCGAATTTCCGGAATCGCCGTTATTTGATACAGAACTGCTCTCATCAGAAATCCTGCTGCTGTCGTCATCATTATTGGAATCGGCAGTACTGCTTTCTGAAAGACCGGTACTTGCGGTACTCGAATCTGAATCCTCGGAAATTTCCGTATCATCAGCTTTTTTCTTCTTGCCGCTGTCGCTTGATTCGTCGGTATTCTCAACGTAAGCTTCGCCGACGTCGGGAATCAGCACGGAACTTTCGGCAGGCTCGTTTCCGCATCCTGCAAGAATCAGCGAAATTGCTGCGAATGCACATAATAATCTCTTCACATGACATCACTCCGAATTAGAATTCTGCAATATCCTTAACGGTAATTGTCGCAGCGTCGGCTGAAACCATTTTACCGTCGCAAATTGCATAAACATAATCATCAATATATACTGCGCGATCAAACATGAACATTTCGTACTCATTATAATCGCTCATTTCATTGGAAATCTCCCCAAGCGGAATAAATTCGCCGTTTTCATAGGAGAAAAACATATATTTTGAAACAGCGTCATAGCCGTCGATATACCAGCTTTCCTGACACACAGGAACGCCGATAAGATTCTTTTCGGGCGCGATAAGCAGAGCCTTTCTTTCCCAAACGGCATTTGAGTAGATATAATACTCTTCGCGGTTCAAAGAATTAACAGCATATGTTCCGACAGCTTTCAGATCGTATGGGGCGGAATTATCGAACATCGTAAGTTTTACGCCGTTTTCAATCCCCTCTTCGTCGGCGTCAACGCCGAATCCGAGAAGAAGTCCGTCCGTCCATTTCTGCATATATGTGCTGTAGCCTAAGATCTTGAATTCATCAGTAATAAACGGCTCGGCAGGGTTGCTGAGATCAATTGCAAAAAGCGGATCGGTCTGCTCATATGTTACCACATATCCCATATCGCCGCTGAAATTCACGGATTTTATAGTTTCGTCCTCACCGAATCCGTCAACCTTTCCGACTTGATTAAGCTCCATATCGAGTACATAAACGCAGTTATCTCTGTAAACGTCAGGCGCTTGTTCCGTAAAAACGCCGTCGATTCCGGTTTCATTATTGATATTTTCCCATTTTTCGATAGTAGTCGCAATGCGGAAATAGCCGTTGTATTCGCTCATGGAGAACTGATCTTTGAGATAGCCTTCAACCTTTCCCGAAGCCGCAGGGGTAATAATTCCGCCTGCCGTGGAAATTCTCGTTATCTCCGTATCCGTCCAGCCGATCGTGGTATAGATATTTTCGGCGGAGCTGTACAGATTTCCCGTATAACACGCAAGAGCCTTCGAATCAACGGGGCTGAACTGCCCTGATGACGTAAGATCAATACTTCCAATAACAGTATAACTCAAAATATCGGAATTGTCAATACCCCCGCCGGGAAGAAGAATATCTGACGCCGGCAGACATCTTACACCCTCGTCAACGCCGCATTTCGGAATATAAGCCTCTATATCGTCCTCGCCCTCGATATTATTCCAATCGCAGGAATAATATGTCGAAACAAGAAACATATAACCTTCGGGAGAAATTCTCACGTCGCCGTAACCGCCGTCCTGCCAATATGTGCCGATAAGCTGCGGAGAATCCTCATTGGTGTAGAACGATACAAAACAGCTGTTATTATTCTCATATGAATAATCGTCGATCATGTAATCGTCGTCAAGACCCTTTGCCGAGTTGATCGTGTAACTATCGCGGTAAGAATTCACATTTCCGATTATCGCTATCATATCGTTGTAAAGATACATATCATTTACATTTATATTGACATTCCAGCCAACGCCCTCATTATTCACTTCGGGAGCAACGTTGATAGTCATTGTATTTGTGAAATTTCCGTCGTTTACCTCTGCAATATTCAAATTGCAGCTTTCATGGAATCCCACCTCATCATAAGTTTCTAAATTCGAAAGATAAAATATCCTCTTGCCGTCGGTTTTGACGATATCAGCTTCAAGAACGCCCTCTTCCTGATCGTAAGTTTTAGAGAATTCATTTCCCTCCGCGCCGTTTGCCGAGTCAAATGACTCTTCGGGGGCAGATTCGTCTTTAGATTCATCGTAATAAATATCGTCGGCAATATCAACAGCAACGGAACTTTCGTCGGCTGTTTCTTCTTCAAAATTATCTGCCGCAACGCCATTTTCCGCACCAAATGTTCCGCCGTCCGCTCCTGTAACACAGTTTGCATCTCCGCGCTTTTTACTTTCGGCTTTCAGCAGATTATATATCTGTCCATAGCTTTCCGCTCCAGCCATATATGAATTCCCCGTGGAAACAGTCTCTGATTTGTCGGCAGAATTCTTCTTCGGCTCATCATTATCTGCAATAAGCCCAATTTTGGGAGTTGAACCGCCGAAATTGCGTACGAGCCCTGCCGTTCCGACGGCAGTACCGACGATGAGAGCCAATGAAGCCGCCATTGCTGTAATTTTGCCTGCCATGGAAATTTTTTTACGCTTTTTTACGGCAGCCTTTTCATCGAGCATAATTTTCATATTTTCGGGACTGATCTCCTCGGGAACGCTCTCCTGCTCAAGAAACTCCCTTACCCTTTCATTATTATTCAGATCGTTCATAGTCTGCTCCTTTCATGATGTCATTGCAGTTCAAGCTTCAATCTGCGTTTTATTCTCGAAAGCTTTGAACGCACAGTATTGGGGTTAATCCCGCAAATCTCCGATATTTCCTCGCTTGTATAGCCCTCTATAACCGATAACGACAATATCAGCCGCGACTGCGGTTCAAGTTCTTCAACGGCTTGTTTCAACTCAATATTATCATATTCAAACAAACTCTGCGGCTCGTTTTCCTCGCAAAGTTCTTCGGAGACGTTGAAATAATCGCGCTGCTTATGCTTTATCTTAGCCGACAAAATACGCATTATCCAGCTTCTGAAAGCTTTCTCGTCGCGGAGTTTCTTTATACTGCAAAAGGCGTCAAGAACCGTATCGCTTACCGCGTCGCAGGCGTCGTGAGAATTTCTCAGGCTATACAGCGCCACATGATAAAGATCTTTATATACAAGTGCGTAAAGTCTTGCAAAGGCTTCCGTACTGCCTTTCATTGCAAGCTTTACATCTGCGGAGAAATCATTCATATAATTTCCTCCCTTCTGAATCGATTCAATAATAAGGTGTCAAAAAAAGGAGTTTTTGTTGCATCAAAATAAAAAACAGCTATATGCACAAATTTTCAATTGAAAATCTATGCATATAGCACAATGTCATATATTATCTTCACGCACACATGAAGATACTAAACAAGTTCTAAATAACTGCTTTGTCATGATACACGGATATTTGTCCAGTCCGAAACATCGCACTGTCCCCAATCGTAATCCTCAACAGTAATAGTGGTAGCCACTACAGTACCGTCAGATTTCAAGCCCACTGTATGAAAAGTTCCTGCCGAAACAGCCACAATATCTGTCCAGTCGGAAACATCACATTGTCCATAGTTATCACCAGCAATAGCCACAACAGTACCGTCAGATTTCAAACCTACTGTATGACTATATCCTGCGGAAACAGCAACGATATCTTTCCAGTCGGAAACATCGCACTCTCCATAAAAATTATCACCGACAGCCACAACTGTACCGTCTGACTTCAAACCTACTGTATGATTCGTTCCCGCTGAAACTGCAATAATATCAGTCCAGTCGGAAACGTCGCACTGTCCGGTCTCATTATAACCAACGGCAACAACGGTGCCGTCTGATTTCAAACCTACTGTATGACTATACCCTGCCGAAACTGCGACAACATTTGTCCAATCGGACACATTGCACTGTCCGAAATCTTCTTCATTATTTTCAACGTTAGTAGATACAACAGTACCGTCAGACTTCAAGCCTACCGTATGATTAACTCCTGCGGAAACAGCGACAATATCTGTCCAGTCGGAAACATCGCATTGTCCGCAATCGTATAAATCATCATGATTCTCTGGAATAATAGTAGCCACAACAGTACCATCAGATTTCAAGCCTACTGTATGACAACTTCCTCCTGAAACAGCCACAACATCAGTCCAGTCGGAAACGTCGCACTGTCCCACTTCATTCCAACCGGCAGCCGCAACAGTACCGTCTGCTCTTACGCCTATAGTATGGTGATCTCCTGCTGAAATAGTACCACAAATAACTCTTGAAGAGTCAAGTGAACGTTCATTATTACTGCTGTTCCCACAAGCTGTCAAGCTAAAGATGCACGCAATACCCGTCAAAAATGCTATAGTCTTTTTCATTAAATGTCCTTCCTGTATATTAAGTTTAATTTGCATTACCGAGGAATGCCGCGCCAATGATACCTGCGTCGTTGCCGAGTTTAGCAATAACGATATCTGTTTTCTTTTCGGAATTTCTCGCAAAATTCTCTTTCTCTACGATCGCTTTCATAGGAAGAAGAAGCGGATCGCCCTCGTTGCATACGCCGCCGCCGATGCAGAGAACATCAGGCTGGAAAATATTGATCGTATTAGTTATTCCTGCCGCAAGATATTTTATGTACTTATCAACAACAGCCTTTGCAACAGAATCTCCCTCGCGCATGGAATCAAACGAAGTACGAGCGGTAACTTTTCCACGTTCTTCAGCCATTTTAGCCATGATACAGTCGGGATTCTCTGCGATAGCTTCTTTAGTCATACGGATAAGTCCGGTTGCGGAAGAATACGCCTCAAAGCAGCCTTTTCTGCCGCAGGAACACTGCGCGCCGTCAACTTCGATAACAGTATGACCGACTTCTGCGCCTGCAAAGTTTGAACCTGCATAAATTTTACCGTCGATTACAATACCTGCTCCAACACCCGTACCGAGCGTGATGCATACGGCATTTTTCGCGCCCTTTGCAGAACCTGCGACATATTCGCCGTAAGCCGCGGCATTTGCGTCGTTTTCAATAAATACAGGCTTATCTATAGTTTCGCGGATATACTTGACCATGGGCGTATTATTAAAGCCAAGGTTGCCTGCAAACTCGATAATTCCCGTCGAACTGTTTGCAATGCCGGGAGTTCCGATGCCTATCCACTCGATCTGATCTATCGCCAGACCAGCATTGTCCACGGCTTTGAGAGCCATTTTCGCCATATCGTCCGCAATCTCCTTGTCGGGACGAGGACAGTTGGTTTTTGTGCTTGCCTTAGCAATGATGTTGTATTTTTCATCTACAACGCCAGCGACGATGTTTGTACCGCCAAGGTCGATTCCTACATAGTATTTCATTATAAAACCTCCGTTTTCAAAAACTATTCTGATACTGACCCACGATCAACCTGATGAAAATCCTGACATCTATCATTTCATCAGGTTGATAAAAAATCAGTATGAATTTTCTATATAACAGTATAAATTATACTGCATTTACCTTTAATACGCCAACTTACTCCTGCGGGAACAAAAAAACTGCCGCCTTTTTCCACATTCAGCTGAGCCTGCTCCGAACTGCATAAATTCTCAACAATTCCGAATCCGTCCGTTACCAGAATATGCGTAAACGACTTATCGTTTTGCATAATATCGCTGACGCCGTCAAAATCTTCTTTATATACGCTGAAAAAATCACTTTCAATAAGAACTTTGCCATTACGCCGCGCCGTTATCTCCGACGGAGCTAATCGCATAACATCAAGAGCCTTTTCAATGTGAAGTTCTCTTGCATTGCCGCTGTCGTCTATCCGCTCGTAATCGTAAACTCTGTAAGTTACGTTGGAATTCTGCTGAATTTCTGCGATAAGGCAGCCGTTGCCTATCGAATGAACCGTACCCGCATTTATCATGAACACGTCTCCTTTTTTTACGGGAACGTAATTAAGCTTTTCCAGCAGCGTGTTTTCGCGAACGGCGCAAAGAAATTCTTCCTTAGTTAAATTCTCGCGAAATCCGTAAACGATATGCGAATCGGGTTCGCAGTCCAGCACGTACCACATCTCGTTCTTGCCGTGTTTACCCTCTGTTTTAAGCGCGTAATCGTCGTCGGGATGCACCTGAACGGAAAGATCGTCTTTCGCGTCGATAAGCTTGATCAATATAGGGAAATCGCTGTATTTATGACAATTTTCCCCCAACGCTTCGGGATGTTCCGCTATATAATCCGAAAGATAAACGCCGTCAAATTCGCCGCCGTCGATAACGCTTAGTCCGTCCGCATTGCAGCTGAGTTCCCAGCTTTCCGCAAGACATTCTCCGTCGGATTGTTTTCCGAATTCCTCCCTGAGGCGCGTTCCGCCCCATATATAGTCCTTAACGGGCGGTTTCAATTTCAGTATAACCTGATCAATTAACATAACAGCTGTTAAATTCCTCCTCCGTCCCGTTAAAAACGTTAAAGTCGATACATGGTTCATCGCCGCTGTAGCCGTCAAGAGTTCCCTTGTCGCTGTATTGCCAGAACGTCCAGTCGAGAAGATCGGGTTCAAGCTGAGTGCATCTTATCCACAACGGATAATCGCTGAATTTTTCACATACATAGCGATAATAAACTGGAACGGTCGTATATATTATCGGCTTTACACCGTAATATTCCTCTAATTTTTCAAGCAGCGGAGAAAGAATTTCCTCCGTTTCCTCCGCAGTCGGCTTATTTGAAGATTTGTCGCCGTAATATTCAATATCAACTACAGGAGGCAGATCTATATCCTCTTTATCAACAGACTTAATAAAATTTTCAGCCTGAGTTTCGCCCGCGCTGTCAAAGCTGAAAAAATGATAGCACGAACCTGCGATGTTGGTTTTATTTATATTTTCAAGATTTTTTGCCACTGATTCGTCAACATGGCCGCTGCCCTCCGTAGCTTTTATAAAGGCGAATTTAACTCCCTGCTCTTCGAGCCGCTGCCAGTCTATATCACCCTGATAATTTGAAACATCCACTCCAAAAACAGGATATTTCAGACTGCTCGGCGAGGCAGTCGAAAAAGCCGCGCCGAACATTACCGCAGCAGCCGTCATGACCGCGCCGCTGACGGTAAAAATGCACTTTCTTTTGTTTATCATCAATATATATCCAATCTCTCCAAAATGATCTCCACGGTTTTTCGCGAATGATCCCCTATACATATAATACCCTATTTTCATAAATAAGTCAATATTTATTTTAAATTAATATTGACATGATATTGCAGTTATGCTAAAATATAAATAGGAAATCTATTCCTGATCCGGCGTTTGAAATATTTAGGTCTTGTTTGAAAAATAGCTATATTCGGAAAAATGCACAAAAATTACTGTATGTTAGGAGAGAATCCGAAGGCAGGCTGTCGCCTGACGAGGATTTTCGACGACGCAGACAGTGATTTATGGGCATTTTGACGAATGTATGGATTTTTCAAACAAGACCTATCAGCTCATATTTCAAACACTATGTATAGGAAGAAAATTTTATGGCTCAGAAAAAGTATATCGCTGAATTCTTAGGAACAATGACTCTAAGGCGGAGGATGAAAGCGGGCTGATGCTTGTTGATGACGACAACGCAGCTATGAAAAAATTTTATCAGCGATCCCCTCCTTATTTAAAGTGAAATTGCTGTAATAACAATAATAAAAAAAGAAAAAGTAAGAGATCGTCTACATAGAAATTATGAGACTCTAAAAATATACCGCACAATATCCGAGCTGCGACATTGTGCGGCATTCTGTGAAGACCGGTTCTTAGAACCTGTCCACATAGAAATTGTACGCGGATTTTCGAGCATAATTTTGACGATTGCAAGGCGAAAAATCGAAAGCATACTGATGTATGATGAGATTTTTCAACGCAGCAATCGGCAAAATTTGCCGAAAATACGTGTGAAATTTCCTATGTGGACAGGTTCTTATTCCAGCTGCTTCGCCAGAAACTGAACTGCGGCAGTTATCAGGCTCTTCTGAAGATCGCCTGCTTCCGTAAGTTTTTCCGATGTCATGAACGCTACCGCTCCGGAAACGTCGCCTGCCGTTATAATCGGCATAGCTGCTATGGCGGTACGTTCAACTCCCTCTGCAGGGAAAAAATTGTTTGTCTTACCGTCCGGACAGAAAAATTGTCCGCGGTTTTCCATAATTTCCTCCAGTTGGGGAGATACTCTCCGCTCGTGGAATTCACGCTTAGGAAGTCCTGCCGACGCTACTACATGATCTTTATCAAATATAACCACGGGACAGCCTGCTGTTTTGTACATAACGTCAGCCACGTTAAGCGCGTTTTCGCTCATCTCGCTTATGGCTGAATACTTCTTGAAAATTACTTCACCCTCACTGTTAGTGTATATTTCAAGAGGATCGCCCTCTCTGATGCGCATAGTACGTCTTATCTCTTTAGGTATAACCACCCGTCCGAGATCGTCTATCCTTCTCACTATTCCTGTTGCTTTCATTTTAAATTACCTCCGCAATTTATTGGGATCCGTCATTTAAAGATTTAAACGACTTTTCCTGCGGAGTTAGTATTTGCCGAATTTTTTGGAATATACGTTATGGAATCTTGTGAATTCAGTATAATATGCCGTTCGTCTGAAAAAACGTGCCGTTTATCATAAAAATGAAATTTTTTCCAGAAATATGGTATAGTATAATCACAGCAAGGGAAACGAAAGATTCCTTAGAAAAACAAATACAAACCATAACGGAGGTAATTTTTATGGCACAGATCAAAGTCAGCCCCAAGGCGCTCGAACAGGAAGCAACCACTCTCGCATCTATGAACGCGGATCTCAAAAAAGAAGTTCAAACCCTCACCCAGATGGAAACCAGTCTCAGCCAAATGTGGGAAGGTCCTGCAAGAGAAGAATTCCACACTTACTTTCTGAAAGACAACCAGCAGATGGTGGCATTCTGCGAACTCATCGATCAGTATGTAAGAACTCTGTCAGATATCGCGCAGTCTTACGACAACGTTGAAAACCAGTGCAAAACGATCGTTCAGTAATTTTCATACGAATCAAACTCTCAGAACCTGCCTTCACAAGACGCAGTGCACGTTTTTTCGGCAAAATTAT
This sequence comes from uncultured Ruminococcus sp., assembly GCA_910576995.1. Lineage (GTDB taxonomy): Bacteria > Bacillota > Clostridia > Oscillospirales > Ruminococcaceae > Ruminococcus. The sequence continues at coordinate 105,957 of CAJTLC010000008.1, forward strand.
ACTCGAAAATTAACACACTGATCTTATGAAGAAGATTCTTAATATTGAAAGGAAGTATTATTATGGCAAATACAGCAAACATTATTCGCGTGGATTCCGCAAGACTCGAACAGTCTGCCAGCGCTTTTGAAAATCAGAAAAGAACCGTTCAGGCAAAAACCAACGCTATGATGCAGCTCGTCAATAACTTATCATGCAAGTGGCAGGGCGACGCTTCGAACGCTTACCGTGCGAAGTTCAATAAGCTTCAGTGCGATATAAACCAGATGATGAACATGATCCAGGATTATGTAAACGATCTCAGAGCAGTAGCTAAGATCTACGATACGACTGAATCTAACAGCACAAGCAAGATCCAGCAGCTTAACGACGACGTTATAAAATAATTTTTCGTCAAAACGCACGGTATGCCATAAACGCATAGCCGTGCGGCAATGCGGAAAGGAGAAAATTTTATGTATAAGCTTAATAATAACAGACTTCTTAGCGAAAGCGAAATTCTCGATAAAAAAGCAGCCGATCTCGAAAGCTGTCTGAAGCGTCTCGACGTTATAGAATCCAAGCTTTCCCAGCTTGACGACGAAGATCATCTCAGAAGAATGGCGGCTCATATTCGCAGGAAAATTATCGAGCAGCAGCATATAACGAAAAAATTCAGCCACGTTTTCTCCTCCGCAGCCAATACCGCCGCCGACAGCGACCGCCGTTCACTTATGCGCTGCACAGGAGAAGGAGAATTGCAGACTGCGCTTATTTCGGAACTCATGAATAACAGCGATACGGATATCGATCCTACTGCGCTGCCGATAAATATTTCGGTAAAAGAATAAGAAAGGAGCGTATAAATGGGTAATTTTAAATATAACGTCGGCACTGCTGACGAATGTATGAAGCTGATGGACGAACTTATTTATGAATATAACGCGATATGCAGCGAGACCTATAATTCCGTCAGATCGGCGGTAAATTCATGGAAGGGCGATACCTCTTCGCTCATACTTGAAAAAAGCGACGCTTTCTCGCGCCGTATGAACCTTACAAAAATGGAAATAAACGCTATGAGGGATAAAATTTCCTCCTCCTCAGGCGCTGTAAGATCACTTGAACATACGGTCAATACGGTATTCGGAAACGAAAGCAGCGGTGCTGAATAATGGATTCCACTATTATCATTATATGTCTTATCGTACTTCTTCTTATAATAGCAGTCCTGCTTGCAGCAATAATACTTACACGCTCTTCTTCCGTTCCTAAATACCGCAAAAAGAATGTGGATTTCGACGGAGGCGCGGATATAAGCAGCGGTCATATCGTTTCATCTTCAAATCAGCTTCAGCTTACCAATAAGATAAAGGGAACTATCCTAATCTCCGTAGACGGCGAGATAGAGGGCATAAACAACGCCCCAAACAGCTTTTTTGTAACAATAAGGCGAGTGGAGGACGGCGCAGTGTTTAACACAAATATTGCCGACAGAGTTATACTCGGCAGATACCAAACGCCCGTACCGCACGGAGTTTGCTGCGTTTCAGCAAACCGCGACGTATCGAAATTCCATTGCTGTCTCCGCCGCAGGGAAGACGGTGCGGTTATGATAAGCGATAATAATTCCACCAATCACACCTACGTCAACGGTCATCGCATAGAAGCCGATACCGTTCTTAATCGCGGCGATGTAATTCGTCTCGGTTCAAAATGCGAACTGCAAATGTTATAAAAACCAGTCCACCCCCGATTTCATAGCAAGAATCGGGGGTTAAATTTTAGCTCTTGCGTTCATAGGTTCAGCACACGTCTTTTCGGCAAATTTGTATGCTGCACTTCGTCAAAAACTAAAATATAGGCGTGCCAATTTAATTGGCGCGCCTTTTTCGTCAATTCCGCCCATATATCAAATTAGCGTGATATATTGCCGAAAAACCGCACTAACATCATACTTTGACTACAAAAATTTGACGGCTTAAAAATTAAGCGGTAAGAGAAAGTCGGCTTACATAATCTTTCTTGATCTGCATCGAGGGATGGCAGTATCTGTTCAGAGTTATAGCAGCGTCCGCATGACCGAGCAGCTCGCTTAGTGTCTTGGGATCAAAGCCTTTTTCAATGCAAACTGTTGCGTAAGTGTGCCTGAGAAGATGAAAATTAACATTTCTGATTCCGCATAATTTCAGAATAGCCTTGAAGCGATTCTGCATAGTTCTTGGTTCAGTCGGCTTGCTTTTTCCTGTGATTATATAAAAGTCACTGCAGTTTCTATAGTTTCTTAAAATATCCAAAACAAATGCAGGAATCGGAACAGTGCGGACGGAAGATTTACTTTTTGGAGTCCCGATAACTACCTGTGACTTGCCATTCTTGCTGACGCGCTGAACAGTTCTTTTCACAAACAAAACAGCGTTGTTGAAGTCAATATCCTCCCATTTCAAGCCGCAGAGTTCGCCAACACGCAAGCCCGTAAAAAGACAGAGCAGAATAGCAATATTGGTTTTATTTTTATTGTTTATCAGATAATTTTCAAGTCTTTTTCTTTCGGCAGAAGTTAAAATATCCGTCTGCTTTTTCTCAATTTTCGGCATTGTAAAATGAGTTTCCTTGATGCCGAATTCCCTTGACGCATAGTTTTCAATACTGCGGTATACCGTCATAATATCACGAACGGATTTTGCAGAAAGACCGCCTTTTCCATTAAGTCTGCCGTTTGTCAGCTTGAAATTTATAAAATCATTTAGCTTGCCTGTTGTCAGATTCATCATCAGTTCTCCGCCTAAAATCGGCAAAATATGCTTATTAACAATATTCACATAATTTGCATAACTCGATTCTTTAACACGAAGTTTTGCCGCTGAAAGCCATTGCTCCACAGCCTCTTGAACAGTAAGTTTTATTGCAGAAACAGGCTGATTCCGCCTGATCAGATACACTTCAGACATTTTCTCCTTAACTTCGGAAAGCGTTCTTGCATACACGGATTTATACTTAATTTTTCCGTTTTCCTGATAGCCAATCGGTACACGTCCCTCGAATCGTCCGTCCCTGCGCTTATAAATATTACTTCCTCTTTTAGCCATAAAAATCCTCCGCTCCGACTGAAATATGACGGTTTAACACCTTAAAATTTGCGTTAAAATTTCATTTTCAGTACAAATTTTTTCAAAAAAGTCTTTACTTTTACAAAATTTATGATATAATATTATTAAATCCACTGCAAATCCGCCCTGAAAACCACCTCGCTAATGGGCGGAATTGACGAAAGGATTATTTAATATTTCCTATTCTATTATATCACAAAAAAACTTGTAATACAGTTGACTTTTATGTTTTTTTTATGCTATAATTGTCAAAAAAACTATGATGAGGTGTTGACAATTGATAGATAAAGAAACTTGTGGAATATTATTTCAGAAATATCATAATAATGTTTATAATTACTGCTTGAAATATCTGAAAAATTCCCATGCCGCTGAAGACTGTACGCAGGAAGTTTTTATGATAATGCTGAAAAAGAAAAATAAAATAGTTTTAACGAAGAATCTTCTATCATGGCTGTATGAAACTTCCAAAAGAGTATGTAAAAAATATCTAAGCAAAAATTCAATTAAATTTGCTGATATTGACGATTACGCCGAAACGCTCTACGATAATAACGTTTCTATTGAAAAAACTTTGTCAGATGAAATCTATGAATTCCTTAATAAGAAAGACGCCGACCTGCTTTTTGAATACATAAACGCTGACAGCGCTCAAAAGCAAAAAATGGCTGAACGTATGGGAATTACAACTAATGCACTATGCAAACGTATTATCAGAATAAAGTGTAAAATTAAGGAGTATTTAACAGATGACATTTGATGACAAACAACTTATTTGTGCAAATATACAAACTTTAATATTTTACGTCACTTTTACCATGAAATCGAGAATTACTATATAGGGAGGAAAATTAATATGAATAAAGAAAAACTTGAAAGGATATTATCCGATTTGGATATGGAGATCCTGACTAATCTGAAAAAAGATCTTGCAGAAGAAATGAGTAAACCGATCAATGAACGTGATGAAAATTTGATTTCTGAACTTGAAGATATGATTTCTCAAACCGAAGACGAGATCATCAGTGCAAGCAAAAAACGTTCCTTGAAATCAGTTATGAAAATGCTTGATGAATATGAAGCGCCTAAATATATCAAACTTTACAAGCGCCTTTCTGTTGTTGCAGCTTGTTTTTTGGTCGTGTTGGGAATAAATACAGTTTCAATGAAAACTTTTGGACAGAATATGTTTTCAGCTACTTATCAGCTTACTAAAGGCGGAATCACCATATCGGTAGAAGAATCTGAAAGTAATGGTGATATGGTCGTTTCTGAGAGCGATCCCTATGGCATGAAAGCTAAATGTGCTGAATACGGCTTCTTTCCTTATACTCCTTCTTATATTCCTGACGGATTTGTTTTGGACGATATTAGCGTTGAAAGTAATGAATATGCTGACTCAATAATTTTCTTTTACAAAAAAGATGACATAATATTAGATTTCTTTTATACGAATTATAAAACAAATGATGAAATATCCCCAATCGGAATTCCCACTGACACGTATAATGTTACGGAAGAACAGATAAACGGACGCACAACGTATATTCTTAAAGAAGACAGACAATTTACTGCTAATTTTATCGAAAAAGGAATCAAATATACAATTTTTGCAGAGGGATTGGATTATGATGAATGCGACAGGATTTTATATAGTTTGTCGTAAAACCAATCGAAATTATCATTAAAACTGTGAATGTATACAAACTTGTTTTATTTGAGGCACTTTTGGAATGTTTTTAGGCATTATTGTATATATGGGAAAATATTGGGGTAAAAATCTTAGGAGGTATAAATCAATGAAAAACAAAATTCTTTCGGTAATAATTTCTGGATTGTTACTTGCAGTAACGCCGGTTCAGTTTTGCACAAATGCTGCGGAGTATGGTAACGCAAATATTTCCGCAGTTAACAGCGAAGCAAGTGTATATGCTGCGGGGCTGATTGCAAGTTATTCACTTTCATGTTCAGGAGGTTCCAAAACCGTTTACATAAACGCAGAAGTGTATGGAACTGCTAAAATGGCTAAAATCGGCTTCAAGAACATTAAAATTCAAAGAAGCTCTGATAAGAATAGCTGGATAACAGAAAAAACTCTGTCTGATCAGGTTTCTGAAAACGCTGCTCAAAAGCTATTATCAAGATATTCCGTTTCAGTTAAAGGCGGTTATTATTATCGAGTGGTATTGGATAACTATGCCAAAGAAGACGCCTTTTGGTTCCCCGACGAGCAGACTGTAACTGCTACATCTAACTCGGTTTGGATTCCTTGATTGCTTCATACTCGCAGAAATTTACTCAATCGAAATGAAAGATGCGATTTAAGAGCTTGTGTTCATAGATAATGTGCGCGTATTTTCGAGCATAATTTTCATGCTGGCAAGGAAAAAGTTCGCAGGAATACTGTCGTATTTCAAGGACTTTCAACGTAGTCCGACATGAAAGTTTGCCAAAAATATGTGTGCAGAATCTATGAACACAAGCTCTGAATCCGGAAATTATGGTCAGGCTTTTGCACGCTTAAAGATGTGGGCTGCGAATTCTAAGAGTTCAGGCTCAATAAGCGGCGCATGGAGTCCAGATTGCAGCGGCAGTTATCCGGTCGCAAATTAGAGCGTATTAACCTAAAGGCTTTGCCGCACAAAAACTGTGCGGCAAAGCCTTGCTAAGGAGAAAAAAATGAAAATCAAGATCATTGCTTCTGTCTTATTATGCTGCCTGACTTTGAACTCATGTTCGTATATCGAAGCGGAAAATAAAATTAAGCAAAAAATGAAAGGCGACCCGTCTGCTGACATTCAAAACGAAGAAAGTTACATGAAAATGGAAGACAGCATCAGGGAAGAGAAGATTCAGGACAGCATAAAAAACAAAGTCCCAATGAATGCAACCGAAGAACAGCTTCATTATCTGGGTGAAACTTTTGAACTAAATATATACGAAAACAAGAATGAAGTAACCATAAACAATGTTGAGCTGTTTGATTCTCTTGAAGCGGCAGGCACAAGCTTGTCGGAAACGATCATATATGATAATCATAGCGAACTTTATGATTTAAAAAGCGATTCCTTTAGTGGGGGATACAAATTTTTGGTAGCGGATATAACTGTTACAAACAAAAGCGAAGAGGGAGTTTGTGATTTAAAATATATGAATGATTTTTCATTGCAGGATTTTGCATACTCTTGGCCTGATATTATAGTATGGTTTTCTGATCATCCGAAGCCGGAGGACGATGACGGGAAAAGCTACTTCACATATACGCTTTATTCGGGAGAAACTAAAAATGCAAAAGTGGGCTGGCTGATAGATATGGATAAATACAGTATTGACGACTTATTTATTATAGCAGGAAGCGGAACCGAAGACGAAAATCAAGAGTATGTTTATCTAACACAAAGAGAATAAAGCCTTGCTAAGGAGAAAAAATGAAAATCAAGATTATTGCTTCTGTCTTATTATGCTGCCTGACTTTGAACTCATGTTCGTATATCGAAGCGGAAAATAAAATTAAGCAAAAAATGAAAGGCGACCCGTCTGCTGACATTCAAAACGAAGAAAGTTATATGAAAATGGAAGACAGCATCAGGGAAGAGAAGATACAGGACAGCATAAAAAACAAAGTCCCAATGAATGCAACCGAAGAACAGCTTCATTATCTGGGTGAAACTTTTGAACTGAATATATACGAAAACAAGAATGAAGTAACCATAAACAATTTTGAGCTGTTTGATTCTCTTGGAGCGGCAGGCACAAGCTTGTCGGAAACGATCATATTTGATACTAAAAGCGAACTTTATGATTTAAAAAGCGATTCTTTCAGCGAGGGGTACAAATTGTTTGTAGCAGATATAACTGTTACAAACAAAAGCGAAGAGGGAGTTTTTGACTTAAAATATATATGTGATTTTCTATTAGAGGATTTTGCATACTCTAATAATGATAACTGGGTAATATGGTTTTCTGATCATCCGAAGCCGGAAGACGACCCTGACGGGAAAGGTTACTACACATATACGCTTTATTCGGGAGAAACCAAAAATGTTAAAGTGGGCTGGCTGATAGATATGGATAAATACAGTATTGACGACTTATTTATTCAAGCAGGAAATACAATGGAATATGAAAAGATAGAATATGTTTATCTTTCACAGGGAGAATAAAAATGAAAAACCTATTATATATCGAGTTAAGGAAATCGCTGAAAAATAAGTTTTTTATCTTTTCTGTGGCGTTTGGATTTGTGATTTCATTTTTCAGCTTTCTATATAATTTCGAGTTATATAGAAACGAAATGGAGGAGATCATTTTATTTGCAGCCGAATTTGAAAGAGAATATAATCCTCATTTAGGAATTAGTACATTATATAATTCCTGGGTAGGCGGAGAAGCTTCTACGCTGGGATCGACGGTTTTCTTTTTTATTTTCCCGCTTTTAATCGCTATTCCTTATGGATGGTCATATTGTTCGGAAATGAAAAGCGGTTATGTAAAAAATGTTGTTATACGCAGCGGAAGAATGAAATATTTTTTATCAAAATATATTGCAACGTTTATTTCAGGCGGACTTGCCATGATGATACCGCTGATCATGAATTTGCTGCTTACTGCGTCTTTTATTCCCGCATATAAGCCTGATGTGAGATATATGCAGTATTATGGCATTTTCTCGAATACATTTATGTCCGAAATCTTTTATCAGCATCCTAATTTGTATGTATTTATATATTTGCTGATAGATTTCTTTTTTTGCGGTCTTATTGCTTGCTTGAGCTGTACTGCTGCAAATATTATTAAAAGCAAAGTTGTGGCTATACTTAGCCCGTTTGGAGCGCTTCTTGCACTCAACTATATAGCTGATATTTATAGGCATGATCATAATATGGAGATAAGTCCCATGAATTTTTTAAGACCGTGTCCTGTTTCAGATTCAACTACATGGATCGTAATTTTAATCGAGATCGTTGCCTTGATTCTTATAACATTGCTGCCAATGATAATAAGAGGTAAAAAGCATGAAATTTATTAAATTGCTTTGCTTTGATATAAAAAACGGAATACTTAGAAATAAATTTTTGTTTATATCAGCATTAGCTGTTTCAATTTCATTCGTTTTCGATTTTTCTGTGCGCATCAGTCATATAAATAATGATTGGGGAAATTATTATTTAGGTGATGTTATAATGTACGTATACGGCGGAATCAAAGAGTATATTCCATCACGTGAAGAAAGATTTGCTTTTCCGGCTATATGGACGATACTTATGATAACTCAAATGATCGGAACGCTGAACTATCCTTATGATAACCTTAATTCATTTGGCAAACAAATCCTCATAAGGGCAAATAACAGATCAATATGGTGGATTTCAAAATGTGTATGGAATATTTTTTACAGTGTTTTTTATCATATGATAATATGGTGCGTAATACTGCTGTTTTGCGTGATATTCGACTATGAAATAAAACTTGATATCAATACTGATTTATTGATGCGATTTTTTGATTTAAGAGAAACAGATCTTTCAGTTGAAATGATAAATATTCCTATATATATTTTTGCTGTACCGATAATCATGTCTTTGGCTGTGAATCTGATTGAAATGACTCTTTCACTGTTTATTAGAAATATATTCAGTTTTCTTGTTATGTCATGTTTGATGATTAGTTCAGCTTATATAATGAATTTCTTTATGATAGGTAATTGCGAGATGCTTATAAGAAATGATTACATTCTGAAAAACGGAATAAACTTTGAGTGTGGAGCTATATTTGCTTTTATTTTGATTATTCTTTCATTTGTAATCGGAGCAGTTAAATTTAATAAATATGATATAATAAATAGTTAGGAGAAAGTTCATATGCATACTATTGAATTAAATAATGTATGTAAGAAAATCAAGGGGAACATGGTTCTTGATGACATTTCAATAAAAATGATTTCAGGTAGGATATATGGATTTCAAGGCGTAAATGGCAGCGGAAAAACTATGCTTATGAGGGTTGTTTCAGGACTGATAAGACCAACTTCAGGAACTGTCAGGATTAATGAAAAAGTGCTTGGAAAAGATATTGCTTTTCCGGAAAATATGGGATTACTTATTGAAAATCCGGCGTTCCTTGACGGATATTCAGGATTCGAAAATCTTAAAATACTTGCGTCGATGAAAAAAAAAGTGAGTGATAATGATATAAAAAAAATTATACAGGATGTTGGACTTGACCCGAATGATAAAAAGAAATACAGAAAATATTCTCTTGGTATGAAGCAAAGATTAGGTATAGCCGGAGCCGTTTTAGAAGATCCGGATTTCATCATATTAGATGAACCGACAAATGCACTTGATTCAAATGGGGTCGAGATGGTTAAATCTATGATACAAAAACATAAGCAAAGAGGCGCTCTTATTATTTTGTCATGTCATGATTTTTCTGTTCTTGATGAAATGTCAGATGAAATAACAATTCTTGAAAACGGTAAAATAAAGGACAAATAATGATGAAAAAAATTATTAAAGTTATACTTCCCATAATTATGCTGCTTGTTCTTAATCTGCGTATATATATGGTAAATAATAAAGCGGAAAAAAGCATTTCAGAAAAAATTACTAAAGGGGATATAGCACAGATCGGTGATAATTATTTTGAAACTGATGATGAAATGATGAATGGTTACAGCGTTAAAGTTTTAGATTCTGAAATCGTCAAGGCTGATGAATATCTTGAAAAATTTGGACATTCAATAGATGAACAAATGTATTCGGATCTTGAATATTATTATATAGTTTCGGTTTCAATCAGAAATGATGACAATCAATATGTAGGTGAAAAGGGAATAGATTTCGGACGCTGGTATCTTCAGGGAGATGATTACATTCTCAGAGTGGAGGATTTTGCCTATTCTCTTTGCAATACAACTGTAGGAGGTTCACTGTCCATCTCACTTCGTGAAAACAGTGAAATGACTTTTATACTGCCATTTTATATGTTTTCCGGCACTCATTCATTTAAAAAAATTTCCGCTAATGCTCCAGAACTTGTTATTACCGATTATCCTGTGAAACTCACTATGGAAATGTCTTAGAGCCTGTTTAGTATCTCTTTGCGCACGTCTTTTCGGCAAATTTTGCCGATTGCAGCGTTGAAAAATCTAACTATATGACCAAAGGGAACGCCCGTGGCGCGATAGTATTCACTCCCAGCAAGCACGGCGCGGTGTGGCGCGCAAAGTGACTTCCACACCGCACATATCTTGGCAGAGGTTTTTTGCCCCTACACTCCCGAGTTTCACAACAGCGGAATGGATACCCTCTACACCTATTTTTATGGGGTACGCATATGCGATCTCAATTTTATTTGAGCATTTGGTATTTTACCAGATGCTCTTTTTTGTTGCACTCGTACTTTGTGAATAAAATTTAGAGCTTGTGTTCATAGATAATGTGCGCGTATTTTTGAGCATAATTTTTATGACAGCAAGGACTTTCGACGTAGTCCGGCATAAAAATTTGCCGCAAATACGTGTGCAGAATCTATGAACACAAGCTCTTAAACGGAGCGTGATACAATGAGCAATAATCTTGGTGCTATACTAAAAAAGTAGACAGAAAAAAGAAAAAGTAGTAAACTAAAAGT
>CAJTLC010000009.1 GCA_910576995.1 uncultured Ruminococcus sp.
GTCAACTAAAAAAATATCCATGTTTTTACGGGTAATTTGTATAAATTAGACAAGCAGCCCGTTTTTCCCTATTCTACTACAATAAAACGGCTTGCTGAAACCTCTCCGCAAGCCGTTTTTGCGCTATTTCAAGACAACACCGTAAGTAAATTCAATACAAAGCCGTTAAGCATTTTCTGTGCGGTCTTGCCTATAAACAGTTCTTACTTCCCATAATATTCACGGAAAAATTCTATAAACATATCAGGAATAAACTGCCAATGCCCCGAATTCTCGTAAATTTTGCACTTCGCCGTAGTCACGCCATGACTTTCGAGACGCTTCATCAGATTGTCTATGCCCTCAAGAGTCGTATCATAGTCGTCGTAATATTCCTCATATTCGGGATCTTCATTTTCGCCGCCGCACACATAAATGTTCTTATCGAACGAGTCGTTCCTATCGAAATATCCATACTCCGTTTTGTAAGCGTCGGGATTTTTAACATTCTCCAAACGATGAAGCTCCCAAAACGCCGGACTTCCTATAATGTAATATTTGAAAGGCTGATTTTCAAATTTATCGGAATTAAATGCGCCATAATGTGAAAGCACGCCTCCTGCCGAATGACCGTAAAATCCCGAATGTTCAAAATCTATATTATACAGTTCGCCAAGGTAAGGAGTAAGATTATTAACAATAAATTCCGTAGTCATAGCTGTTTTCTCATAAAAGAATTTACTTCTTACTTCTATTGACGTTCCGTCAATTTGGTAATTATAACCAATCGTCACAAGAATAACATCCTGTATCTCGCCGTTTTCCATAAGTTTTCTGATAGACGGAACATTTCCGAATCTCCATACACCGTCCGAAAAAACGAACATCGGATACGTTTTCGATTCATCAAAGTTTGGCGGCAAAGTCACGTGAACCAGAAATTCCGTATCAAGTTCTTCATCATAGATCGAAATTTCCTTTACAGAATCCTTGATCTCTTCGATCTCACTGCTAACGAATTCCCAGTTTTCCTTGTAATCCCCGTTAAAAGCAGATTCTCCATTATAAAATTCATCACAAGCTTTTTCGGCTTCTTCCTTAGTTATCTCTTCATAAGTACCGTCAATTACGCTCCGCCATAAAACAATTGTATCATCATACATTTGATCGATCTCTGCTTCCTCCCAATAGTCTTTGTAATTTTCATCCATTGACTCCCTGATATGAGATTTAACCTCCTCAAAATCGCTCAATGTCACTTCATCACTTTCTCCCATTTCATTGGAAACAAAAAATGTTATTTCTCCCCCGTCATAATCAAGCGGAGGACGATAATTTATGACAGTCCTCCCATCAACCAGCGCTGTATGAATATACTTGTAATCACTGCCAAGCTCTTCAATTTCTTTAATACAAGCCTCATATTTCTCCGAAGTCATAGTATCCTTCATTAGCTCAATATCTTGACGTTTATCCTCAGGCGTATCGATGCTGATCTGTACTTTTCCCGTACTTTCAGGCTGAATTTCCGCCTCGTCTTCGTCAAGAAGAGTCAGCTCCCCTACCTTAACGCGTGAAAGTTCAGTTTCCGTCATAAGATTTTTCAGCTTTGTCGGAACGCTCTCCTCTGTGACGGCTGAACTGCTGTTCTCGATGCTGTCATTGTCCTTTGTGCTGCTCTGACAGGCAGCCGAACTCAGTAAAGCTGCCCCCGCAATCAGCATAGCGATCATTTTTTTCATCCTCATTGTTTTTGTCATCATTTTTTCCTCCTGATGCAGAAATTTTGTCCGGAACTTCACGTTCCTAATTATAAGTGATTTTAAAAGACAAAAAAGACGAAGATAAAATATATTTTTTTATTTTAACTATTTTAATTCTGAAAAATGCTCCGAACGATCATATCACCGCTATTGATTTTCGCCGAATTTTATGCTATAATAAGTATAGAATTCAAATAAAAGGAGAATGCCATGAGTAAAATAACTTCCAATGCCAGAAAACTTAATAAGCTTGCAAAAAAGCAGCTGGCTCTCCGCGATTCAAAGCCAAAATGCGTACATCGCGCATTGCTTCTGCGCTCGCTTATTATCATGAAAACCATAAAACCTGATACCGAGAAATTTTTTACGCCCATGATGAAACTGCTTATGACCTACTGCAAACGCCCCGACGTTAAGGGCGACTACGAAAACGGAATGGGCAGGCATTATTACTGCGCAGTTTCAGTTTCGGGAAAAAAACTTCCGCAGTACGATTCATATTTCCTCAACGGCGCAGGCAAGCCCTATAAAAGCGCGCGAGCAATGTTCGAAGAGGATTACACAATGGCTCTGACCATGTACCGCGCGGGATATATGGCAAAATGCGCCGAATTTCTGGGCCGCGCAGTTCATATGCTTTCGGATATGTGCTGTATTCCGCACACGGCTTCCATGACTTATTTTTCATCGGGACGCCGTTTTCATAAGGCTTACGAGCTTCTTGCCGAATCCATTTATCCAGATTATGTTGACGAGCAGGATTCGCCCGATCTGCCGAATCATCTTTTCGCCGACCGAAAAAGTTTCGCGGACGATTTAAATAAAATAGCTGCCGAAACTGCCGCCGGTCTGGACGACTTAGCCGACGATCCCATTAAAGCGTTGACGGAACAGCTTTACCGCACGGAGCGGATAATTACAATATTCATGTTCCGCTTTATCGACGATCTGACAATGCCCGAAAAAAAGGCGCATTTCATCACCAACGGCTCGGGATGCCGCATATTGCGGGGAACTGCTCCACTTACGGTCAAGGTAACTAAAAAGGGAATTCAGCTGCATGGCGTAAACCCATCCCCCGATTCGGCGATAAACGTTACCGATACGTATTTTTATGCGGCTCACAGGCATGACGGACTCTATACGCTTTCTCCTGCCAAAGACGACAAAGGACTCGTTCTTGACGTCGGAGACGGCAAGATAGAATGGCGGAAATTTGATCCCGAACGCAGAGAGCAGCTTTTTAAGATTTAAGGAGAAAAATATGAAACTGAAAAACATAATCATCGGAATGTTATCAACGAGCATAATCTTCACGACAAGCGTTCCGTTTGCCTCATATGCATATGACAAATCGGATTTACCGGATATCGGAGATATCAATATCGATTTCGATCCTGATAAAGTAAAAGAAGCTTCTTATGAGTTTACGCTCAAAAGCGACGGAACTTACGAAATCAGCAAATTTATATATGACAGTTCAACTGTTTATCCATTTTCGCCGAGCCCCGACCTCGAAATCCCGTCCACTTATAAGGATAAGCCGATCACAAGCATCGGAAAGAGCGCGTTCTGTACAAATAATGCAGATCATTTAACAGGCTGTATAACTATTCCCGATACCGTTACTTCTATAGGAGCGTCCGCCTTTTATTTGGGCGAGTTCACAAACTGCGTAATTCCAAGCAGCGTAACATCTATCGGTGTAAACGCTTTCAGAAATACTCCGTATCTTGATAATATGAGGGCGAAAAATCCGCTTTTCATCGTCAATAATATTCTTGTCGACGCCCAGACAGCCAAAGGAGCGGTCATTGTCCCGAACGGTGTAACTGAAATCTGCGGCTATGCGTTTTACGAGAACGCAGACGTTACGTCGGTAACTCTCCCTGACAGCGTGAAAAGTATCGGCGAAAATGCATTTGATGGATGTGAGGCTCTTACAAAAATAAATCTTCCCGACGGTCTTGTACAGCTTGGCGATTCGGCGTTTCAGCAATGCCGCAGTCTAAGCGGAACTTTGAAAATTCCAAACGGAATTAAAAATATCGACAGTTTTACTTTTAACAGCTGCGTCAATCTGAGCGGCATTACCCTTCCGGACGGGCTGACCGAAATTGGAAACAATGCGTTCAGAAACTGTCAGAACATTACTTCGCTTACCATTCCCAATACTGTAAAAACCATAGGCATAGGCGCATTTTCAGAAATGAGAACATTGGAAAGTCTTATCGTTCCCGCATCTGTAACGTCAATAGGAAATTACTGTTTTGATTATACCTATTGCCTTGATTCCCTGACTATCCTGAATCCCAATTGTGCAATTTATGACGATAAAACCACTGTTTACGGCAGAACGACTATTTACGGATATTCAGGCTCTACAGCGCAGGCTTATGCGGAAAAATACGGCAAATACTTCTCCGCGCTCGATCAGTCGCAAATAAAACTTGGCGACGTTGACTTCAGCGGCGATATATCGCCCCTTGACTCGTCAATTACGCTAAGCGCGTACGCAATGCTCTCCACTACGGGAAATTCCGGTTTAAACGCAGCCCAAACCACAGCCGCCGACGTAGACAGAAGCGGCTATATTGATCCGGGAGACGCCTCATATATTCTAAGCTATTATGCTTATTTAGCCACCGGAGGCACTGAAAGCATCGAGAAATTTATCGGTTGATATGTACTCCACTCTATTGTAAACTACCCAATAGAGTGGAGTAGACTTATTCCAAAACGGAGGATTTAAAATGAAATACGGTCTTGTAATGGAAGGCGGAGCAATGAGGGGCATTTTTTCGGCAGGCGTTATGGATGTGCTAATGGAAAACGGCGTCGATTTCGACGGACTCATAGGAGTTTCGGCAGGCGCTTGCTTCGGCTGTAATTACAAATCTAAACAGAGCGGCAGAGTTATACGATATAATCTGAGATTTTGCAGGGATAAACGCTATTGCAGCCTGCATTCTCTTATAACGACGGGCGATATGTTCGGCGCGGAATTCTGCTATGATACGATTCCGAATAAGCTTGATCTTTTCGACAGCGAAACTTACATAAATAATCCCATGAAATTTTATGTAAATGCTACCGATATCGAAAGCGGAACCCCCGTTTATCATTGCCTTGAAACGGTCGAACCCAATGAACTCGATTGGATACGCGCGTCGGCTTCAATGCCTATGGCGGCTCGCATTGTTAATATTAATGGAAAAAAACTCCTTGACGGCGGAATTGCCGATTCAATACCTCTTAAATTTATGGAACGCAGCGGCTATGATAAAAACGTCGTGATTCTCACCCAGCCGCGGGATTTCATAAAAAGACCGAGTAAAAGCGCGGCTTTGGTAAAATTATTTTACCGCAAATATCCGAATCTTGTAAAAGTTTATCTGAATCGCCCTAATATTTATAACGAACAGCTCGAACACATTCGCAGATCGGAAAAAAATGGGACGGCATTTGTTATCGCTCCCCCAAAAAAGCTTCCGATCGGTCATATCGAGCATGATCAGGACAAACTTATTGAAGTCTACAGAATAGGCAGGCTTACCGCAATGAAGCGGCTTCCCGAATTACTTAAATTTATGAATAAATAAAACTTGAAAAGCTGATACGGATTTTTTACCGTATCAGCTTTTTTGAGAACTTGTGTTCATAGGGAAGATGTGCGGATTTTTCGAGCATAATTTTGTCGGTGATAAGGAAAAAATTCGCAGGAATACTATCGTATTGCAAGAATTTTTGACGCAGTCAGCGGCAAAATTTGCCGAAAAGACGTGCAGCTTATCCTATGAACACAAGTTCTGAAATATTCAGTACCGACTAAACTCCAATGCTTTTTGAAAAGCAGATCTTGCCCTTATCAGCCTTGATCTTCACGGTTTCGCCGCTCCTAACGCCTGCGCTTATTATCATTTTCGCCAACTCATTTTCGATAAGATCAGTAACGCGACGCTTTATCGGGCGCGCGCCGTATTTATCAATTTCTTTTGCAGCCGCGACAGCTTCCACCACATCTTTATCATAGCTAAGTTCTATCCCCAGCGCTTTAGCGCGGAATTTCAGATTATCCAGCGCTTTTTCACTGATTTTCATTATATCGTCACGCTCCAGACTGCGGAACACGATAATTTCATCTATACGCCCTGCAAATTCAGGAGTAAAATGTGATTTAACAGCGTCCAGCACGCGCCTTTCTTCAACGCTTTCACCACGGTTTCCAAAACCGAGAGCGGCTTTTCCGGCAATTTCTTCCGCGCCTATATTAGATGTCATAATGATTATGCAGTTCCTGAAACTTACCTTACGCATGGTCGAATCTGTAAGCATTCCGTAATCAAGGACTTGCAGCATCAGATTCAGCACTTCTGGATCAGCTTTTTCGATCTCGTCAAATAATACGAGAGAATAGGGATTTCGCCGTATTTTTTCGCAAAGACTTCCGCTTTTGTCATCATATCCGGCATATCCGGGAGGCGCGCCGATCATTTTCGAAACGGAATGTTTCTCCATATATTCTGACATATCGACTCTTATCATGTTTTTTTCCGATCCGAACAAGCATTCCGCCAGCGCCTTTGCAAGTTCTGTTTTGCCGACTCCCGAAGGTCCGGCAAAAAGGAACGACGCCGACGGTCTGCCCGCTTCACGAAGTCCCGATCGCGCCCGACAAACGGCGTTTGTCACCTTTTTTACGGCGTAATTATGACCAACTACGCGTTCCGAAAGACTTTTTTCCAGCGTAGTTAGTTCAATGGAATCCTCAGCAGCTATTTTATTTAAAGGTATGCCTGTTTTCATTGAAACGACAGCCGCAACATCCTCCGCGCTGACCGCCGCTTTTTCATCGCCGTTTATTATCTTTCCCAGATCATTCATGTTATAATTTTTATCACGCAGTTCCACAAAATCAGACGGACGCGGTCTGCGCCCCGAGGTATGGCGGATCTTTGCACAAGCACAGGCTTCGTCCAGAACGTCGAGAGCCTTATCCGGCAAAAATCTGTCATTTATATAGCGAACCGCCATACTGACCGAAAGCGCTGCCGACTCGTCGGGAATTTCAACCCCATGATAATTTTCATAGCAGCTTTTCAGCCCAAGAATTATCTGCGTACAGCTTTCAGCGTCGGGCTCGTTCACGTAGATCGGCTGAAAACGCCTTTCAAGGGCGGAATCTTTTTCGATCGACTTGCTGAATTCCTCAATGGTGGTCGCGCCGATAATTTGCAGTTCGCCCCGTGCAAGCTGAGGTTTCATAATATTGGCGGCGTCAATAGCTCCCTCCGCCGCACCTGCCCCGACGATCATGTGGATCTCGTCAATGAACAGTATAATATTTCCTGCGCTGACAGCTTCGTCAATGCACGCCTTTACGCGTTCTTCAAAATCTCCGCGGTATTTTGCGCCCGATAAGAGCGAAGTAAAATCCAGCGAAAATATAAACTTATTTTTTAGAGAATCGGGAACGAGATTACGCACGAAAAGTTCCGCAACGCCTTCAACGATCGCGGTTTTTCCCACTCCCGCTTCGCCGATGAGACACGGATTATTTTTATTTCTGCGCGAGAGCACCTGCAAAACGCGCTCCACCTCGTTTATCCTGCCTATCAGCGGATCGTGTTTTTTTATAAGCGCGATATCGGTCAGATTTTTGCCGTATCTGAACAAATTGGGCAGATGCGACATTTTTGGTTTTATTGCTTCGTATAATTCCCCACGCACCGCCGATGAAGAAATTATCTCAAGTCCGCTGCAAATTCCGGTCAGACTTCCGCCTGCCTTTTTCAGCACAGTACAGGCGCTGCACGAGGATTCCCGAATTATAGCTGCAAGAATATGCTCCGTGGAGGCAAGCTTCTTTTTGTCGCTTGCAGCAATGCTGTAGGCGTTATCAAGTATTCGCCGCGTTGCCGTCGTAAAATACCGATGATTCAATATAGACGGCGTACCGACTCCCACAAGGTCGATGATCTCGCGCCGCAGGTCATCATACGCCACACCGTTTTCGATCAGTATTTCAGCCGCATTTGAAGTGCCGTCTCCGGTTATAGACAGCAGAAGATGCTCGCTGCCCACATAGGTATGCCCCATTTCGGAAGCCGCCTCGACAGCCCCCTCTATTATTGCGGCTGCCTTTCGTGTAAATTTGTCTGTATTTATCATGTTATCTCCTCCCGATTCAGAGCGTGTTCACATAAAATATGCGCGCGGATTTTCGAGCATAATTTTGACGAATACAAGGAGAAAGTCCACAGGCATACTTGATGTATGGCAAGGACTTTCAACGCAGTAGTCGACAAAATTTGCCGACAAGACGTGCGTTTTATTTTTATGTGAACACGCTCAGCTCTGCACTACTATATTATGCCACCTATTCCGTGCGATAACAGTCGAAACAGATAATTGCGAAAAATTTTGTATATCAGGCATAGAATCTGCTGTAACACTTTTTCGTCTGTAGCATATTATGTACTATGAAGCGAAGGAAAAACGCTTCAAATACATCTACAAAGGAGATTTTAATTATGTGTAATTCATGCTTCGGAGGCAACAACAGCTGCATGTGGATCATCCTTCTCATCCTCATCTTCCTCGCATTCAGCTCATGCGGCTGCGGTAACAATTCCTGCGGCAACAACAATGACTGCGGCTGCGGCTGTGGCTGCTAATTTATCCCAAATATAGGATAAAACCGCAAAAGAAAGCTGCTGTGGGTCTGTCCCGCAGCAGCTTTCTTATTTTATTTAATACTAAACTTTAATCGAAACAATGAAAATCTTCGCCGCTATGCGTTCACTGCTCATCGTCAAACGACTTTGGAGGGCTATAGCCCGTCTGCTGTCGTTTTCCTCGATCAGCCAACGCCTATCGACAAATCTTTTCATCGAAGCGATCAAAGATTAGTATAACTATCTACTTATTTAAAGTGACTACCTTGTTGCGCCTGTTTATAAGCATAGGCTCTGTCTTTTCCGTCACGCATTCTTTCGTTATCACTACTTTTGCTATGCTTTCATTCGACGGAATGCTGTACATAGATTTCATAAGTATTCCCTCAAGAATAGACCTGAGACCTCTTGCGCCTGTTTTCTGGGATATCGCCATTTTTGCGATCTCCACAAGCGCGTCATCGTCAATTTCAAGTTCGACATCGTCATATTCAAACAGCTTTTTATACTGTTTGATAAGCGCATTTTTAGGCTCTGTTAAAATTCTTACAAGAGAATCTTCATTAAGTTCTTCCAGAACGGTAATTACCGGCAGACGTCCTACAAATTCGGGAACCATACCGAATTTAACGAGATCTTTCGGAATAACTTTCTTGAAAATATTATTCTTCTCTTCTTTGAGATTTTTGATCTCGCCGCCGAATCCGATTGAAGATTTGCCGATACGCCGCTGTATCTGATGCTCCAGACCGTCGAAAGCGCCTCCGCAGATAAAGAGGATGTTTTTCGTATCTATCTGAATAACTTCCTGATTAGGATGCTTACGTCCGCCCTGCGGAGGAACGTTTGAAACCGTTCCCTCAATGATCTTCAGCAGCGCCTGCTGAACGCCCTCTCCGCTGACATCGCGGGTAAGGGACGTATTTTCGGATTTTCTTGCGATTTTGTCGATCTCGTCGATATAAATGATGCCGCGTTCCGCCGCATCTATATCGAAATCTGCCGCCTGTATCAGACGAAGCAGGACATTCTCAACGTCGTCGCCAACATAGCCGGCTTCTGTGATAGTGGTAGCGTCGGCGATAGCAAACGGAACGTTCAGAAGCTTTGCAAGAGTCTGAGCAAGAAAAGTTTTTCCGACGCCCGTAGGGCCAAGCAGAAGAACGTTGCTCTTTTGCAGTTCAACGCCGTCCGATCTGTCAGCGTTTTCCTCCGTCTGGCTCAAAATACGCTTATAATGATTATAAACGGCAACAGAAAGCGAAATTTTCGCGTCATCCTGACCGATAACGTAATCGTCAAGAAATTTCTTTATCTCGGCAGGCTTCAAAAGCTTCATTTCAGAAAGAGAATCCTTTTTTTTCTGCTCCGAACCCTTGTGCTGAGATTTTACAGGCGGACCGTATATCAATTCATAGCAGTAAACGACGCATTCGTCGCAAATATTTGCAACGCCTGCCGAAAACATACTGTTTACCTTATTTTCACCTTTTCCGCAAAAGCTGCATGATTTAAATTCAGCCATTCAGAAACCCTACCTTTTCTCGATAACCTTGTCTACGATACCGTACTCCATAGCCTCCTGAGCCGTCATATAATTGTCGCGCTCCGTATCGGCTTCTACCTGCTCAATGGGTTTTCCCGTATTTTTAGCGAGAAGTTCGTTCATCTTCATGCGCGTTCTGAGCAAATGATCGGAATGGATCTTGATATCGGTACACTGACCGCCGAGACCGCCCGAAATAAGGGGCTGATGTATCATGATCTCGCTGTTCGGGAGAGCAAATCTTTTGCCTTTCGCGCCCGCGGCAAGGAGAAACGCGCCCATAGACGCAGCCATACCTATGCATATTGTTGATACGTCGCACTTGATATACTGCATGGTATCGTATATCGCCATGCCGGCTGTAATCGAACCGCCTGGACTGTTGATGTAAAGTGAAATATCCTTTTCAGTATCCTGACTTTCAAGGAAAAGAAGCTGCGAAACAACAAGGCTTGCCGTTGTATCGGTCACCTGATCCGAAAGCATAATTATCCTGTCATTCAGCAAACGCGAAAAAATATCGTAGGATCTTTCTCCGCGGCTCGTCTGTTCAACAACATATGGTACAAAGCTCATATTCATCGCCCTTTCTATAAAAGCTGCTGTCCCGAAAGCGGGACAGCATATGTATTACGATTATTCAGCTGTTTCCTCAGAAACGGAGTTGTCGATAACGGCATTCTCTCTGATGAGTTCGACCGCCTTTTCAACCTTCATATCTGTTGTATATTCGTCAACAGGGATAAATCTCTTGACTGTCTCAACATCCATGTTATTTGCGGAAGCGAGCGAAGCGAGAGAATTGTTAAGTTCCTCCTCCGTGATCTCGATATTTTCGATCTCAGCGATCTTTTCAAGAGCAAGTCTCAGCTTAACTTCACCCTCTGCTCTTTCTCTGTACGACTCTCTCATATCATCTTCGGTCATACCAGTATACTGGCAGTAAAGTTTAAGGTTCATACCCTGCTGCTGAAGCTGCTGATCAAACGCACGGATAAGAGAATCGATCTTCTGCTCGAACATACAGTTGGGGATAGGAGAATCCACCTTGTCGATAACAGCCTGAAGAATAGCGTTCTCAAAAGACGATTCAGCCTGCTTTACAGCGGCGTCCTCAAGCTTAGCCTTGATATCAGCCTTATACTCGTCAACGGTATCAAACTCGGTTGAATCCTTGATGAGTTCGTCGTCGATCTCGGGAAGTTCCTCATAGCTGATAGCCTTGAGCTTTGTCTTGAAAACAGCTTCCTTGCCGGCATAATCAGTCATCTGATAATCTTCTGGGAATGTAACGACAACATCGAATTCTTCGCCAATATTCCTGCCGACGATCTGATCTTCGAAACCGGGAATAAACTGACCGCTGCCAAGTTTAAGAGGATGATCCTCGCCCTTACCGCCTTCGAAAGCTTCGTCGCCGAAGAATCCCTCAAAATCGATAATTACTTCGTCGTCAAGCTGCGCTGCTCTGTCCTCAACGGAAACAATGCGTGCATTCTTTTTTCTGATGATGTCGATCTGCTTATTTACATCCTCGTCTGTTATATCCTTGACGATCTTAGCAGCCTTTATTCCTTTGTAGTCGGAAATTTCGATCTCAGGCTTTGTAACGCAGACAACTTTAAGCTCAACGCCGGTTTCCTTATCGATTGAATCCACTTCAACATTAGGTCTGTCAACAAGAACTATGCCTGTCTCTTTTATTGCCGCGTCGATCTCAGGACCGATAAGAGCGTTGATAGCTCCCTCATAGAACGCGCCCTCGCCAAATTCTCTTTCTGCAAGCTTTCTCGGAACTTTGCCTTTTCTGAATCCTCTGATCTGGATATTCTTTCTCTGACGCTGATATTCTTTCTCCACAGCCGCCTCAAAAGTATCCGCGTCGATAGAGATCACGAATTCTGTTGTGTTTACATCTGTTTTGTTTGATGACTTTAACATGATATTCCTCCATAATATATATTACTTTTTATGTACACATCCAAGGCAGCACGCCAAATCAAACAGGCTTTCGGAGGCTGCCTTAAACATTATAGCACATCTCAAAAGTTTTTTCTACAATTATTGATGACTTCTAAATTTCTTACAAATTCATAATACCTTTTCGGGTTTAAATTGTATATAATCACCCGAAATTAAATGGAAATTTATGCCGTCATACGTATTTTTCACACATAATTCATGTGCGGAACGCCCATGAATATGACCGTAATAGCATTCCTTTATGTTATAGCGGTAGAGAATTTCAAGTATGTCATAGTTGAAATACGTCGCGAATATGGGCGGATAATGCATAAAAACTATAGGCTCTAGATCTGCCGAAACAGCCGATTTTATCGAAGTTTCAAGCCGCTGGACTTCGCGGCGCAGCACCTTTTCGTCCTGCGTTTCACCGGGCATATTCACCCAGCCTCTTGTACCGCATATCGCATAATTTTCATATGCATAATGATTATTATGCAGTATCTTTATAGTATCAAAACCCTCCGCGGCAAAAAAATCCTCCATCTTTTTCATGGTCACCCACCAGTAATCATGGTTGCCCTTGATAATTATTTTCTTGCCTGGAAGTTCGTTGATAAAGCGGAAATCCGCCGCCGCCTGCTGCAATGACATTCCCCATGAAACGTCTCCTGCAATAACCACGGTATCTTCATCAGATACGGTATTTCGCCAACTTTTTTCGATCCGCTCCTGATAATTTTCCCAACCCGCAAAAATGCTCATCGTTTTCGCGGGATCGCTGAAACACAAGTGCAGATCCGCTATCGTGTACAGGCTCATCAGAGTCCGAGAGTTTTGAGAACGTATGCTTTCTGATCGGCTTTCTCAATCACATCGCTAAAACGTTCGGGCTTATTTTTGAGATCGGCAAGAGCGGACGGAACAGCAATATCCGAAAGCTGCGCGATACGGTCAACCTTGGAATATTCGTCCATATCCTCGTTTCCGCTTTCCAGAGCCGCAAGAACTGCCGCGCTGAATTTGTACGGACTTGCCGTCGAAGCGATGACCGTTTTGGTCTCGTCGCCGGTTGCATCCTTGTAATCGTTGTAAACCTTGACAGCAACAGCCGTATGAGTGTCGCAGGTGTATGAATATTTCTCATAAATGGCATGAATGGTATTTTTAGTCTGCTCGTCGTCGCAGAATCCCGCGCAGAATTCCTCGGCAAGCTTCGCCTTGACGTCCGCGCTTACTTCATATCTGCCCTCGGAAGCGAGTTTGCTGAACCATTCGCGGATAACGGCGTCGTTTTTGCCCGTCATAAGATAAAGAAGTCTCTCCAGATTGCTGGAAATCAGGATATCCATAGAAGGCGAAACAGTTGCATAAAACTGTCTGTTTCTGTCATAAACGCCCGTATTTATGAAATCGGTAAGAACGTTGTTTATATTGGAAGCGCAGATAAGCTTGTTTATCGGAACGCCCATGTGCTTCGCATAATAAGCGGCAAGGATATTTCCGAAATTGCCCGTGGGAACTACCACGTTGATCTTTTCGCCCAGCTTGATCTCGCCGTCCTTGGCAAGCTCTGCATATGCGGAAACGTAGTAAACTATCTGCGGAACGAGACGTCCCCAGTTAATGGAATTCGCGCTGGAGAACATCATGCCGTTTTCATCGAGAAGATTTTTTACTTCGTTATCG
This sequence comes from uncultured Ruminococcus sp., assembly GCA_910576995.1. Lineage (GTDB taxonomy): Bacteria > Bacillota > Clostridia > Oscillospirales > Ruminococcaceae > Ruminococcus. The sequence goes on from CAJTLC010000009.1 coordinate 13,617, forward strand.
GTAAAAATAGCCTTTACTCCGTTCTGACAGTCGTCGAAGTTGCCCTTGATAGCGCATACTCCGACATTTCCACCCTCCTGCGTTTTCATCTGACGCTTCTGCATCGGGCTTACGCCGTCCTCGGGATAGAAAACGAGAATGGAAGTTCCCTCAACGTCCTTGAAGCCCTCAAGAGCGGCTTTTCCCGTATCGCCGGAAGTTGCAACAAGAATAACGATCTTCTTGTCAAGCTTGATTTTCTTAGCGGATGTCGTCAGGAAATAAGGCAGGATCTGGAGCGCCATATCCTTGAAAGCGCAGGTAGGACCATGCCAGAGTTCAAGCATATAAGTGCCGCTGAACAAATGAGCGATTTCCGCAATATTCTCCGTCTCGAAATTTTTATCGGAATACGCATTGTCCGTGCAGTAATGGATCTCGGCGTCGGTGAAGTCCGTGAGGTACTTCGAAAATACATACGCGGCTCTGTCGGCATATTTCATCTCGCCTACAGCCTTGATCTCGTCAAGCGTAAGAGCAGGTATCTCCTCAGGAACGAAAAGACCGCCTTCCGCGGAAATTCCCTGCGTAATAGCCTCGGCGCTGCTTACCTTAACTTCGCTGTTTCGTGTACTGTTATAAAACATAGAATCACCCTTTAAAATATGAAATTATAGCCTGTTGTATCATAGGCATTTTTTATATAATCAATGCTCAGCACTTTTTCTCCTTCCATTATCACCTGCGCGGTATCAAATCTCGGCTGGAGTTTATTCGGGTGCTTACAGCAATAATCGCTTGCGGTTTTGATTATCAATCCTCTTTTTCGACCGTTTATAGCTTCAAATCCGCCGACCATACTATGAGGACTGCGCGTTTTGACTTCTACGAAAATTATGTATTCGGAGTCTACGGCAATTATATCTATTTCGCCGCCTTTTATGCGATAATTTCTATTCGTTATCTCATAGCCCGAACTCGTAAGAAATTCGCAGACAGCTTCTTCTCCTATTCTGCCGATCTCCGTACTATTCATAATCGTCGCCAAGTATTTTCTTCAGAAAGGTTTTGCGGTGTATGTCGCTTGCGCCGTATTTCAAAAGCATTTCGCGGTGAAGAACCGTGCCGTAGCCTTTATGCTTTTCGAAGCAGTACTGCGGATATTCCTCGGCAATACGCTTCATATAGCGGTCTCTTGAGACTTTTGCCAGAACCGACGCCGCCGCTATTGACGCTGAATTCGCGTCGCCCTTTATCACAAACTGCGCAGGACAATCAAGTTCGGGCAGCCTGTTTCCGTCGATAAGCGCAAGATCCGGCTTTATTCCCAATCCCACAACGGCGCGCTTCATTGCAAGCATAGTCGCTCCCAGAATATTCAGCGAATCAATCTCCTCGACGGAAGCCGTCGCAATGCAGTATGCCTTCGCTTTTTCGATTATTTCGTCGTAAAGCAGTTCTCTTCTTTTTTCGGAAATTTTCTTGCTGTCGTTGAGATATTCGATAATCGTATCATCAGCAAGAATGACCGCCGCCGCATAAACATCCCCCGCAAGAGGCCCTCTGCCCGCTTCGTCGACTCCGCATATGACAGGCGAAGTTTTTCGAAGTTCGCTGTCAAATTCAAAAAGTTCCTTATGAAGTTTTACGACAGGCATTTTGATTCTCCCTCCGGCGGCAATTCCAGCGTAATTCTGCCCAGTTTGCCGCTTCTGAATTCGTCCAGAACGGTAATGGCGGCTCTTTCAGTATTTATCTCGCCGCCCGAGATCATCATTCCCCGCTTTTTGCCGATCTTGCAAAGCATATCAAATCCGCTGTCTTCATCGGACAATTCCGCTTTATAACGTTCCTGCAGCGCGTTCGGATAATTTTCGTAAAGATAAACGAGAAGCTTCATGGCAAGAGTTTCGATATCAAGAATATCATCGCTTATCGCGCCGGTAAACGCAAGTCTTATCGCGGCGGACTGATCTTCGAATTTCGGCCACAAAACGCCAGGCATATCCAGAAGTTCCGTATTATCCTTAAGTTTTACCCACTGCTTGACGCGCGTAACGCCGGGACGATCTTCAACTTTGGTGCGCCTGCTTCCTGCAAGCTTGTTTATCAGCGAACTTTTTCCGACGTTTGGAATTCCCAGTATCATAAGCCGCACCGGCGCGCCCGTCATGCCGTTTTTGTTTCGCTTGTCCATAAGAGGCTTCAAAACCGTCGATCTCAGCACGGGCATGAGCTTATTTATGCCCTTTCCCGATTTGCAGTCGACCGCAAGAGCCGCAACGTTTTCCTTTTTGAAATATTCGACCCAAGCGTCCGTAGCTTTCGGATCGGCAAGATCGCACTTATTAAGCAGCACTATCCTCGGCTTCGACGCTGTAAGCGAGTCGATCTCAGGATTCCTGCTGCTCATGGGAGTTCTTGCGTCAATAAGTTCCGCAACGGCGTCCACAAGCTTTATATTTGCAGCTATCGCACGGCGCGTTTTCGCCATATGTCCCGGAAACCACTGTATATTTTTGATATCGGTATTTTCCAAAATATCCTCCTATTTAAAAAGAACCTTTCCAGTAATGCTCTCCTCCGAAACGAATCCGACTTCATCGGAGCGGCTGTCCTTTGATACCGAGCGATTATCGCCCATAACAAAAACATATCCCTCCGGAACAGTTACAGGATACGTTCCCGTAAACGCTCCGCCGTCGCTGTGAGTAAGTCCCAGTTCAAGATAATCTTCAAAAATTCTTTCGCCGTCAATATAAACCGCGCCGCTTCCGAAATCAATATCCACCGACTGACCGCCAACCGCAATAATTCTTTTAACAATGCTTTTATTCAGCCCTCCGGAAATTTCAAGGCTGCCGCTTTCATTGTACAGAACACATTCGTCGGCTTGAATAACAACAATATCACCGCGTTTGGGAGTCGGATATATCAATCCTATGAGAACCCTTTCACCGTCGTTAAGCGTATTCATCATGGATTCGCCGTTGACGCTGACAATGCGCACAACGTAAGTGAATATCAGAATACAGACAAAAAGCGTAATAAAGAGCGTTTCAAGAAAATCAAATACGGTTTTTAAAACTTTTACTCCGCAGTTTTCCTCATTATCAATCGTCATTCTTGGATTCCTTTTCCGAACCTATAAGTATATCAAATTCTTTCAGGGGCGAATATTTAATAATAGCCTTTCCGTAGATCTGATCCTTTTTAACGAGTCCCACGCATTTCGCGCGACTGTCGGAAGAGCCGTTTCTGTTGTCGCCCATTACAAAATAATAACCCTCGGGTATGGTTATGGGATACTGCCCTTCAAATGCTCCAAGATCGACAGTTGTAGAGCCTGATTTTATATAAGGCTCGTCAAGAACTTTGCCGTCCACGATAACCTGATTGTCCCTGATGTCGATAGTCTGACCTCCGCAGGCGATAACGCGCTTTATGATGCATTCGTTGATGGACTGCGCTTCAAAAGCGTCCGGAACGTAAACTTCTCCATTTTCGTCGAGAAGATAATTTACATCCTTGTCAATAACAAGAATATCGCCGTATTTTACATCAAAAAACACGGTATTCATAAACACCTTATCAGTTTCCTTCTGCATTGAGGAATCGTAATGGCTGTTAAGTGTCGGAACCATTGAATGTCCCTGAATATTGACCGGATGCAGACAATAAGTAAATATCATAACGATAACGAAAATGGTGATCATGGTAGATTCTACAATATCAAACACGTCGCGCAGAATTTCACTCTTATCTTTATTCTTTTCGCCGTCTCCGCCGTTTTCTTCAGGTGCGTTCTCATTATTTTCAACAGCTGTTTCTTCAGCAGCGGCTTCTTTATTATCTTCATCCGTATTTTCATTTTCGATGAATTCTTTATTTTCGTCCATAGAGTAACCTCTCAATGTAATAATATTTATAGACAACTTCTAAAAACCTCTTTTGACAAAAATCAGCTATGCACAGCATTTGCTTCGTCAAACTCTCTCGGAGTGCGACAGCACGCCTTCGAGAGTTTTACTTGCAACTGCTGCACCTATCTGATTTTTGCTTAATCAAATAGGTTTTTAGAGGTTGCCTATAGCAAAAAAGGGACTTTAAGTCCCTTGACGATCAGGAACTGAACTTGCCGGCGAAATTCCGGCAAGTCAGCACACGCCGCCTTGAATATCCTCTTAGCGGATCTGTTCCTTAACCTTTGCAGCCTTGCCCACTCTGTCTCTGAGGTAATACAGCTTAGCTCTGCGAACCTTACCGTATCTTACTACCTCTACCTTGTCAACAACAGGCGAGTGCAGCGGGAAAACTCTCTCAATGCCGCAGCCGTGAGCAACACGTCTTACAGTGAAAGTTTCGCTGATTCCGCCGTGCTTCTTAGCGATAACAGTACCCTCAAAGATCTGAATACGGCTCTTATCGCCTTCCTTGATGCGTACGTGAACCTTTACGGTATCGCCAACGCTGAACTGCGGAACGTTTTCCTTCATGCTTGAGCTGCTGATTAACTTGAGTGCATCCATTTTAATTTCCTCCTAAAATTTCCGAACATTCTTATCTGTTCCGCGCCTGCTGATTCAGCTTTACAGCAATTGCGGAAATTATTATACTAAACACGCCTTTAATCGGTTTAGGCGCGGTATTGCCTTTATTCCCAAAAGGAATTCCAGACAGCGGACTGCTCGATTTAATGTCTTTCGGCATTAACCCTCATTCAGACACACGCCTGAACGGATTTCAAATGCTTTTATATCATACCATACTTTGAAAAAAAATGCAAGTGTTTTTAAGAAAATTTTTCATTATTTTCACATAAAATTCCCGTACGCCTTATTTTTCGAGCCTCAAACGGGACTTTACAATAATTATTCAGCGCTTCAACAAACAGCGTGGGATTAAAATTGGTCTGCGTTCCGGCAGGCAGACGTATTGCCATATCGACCGAATTTTCCGTAATTTCACACGATACGACCTCCAGATCGGGGCGAATGTCAACCGTTTTAACGCCTTTTTTCGTTCTTTTTTCGATCAATATCTCAGGTTCTGCCAGAATCTCCTTAACAGCGCTGTATACTCCAATTTCATCTTCCGAAACAAGTGAGAAACTGTATTCAGCCTTTGTTATCGCCGTAATTTTCTTCACCTGCTCCGCTATCGAAATTATGCGCATTCCCTCGGGCATTACTTCGTTCAGCCTGTCTCTTATTTCGTCAAGCGGCATATCGTCGTCGGTGATGTTGAAATCCATTATCTCGCAGCTGCTCTCAAATCCAAGCGAAAGCGCCAGAGCGAAGCTGTAATAAGGATGCGGATTGAATCCCTCCGTATACCAGACGGGAAGCTTTGAACGCCTGAAAATTCGCAGCATACAGCGGTTGAGATCGAGATGCGATATATATTTTGCTCGTCCTGCTTTCTCAAAAACGGCTCTTAATCGTAACAAAAACATTCCCTCCCAACAGCTTTATTTACTCCGCAGCCCGAACATCTCAAACGGCAGTTCGGCGTAGTTACGGACTTATGCGCAGTTTTGTTCTCGCGTATGAAAAATTCTTTCGAAACGAGATAATCCAGATGATCCCACGGAAGAATCTCGTCGAATTCAAGCCGTCTGTTGGCATAAAACGCAGGATCGACGCCGCATTCCTCAAATGCTTCCAGCCATGTGCCGAATTTGAAATGCTCGCTCCAGCTGTCGAATTTGCAGCCCTTTTTCCATGCGCTGTATATGACGCTGCAAAGCCGCCTGTCGCCCTTTGCAAGAACGGCTTCAAGCTGACTTACGTCGGGATCGTGATAGCTTACGCGTATCTTTTTGCTTTTCACGGAATCCAGAAGAAGTTTCTGCTTTCGTTCAATTTCCTCACGGGTATCCTGCGGCTCGAACTGGAACGGCGTGAACGGCTTCGGCACAAAAGTGGCGCAGCTTACGGAAATCTGCGGACTTCTGCCCTTTGGACGATCTTCAATGCTGTAGAAAAGATCGAGTATGCGCTGCGCAAGTTCCGTGATGCCTATTATATCCTCGTCCGTTTCCGTCGGAAGTCCCATCATGAAATACAGCTTTACGCTGCTGTAGCCGCCCTGAAACGCGATACGACAGGTATTCATTATCTCCTCTTCGGAAACGTTCTTGTTGATAACGTCGCGAAGTCTCTGCGTACCGCCCTCCGCCGCGAATGTCAGACCGCTTTTGCGTACTTTTTTGATCTTCTCAAGAAGCGATTCGGAAAAATTATCAACGCGAAGCGACGGCAAAGAAAGATTTATTCGCTCTCCCGCCGTATAATCTATGAGTTTTGTCAGCATTCCGTCTATTTCCGAATGATCGCTTGTACTTAACGACGCCAGCGAAACCTCGTCGTATCCCGTATTTTCGCACAGGCATTTCGTCTCATTATAAATAGTATCAGGCTTTTTTTCGCGGAAAGGACGATAAATAAAGCCTGCCTGACAGAATCGGCAGCCGCGTATGCAGCCTCTCAAAACTTCCACGGAAACGCGGTCGTGAACTATTTCCGTAAACGGCACGACAAAATTTTCGGGATAATATACCTTGTCGAAATCCTTGATAATCCGCTTTTTCACGATTGCAGGCGCGTTTTCCTTGACCGTCATTTTTTCAATAGTTCCGTCGGGGTTATAGCTGAATTCGTAAAACTGCGGAACATAAATGCCCTCTATCTGAGATGCGCGGCGCAGAAATTCAAGTCTGCCCGCTCCCTGGCGCTTCATTTCAAGATAAAGTTCCATAAGCTCCAGATTTACTTCTTCACCCTCGCCGAGAATGAAAATATCGAAGAAATCGGCAAGCGGTTCGGGATTGCATACGCACGGACCTCCAGCCACGACTATCTGCGTAAGTTCGTCCGTTCTGTCTTTGGCAAAAATCGGTATTCCCGCAAGATCGAGCATATTCAGAACTGTCGTGTAGGAAAGCTCATACTGCATGGTAAAACCGATAAAGTCGAATTCTCTTATCGGGTCGAGAGATTCCAGAGCATACAGCGGAATATCGTTTTTCCGCATGATCTCTTCAAAATCAATACCCGGAGCAAAACAGCGCTCGCACCAGTAATTTTCGCGTTCATTCGTTAGCGAATACAGAATTTTCATTCCGATATGCGACATTCCAATATCATATGTATCGGGAAAGCAGAATGCAAATCTCACGTCTACCTTGGACTTATCCTTGATAACGCTGCCGACTTCTCCGCCGATATAACGCGACGGCTTCTGCACTTCAAGAAGATGCTTTTCTATTTTTTCTTTCAGATTCATTTTAAATTCTCCTTACCGAACGCCGCCGGCATAAAATCGGACAGCCGATGCGCTCCGTCTGCAAGTATTATGGGAAATCCTCCGCTGCAAAATTCGCTGAGAACTTGCAGGCACGCTCCGCACGGCACGCAGGGTCTTGAAAAATCTCCGTCGGCGCTTCCTGCAACGGCTATAGCGGAAAATCTCGTTATTCCCTCCGATACGGCTTTAAAAATCGCCGTTCTTTCCGCGCATACGGTCAAGGAATAAGAGGCGTTTTCGATGTTGCAGCCCATAAATATCCTGCCGTCCGCCGTTAATAAAGCCGCTCCAACGTGAAAGCCCGAATATCCGCAGTAGGCTTTCTCGGCAGCTTTGACCGCTGAATTGAACAGTCCGCCATATATCATGACTTTCCTCCGCTTTTTTCAAGTTTACGCTTTTTTCCGTCAGGCGTCATTATATATGTATTGCCAAGCTGCGCGGCAAGATTTCCAGTCACGGACATTCTGTATTCGTTGCGGAGTTCGGTCTGTTCGGCTTTTTCGGCTTCTGTCAGCCCCTCTGTTCTTGATTTTCTTGCAAGCTCGTTTATTCGATCAATTTTTATCTGATTCATATCTTAACCCTCCCCCTGATAGAATTTGTTACTTAATTATAATACATTAATTTATATAAATTGTCAAGCCTGATAATCACGCAAATTAATTTTTGCTATGCTGTTTTATGTAGTGAACATTGTTTTCCTGTATTTCTCCCAAAGATGTTGCTCTTTTGAACTCGGCTCTCATAGTTTTATATCCCTTTTGGGATATAAAACTATGAGATTTCGGGTTTCAAAAGGGTGAAGCACCCTTTTGCAGGGAGTGCAGGGGGACAGAGTCCCCCTGCATAATACCGCACAAGTAAAAATTGATTTGCGTGATTATCCTGCAATAGAAATCCAATGATTTTTGTTGCAGAAAAGCTTTACAAATTTATTATTTTCTGATATAATAAATAGTAAGAATATTTTTTTGGAAATGAGGAATAATTTTGGCAAACAGTAAAATCAGAAATTTCTGCATTGTCGCACATATAGATCATGGAAAATCAACTCTCGCCGACAGAATTCTCGAAAAAACCGAGACAGTCGCCGTACGCGATATGGAAGATCAGCTTCTTGACAACATGGATATCGAACGCGAACGCGGCATAACGATAAAAGCTCGCGCGGTACGCCTGAAATATACCGCAAACGACGGCGAGGACTACATTTTCAATCTTATCGATACGCCCGGCCACGTCGACTTCAATTACGAAGTTTCACGTTCTCTTGCAGCCTGCGAAGGCGCGATACTTGTCGTTGACGCTTCTCAGGGAATCGAAGCGCAGACTCTTGCGAATACCTATCTTGCTATCGAGCATGATCTCGAAGTCGTGCCTATCGTCAACAAGATCGATCTGCCGTCAGCCGATCCCGAACGCGTATGCGCCGAAGTTGAAAACGTTATCGGAATACCTGCTATGGACGCTCCGCGAATTTCTGCGAAAATGGGTACTAATATAGAAGAAGTTCTCGAACGCATCGTGACCGATATCCCCGCTCCCGAAGGTGATACCGAAAAACCGCTTCAGGCGCTTATTTTCGACAGCTATTACGATTCCTACAAAGGCGTTATAATTTACGTCCGCGTCAAGGAGGGAACTGTAAAAGTCGGGGATAATATACGTCTTATGGCTACGGGAGCTGTTTTCACCGTTGTTGAAGCAGGCTTTATGGACGCCTCATCGCTGGTGAACAGCGGCTCTCTTGAAGCCGGAGAAGTCGGTTATATCGCAGCTTCCATCAAGAGTATCGGCGATACGCGCGTAGGCGATACCGTAACCAACAACGACCGCCCCTGCGACGAGCCTCTTCCCGGTTACCGCAAAGTCAATCCCATGGTATTTTCGGGTATTTATCCTGCGGACGGAGCGAAATACGGCGATCTCCGCGACGCTCTCGAAAAGCTGCGACTTAACGACGCTTCACTCTCGTTCGAACCCGAAACTTCTATCGCTTTGGGATTCGGATTCCGCTGCGGATTTCTCGGTCTGCTCCATATGGAAATAATTCAGGAACGACTTGAACGCGAATATAATCTCGACCTCATCACGACTGCGCCCTCGGTAATCTACAAAGTCACAATGACAAGCGGAGAAGTACAGTATATCGATAACCCGACGAATTATCCCGACCCCGCGCTTATCCAGACGGCAGAAGAGCCTATGGTCAAGGCAAGCATTCTCTCTCCGTCGGAATTCGTGGGAAATATTATGGAACTCTGTCAGGACAGGCGCGGAATTTTTAAAGATATGAAATATCTTGACGATACGCGCGTCGAACTTCATTACGAGCTTCCGCTTAACGAGATAATCTACGATTTCTTCGACGTTCTGAAATCGCGCACAAAGGGCTATGCAAGCTTCGATTACGAAATGATGGGCTATGTTCCTTCAAAACTCGTCAAGCTTGACATTCTCCTTAACGGCGACATCGTAGACGCCCTCTCGTTTATAATCCACACGGATAAGGCGTACGGAAGAGCGCGCAAGATAGCCGAAAAGCTTAAAGAAAACATTCCGCGTCAGCTTTTTGAAGTGCCTATTCAGGCGGCTATCGGCGGAAAAATAATTGCCCGCGAGACCGTAAAGGCGATGCGCAAGGACGTTCTCGCCAAGTGCTACGGCGGCGATATCACTCGTAAGAAAAAACTTCTTGAAAAGCAAAAAGAGGGCAAAAAGCGCATGAGACAGCTCGGCACGGTGGAAGTTCCGCAGGAAGCGTTTATGAGCGTTCTCAAGCTTGATTCATAAGGAGCTGCTATGACTTTCAATTATATTTCTGCGGTGTTCAGCATAATTCTTCTGATTCTGTGTATCGTTTCGGCGATTACAGAAGCTCACTCTGTAAAAAGCGCGAAGATACGTAATTTCTTCCGCGGTATCAGGATAAATTTAAGAGAAATCCCCGTTCCGATCATATTCGCAGCCGCAGCCCTTCTGATAATCGGCAGTCTGATATCCGAAAAGTCCGATATTGTATGGTCGATATTTACTGCCGTCTCATTAATTGTTTCCGCTGTAATATTGGACGGATTCAGAATTTTCGGTAGGGTAAGACCGCTGAAATGCCGCAAAAAACGAAAACGCACAGGATTATTAAGGAGATCGTCATGAAAAGTATATATACCTGTCCCCACTGCGGGAAAAAATCATTTAATCCGTGGAAAAAAGCTTTTGCAGGTCAGCTTAATTCTCCCGGTAAAGTATGCATCGAATGCGGAAGAAAATGTGTAAACGGCAAAAATGCAACTATTTTCAACGCCGCCTATTGTATCGCAGTATTCGCGCTCATAGTTATCATCTACCTTAAAGCGCCCGATATGGTCGGAACTTCCTTAAATTGGGTACATTATTATGAATGGTTCATCAACCTCGGACTTCTTGCTTCAATGTGGCTCGTTCCGAAACTGGTAAACGCATTCTTTTTCAGCCTTGCTCCCGCTATCAGGATCGACGCCGTAAAATGAATACGTTCGGAATTTATATCCATGTTCCATTCTGCGGAAAAAAATGCAGCTACTGCGACTTTTATTCTCTGAACTACAATAAAAAAAACGCAGATCTTTATCTGCGCGCCGTTTTGAGAAATATTCAATATTATTCCGATAAAACGCGCCTTGTCGATACCGTATATTTCGGCGGCGGTACTCCGTCGCTGCTGACTGCGGAAAGTATAGCCCAAATTATCAGGAAAATCAGGGAATGCTTCCGGCTTTCGGAAAATGCCGAAATTACGCTGGAAGCCAATCCCAATACTCTGACTCCTGATAAACTCCGGCAACTTCGCGATAACGGCATAAACCGCCTTTCCATAGGAGTTCAGTCGATGATCGACAGCGAACTGAAATTTCTCGGAAGAACTCATACCGCCGAGCGCGCAAAAAAGACCGTTCTCGACGCCGCAGAAGCAGGATTCCGCAATATTTCGTGCGATCTTATGATCGCGCTGCCGAATCAGACTGCGGAATCCATGGAATTTTCCATAAATGAACTGTCCTCGCTCCCCATTAGCCATATTTCCGCATATATATTGACTATCGAGGACGGAACGCCGTTCGACAAGCCGAATATTCGCGATATCATGCCCGGCGAAGATCAGACTGCGGAACTTTATCTTAGCATGGTCAAATGCCTTAACAAAAAAGGTTTTACGCAATACGAAGTTTCAAATTTCGCAAAAAGCGGATTCGAAAGCCGTCATAACTGCCGATACTGGAAATGCAGCGATTATCTCGGCATAGGTCCTGCCGCACATTCATGCTATAATGGTAAAAGATTTGCGGTCATGCCGAATTTGCAGGAATTCATTGACGCGCCCAATCAGAAAATTTATATCACTGACGAGTCGCCCTGCGGATTTGAAGAGTCGGCAATGCTGCGGCTCAGGCTTGCGGAAGGGCTGAATATCGGCGAATGCGGCGAAAAGGCGGACGATATCTTAAAAAAGATCCCGACGCTTCAAGAATCAGGTTATGTCACGTATAATAACGAACGTATCGCGCTCACTCCAAAGGGCTTTCTCATGTCGAATTCCATAATTGAATATTTAATTTTTTAGTTTAAAAACAACTATTCCAAAAGCTCCCGTCGCATTTGTGCCAGGAGTTTTTTTTCACGTCTTGAAACCTGAACCTGCGTTATTCCCAGAATCGCAGCGGTCTTTGACTGCGTAAGATTTTTAAAATAACGCAGTTCAAGGAGCATTCTGTCATTGTCGGGCAGCGCGAGCATTATCTGGCGAAGCGCAAGAAGATCGACTATATTTTCATCGGGCGCTTCCACCGGAACGTCAAGCTGCCCCTCCCCGTCGTCGGAAGCCGTCAGCGAAAGCAATGGCTGCGCCGAACACAACGCCTCCGCAATATCCGATTCAGCCTCGCCTGTTATCTCTGCAAGTTCGCCGATAGTCGGCTCTCTCCCCTCGCGCTGGCTGAATTCTCCGCATATCTTCTGCAATTTCATCGAAAGTTCTTTCAACCCGCGACTGACGCGTATACTGCCTCCGTCGCGGAAAAGCCGTTTTATCTCGCCTAAGATAACAGGGACGGCATAAGTTGAAAATTTTACGCCCCTATTGACATCAAACGCTTTTACAGCTTTCAGAAGTCCGAGACAGCCTGCGGAGTATAGATCTTCATACTCGATTCCCCTGCCCCTGAAACGATTTGCGCAAAGATGAACGAGTCCGAGATTTTCCTCCGCGAGCGGCTGTTTTGTCTCAGCTGCCATGTACGCTCAGCCTCTTTCTCATAATAACGGAAGTTCCCTTGTCCTTACGGCTGTTCACGGTCAGCTTATCCATAAACGATTCCATTACCGAAAAGCCAAGTCCCGAACGCTCCTCCTCCGGAGCAGTCGTGAACAGCGGCTCCATAGCCTGCTTCACATCGGGAATTCCGCAGCCGTTATCTTTGATCTTTATGTATATTTCGCGGTTTTCCATAAGTTTTACGGTCATCTCTATCTTACCCTGCGTACCTCTGTAGCCATGCACGATACAGTTCGTCACAGCTTCGGAAACAGCCGTTCTGATATCCGCAAGTTCTTCAACGGTCGGATCGGCTTGTATCACAAACGATGAAACAGCCGCTCTTGCTGCCGCCTCATTGACCGAAAGCGACGGCATGATAAATTTTATTTCATTTACAACTTTCATTTTCTCACCTCATATGATCTTTACTATCCGATCTATCCCTGCCAATTTCAGCACTCGTCGTATATACGGCTGCGGTCTGCGTATCTCCAGCTTGCCTCCGCATTCTTTAAGCAGCTTGTATCTGCCTATGATCAGCCCTATTCCGGAACTGTCCATGAAAGTGATATTGCCAAGGTCGATCGCAAGAGTTTCCGGCTGCATCGTAATAACGAATTTGTCAAGTTCCGCCCTTAACGATTTAGCCGTGTGATGGTCTATCTCTCCTTTTATCACAGCGATAGCCGCTCCGTTTTCGGATTTTATGTCCAGTTTCATATACTTCCTCCTTTTTGCTCTGTCAAAGATTCAGGCAACACCGCACAAAACCCGTCTTTTGGCTTTGTACACCATCTGCTTTCAGATTTTTCCGTCATCTAACACAAAAAAAGCTTGACCTACGTCAGTATGCCTGCGTTATTTTTATACAATCTGATGAAAAATCTGACGGAGTTTATGCTCGCAGAGTACATCTTACGTGCAAGCTTTGCGCTTTATTGCCTTGAATTTCTTTTCTCTGCCTTAAAGTATATCATTGAAGCGAAAAAATAAATGTCGAAACGAAAAAAAAATTTGCAGATTTTTTTCGTGTTTGATGTTGAAAATTATCAGCTTTAATGATATAATATTTTTAGAGCCTGTTCAGGCGCTTAGACCAAACTTCTACGGAGGCTTTTATGTCAAAACAATTCTGGAAAGGCAGCGCAATGCTTGCCCCTGTTCCCGCGGCTCTTGTAACTTGCGGAAATATGGAAAGATCAAACGTTTTAACGATAGGCTGGACAGGCATAGTCTGCACTCGTCCGCCTATGACTTATATTTCAGTCCGCCCCGAACGTTTCTCTCATGATATTATTATGGATTCTGGAGAATTCGTCATTAATCTCACCACCTCGGCAATGGTCAGGGAAACCGATTTCTGCGGCGTTAAAAGCGGTCGCAGTGTCGATAAATTTGCAGCCTGCGGATTTCATGCCGCGCCTGCCGTAAAAGTTTCCGCGCCGCTTATCGAGGAATGCCCTCTCAGCCTTGAATGCAAAGTCACGGAAAGCAAGCTTCTCGGCAGTCATACGATGTTTCTCGCGGAAATAGTCGGTATCGACGCTGATGAAAAATTTATTGACAGCAAGGGAAAACTCAATCTCCAGCAATGCGGACTTGCCGCATACGCTCACGGCGAATATTTCGCACTGGGAAGAAAATTAGGGGATTTCGGTTTTTCGGTTCGGAAAAAGAAAAAGCGAAATCCCGTATCCAATAAAAATAAACGCTGAATAAGCCGCGCAAATCAATTTTTACTATGCTGTATTATGCAGTGACCTCTGACTCCCTATATCTCCTGCAAAGATTACTCTATTGAAGCCCTCCTCATGTTATCCAATCCCTAAAGAGATTGGATAACATGAAAATTGGGTTTCAAAAGGGTGAAGCACCCTTTTGCAGGGGGTGCAGGGGGACAGCGTCCCCTTGCATAATACAGCACGAGTAAAAATTAATTTACGTGGCTATATCCTCAATAAACTGCTGCAATTCGCGGTCGCTTTCTATCATGATGCCGTTTGCAAGCTGCTCGCGGTCATATTCTGAAAGAAGCGTGAAATCATAGTCGATTATACGATACGGCACTTCGCTTGCTCCGCGGAATACGCCTATTCTGCCGTTATATTCCCGAACGGTGCATTCCGCTGCCGGAAGATCGGGAATGCTGTCCGTTGCTTTCATCGCGGTTTTCTGCCGCTGGATAGACTGTCCGAGAGTGCAGATGACAATAAAGCCCGATATCGTTATAGCCGTCATGAGAAGAAGAAATATACGCTTATCAAGAGATCGCATCATAATTATTACTCCTTTACCAAAAACTTTTCTGAATTTCTGTCCTTAATATTCCCTAATTTTGCTAAAATATACAAATCCAAAAAAATTTTCCCAATACTATTAACAAACGAGTAAAATTGTGGTATAATATATTATGTCTATTTTTATCGCTATGACATTATTTAACAGAAAGGAGACGCTGACCGCTGTATTAATGCGGCTCAGCAATGACACAATGGCTAAATCAAAACGCGACAGCGAACGCAGGCGTATGAATCCCCCATATGACGACGAACCTGCGCCCGAAAAAAAACACCACCGCAAAAAAAAGAAGAAAAAAAGCAAGCTTTTATGGTTCTTAAAAAAGCTCTGTACGGCAATAGTTACCACGCTTCTCTCCCTTTTCCTCATCATGGTGATCACAGGAACTATTGTTACCACAGCCCTTACAGTGTATGTTCTCGATTTTATGGACGAGTCCACCAACATTACTCTTGCGGAACTTGAATCTGGAAGCGATACCTACTTTTACGGTACGGAGATCGACGAAAACGGCGAAGAGCAAATGGTTGTCCTCAAAGAACTGAAAACCGACGTTCAGCGTATTCCCGTTTCGATCGACAAGATACCCCAGCACGTGCGCGACGCGTTCGTTTATACCGAAGACGAAAGATTTTACGTTCACGACGGCGTTGACTATAAGCGTACGTTCTCCGCCTTTTTGAATATGTTCCTGCATTTCTACAATACCAATCAGGGCGGTTCTACCATAACTCAGCAGCTTATCAAGAATCTTACGGGCGATACCGAACAGACTCCGCAGCGTAAGATCCGCGAAATCTTTGCAGCTATGCAGCTGGAAAAAACTTACTCAAAAGACGAAATTCTCGAAGAATATCTGAATTATATTGGTTTTGGCGGTCCTATCAACGGAATTCAGCTTGCCTCTACACGATATTTCGGAAAAAACGTCGAGGAATTGTCAGTTGCGGAAGCTGCCGTTCTTGCGGCTATACCAAAAAGCCCCAACGAGTACGGTCCTTTCGTTGCTACCGAAGACGATGACGGAAACGTTATAGTCAACGGACGAGCCAATAACAAGACGCGTCAGGAATACGTTTTGTGGCAGATGTACAATAACGGCGCAATTACTTACGATGAATATCAGGAATATCTCGCCGCGAAAATATTGTACACAGATTCGGATGAATATAGAAAACTTCACCCCGAAGTTGATCTTCAGGAAATGGAAAACGAGCAGAATGCCTATACATGGGAAGTTGACGCCATGATGTTCGAGGCGGCAGGATATCTCATGGATATGTACAATATCGACGAGCAGGAAGCGATAAACCGCATAAATAAGGGCGGATACAGAATTTACTCGACCGTCGACAAGAAAATGCAGAATTATCTTGAAGACAAATTCCTCGATCTTAATAATATCGTTGAGGAATGGACAGTCAGAAAATGGGCTGATCTCGACGGCGACGGCGAAGCGGAAGAATATCTCCCTCACGTAGCGTTCGTTGCCCTGAGATATGACGGCTCGGTCATGGCGCAGGTCGGCAACTGGGGTCCGAAAACGGATTCTCTGGTCACAAACTATGCCAACCGTGAACCCCGTCAGGTAGGTTCTACCATGAAGCCCGTAGCATCGTACGGGCTGGGAATCGAATCCGATCATATACACTGGGGAAGCGTTTATTACAACCTTCCTCTTGACCATATCAAGGACGAAAACGGCGATCCGTGGCCTTTCAACTACGGAAGAGCAAGAGGCGACGGCTATCGTAACTTCATATACTACTATCTGCAAAAATCATTCAATACTGTTCCTGCGCAGCTTGTAGACGAGCTGACTCCCGAAGCTGTATATAAATTCTGTACCGAACAGCTTGGTCTCGAACTTGACAAAGAGGACGAAGCTCATTCTCCTCTCGCACTCGGAAGCCTTACCTATGGTATTACGCTGCAAAATCTTGTAAACGCATACCTGCCATACGGAAACGGCGGTATTTACAATAAGGCGCATATAATTTCAAAGATAGAGGACGCCAATCATCAGATTCTTGTTGACAATACCACGGGAGCGGACGCTATTCAGGCTGTTTCCGAGGAAACAGCGTGGGTAATGAACAGACTGATGAAAAACGTAGTCGATAACGGTACAGGTATGGCGGCAAGGCTTTCAAACAAGGTTGTTGTAGGCAAAACAGGTACTACGGAAAACTGGTATGACCTTGCATTCGTAGGAATGACGCGAGATTTCGCCAGCGGCGTTACCATAGGCTACAAATTCAACAATCCTAATCTGGAACTTAATATGGGACTCCAGTCGGCTCAGCTATGGAACAGAATAATCGGCGAATATGCCAACACCAACTTCTCCGATACGGGTTCTGATTTCGAGCCAAGCCCCTCTGTAGTTCAGGCTTCAATGTGTACGGCTACAGGTATGATAGCGGGTCCGAATTGTCCAAAGGGCATTACCGGTTACTGGAAACCCTCCAACGCTCCTTATTGCGACGGCGCGCATTATGTTCCGTCGAATAACAATAACGGCGACCAGAATAACGGTACAAGCAACGGAGACGAGCCTTCAAACGAAGGAGGCAATAACGGCGGCGGAAATACTGATCCCACTACCGGCGGCGAACCGAGCGGAGGCGGAAACACAGATCCCACTTCGGGCGGCGAGCCAAGCGGAGGCGGTAATAACGATCCCGGCACAGGAGGCGGCGACGATCCGAATGCAGGCGGCGGCGAGCCTAATCCCGCTGAATAAATTAGGAGAACACTAACTAAAAAGAGCCTGTTCATACGGAATGAACAGGCTCTAAACAAAATTGAAATAATTGGACAGGTGATCAAATGAGTGATAAATTAAGACTATGCTGCCCCTGCCATTTTGGTCTGGAAAGCGTTCTGAAATACGAAATTACCAAAATAGGCGGAACTGACCTTAAAGTAAGCGACGGCAAGATCAGCTTCACGGGCGACGAAAATATTATGGCGCGCGCCAATATCTGCCTTTCGACAGCTGAAAGAGTTCTCATAGAACTGCTGGAATTCAGAGCCGAAACATTTGAAGATCTTTTTCAAGGCGTCCGCTCTATTGAATTAGAGCGGTTTATAGGCGTTGACGACGCATTTCCCGTTAAAGGGCATTCCCTTAATTCAACGCTGCACAGCGTTCCGGACTGCCAGTCGATAATTAAGAAAGCTGCCGTCGAGCGTCTGAAAAGTAAATACGGCGTAAATTGGTTCAGCGAGACCGGTCCGACAGTACAGATTCAGTTCAGCATATTAAAAGACGTGGTGACGATATATCTCGATACAAGCGGCGCAGGACTCCATAAGCGCGGTTACAGGCGGAATTCCAACGCTGCGCCCATTAAGGAAACCCTTGCGGCAGGCATTGTCGATCTCGCAAGAGTCCGCCCCGATTCCATAGTTTGCGACCCGTTCTGCGGCAGCGGCACTATCCTTATTGAAGCAGCTATGAAGGCGCTGAAAATCCCGGTCGGCATCAACCGTCGATTTGCAGCCGAAAAATGGCAGTCTATCGATTCAAGAATATGGCAGGAAGAACGGAAATGCGCTATTGACGGAGTTGACCGCTCCGCTTCTTTTCAGGGATTCGGCTATGATATTGACGATTCAGCCGTTGCTCTCACTCTCGACAATGCTCATAAAGCAAGCATAAAGTCCAGACTTCGCATAGAACAGGCTGATATTTCAAAATTCAGACAGCCCGAAGATTCCATTGTGATATGCAACCCTCCATACGGCGAAAGACTTCTTGAGCTTCGCGAGGCTGAAAATATTTACCGACAAATGGGACGAGTTCTTGGTCACGGCGGCGATCGTCAGAGTTATATAATCTCGCCGCACGAGCAGTTTGAGCAATTTTTTGGAGACACTGCAAAACGCCGCCGCAAACTCTATAACGGCATGATCAAATGCCAGCTTTATATGTATTTTTGATGTTTTCAAATCTATTGGGCAGATTATCCGCATTGCTGTATCCTGTCAAATGTCCTGTCTGCGGCGATTTCATAGAATACGGCGATGATTTTTGCAATAAATGCAAAGCAAAATTTACAGCAGATCATACTGATCTTCAGATTAATAACGTCCGAAAATTCGTCTCGCCATTTGAATACAGCGCCGAAATTTCGCCTGCGATTATGCTTATGAAAGACGGAATTTTCGGCAACGCTCCCTATGCTTTCGGCAAAGCCATTGCAGAGAAGATCATAAGCTGCGAAATCAGCGATAATATAGATTTAATTATCCCTGTTCCGCTCCACAAGAAAGACCTGAAACGGCGCGGCGGAAACCAGTCGCTGTTTATCGCGAGAGAAACAGGCAGGATCATCGGAATTCCTGTCATGAAGAATATTGTCGTGAAGACTGTTCTGACCGATTATCAAAAGAATCTCACACGCGAAATGCGCATTAAAAATCTAAAGGGTGCATTTTCAATTACCAATAAAACGGCAATATTTAATAAACGAATTCTGATAATCGACGATGTATGCACAACAGGAAGTACTTTTGCAGAGATAGCAAAACTTCTGACCGAAAACGGTGCTTGCGAAATTTATTGTGCAAGCTGCTGCAAAACTCCATATAAGAAGGTGAAAAAATGAAATACGATCACGCTGAAAAAGCCTGCCAATTATTTGCTGAGGGCAGAAACTGTGCGCAGGCTGTATTTGCCGCATTTTCAGACGTTACGGGGCTTGACGAGGAATTCGCGCTGCGCCTTGCTTCATCATTTGGCGGCGGAATGGGAAGAATGCGCGAGGTTTGCGGAACTTGCTCCGCCATGTTCATGATCGCGGGAATCTTATACGGCTACTCTTCGAAAAACAATATTGGTGAAAAAACTGAACATTATCGCCGAATCCAGCATCTTGCGGAGGAATTCAAAAAAAGGCATGAGACGATAAATTGTCTGGAACTGCTGAAAGGCTTGAAAGTTACCAAAGATCCAACTCCGGAGCAGCGCACCGAACAGTATTACAAGGTTCGTCCGTGTATCAAATTTGTACGATCTGCCGCGGAAATTCTCGATGAGTATATAGCGCAAAATCAGGAATAACTCTTCAAATTCTGTATCCGCAACGGGTGCAGAATTTTTTTCAGTTCTGTCTTGACAAGTTCTTATATTTATGCTATAATTGAAAAAATGAAAATGATTATCAATTTTGAATCTGGAGATATTTATGCTGAAAAAAATCACCGCGGCTTTGGGAGCAGCAATTATTTTGGCTTCCGCATTCGCTTCATGCGACGCCGCTCCCACTAAAACAAATGATACCCTCGACGTTGTATGCACGATTTTCCCCTGCTATGACTGGACTAAACAGATAGTCGGCGACGCTCCCGGCGTCAATATTACCTACCTGCTTGAAAACGGTTCGGATCTTCATAATTTTCAGCCAACTGCTGATGATATGATAAAAATTTCCGAATGCGACGTTTTTATTTACGTTGGCGGCGAATCCGATGAATGGGTGGACGACGCACTTGAAAATGCGCGAAACAGCG
The DNA here is from genome assembly GCA_910576995.1 of uncultured Ruminococcus sp. Taxonomy (GTDB): domain Bacteria; phylum Bacillota; class Clostridia; order Oscillospirales; family Ruminococcaceae; genus Ruminococcus. Next base: position 34,018 of record CAJTLC010000009.1, read on the forward strand.
ATATGAAGGTGGTCAAGTTGATGGACGTTGTTGCTGAAAATACCGTAGAGGAGGAACTCAAGGAGGGCATGGAGCAAGAATCCGAGCATGACGAAGATGAGGATTCCCCCGAATACGACGAGCATATCTGGCTTTCACTCAACAATGCTCAACGCTGCGTTTCCGCCATTGCTGACGAACTTTGCACTGCTGACAACAAAAATTCCGCGATATATGCGGAAAATTCCAATTTGTACAAAACCGAACTTCAGCTTCTCGACCGCAGTTTTCACACGCTCCTCGACGAAAGAAAACCTGTACTTATTTTCGGCGATAGATTCCCGTTCAGATATTTTACTGAAGATTACGCTCTCGACTACTACGCGGCTTTTTTGGGCTGCTCTGCCGATACGGAGGCAAGTTTTGAAACTATAATTTTCCTCGCGCAAAAAGCGGACGAGCTTAATGCGGAATATATCTTTGCTATAGAAAATTCCGACTGCACGATAGCTGACGCTGTTATCCAAAATACTTCTGATAAATCGCAGAAAATTGCAATTCTTGATTCCGCTCAGTCTGTCTCCGCGCAGCAAATCTCGGATGGCGCGACTTATCTCGGTATCATGAAAAAAAATTATGAAATTCTGGAAGAGGCATTCAAATGAGCGAACAGATAATTTGCAGAAACGCCGCCCTCGGATATGAGGACGGCATTGTTACAGAAGACATTGATTTCACGGTAAACAGCGGCGATTATTTGTGCATTCTCGGCGAAAACGGCTCCGGAAAAAGCACTCTTATCAAGGCGCTTCTCGGTTTGAAACCGCAGATAAGCGGCGAAATAAAATGGTGCGGCGGTTTTTCAGCGAAAGATATCGGATATCTGCCGCAGCAAACCCCGATACAGCGCGATTTTCCGGCGTCTGTCAACGAAATAGTATTGTCGGGATGCCTTTCCAAAATGGGACGAAGACCTTTTTACAAGGCTGCGGAAAAAAAATTGGCAGCTGAAAATATGGCTCAGCTGGGAATTTCCGACCTTGCAAAACGCTGCTATAGGGAACTTTCCGGCGGTCAGCAGCAGCGCGTACTTCTTGCAAGAGCATTGTGCGCGGCAAGTAAAATGCTTCTGCTCGATGAACCCATGACAGGTCTTGATCCTCATGCGCAGTCGGAACTTTATGAAATTATAGCCGCTCTGAACGCTAAGGGAACCTCCATAATCATGGTCTCACACGATATTACATCGGCTTTAAAATATGCCACCCATATTCTGCATATATCAAAAAAGCAGCTGTTTTTCGGTGAAAAATCGAACTACATAAAAAGTTCTGTCTGCAAAACTTTTCTTGAAACGGAGGCAGAAAATGACTGATATATTTTCAACTCTTCAATACTATTTTTCATATCCGTTCGTTTGGTACGCGCTTATAGTTGTGCTGCTTATCGCGCTCTGTTCGTCTCTGCTGGGAGTTACGCTGGTTTTGAAACGCTTTTCATTCATTGGAGACGGACTTTCACACGTCGCATTCGGCGCAATGGCGATAGCCGCCGTAATCGGCATTACTGACAAAATGATAATCATCCTGCCTGTTACCGTGCTTTCGGCAATTCTTCTTTTGCGAACGGGGAAAAATACAAAAATAAAAGGCGACGCCTCAATTGCAATGATTTCTGTCAGCGCATTGGCTCTTGGCTATATATTAATGAATATTTTTCCGGTTTCGTCGAATATTTCAGCCGACGTCTGCGGTTCTTTGTTCGGTTCAACGTCGATATTGAAGCTGAAAATTGAGGATGTATGGCTATGCATCGTCTTATCCGTAATCGTGCTTGCAATATTTGTTTTATTTTATAACAGGATATTCAGCGTGACATTTGACGAAAGCTTTTCAAAGGCGACAGGAATCAATTCCGACGCATATAATTTAATGATCGCGATTATTACCGCAGTCATAATCGTACTTGCCATGAATCTTGTCGGCTCGCTGCTTGTTTCGGCGCTTATAATCTTCCCTGCACTTTCAGCGATGCGCCTCTTCAAAAGCTTCAAAAGCGTTACCATCTGCTCGGCAATTATTTCAGTTATTTGCGCAGCAGCAGGAATTATATTATCCATATTATTAAAAACTCCTACAGGCGCAACGATAGTAGCGGCAGATATAGCTGTATTCTTGATTTTCAGCCTTGCTTCCATACTGACTTCAAAATCAAAATAATAAAAAACCGCTGAAATCTTGAAATTACAGCGGTTTTTTATTATTAGAACTTGACTTCACAAGATTCGTGTGCGGATTTTCGACAAGATTTTGTCGATGACAAGGCAAAAAATTCGCAGGCATACTTGAGTATGGCAAGGATTTTTAACGCAGTCAGCGGCAAAATCTTGCCGAAATGACGTGCGCTATATCTTGTGAAGACAAATTCTTATAACGTAGCATAAAGATTAGTTTCCCATGCAGGTATATAAAGCTGATGCCGTATATAAAGCTTATAATCGGGATTTATTGTCTTGACCAGAAGCGGCAGTTCAAAAATATCCTCGTTGCGATGATAAAGCGACACCATAAGCTTCGGCGAATAACGCGCTATAGTATTTGCCGCTCCCCATATCGCCTCGCGTTCAAAGCCCTCAACGTCCATTTTTATAATGCTCGCGGAACGGCGGCTGAGAATATTATCAACGGACAACGCCTGAATCATCGTATCGGAACTCGCCGAGATAGACGACTGCCTGCCAGCTTTAGCCGAAAAGGGAAGTTCAGTATCTACGCACCAAGCGGCTGCATTATATGCAAAAACATGAAGCATTCCGTCAATAAATTTCGACAGCTTCTTGAAATTCTTCCTGTCGGGTTCAAGAGCATATATGCCCGCATACATTCCATGAGTAAATTCTAATAATTCACGAATCGTATCTCCGTTATATGCGCCGAGATCCACATAAGTTTCATTCAATTTAGGCTTTATTATATTTCTGTAAATATCGGCTTTAGGCGTCGTAACGCTCGATAAATAATCAATATTTCCGCTGATCTTGAAATTGATTATATTCGCATAGACCTTTCGGGAATAATCATCTTCGAGGCTGTCGTATACGCGGCGAAGCTTTGCAGCATTTTGCAGGCAATATTCATATGTAAAAAGTCCGCCGCCTGCAACCGGAACGTCAGGCACATAAAGCGTATGTCTGGCAGCAAGATTATGAATCTTATCAACGATCGCCTGATATCCTGCCGCAAATGCAAGGACAACCACAAAATCATCGACCATTTCTTCGATTTCAGACAGCTTATGAACGCGATAGCCTTCAAATGAATGACCGCGAACAAAATCATCGCTGGCAAAAATACCTGAAAGGAGAATACCCTTTTGCCTGAAAACGGACATGATCTTCAACGCGCCGTCGCCCATACCATAAATAAAAATTGGTCTTGTTTCCTCTTTAAGTTTATCCCATGAGGATTTTTTTTCTGTTATAAATGAAATCATTTTGAAACTCCAAGTATTATATATCTATATCTCCGCAGCAATCGTCGTCATGGTGGTGATAATCATGACTGCTGCCATACATATCTCTGCCGCGTGTGCCATATCTGTCACGCATTTGATTTGCATATTTATCAATAGTTTCCGACACACGGCGGACGTTAGTAATGCTTTTCACCTCTTTGGTAGGCGTATCGGCGTCTTTACTGTAGATCACGATAGTTCCGCATCCGAAGAGCCTCTGCCAAAAGGAACGCTTAATACTTTTATCGATAATTTTATAAAGATCGATCTCATCTTCTTTAATGCTTAAAAAGCCTGTTTGCGTAATAAATTTTGTTTCTGTCAGATAATACCTCGTCAATGAGATCGGAAGTCCGAAGAGCGTTCTTTTTTTATCGGTCCATACGTAATCTATCTCGTCTCTTGCCATAGAAAAAACTCCTTTTTTGCCGAAATAACCGCTTTATTTTATTTTAACACAAATTCATATTAAAGTCAATATCAATTGAAAATTAACTTATTTTATAAATATACAATTTGAACTTTCTGTAAATTTTTATGATAATCAACTATTTTACATTTAAAAATCTCCATTTTTATCCTTATTATAGAGAGCAAAACACAAGCATACAAATTAATTAAAAAAAGGAGAGTCAAATGAATTCAACTATAATAATCTCTGTTATTTCACTTATGGGAACGCTGTTTGGCAGCTTAAGCGGAATTATGGTAAGTTCCAAACTTACTAATTACCGCATTGAGCAGCTTGAGAAAAAGGTCGACAAGCACAATAATTTCGCCGAGCGAATACCGCTTATCAGCGAACGAATCGACGTTATCAACCGCAGATTGGAGGCTTTTGAGCATGAAACGGAAACTCATTAAACTATTAGACGTAAAATCCGTCGTAACGCTTGCGTCAATGCTGATATTCGGCTATTTATCGCTGAAAGGCAGCATTGACGCAGAACAGTTCCTCACTATTTTCACAACCATAATAGCCTTTTACTTCGGCACGCAGCATCAGAAAAATAATTAGGATGTGTTGACGCACTCTATGGCTTGTTTGAAAAATCCGCACAAGACATAACAAAGTCATCTTGTGCGGATTTTTTTAATTTACAACAGGCTCGATATTTTCGCCTTTCATAAGACGTTCAAAATCAGCGCCGTCTATTTTTTCATACTTCAGAAGATAATTTGCAAGAGTATGCATTTTCTCGGAATTTGCTTGAATAATAGCCTTGCAGTCGGAGTAAGCCTTTTCGATAATATTTTTAACTTCCTCGTCGATCTGCGCCGCCACTGCTTCGCTGTAATTTCTCGTATGACCGTAATCCTTACCAAGAAATACCTCGTCGTTATCCGAACCATAAACAACAGTACCCAGTTTATTTGAGAATCCGTATTTCGTAACCATACTTCTGGCTGTGTTTGTCGCCCTCTCGATGTCGTTTGAAGCTCCTGTACAAATATCGTCAAGGAAAGTTTCCTCCGCAACTCTTCCGCCAAGCAGCATAATTATACTTTCTCTCATCTGATTGCGCGAAACGTGCATATCGTCGCTGTCGGGTCTTGTAATGGTAAGTCCCGCCGCCATTCCGCGCTGAATTATAGTGACCTGATGAACCTTATCCTGCGTGGGAAGATTATAAGCTGCAACTGCATGACCTGCCTCATGATAAGCGGTAACTTTTCTGTCGCGCTCGGTAACGATTCGGGATTTCTTCTCAGGACCGGCAATAACTTTTATTGTCGCCTCTTCGATATCCTTTTCAGTTATGGACATTCTGTTATTTCTCGCAGCAAGAAGAGCCGCTTCATTCAACAGATTTTCAAGATCAGCGCCGGTAAAGCCCTGCGTAGTTTTGGCGATCACTCTGAGATCAACATCGGGAGCAAGCGGCTTATTATTCGCATGAACCATGAGAATATCCTCGCGTCCTTTAACATCGGGATAACCGACAACGATCTGTCTGTCGAATCTGCCGGGACGAAGAAGAGCGGGATCGAGTATATCGCGGCGGTTGGTAGCCGCAATAACGATAACGCTGTCGCTGCCCGAAAATCCGTCCATTTCAACAAGAAGCTGATTAAGAGTCTGCTCTCGTTCATCATGACCGCCGCCGAGACCTGCGCCTCTGTGACGACCTACGGCGTCGATCTCATCAATAAATATTATAGATGGAGCGTGTTTTTTCGCCTGTTCAAAAAGATCTCTTACACGAGAAGCTCCGACGCCTACAAACATTTCCACGAAATCAGAACCAGAAATCGAGAAAAACGGACAGCCTGCCTCGCCTGCAACGGCTCGCGCAAGAAGAGTTTTACCCGTGCCGGGAGGTCCGAGAAGCAGCACGCCCTTAGGAATTTTCGCGCCGATATCAGTATATTTGCGTGGATGCTTAAGGAAATCAACGATCTCTTCAAGTTCGCGCTTTTCTTCGTCCGCACCCGCGACCTGCTTGAAAGTCGCCGTGCGCGTATCGATCTGATTTTTCAGATTCGCCTTGCCGAATGAAGAATACTTACTGCCTCCGCCGCTTTGCTTCATCATGAAGTAAAGGATGAAAACGCCCAATACAACGGTAAGAAGCACGGGAATCAGCGAATAAAGCCATGTTCTGTCGGTTATTTTTATATAATTCTGAACCAGCTTTTCTTTAGGATATTTTTCATTGTATTCCGTGCGGTAATTTTCCGTATCTTTAAGGAATATGTCAACATTCGGAACATTGAACTTCTGTTTTTTCTCTTCTCCGCGGAGCTGATAGATCAATTCGCCCGAACCGAGATCAAGTTCGTAATACGAAACCTTGTAATCGTCAAAGTAATTTATTATCTGCGTATAATCGGTCTTTGCACTATTGTCCGAAAGCTTTGATATCACGAAATAAATGCAGAAAAGAGATATAAGAAGGATCAAAATATAGGTAAAAATACCCCTGTTTTTTCTTGGTGTCAAGTTGCACACTCCAATCTATTTGCGAATTACGGTTATTTTCAGCAGACGCTTCGTATTTTCATCCGGTGTTACGCGCTGTGCGACGCCGATCATTTCCCCGAAAACGATTCCCTCCCCGTCCTCAATAAAATAGAGAGTGGGTCGGATATTTTTCGGTATCTTTTCATTTATAATTTTTTTCACCGAAGAAGTGAAATCCCTGCCGCTTAGCCGAATTCTGTCGCCGTACTTTCTGTTTCTCACAACAGTCTTTCCTATTATTTTATCATAATCGAGAAGAGAAAATGTTAATTTTTTATTAACAAAATCAATTTTCGTCAAACTTTCACATTCGACGATCTCGCAAATCATGACAGTATCAGGGAAAAGACTGTTTTCGCCAATTTTCAGCGGTATCGAAATCAACTCCTCGCTTTTGGGAATGATTTTCTCCAGCCTCGAATTTTTCCCGTCGGAAACAAAATAAATATTACCCGAAATATTCAGCTTTCCGCCGTTTTGCATTATCTTTCCGCATTCTTCAAGCCGCTTGTGAGATATAAGCAGCCCGTTATCCCTGAGAAGTTTTGCGGCGCATCTCCTGCGAATCACTTCGTCATAATCGCTCATATCAGATAAAACGCCGTTTTTCAGGCATTTTTCAAGAGCTGCGGCGGTTTCGGATTCGATAAAATCATTTTCGCTGCGGATGCCGTCAATGGTGTTCACGGAAGTTTCAGTCAGCGAAGCGTTCAATTCGCGCATCACGGGAATTATTCGGCGGCGAATCTTATTTCTGGTGTAATCCTCCGTAAGATTCGTGCTGTCCGTAACGTAATCCTGCCCCTGCAAATCGAGAAATTCCTCGATCTCCCGCCGCGTGACCGCAAGCATCGGACGAATTATATTATCGCGGACAGGCGGAATTCCGCAAAGCCCCTTGACAGCCGTTCCGCGAACGAGATTTAATATCACGGTTTCGAGATTATCGTCGGCATTATGAGCCGTGGCTATCTTTTTTCCATGAGAATTGTCCCGAAATATCGCGTATCTCAACTCGCGCGCCGCTTCTTCGGTCGAAAGGGAAAACTTCTCGGCATAGCCGCGCACATCGCATGATACAGCCTTAAACGGAATTTTCAGTCTGCTGCAAAGACAACGGCAGAATTCTTCGTCTCGGTCGCTTTCATCACCGCGCAGGCAGTGATTGACATGAAGAGCCTCGACCGAAAAGCCGATCTCACGCGAAATTTCACGCATTGAAAGCAAAAGGCACACGCTGTCAGCGCCTCCGGAAAGTCCGCATACTACAACGTCGCCGCTGCTGAGCATATCGTATTTTTCAGCGAAATCACGTAGTTTATCAAGCATATTATGCCTCCGCTGCGCTGTAATCGGGATTCGAAAATAACGTAAACTGACCGTTCCATATAAGTTCGACAGTACCGGTTTCACCGTGTCGGTTTTTCGCAACTATACATTCCGAAACATTCTGCCGCTGACTCTCCTTATTATAATAAGCGTCGCGGTAAAGAAAAAGAACTATATCCGCGTCCTGCTCGATAGAACCCGATTCACGGAGGTCTGAAAGCATAGGACGCTTATCGTTTCTGCTCTCAACAGCACGGGAAAGCTGGGAAAGCAGAATAACAGGCACGTCGAGTTCCTTAGCCATAACCTTCAGTTGACGAGTGATTTCTGAAATAACGGTAACACGGTTATCGGAATGAGACGTCGAACCCATAAGCTGGAGATAGTCGATGATGACCAATCCGAGATTCTTCACGCGGCGCAGTTTAGCTTTCATCTGCTGAACAGTCATGCTCGCCGTATCGTCGATGAACATCGGCAGAGTACTTAAATAAGCCGCGCTGGTCGCAAGAGTTACCCAATCTTCAGTCTTTATTCTGCCGTTTCGCAGCGCACCTGATTCAACGCGCGCTTCCGTGGACAGCAGACGCGTCGCAAGCTGCTCCTTAGACATTTCGAGGTTGAACGTAACAACGTCCTTATCGCTTGTTTTCGCAACATTTCGTGCAATATTCATCGCGAATGAAGTTTTTCCCATACCCGGACGGGCGGCAATAATAATAAGATCCGACTTATTAAGCCCAGAAGTAATGCTGTCAAGCAGGGTAAATCCCGTTCGTGCGCCGACATACAGATCTTTATCTTCACCTGTTAATTTTCCGAGACGGTCATACGCTTCAAGAACGGCGTCCGCCAATGAAGAAAGGCCGCTGACGTTTCTGCCCTGACGAATATCATATATCTTCTGTTCAGCCGAATCCAGAAGAAGCTGAGCGTCCTGTTCGCCGCTCTGAACGCTGTCGAGAATATCGCGCGCCGCATATGCAAGACTTCGTATATAATACTTATCCTCAACTATTTTACAGTAACTCTCGATATTCGCAGTTGTAGGCAGCGTATTTGCAATATCAGCAAGATAACGTCTGCCCTCGGAAGCGTTTTCGAATATGTGGAGCTTCATCGCCTCATTAAGAAGCGTTACAACATCTATAGGTACGCCGCTGGTGAACATCCGGAAAATAATTCCAAAAATAGCCCTGTGACTCTCGTTAAAGAAATAATCGGGCTTGACTTTTTCTATGATCAGCGGCATTACAGACTGATCGGAAAGCGCGGCGCCGATGACGGACTGCTCCGCCTCGATACTGTGAGGAAATTCCGAAATTGAAAATGGCAGACCGGTATTCTCCATTATCCCTCAATTACCTCAATATCGATCTTCTCGCTGATACCCGCGTAAAACTTTATGACTGCGCTGTATGTGCCGAAATTCTTGATATCGGAACTGAGGCTGATCTTCTTCTTATCGACTTTAACGCCAAACTGCTCAGCGAGAGCGTCAGCAATATGAGCGGCAGTAACCGAACCGAAAAGTCTGTCATTAGAACCTGCTTTAGCCTTGATGATAACTTTTTTATCCTTAACGGCAGCGGCAGCTTCAGCAGCAGCCTTTTTCTCCGTATCGATCTTGTGCTGCGCGGAAGACTGCTGTCCCGCTAATTTGCTGAGATTGGCAGGCGTAGCCTCGACAGCAAGTCCTTTTGGAATAAGCATATTTCTTGCAAAACCGTCGGCGACGTTCTTAACTTCGCCCTTTTTGCCCGAACCTTTGACATCCTGCAAATAAATAACTTTCATAACAACTTATCCTTTCTTTTCCGAGACCTCTTCGTCCCGTTTATCTATAGCTTGTATCAGGAGCTTCACAGCGTCCTGTATACTGCAATTCTCAAGCTGCGCCGCAGCCATAGTCTGATGACCGCCGCCGCCGAGTATTTCCATGATAACCTGAACGTTCGTCGCGCCCAGTGAACGTGCGGAAATATTTGCCGTCGTCCCCGTTTTATATATAACAAAAGACGCGTCAACATTCACGATACTAAGCAGTTCGTCGGCAGCCTGCGGAGCAACAATGCGTATATCGTCGGATTTGAAATCAGCCGTTGCAATAGCACAGTTATCGTATATCTTTGCTGACGCAACTATCTGAGTTTTTCTCTTGTAAGATTCGAATGAATTTGCGAAAAGCATTTTTACCGCAACCGTATCCGCACCCAGTTTTTTCAGGAATGCCGCCGCTTCAAAAGTGCGGACGCCTGTCCTCATCACGAAATTTTTCGTATCGAGCATGATTCCCGCAAGCAGCGCCTCCGCGTAGCATACCGGAAGCTTGTCGCTGCTTTTGTCAAAACGGAAATACTGAATTATCTCCGTAACCATTTCAGACGCCGAAGAAGCGTAGGGTTCATGGTGAAAGATCACAGCATTATCAATGAAATTAACCGTTTTTCTGTGATGATCTATAACCACCACCTGCTTAACGCGTTCGTAAAGCTCGCGGCTTTCTATCAGATCCTTGTTATGGATATCCACAATGATCAGCAGATCGTTTTCTCCCGCCGATGAAACAGCCTCGAAAGGAGTCATAAACAGCTGATCGTCCGTCTGCTGCTCCACGGAATTTATCAGATGCAGCGCAAGATTTTTCGTCCTGTCAACCACAATATGTACTTCTTTTCCGAGAAGCCGCAAAGCGCCTGCAAGACCGCATGAAGCGCCTGCGGAATCAAGATCGCCGAACCGATGTCCCATAATGAAAACCTTATCGGAATTCATTATGAGATCCTGCATGGCATTGGCAATAATACGCGTTTTTGTGCGCGACATTTTTTCAACGCCCTTAGATATGCCGCCAAAGAAACGATAACCGCTGTCTGTTTTGATAACAGCCTGATCGCCGCCCCTGCCAAGCGCCATATCAAGGCATTGACGCGCTATAAGTTCGCTTTCGGAAAGCGAACGTCCGCCAAGTCCGACGCCTATGGAAAAGGTCAGCGGATATTTTCCCGCTATCTTTATTTCGCGCGCAAGATCGAGAATTTTAAACTTATCGCGTATTTTCTCGTCAAGATGACGCTTTTCAAGAACAGCGTAAAAAGTATTGGGCGAGATCTTCTTGATAAAGCCGTTGGTACTGCTCATAAACTTTTCAATCAACTGCTCTATCTCCACGGAAGCCTGCGCCTTTTCGCTTTCCTTGGCATTCTGCATGATCTCGTCGTAAGTGTCTATAGTCAGTATGACCATACACGGATGAGATTCTTCGCTTTTTTTCTTCAGTTCATAATAATTTGTTTCGTCGTGAAAATAAATTATGAGAAATGAAATATCGTTTTCGTCGAATTTTTCTCCTGAAACCCGGTACACGGCGTCATTTATACTGCAAAGCAGATTTTCGGAAGAATAAAGCCCGTTTATATCGAGATTTACAAATTCCTTGAAATCCAGCCCGTAAACGTCGGCGCCGAGACTTATCCTTTCGCAGAACTTACTGTTATACCACACAAATCTGCCGTTTTCGTCAATAACGGCGATCGGGGCGGGCAGATTATTCATATATACCGCCGCCGAATTTTCCAGATGAGCGTTCATTTTTGATAAATGCCGCATGGAATTTTTCGAACAGACAATGGAAAATACGATTAGAGCCGCCAAAAAGACCACGGTATATATAATACCTATAAGCCCGTATGTTCTGTTATAGCCGTAAAGGGACAGCGAAGCGAAAGCCTGACCAAAAATAATGGCGGCTATCAGTAAAAAAAACGCCAGCGGAAATTTCCTTCTCACTTTTCCGACTCCTTTTTATGTCAAATTTCCATGATTATAGGAAGGATCATGGGACTGCGTTTTGTCTTTTGATAAATATATTCTGAAAGAGCGTCGCGGAGCTTGCCTTTAAGAGTAGTCCACTCTCTCATTTCAGCATAAGAGCAATCGGCAAGAGTTTTTCTCAAAACATTTCTGGCTTCAACGAACAGTTCCTCGGATTCCCTCACATAAACAAAGCCGCGTGAGATTATATCCGGACCTGCCGCAACTACGTTGACTGATTTTTCAATGCCGATCACAATTATTATCAATCCGTCCTGAGCAAGATGCTTTCTGTCGCGCAGCACTATCGAGCCTACGTCCCCGACTCCGAGACCGTCAACAAGAATTCTTCCCGACGGTACTTGCGAAACGACCTTCATGGTAACTCCGTCGGTTTCGATAACGTTGCCGATTTCGGCTATTATCACATTTTCTTTCGGCATTCCCATCTGGAGCGCAAGATCGCCGTGTTTTTTAAGATGCTTATATTCGCCGTGAACGGGAATAAAGAATTTCGGACGCGTAAGAGCCTGCATAAGCTTTAATTCTTCCTGACAGGCGTGTCCGGAAACATGGACTTCGTACATGGCTTCGTAAACCACTTCCGCACCCGATTTCATCAATTCGTTGACAACTCGCGTAACGTATTTTTCATTTCCAGGAATAGGAGTCGCGGAGATTATAATGAAGTCCATAGGCGTAATAACGACTTTTCTGTGATCGTTCATCGCCATTCGCGTAAGCGCGGACATAGGCTCGCCCTGACTTCCTGTCGTTATGAGAACTATTTTTTCATTCTCATAGCGATTCATCATATCTATATCGATTATTATTCCCGGCGGAACTTCGAGATAACCAAGTTCGATAGCAGTATTTATAACATTGATCATGCTTCTGCCGAATACCGCAACTTTTCTTCCGTAACGCACGGCGCAGTTTATTATCTGCTGAACACGGTGAATATTAGAAGAAAACGTTGCAATGATTATTCTCTTGCCCTCGCCTTTTTTGAAAAGCCGGTCGAAAGATTCGCCTACAGTGCGCTCGGAATGGGTATATCCCGGTCTTTCGGCATTTGTTGAATCAGCCATAAGTGCAAGTACGCCCTTGCTGCCCAGTTCTCCGAATCGCGCAAGATCAATTATTTTTCCGTCTATCGGAGAATAATCCACCTTAAAATCTCCCGTATGAACTATAATTCCGGCAGGCGTATGAATAGCCATGCCCACAGCGTCGGGGATGGAGTGGTTCACCTTGACGAATTCTACTGCCATGCAGCCCATTTTTACGGTTTTTTTCGGTTCGACAACGTTTAGTTTAACCTGATGAAGAATACCCTGTTCTTTGAGTTTTCCCTCGATAAGACCGATCGTAAGCCTTGTCGCGTAAACAGGTACGTTGACTTTTTTCAGAAGATACGCAAGACCGCCGATATGATCCTCATGACCGTGGGTAATGACGATACCGCGTATTTTGTCGGCATTTCGCTCAACATAGGTAAAATCCGGTATAACTATATCGACTCCCGGCATATCGGCGTCGGGAAAAGCAAGACCGCAGTCGAGTATGAACATATCGTTTGAACATTCGAAAACGGTCATATTTTTGCCGATCTCGTTAAGTCCGCCCAGAGGAATTATTCTCACTGGCGTTTTTCTCACTTCGCGTGACGTCTTAGTACGCTTCGGCTTGGAAACTTCAGCAGCCGTCTCCTTTCGGCTGCCTGTCACGATCTTCTGCTTAGGATTACTTCTTCCTGCGTTCTGGATTCTTGGCGCAGGAGTTCTGCGCGGCTTGTTTGTCTGATTTGTCTCGTTCACTATGTGCCTCTCTTTCCGAGATCCGGAATTCCATTTCGGTCTAAGAGCCTGATTAGAATCTCCTCACGCACGTCAGCTTTGCATATAGCATTGTCAGCCAAATCAAAAATTTGGAACACTGCTTATTTTCGGCAAATCCTGCTGATCGCTGCGCCGAGATACTAAGTATACTCTAACTTTCAGAAATGTCTGTAAAAAATTAAGATTTTTCCCGTAACTTTAAAAGTTTATCTGATAAAAGCGCTTCAATTGACTGTGTTCCAAAAATATTTTAACTTTTAAAACGCAGTTCTTGAGGATAATGCGATCCGATACTAACTTCCCGATCTCATGTTTGTTGAAACGACCGTATATTACCGAATACAGTTCGTTTTAATATATATGATAATATATTTACTTATGTAAATCAGCCTGAAGTCCGACGAATCTAATGAAGAATTTCCGGGTTTTAAACAACAACTTCAGGCTGTATATACTCGCAAAAAAAAGATACAATTTAATTATACTCAAAAAAATTTAGTATGTCAATAGTAAATAAAAGAAGTTTCCATTATTGTGAAAAATTAACAAAATATCTTTATATCTTGCCCAAGCCGCAGTTCCCTATTTTTCGAATTCTCTCCGTCCAGAACGCGCAGAGTTCGGCGGCAGTTTCGGCTGAAAGACTTTGTGCGACAAGAGTTACCCGGCTTTTTCCGCTGCGGCTGATGACTACTCTGCCCTTTTCATCGGAAACGGTTCTGGATTCGGTAAGCCGCTTTATATCAGCGACCGTAATCTCACGCTTCGCGCTTGCTATCGACGGAATATTTCTCACTGCGGACAGCAGATTACCCCTACTCTTCGCAAGATGAGTACACATATACAAAGGATCCCGAAGAAACCGGCTCTCACCGCCCTCGTCGGCAATGAGGTCAGTCCTGCTAAATCTTCTGATATATTTTTCAGCTTTATCATCAATACTATCCGCAGCATAATGGAAATTTTCGGGAAGCCATACTTTTTTCCCTTCTTTGATAAGAGTCAGACAATACGCCAGAGTCAGCTTTTCAAATGAGATAAAGCCGAGTTCCGTGGAATACGCATTCACGCGCTGTCCGTCGTCGGAGATCTGAAATACCAATTCATCGTCCTCTCCGCTGAAAAATTCCAGCCACAACGATCTGACAGCCGCGCTTCCGCAGCTTATCCCGACAGGCGTTAAAGAGCGCTCTTTTCCCAGTGAATCGGCAATATTGTTTATATATATGCTCCTGAACGACGTTACAGAATTTATCCTGCCCGTATGCTCTGAAGCCTGCGCAGGTGAAGATCTCATTATTTCTTCGAGAATTTTATCAGACAGTACAAATCCCGATCTGTCGAAAAATGTAAATTTCAATCCGCCGCTTTCGCTGATAAATATTCCACATTCCGCCGAAAGGAGAGTCAATCCAAACCGAAACGACGGCATATCAGTATTTTCGCAGACATATACGTCTCTGCCGCATTCGGAGATGCCGCTGCAAAGAGCGTACATAACGGGCAATCTCTCAAAACCCGTGCAGCCCACGCTGAATCGGCTAAAAAAGCGCGAAAGAGTTCTGCCGAGTTCTGCCGCCTCCGCAGAAGAAACGGATACATTCGGCAGAACTTCGCAGCTGCCGTCCCGAAAGCTGAAATGTTCGTTTTCCCCAATATAACTCATAATACACACCTCGAAAATATATTTGCTTAGAGCCTGTTCAGTATCTTTTTATACTTGACTCTATTGCAAACTATCCATTCATGCTGACATAAATTTCGTCTGTCTGCGTTGTCGTCGTCACTGTGCGTCAGCACGCTTTCCTCCTTCGCCTTGACATACGAAATTTCTGTTCAGCATTCTTTGAACATTTTGCAATAGAGTCAAGTATATGTACAGATTTTCAAGCATAATTTTGTCGATTACAAGGAAAAAATACGCAGTCATACTGACGCGCCACGGGCGTTTTCTTCGGTCATATAGCAAGAATTTTTGATGCAGTAAGCGGCGAAATTTGCTGAAAAGACGTGCGGAAAAATATACTGAACAGGCTCTTATATTATTGTTTACTTTCGGGTGAATTATACAGTTGCGGACGCGTATCTTTCTTTTTTATAAATTTCATTAAAAGCAAAATTCCCAAAAGATTCGGGATAGCCATAAGACCATTGAAAATATCTGACAAAGTCCATACGCAGCCTGCGGAGATCACTGCTCCTGAAGCTGCCGCGGCTGCGTATAAAACGGTGAAAAAAGGCGATCTTTTACTTCCGAATGCATACTTAAACGCAGTTTCGCCGCAAAAATACCAGCCGATAACGGTACATAAGGCAAAAATTCCCATTTCCGCCGCCGTAAATGGAACGGCAAGGCATCCTATGGCATTTTCCATAGCTTCTGCGGGTGAAAAATGCTCCGAACCGCACAGCAATGTCACGGCTGTCAGAGTACAGCATACTATCGTATCGAAAAACACTTCGAACATTGCCCACATTCCCTGTTGATGCGGAGAAGTCTCCCCTGCCGCGCTATGAAGTATCGGCGAACTTCCCAAACCGGCTTCGTTGGAAAATACTCCGCGGCGTATCCCTACCGACAGACCGTATCCGAATATTCCTCCTGCGGCTGAATCGGCGCTGAACGCTTCGGAAAAGATCGTACGGAATACCATTGCCGCCTGATCGCGGCAAATAACTATCACAGCAATGCATACGACGGCATAGGCTGCGGACGCAAGCGGAAGAAGATACTGCGCCGCCGTTCCGATCCTTTCCGCGCCGCCTTTAATTATAATATATACCACAACAAATATGATTGCCGCCATTATAAGAGGTTCAAAATTGCAGCACTCCCGAAAACTTTCGGCAAAAGTACTTATCTGCGCCATACTGCCCATTCCCAGCGAAGCAAGAATACAGAATACTGCAAACGACATCGCCAGCCATTTACAGCCCAATCCCTTTTCGAGATAAGCCATAGGGCCTTTTCGCCTGCCGTCGCTGAATTTTGCCGAAAGAAAATTTTCCGCATAAACGACAGCCATTCCCAAAAATGCCGATACCCACATCCAGAATATCGATCCTGCTCCTCCTATTGCAAGAGCGGAAGCCGCCCCTGCGATATTTCCCGTTCCCATGGTCGTTCCGAGGCTCATGCATACTGTTTTCAGCTGAGAAAGCCCGCTGTTTTTTGTTTTGCCGCCTTTCATCATGAATACAGGCAGTTTTAGCTGAATAAATCCCAGTTTTACGGTAAATACGATACCTGCTCCGATAAGCAGGAATATAAGTCCGCTTCCCCATACAAAATTGTTTATGCCCGTCAGAATATCCGCCATAAAATTTTCCTCCATAAATTTACAAAAAAAGGTATACATTAAAAGCTATTTGAGTTATAATATGTTTAGAACCTTTTTCAAGGAGGAACATATGAAAAAATTCAAGCCCGATAAAAATGCTCTTCTTACCATGAGAATAATTATTTTAGCGATCGCTTTAACGCTCATACTTTTGGTGCGGCTGTATATTCCGATTTCGGTAATTGTGGGAATTATCGCCGCCGTTCTCGGTACAGCAAGCGTTTTTCTTATATTTGTATATCTGCCCTTATATTTTTCTTCCGTCTGCTACGATATAACCGATGAGATGATAACCCGTCACGGCGGCGCGTTTATGAAATCACATAAGTCTGTACGAATTTCAAAGATTCAATACACCACGGTCATCACAACGCCGTTTTCGCGGTATACAAGCATGAATTTCGTAATTCTCTTTGTTTATGGCGGACAGCTGAGAATGCTGTTTCTCGATCTGGACGACGCCATGGAAATTCTGAAGATCACAGGCGAAATAAAGGGGGAAGAATAATGTATCACGAACACCCTCTGCGCATTCTGCGGTATTCCATGAGAAGCTTATGGCTGCTTATATTTCCTCTGCTTCGCGGCGTTTCAATAATGCATTTCGATCCTGCCGGAATTTACTCATGGATAAAGGGAGCATGGATGGATATAGCCATACTCGGTATAATTCTGCTGTTCGGCTTCATTCGCTGGTACTTCTCGCTGCTTTCAGCCACGGAAAGTACGATAACCCATACTCAGGGCTGCTTTATACGGGTAAAGACTGTTATTCCGCTGAAAAATATAAGTTCGGCGTCCTCCGCACAGCCGTTTTATCTCGTTCCGTTCAACGCTGTCTTTTTCAGCTGCGATACGCGCGCGGGCATCTTCCGCTCCACAGACCTGAAAATTATGGTCACGAAAAAAGTCTGCGCCGAACTTATGTCTCACATCCCGACCGTCGATCCCAAACGTCAGATAAAAGATATTCCCGGTCCGACGGCTTTGTCGATACTGCTGTTTTCGGTATTTTTCTCCAGCGGATTTTCAGGAGCGGTTTATATTGCGGCATTTTTCTTTAAGGGCGGCGATCTCGCTCAGGATCTGCTGTCCGTATCCATAAGCCGCATAGCCGAAACAACGGAAATGCTCACTGCCAAGCTGATCCGCGGAATTCCCCACGCGGCAATAGCTTTCGGCTCATTTTTCATTGCGGCCTGGCTGCTTTCCTTTATAATGAATCTGCTGCGGTATTCGCGATTCAGACTGACTGCCGACAGCGATCATATAAATATAGTATGCGGAATTACAAACAGGCGGCGATACAGAATAAAAAATTCCCACATAAATTATACCGACCTCCGTCAGAATCTTTTTATGAAGTTATTGAACGCGGTCACTGTCAGTATAAGCTGCGCCGGCTATGGCAACGATTCCAGTCATCTCCCCGTTCTGCTGCCGATACGCCGCCGCAAGGATCTTGGCGGCGGTCTTGAACGGTTAGGCGTAAGATCAGGCGGCGAAATGCAGTTCCGCCCCAAATGGACAGGAGTATTTTCGTATATCGGAAATCCCTTGCTGATCATGGCGCTTATCTTCGTTATGTCCCACTATTCGGACAAACTTTTTCCACAGCTTTCGGATATCTCCTTCTTTCTGACAGTAATGTTTTCGATCCCGACAATATGGCTTATTATCGTAAAGATCGTCGCTCTTTCAGCTTCCGGCATCACTGTCGAAAAAAACGGCGTAGTACTTTGCACTTCCGAATGGACGGCATTCCACACGGTCACTGCCGATAAGAAAAACATCGTGCTTATCGAAACTTATCAGACTTTTTTACAGCGCATATGGAAAACAAAAGCGAATCTTCGAATATGGTTCAGCGGCGAAAGCGCTTCATGCTATACCATACGTGCGCTCACTCTTGAGGACTGCGGAAAGATCGCAAAAATTCTGGAATATCAGGTACTATATTAGTAATTCAAAAATGACATTTGTCACTGTTAAAATGACTTGCGGCATCTTACGCTTTTCCAAAATTTATGATATCATGTAATCATGACATACGTGTTCATAGAAAGGATCGAGGATCATGTTTACATTGTTGGTATTAATACTTCTTCTCGCAGCGATACTCTTTGTTCCCATAATGTCCGCCATCATAATAGCGGCAGCCGTAAAGGCAAGCAAAGACGACAAAAATAATCAAAATATCACGGGAACTTATCAGTATTCGAATTCCGTCAATTCGCCGCCGCGTAAAAAACTTACGGCTTCGGCAGTAATGCTTCTTATAGGCACGGCGTTTATCGTTCTTTCGGCGATAACGTTCGTTGCGGCAAACTGGGTAAAAATGCCTCCCGAAGGAAAAGTTTTCGCCCTCGCCGGCGCTGCTGTAATGGCATTTGCAATAAGCGCTGTATCAAGGGCTGCCGCAAAACTCGAAGGCACGTCCATATCATTCTATATAATGGGTACGTTTATTACCGATGTTGCGGTATTCACCGCCGCCTATTATAAATTCTTCGGCGAATGGTTCAGCGTCCGCGGCGACGGATCTGCGCTGATTTATGCAGTTCTGCTGCTTATCTCGTCGGCAGCGTTTTTTATTGCGTATCTTATCTATAAAAAGGCCGCTTTTATTTATACCGGTCTTTCGTTCATCTCCGCAGCCTTGATCTTCATATGCGTTCAGATAACCGACAATATAGAACAGTTCGCGCCCGTTATCATAATGGTTCAGTTCGCTGTCACCGCAGCTATTCATCTGCTGAAACCTCAAAAAGATACTATTTTTGATCGCCCCGTAAGAGTTATCGGAGATATTACCGCCGTGATCTACGCCTTCCTTGCAGGACTCTACGTACTCTGCAATACCTTTGACGCCACGGGATACAGCTTCTTTATTCTCGGAATAGTTCTTCTCCAGCTTTTCCTGTACGGAACGTTCAAGAAGCAAAAATGGATGTACATCTTCATGAACATCATCGGTATCTACACCGCATTTTTAGCTGTCGGAACTGCCGAGGACAAATTCGGAACAGATTTTATCATCCTGCTTTTCGCGTTCATAGCCCTTGTCATCTACATTGCAAACTGCATAATGCCCAAAAACCTCACGGCTTCAAGAGCGATATCTTTCGTATTCGCACTGATCGGCGCATTTGTTTCGCTTATGGCGAATAATGACAGCTATTTCGGCATGAACGTTATCGTTCCTATCGCAATGTCGCTCTGCATTATCGGCTACGGTATGCATAAGGAAAAAGTGATACAGGTTCTCGCCGCTGTCGCTTCGCCGATACTGCCATTCTGCACTGCGATCTACCTAAACAACAGATTCCGCGACCTATTTGTGCAGACCGCTCACCACGATATCGAAACGCTTGTTTTCGGAACTCTCACACTGTTTTATATGGCAGTTGCAGCATTATTCATATATTTGCCGAAAATCAGAGAAAACAGCCAAAAGTCTGCCTCTTCAGAAGTCATGGCATATGCGAACATGATCTCAGCCGCTGCTATTCTCCTCAATATTACCGGATTTTCGCAACTTTTCATGGTTACGGCTGCATTGTGCGTTTTCCATTTCATACTCTCGTATTTCATGAGCTGCAATATCACCGCAGTCGGTTCGGCAATGAGCTTTATTATCCTCGTCAATCATGTGCTTCAGCATTATCTCGGCAAGGAATCCGACAGCGAAATGTATATAATGTTTGCGCTTTTCGCGGTACTTATGGCAATCTCCAGAATCGTATTCCCCGAAAAATTTGCAGTTAAAAAAGACGGACGAGTTCTCATCGACGTTATGATCTTAAGCGGCTGGGCAGCCGTTATCCCATTTCCGGTATTCAGCAGAGTTTCACTGTTTCTCCGAATAATTGCTGTCGCAGTATTTCTTGCAAGCTTTATCAAGAAGAATACAAATAAAGAAGCCGCGGCAGTTCTTCTTTCACTGGCGTCGTCGTTAGCGGCTATCGCTTTTATGACGAGACCTTTCTTAACACCCGATTCTTCAATGATCTCCTGCAAGATCAATCTCGCTATCTTCGCGCTGCTTGGCATCGCCTGCAAATACATCTGGCAGAATCACAAGCTTGCTTCAAAAATTTCATCAACAATTATCTTCATAATCGCATTTACAGGACTGATAATAGATTCCATGGTCTTCACAAATATCGTAAACAAGATATTCGTTCTTGCCGTTACCGCAGCGATTCTCATTCTATCGTTCTATACAAAAAGCAAAACATGGTTTGTCGCATCTTCAACAGCCCTCGTGGCGATCACGGTATTCTCCACATGGAGATATTTCGACGCACTCGGCTGGTGGCTGTATCTCTTTATCGTCGGCGTTATCCTTGTTATTATCGCCGCCATCAATGAAGCCTGCAAGAAAAAAGGCGAATCGGTAAAATCAACAGTAAGTAAAAAATTCTCCGACTGGAGCTGGTAATAAGAACCTGTCCACATATGAAATTCCGCACGTCTTTTCGGCAAATTTTGCCGATTGCTACGTCAAAAATCCTTGTCATATGACCGTAGGAAACGCCCGTGGTGCGTCAGTATGTCTGCGAATTTTTTCCTTGCACTCGTCAAAATTATGCTCGAAAATCCGCACATAATTTCTATGTGGACAGGTTCTAAATCAATTTTTACTTGTGCTACATTATGTCAGAGGACGCCGTCCCCTGACATATACAGCATAGCAAAAAATGATTTTCATGCATAGGAAAAGAGGTGAAGATTATTTATTCAGCTATATCGGCTATACTGCTGCTTATCGGACTCGGCGGAATGCTCGGCACTATCGCTTGGGTACTCCGCCGCGGCAACAGCAGCCGCCTTACCACGCTTTTTATAATCTGCCTGCTTTCTATCGCTTTGTGGCTTATATCTCAGCTTCTCATCCTCTTCTCAGTCAGCAAAAATCAGCTTTGGCTAAGTTATATCATCGGAAACGGCGGAATCTGCTTCTTCTCAACGTTCTGGCTTATGTTTGCAGCGGAATATTCGGATGTCAGCGCTAAAATCAAAAAATTTTCAATCGTTCTCCCACTGATCTCGGCTGCAATGTTTTCATGCATCGCCACAAATCCTTTTCATCATCTATATTACACAGAATTTGGCAAGGGGAATATTTTATATGGCGGTATGTTTTATATTTTTCAAATAATCTTCTATATTTTCATAATTTCTGGCATCTCAATGATGTTCATACGCCATACACAGCGAAACGACGTAGTTACAGCGCAAACAATGCTTCTTGCACTTGCTGCGGCAGTACCGCTGATGGTCAATATACTGTCCGTCAGCGGCATAATACGCTCAAAAATAGAAGTTACGCCGCTTTGTTTTGCATTTTCGGTAATCATGATACTGATTGCTATAAGCCGATATGGATTGCTGAACGTCAACCGAATCGCTATCAACGATACTATAGACAAAATTGCTATAGCTGTTATAGTATTTGACGAAGACGACAATATGACGTACAAGAACAAGATGACTGATAGTATTATTCAGATCGAAGAAAATACAACGCTTCCAGAATTCAGAAAAAAGCTGTCGGAACTCTCCGGAACTGAACTGGACGACGAAACGATCTCCAAAGAGCTAAAGATCGGAGATGAATATTACAATTTCCGACAAAGCATAAGCGTTAATAAAAAAGGCGCGGAGATCGCACGAATCATAATGATAAACAACGTTTCGGAATATTACGAACTTGCGGCAGCCGAAAATAAACTTTCGCTGGAATTGGAGCGAAACAGAATTACTCAGGAAATTCATGATTCAGCAGGTCATACTTTTACAATGATAAGCTCTCTTGCAAAAATTTTACAAGTTGAAGCGCAGAATATTAGTAATAATTCACAAATTGAAAAGTATATTTCCGAAATCGACGGACTTTCCAGAAGCGGCGTTACTCAACTAAGATGTTCTATAAATAATTTGCGAGACGATGAATTCATGACATCTGTTACTAAAGCTGTACAAACCGTAACCACTGCTATACGAAATATTGATATAGAAATATGCGTCCAAGGCGAAGAAGATGAAAGTTTTGCATTCTGTATACGCGAAATTTACGAAAATACGCGCGAAACGCTTACCAATGCAATGCGGTATTCGGGAGCAGACAGAATTGACATTATCCTTAAATTTTTGAGCGACAGACTGGAATTATATATTTTCGACAACGGCTGCGGCACGGAAATTATTGAAGAAAACAACGGATTATCGGGAATCCGAAGCCGCACTGAAGCAATAGGCGGAAGCGTGCGGTTTTCCTCCGTAAAAGGTGAAGGGTTTACAACTATTATTAAAATTCCTAAAAGCGGGTGAATATTAAATGATCAAAGTTATAATAGCGGACGATGTACAGATACTGCGAACAGGGCTGAAAGCCGTACTTTCTCAGGACGACAGCATAAGAGTTGTCGGCGAGGCAGTTAACGGCAAGGAAGCATATGAGCTTTCAGTGCGGCTGAAACCGGACGTAGTGCTTATGGACATGAGAATGCCTGATTACGACGGCGGCTGCGGAACTCGTCTTATAAAAGAAAAGCTGAATTCCGTCAAAGTTCTTGTGCTGACAACTTTCGATGACAAGGAAACCGTCGAAAAGGCTGTATCGAGCGGTGCGGACGGCTACATTCTTAAAGAAATGGACAACGAACAAATAATCAATTCAATAAAGGCTGTTGCAGGCGGCATCAATGTTTTTTGTGATAATGTTTTTCAGTCAATAAAAAAAGATTCAGCCATTCAGCAGAATCCCAAAAATTTTGATCTTACGGACAGAGAAGTCGATTTTCTTCGGCTTATATGCGACGGCTGCGATAATAAAGAGATCGCGGCGCAGCTTTTTTTAGCTGAAGGAACAGTACGCAACGGAATTTCGCGGCTTCTTGAAAAATTAAAGCTGAAAGACAGAACTCAGCTTGCGGTTTTTGCGATAAAAAATAATATCGTCTGATAGACCTGTTCAAAACAAATCAGTCCGACTTCACTTGTCGGACTGATTTGTTATGTCTATTATAACAATTTCCGATTTTGCACCTGTTTTAAAAGGTATCGCCCAGCCTGAAATTCCGCTTGTTACTATGAAATCGGTATTTCCGCGCCGTTCATGACCGTAAATTCTGTCATTCATACCCGTCAGCGTTCCCACATAACCCGTCGGAAAAAGATGACCGCCGTGAGTATGTCCTGACAGTACAAGATCAACGCCACTTTCCGCCTCCGCGTCATAGTCGTTCGGCTGATGATCAAGAACTATGCTGTACGTTGAATCCTCGGTATATCGCATCAATACGGATATCGGCATACGGCCATCAGCATAAGTGTCGTGTCTGCCTATAATACATATATTATCGCTGATCATAGTTTTATCTTCAACAAGTATATCCACGCCATTATTATCAAGCTCATGAGCAAGATCTTCAACCGAAAAATCTCTGTCGCCATCAAAATAACCATGGTCATGATTGCCGTACGCATAAAATACGCCGTATTTCGTTTTGATGTTGCCGAGAGCCGCGCAGGCTTTTTCCATATCAGCTCTGTTGCTGTCGTCGTCCACAAAATCTCACACAATCATTACGGCGTCAACGTTCATATCGTCAAGACGTTTCATCTGCGCCGCAAATTCATCGCCGTCAAGAGTCGTTCCCAGATGAGAATCAGCGATCATGGCTATTCTCAACGGCTCTCCTATATCTTTTTCAGTTGTCAGATTGTAATGCGTAATAACAACATTATGTGCAGAATACCAGCCTATCGAGAGATACGAAGCCGTGAAAATCATCGCAGCCGCCGTGGAAATATTCCAATTAGGCGTTCTTTTGCAAATTTTGGACGCGATAAACGATACAGCGTCAAAAATCAGCTTGAACAGGAATAAATGTATAAGCACTACAGCCATTGCCCACATATTTACGACAAGCAGCCATGGAAGGGCAATTACGGCAACTGCGGCAAAGGAAATAATCCATGCCGCAGCTTTATTTTTTTCAGCAATTTTCTTAACGACAGCCAATCTATAAAATCCTGCCGCCAAATATATCAAGCCGCCTACAGCGGTAATGATCACGGCTGCAAAAATAATCAGCCACATGATCAGTCTCTGATCGCTTCCTTGATAGCGCCGAGAAGCTCGTCATATGTTTCAAAAGCAGGGAACTGCGGATAATCCGCCTTTATCTGCTCGGTGCTTCTGAATAAGAATCCCGCCTTGCTTGCCTGTATCATGCCAAGATCGTTGAAGCTGTCGCCGCTTGCGATAGTTTCATAACCTATGGACTGGAGAGCCTTTACGGTTGTGAGTTTCGATTTCTCGCAGCGCATCTTAAATCCCGTAATTTCGCCGTTTTCAGCTACTTCCAGCGTATTGCAGAAGATAGTCGGCTGACCGAGTTTCGACATAAGAGGAGCTGCAAACTGTGTAAACGTATCGCTGATGATTATCGTCTGACACATTGAACGGAGTTCGTCCAGAAATTCCTTTGCGCCGGGCATGGGATCGATCTTAGCTATAGTCTCCTGAATTTCTTTAAGTCCCAGACCGTGTTCCTTCAGAATATTTATGCGGTATTTCATAAGCTTATCGTAATCAGGCTCGTCGCGCGTAGTTTTTTTAAGTTCGGGAATTCCGCTTGCTTCTGCAAATGCGATCCAGATTTCGGGAACGAGAACGCCTTCAAGATCAAGGCAGGTAATATACATAGACATGGTTATGACCTCCATATGTTTAATTGGCAGCTTTGCCTGACCGGCAGCTTTACCATTAATATTATACCATGTTTTTACAGCAATTGCAAGTCAAAATCAGTTTTTACTCTCTTTCTTCGGTAAAGTTTTCAGAAGTATCAATGTATAGACTAAAGCAATTGCAGCTCCGGACAGTACAAACCAAATATACTTCATATTGTTCAAAGCGCCGTCTTCAGTGTAAAAGACGTCCTGCCAATTACCGAAAACGCTTGCTACATCAACGAAAGAGTGAACTATAATACAAGGAATAATACTGCCGCCGCGATGATATATCGTTACACAAAGGAAACCGAAAACGACTGCATACACAACCTGACACAAATTCGGGACAAGTTCCGCACCACTTCCATTTATCAGATTAACGATATGACCAAGTCCAAAAGTTGCGCTTGAAATAATTATTGCCTTATTAGCGCTGCCGTTCTTTGCGATAGCATTAAAAAGAAATCCTCGGAACAGCATTTCCTCCACGACGCCGACAAAAAGCATATTAAACGCGTCGCACAAAAGCGCCGGAACACTCGCATTATCGAAAACGACACCCATCCAAAGATTTCTGGAAGCGAATATTGCAAGCGGTATGTACCAGATAAATCTGCTTGCCGGCGCAGTCGGTTTGCAAAATTTGTATTTTTTAAGCAAGCTGTTTTTCCATATAAATCCAAAAAGAAAAGCGGTCAATATAACGTTAAAAATTAAATTGACTGATTTATCTATTCCTATCGCTCCATTAAGAGAGTTTGCTGCCGATTGTGATACGACATATACGCCTATGCATAATAACGTGAACGTAAGTTCGCTCTTCTCATATAACTTTTTCATTCTTCCTCCTTTGCGGCAAGAACTGCGCCGCGGTAAGCGTTTGTAAGATGTTTGACCGCCGATTTCTCGTCAAATTCAAGCGAATTATTGGCAATTATGCTCGCATAACCGTGTGCGAACAGAGCTATTGTGAGAAATATTTCTTTGGTTTTTTCTTCTGTTGCTCCCATCGCCTGACTCATTGCCGCAAGTACAGGCTTCAATTCATCCGAATTGATCATTTCAAGCAGACTATGTTCCTTTGCGTATCCGGATTGAAACAGAAAACGAAAAAGATTAGGTTCATTTATCGCAAAACGGATATAATTCAGACCTATTCCGAGCATAATATCATTATCGCGAATATTCATCAAATATTCCGTGTGAAAAATATCTGCCTTCTCGTAAATCGCTCGCTTTATCTCCTCTATAGTTTTGAAATTATAAAGCACAGGCTGCGTTGAACAATTCAAGCGTTCGGCTATTTTTCTCACGTTTACCTTTTCGATGCCCATCTCACGAACGATCTCGAATCCAGCTTCCGTAACCATTTCCCGTGTTATTTTAACTTTAGGCGGCATTTCGAATCTCCTTTCATAATCCTTGTTATATAACAACAGTTATATTATATTATGTTTCAATTGAGATGTCAATAGGAAAATAAAATTTTTCTACTCGCCGATTGACATGCTTATTAAAATATGATAAAATAATTACAGAATATACTGCTCCCACAACTCACTCTTGAATTTTACCATATAATTCTTTAAATTGGAGCAATAACACAAAAACCGCACGGAATTCCGTGCGGTCTGAAACTGTGAGGCGTTTATGAAAAAAGATCTTGGTTACAAAACATCACAAAAGGAAATGCTTCTGGATTTTCTTGTAAAAAATAAAGAAAAACATACAAACGTTCAGGAAATAAGCACGTACCTTCGTTCGGAGGGTACTCCGGTCGGAACTGCGACTATTTATCGTCAGCTTGATCGCCTCGTTGATTCAGGGATCGTACGGAAATTCGTGATAGACGGCAAAACAGGCGCGTGCTATCAATACGTCGAAAATGAAAAGGAATGCCGCGAACACTTTCATCTGAAATGCCTGATCTGCGGTAAACTTATTCATCTCAGCTGCGCGCAGCTTATCGGAATTAACCGCCATATCGCCGAGCATCATGGATTTATCGTCGATCCGCTCCAGACTGTTTTTTATGGCAAATGCGCGGAATGCTCAGCTTCGGAATCGGAAACTGAAGAGTAGATCTTCACATCGTCAGTTTCGTTTTCGCAATGCGGAATTCCTCCGCTTTTAGGCACATATATCTTCATATCTTCATCATTCATATTTGTCACCTCGAAAACATTATTGCCGGCAATCGAAAATTTATACTTAGAGCCTGTTCAGTATCTTACATCTACTGTAAAGTGCGCAATAGATGAATAATATGTATTTTCTGACATTTTTAACTTTTACTTGACACTTATGCCGCATAATGTTATAATTAAAGCAGCAAATCTTTTTTGTGGAGGTATATTATGAAACAGTTTTTTTCAAAATATGCGGCAAAGTTTCTGATCAGAAAAATAACGCTGATCTTAGCCGACGCCTTTATTGTCATCAGCGCCGCGCTTATAACGGATTTCATTCTGTCATTTTCGGATAATTCAATTTCAAATTCCGAAATGATCATTCCCATAGTGATCAGCACTGTATGCTGCTTCGCGTTTTTGTTTATTTTCGGCGCATACAGCAAAATGTGGAGATATTCCAAACCAAAAGATTACTGTTCATGTATAGCAGGTTCGATAATGGGTATATCTTCAACATGGCTTTTTAATATGATCTGTACCGGAGATTCGGTAAAGCTTCCCTATTTTGTGTTACATATGCTGCTTACTACCGTGGGCGTATCGATGTTTCGTTTGCTGTTTCGCTCGGCATTTATCGATATTTCCGATAAAAAGAAAAATTCTGAAAACAATATGCGGACAATGATCATAGGCGGAGGTCAGGCTTGTAAAATGCTTCTTAAAGAGATACGCAATTCTCAGAATTCCGCCTGCTGCGACGGAAAAACTACTTCATGCTATGACCCTGTATGTATAATTGACGACGACAGAAATAAAATCGGCAGTTCGATCGAAGACGTTGAAATAGTCGGTTCTACTTATGATATACCGAAATTTATTAATGAAAAGGATATCGAACTTATCATTTTTGCAATTCCATCATGCCTTGAAGACGAGCGAAAGCGGATTCTGAACATCTGCTCGGAAACAGGCAAACCGGTTAAAAAACTTCCGTTTATCGGAAATCTCATCTTCGACGAAAATAAGCCAACGCTGCTTAATCAAGTACATGACATCAATGTCGAAGATCTTTTAGGTCGCGATCCCATAAAATTTGACAGCCGCGAGATCAGCAATTTTATCGGAGGAAAAGTTTGTATGGTCACGGGAGGAGGCGGTTCGATAGGTTCGGAACTGGTTCGTCAGATCGCCAAATACTCACCAAAGAAAATTATTATCGTCGATATTTATGAAAACAATGCTTACGATATCCAACAGGAATTGACTATGGAATACGGCGATAGTCTCGATCTTGTGACGCTTATTGCATCCGTTCGCGATTATTACAGAATGAACCAGATTTTCGCCAAGCATAAGCCGCAGGTCGTGTTTCACGCCGCTGCTCACAAACACGTTCCGCTTATGGAAGCTTCTCCCATGGAAGCGATAAAGAACAACATCATTGGCACTTTTAATACCGCAACTCTTGCTCAGTTTCATAAAATCGAAAAATTTGTCATGATATCTACTGATAAAGCGGTAAATCCCACTAATGTAATGGGCGCGTCCAAACGCTGCTGTGAAATGATCGTTCAGTATCTTGCACAGCAAAATGAAGGCTGCACTGAATTTGTCACTACAAGATTCGGAAATGTTCTCGGCTCAAACGGCTCGGTTATACCGCTTTTCAAGCGTCAGATAGAGCAGGGCAAGCCAGTTACGGTCACGCACCGTGATATTATCCGCTATTTTATGACTATTCCAGAAGCGGTAAGTCTTGTTATGGAAGCGGCTGCCATTGCTGAAGGCGGCGAAATTTTTGTGCTTGATATGGGCAAGCCCGTGCGCATAATCACTCTCGCCGAAAATCTTATTCGTATGTACGGAAAAGTTCCCTATGTTGATGTACCTATCGAATTTACAGGGCTTCGTCCGGGCGAAAAGATTAAGGAAGAACTGCTTATGGATGAAGAGGGACTGCAAAAGACGTCGAACAAGCTTATTTTCATAGGAAAGCAGATTGAGATCGACGAATCGACATTTGCACAAAGACTGCGCGAACTTCGCGACGCTGCCGAAAAAAATGACGAGCGTCTTGCAATAAACGCTCTCCATAAAATGGTTCCGACGTTCATTACTCCCGAAGAATTTAACAATAAGCTGATAAATAATAAAAGTCATCAGAAGGATGCTTCCGAGATTTCCGCATAAACAAAAAGCTGTCTCCTATACGAGACAGCTTTTTTATTAACGCAAATTTTTATTATAAAATCTTCCAACGGATTCTATGGCGGAAAGTCCGACAAATACAGATATCGTGCATATAATGGATACGGCGTACAGCGCGATAGCCAAACCCGTGCTTCCGTTGTGCTGGGAGATCATTACAAATCCGGGGAATACCTGTATTATTGCTGAAAGCAAATGTATAAGCGTTGCCAAAGATTTAAAAAATCCTACGCCCGTAACGAGCGTAAGAGAACTTACTCCCATAGCGATAGCGATGTACATGGACGAATTTTTTATAATTCCTGCAAACTTGCTCAATCCGCTTTCATCATACGTCAGACCAAGCGACCCGCTGTAAAGCAGATAGAATACCACGGCGGCGGCTATTCCAAGAACAGCAAGAACAATTACCACCTTGAATCCCTTTTTCGCGTCCTCGCGGCGGCGTTCTTCTTTCAGTTCAAGCATCATGCGCAGGCTTTCTTTCGAATCTTTCTGCTCCGATACAAGCTGCGACGACACAGCTTTTTTGGCAGCTTCTTTTTTAGCGCGTTCAAGATCCTCATCAACAAATTTAGGCTTGTACGACGGAGTTTCGGGAGCGTCGTCAAGAATCGGCGCAGTTACGGGCTGCGGCGGCTCGGGTTCCGCTTTTTTTTCGGGTTCTGGAGGAGTATAATTATCATCGTCCAGAACCGGCGCTTTGACTTCTTCCTTCGGGGCTTCAGCGCCAAGCTGTTTACGCATAAGTTCCAGAACTTTCTGCTTATTCGCATCGGGAAGCTTATTGTAAGTTTCAAGCTGATCCGCGGAAAATCGCTGAATGATCTCCTCGTCCGTCATTATAAGCTTTTCTTCCTTTTCAGCTTCATAAACTGCCGATTCATCGTCAAGTACCGGCGCGGAAACTCCAGTTGGCGCACCTTTTTTTTCCTTGACGGGAGGAACGTAAGCGTCCATATCGTCAAGTACGGGTGCGGAAATTCCCGTAGGACCTCCCTTTTTAGCACTCGGCGGCACATAATCTATATCGTCGAGAACAGGCGCGGAAACTCCTACAGGGCCGTTATTTTTAGAAGGCTGCGCGGAGTAATCTATATCGTCCAATCCTCCAAAATTATTTTCATTCATATTTTCACCTCTTATTCTTGAAACGTAATTTTTAACAATTTTTATTCGTTTAAAGGCAGATCGTCAACAGTGTAAATACCAGCGTCTACCTGCTGTATCACCAGCGCGTCGTTTGCGGTAACTCCGTCGTTTCCGATAACGTCCGCATTCAGCCGTCCGCGCGCCGAAAGCGAATACTCGTCTTTATTGGTGAGATATTGAAGTATCAGCGTAGCGTCGGCAATTTCAACAACCCCATCGCAGTTGGCGTCGCCATACATATTCGCTTTTAAAACGGGCGGCGAATCGGGATCATAGGCTGTCGGAGAAATATCGAATCGCGACAGAAAATCGCTGCCGCGCGTATACTCGTAATACAGCGGAATATCTTCATAAGAACTTACGTCAAATTCATGAGCGGCGTCAGGACGGAACTCGTCAAAATCCTCCGTTCCGCGCAGGAAAAACAGATTCTCTTTCGCTCCGACAGTTGAATCAAACGTAACGTCCATGAGATAATATATACCGTCTATCTCCGCCATATTCCACAAATGCGAACCACCGGCGGCAGTTCCCGGCAGAATTCTGCAATTAATGCCGGCTTCCATAAGCATACGATACAGCAGCAGGCTGTAGCCCTGACATACGGCAAAACCGTTCACTCCTGCGCCGTAAGCCGTAAAAATAAGCTCATCGTCAAAAGAATCAGCATATGCGACGTTATTTTTGATATAGTCGTATATCGCTTTCGTCTTTTCGTAATCAGAACCGCCGCCGAAGTCGAGAGAAGTCGTTATATCGCCTATCTTTTCGGATAATTCGGATTCCTGTTCCGCCGTAGTGTAATAATTCACGCTCATTTTCACAACAGTGGAATCTATGCCGGTATAGGACGTATATTTCATACTTCCGCAATTTTTCTTGAGATAATCGCCGCCGACGGGATTTCCGTTTTCTGTAACGGCATCGGAAATTACAAGACGCAGATCGTCAAATCCGCTGTAAATTTCCGATGGAAATTCAATAGAGAATTCCTTGTCGCGGTTCAGAAAATGTTTGCGCATTTCCAGAACCTTTTCATTATAAACGCTGCTGTTCGAATAGGAAACCACATCCGCCGCAATTGCCGTATCGCAGCGCATAACAGACATGGCTGCGCCTGTTATCAGCGAAAGCGACAATGCCGCTGTAATAATTCTGCGAATCATATACAAATCCCTCCCTGTCGGCATGACGTTTTCGGAGACTTTTGAAAACGCCTTATCTTTCGAGTATCTGAGATCTGTCCGGACCGATTCCGACCATGCCTACTTTGCAGCCTACCAGTTCTTCAAGGCGCTGAATATACTTACGGCAGTTTTCGGGAAGCTCGTCAAAGCTTGCGCATTTGGAGATATCCTCCGTAAATCCGGGGAATTCCTCATATACAGGCTCGCAGCCATCAAGTTCTTCAAGCGTAGGCGGAAAGTGTTCTGTCACTGTTCCGTCAGGCTTTTTATATGCAACGCATATCTTTAATGTATCTATATTTGCAAGCGTATCAAGCTTGTTTATAGCAAGGCTGTCAAGTCCGTTTACACGAACTGAATGGCGCACGATAACCGCATCGAACCAACCCGTACGACGTGGTCTGCCTGTAGTTGTGCCGAATTCACCGCCGACATTTCTGATCTTATCGCCGACCTCGTCGTCAAGTTCCGTAGGGAAAGGTCCTTTACCTACTCTTGTGGTATAAGCTTTGGCAACGCCGATGATATTTGTGATCATTTTCGGTCCAACGCCTGTTCCCACGCAAACTCCTGCCGAAAGCGGATGCGACGATGTAACATAAGGATATGTACCGAAATCGATATCGAGAAGCGTCGCCTGCGCACCTTCGAACATAATCGTCTTACCAGCCTTGTCGGCTTCAAACGTAAGCACAGAAACATCGTCGATATAAGGAGCAAGACGCTTGCCGTATTCCGTATATTCTGCGATTACCGCTTCGAGATCGAAAGCTTCGCCGCCGTAAACCTCGGTAATTATCTTGTTTTTAAGTTTACCCGTAGTACGAATCTTTTCAGCAAGAACTTCCGGATGAACAAGATCATACATCCTGATTCCGCAGCGCTCGTACTTATCCATGTAAGTAGGACCTATTCCGCGTTTTGTAGTGCCGATATCCTTGCCGCCGCGGAAAGCTTCGGAAAGTCCGTCGAGAGTGATGTGCCACGGCATTACGACATGAGCGCGCGGATCTATTTTCAGATTTGCCGTCGATATACCTCTTGCCTCAAGACCGTCAAGTTCACCGATGAAATCCTTTGGATCAAGAACGATTCCTGCACCGATAAGGCAGAGAGTATCTTTGTATAAAATACCCGATGGGATAAGATGAAGCTTATAGATCTCACCGTTATTTACGACCGTATGACCGGCATTATTACCGCCTTGCGAGCGTACAACAACATCTGCGCGGGAAGATATGATGTCTATGATCTTACCCTTTCCCTCGTCTCCCCATTGAGTTCCGACAACAATATTAGCAGGCATTATAATTCCTCTTTTCATAGATTTAATAGTGCAAAAGCACGGTTACAATTTATTATAACACATTGCCTTATTTTTTTCAAGTGCTTTGCAGTATTTTTTTAAAAAAGAAAAATCAGAACCTGTATTAGAGCCCGCTCAGTATCTTTTTCCGCACGTCTTTTCAGCAAATTTCGCCGCTTACTGCGTCAAAAATTCTTGCTATATGACCGAAGAAAACGCCCATGGCGCGTCAGTATTCCTGCGTGTTTTTTCCTTGTCAGCATACAAATTATGCTCGAAAATACGCATACTTCACCTATGAACACAAGCTCTTAGTTTCCGAGGATGTCTATTCATTTTCCGCTCACAAAATTATTTAAGCCGTAAAAAATGGTCATAGCAACTTTCTGCTGATACTCCTCCGTATTAAGCATAGCAGCTTCTTCTGGATTCGATAAAAATCCGCATTCCACCATTACAGTCGGATTATCGCTGTAATAGCACAAAAAAAGCTCCTTTCCGCACAATTTTATCTCACGCTTATTGTCGGGCTGTAAATATTCTGAAAAGCTGCTCTGCAACGACTTTGCAAGCATTTCACTATCGGAATTCGTTCCCGAATAAAACATCTGCGCGCCGCTGTATACGGGATCGGTAAATTGATTCTGATGTATGGAAATGCACACTGCATTGTCATATTTATTAAAAATCTCCAGCCGATTATCCATATCAGAACTCTTCTGATTGGCTATCCCCTCGATACCCGCATCATGTATGGACATATCGCTGTCGCGCGTAACCTCTACCGTATATCCCGAAATCTCAAGCATATCCCTCAATCTAAGCAGTATATTCAGATTTATCCCCTTTTCCGGAACTCCTTCCGCCGATACGCAGCCGCCGTCTATTCCGCCATGCCCTGCATCCAAAATAATAACAGGCAGTTCCTCATTGAAATCCGTGAGGGAAGATGGAACGGCGGTATCGGTCATTTTATCGCTCAGAACGGCAGCTCCGCCGATCGCGGCGATTGAGCAGCCAAAAAAAAGTGTACCAAGAAATATTTTTCGTTTAGCGTTATTCATCACAATACTCCTTATAACATTTCCGCTGTGTATTTTTGATCCCTATAATTATATTCGCCTTGTCAAGAAAATAGTATTGATCCCAAAATTAAGAAAAACCCTCCCGTTTTTGCAGGAGGGCAATATATTACAGCCTGTTGCCGTACAATCCACTAGGGCTTGTTTGAAAAATCCATGCATTCATCAAAACGCCCATAAATCGCTGTCTGCGTCGTCAAAAATACGTGCAGAACTCCCAATGCGGACAGGTTCTTATATGAACACGCTCTATTATTATTTCTCTAAAAGCGTTCCCTGATAAGTAACGCCGTCAACAGTAACTGCAAACTTTTTCGATCTCTTAGAGGAAACAGGATAAACGTCGGATTTCTTCAGCTTGTAATACTCATAAAAATCAGAGCAGACACTATAAGCGGAAGTAACAGTTTCATCGCCTTTCCAGAAATTTAAGGAACGCACGTCAACATGAGACGCAGTATAAGCAGCGTCAATATTCGCAATACCGCCGAATCCTATATCCTGAGCGGCGCAGCAAACGATTTTTGAGGATATCACGCGCCCATTTGAATCGTAACAAACAATGTCGGCAGCCGTTCCATTAACATGCTGACCGCTTCCCGAACCCCCGACGTTTTTATCATGCGCGGCGCAGCGATAGCCTGAATTGATAATGATCTTCGAACATTTCAGAGCAGAATGAAGCTTTTCCAGCTTGTCCGCAAGTTCCGTATCAAGCTTAATATCATGATTTCCACCGCATTTACAGCGAAATTCCCTGACGTTGAAATGTTCCGTAAGCTGTGTATCATACACAAATTTATACGTTTTTATCATTTGACTTCCTCCATCACTTTGATTCCAGAGCAGCAAGACGTTCTGCTATCGACGGCGCATAAGGCTCAAAATCAGAATTTTTTATATCGGACGGACGAATCATAGGATAGATATTGATACCGTCAACATTCACGCCCTCATAGATTCTCAAATACGCATACCAATATTTCGCCGCAGGATAAGCGGAAAGATCGACCAGACGTCCGTCGTCGCCGTCGTAAAATGAAGCGACATATCCGCTGCCTGCGCCCGTCGAAACTTCAACGCCTATACAGCATTCAACGCCCAGCATTTGATCGCCGCCGCTCAGAATAAATTTTGTCGGAAGAATGGAAATCGGATTTCGGTTTGTCTTTCTGGTTAGATCGATAACTGTTCTTTCCGTTGCCGTACCGCTCAGCGTTAAAATTCCGTTGGAATCCACGGTCATCGTCACGCCGTTTACGGTTGTATCCGCAGCTGTGACTTTCAGCGCATTTTTTCTTGTATAACCCAGAGTGCAGGAATTTACCGCGATATTATCCTGCGCAGTCAGGAGCGAACTTCCGATATGCGCGCCCTTTCCTCCCGCAAGCTGAGCTGATAAATAAACATCATGCAGATTCATTTGAAGCCTCCTTAATAACGCTCCCCGACTGATCAGCCCAGCTGCCGTCTCCGGCAAGGACAGCGAGAATTCCCTCCTTGATGACCAGAGCCGTCGAACCCTGATGCAGGCGTATTCCTGATATGCCGTTGATTCCGGGAAGTTCCGCCCTTGTATCAACGTCTATCTCCGCGCGCACAAGAGGCGTTGTAAGATCATCCGCAAACTTGACAAAACGTTCGTTTCTTAATTTTATCATAATTTTCTCTCCTTATTTATTTAAATGTGCATGGGTTAAAGAAACGCCGCTAATCATACCCCGTATGAACGATCAGATATTTCATATTCTTCACCGCCTTTCATAAGGGGTGCAAAAACAGGACTTTTTCAACATGA
The DNA here is from genome assembly GCA_910576995.1 of uncultured Ruminococcus sp. Lineage (GTDB taxonomy): Bacteria > Bacillota > Clostridia > Oscillospirales > Ruminococcaceae > Ruminococcus. Next base: position 70,412 of record CAJTLC010000009.1, read on the forward strand.
AAACGTTGAATAGCGATGAAAGTTTACAGAATATTCATAAAATAATTAAAAAAGCGCGCGTTCATAGTAAGTTCCATGAACACGCGTTTAGTATAATTATTGATCAATAAATCACCTGTTTTTCAACAAGCATTTGCCGCATAATAACAAGATCATATACGTCTATCCGATCGTCCTTGTCCAGATCGCCCTTAAAAGGATCAACCATATCCCCCGCATTAAGAAGCCATTGATCAAGCATTACCAGATCGCCGATACTTAACATACCGTCGCCGTTAACATCGCCTTCAACGCCTCTCACGTTTTCAATAAGAGTAAGACTTTCCACCTTAACAATTTCTTTTCTGTCGTACGCTGCATCCACCATATATTGCATTGATATATCTATTTTATCGCCGACCTCGTAATGAGCAAGATTTTTCGACTCATCGTCGCCGTAATGATTTGCACCATAGTAAAAACGTCCATGATCAGCAAATCTGATATATCCTCCATATCCGTCGACATTTTCAACTATTTCATCGACAAAACTGTCGTTCCTGTAATACACAGGACTGGTTGTCGTCGTCGTTTCGACGGGAGCCGGCGCTGTTGTCGTTGTGGTTGCAGTCGTAGAAGTTGTTGTCGCAGACGTAGTTACGACAGGCGTTTCAATAACGAAACGTCCGCTTTCATCCTTTATCTTCGACCACATATATCTGAGCATCCAACCGTCAAAATCAGTTATTTTTGCAGCCGATCCCGCCATCATCAGCGAATTTTCACCGCCTGGGAATCCTCCGGGAGGAAAACCGTCCGATTCTCCTTCTCCGCCGTAAAAATCAGTCATGCCGAAACCATGTCCGAGTTCATGCTCAAGAACGTGCAGACCGCTGCCGTCAAGCATATTCAGATATGCGTCATCTGAAAGACGCTGTCCCCAGTCGCCGCCGCATCCGCCTATCTGCGGAAATCCCTGAGTTGCCCATAAATACATATCAAAACGCTTATCAAGTCCGCCCGGATACTGATACGAAGCGTCGGCGAAATGATCAAAACGCGAAAGTTCCGAAGGCGCATTGGGCAATTTGTCGGGGATCGTTTCATATCCGTTTGAAGTATCGTACTGCGAGTCGTAAAATTCAGTATCAGTATACACTACCTCGTCATCGTGAAGATCGAGCAGACAATTTTTATCAATAACCGCCCAGCCCACGATCTTTACCTCGATATGATCGTAAGGCCAGTTTTCATATCCCGTCAGCCATTTCGCCCAGCCGTTTATGCTGTCGCTGACAAGCTGCTCAAATTGTTTGCGCTGCTCATAAGTAACAGTCTTGTAGGACTGCCAGCGAACGACATAATTAAGCGTACCTTTTCCCGCAACGATCTGATCGAAGATCGTATTTCGGCGTTCAGTGGATTTTTCCTTGGCAATTCGATTATCCCAGATCCAGTCCGCAGCATATTTGTAATCCTGTGGAAAATCCTCGATCGTAAGAAAATCTGCGGCATTAGCTGAAACGATGTTCCGCTGAATAGAAACTGAATTAGTTCCGCTTCCGTATGCCGCAAAAACCGAACACATCACGGCTGCACCGACTGCCGCCGCACCGATGCTTTTTAAAAATTTTTTCTTCATGATCAACTCCCTCTTTAATCGTAATATTCGGCATAAAGCTTGCCTATTACGGTTTCCCGCAGCTTAGCCGTTCACGATTACACAATATTATTATACCAATTTATACAAACAATGTCAATGATTTTTTTACAATTCTGATAATATATATAGTCGTCCTAATATTATGCGCAGTTTCATAAAATTTCTTTAATTTCAGACAGGTTCTCATAATTGACAAAACCCATTAAAATCCAGTCAAATTACCGCACAAAACCGACAACATGGCAGAATCGTATTGACTTCATCCCAAAAATGGTTATAATAAAAGCATAAAGTAAATCACAGGCAAACTTATTGAAAGATAAGAACCTCTCCACATATAAATTTTATGCAAAGTTTACAAGCCAAGGCAAAATAAGAATTGCATAAAATCAGAAAGGAACAACTATTATGAAAGATATGATGAAGAAAAACGGTTTTAAAAGGACGACAGCTTTTTTAATGGCATTATCTATGGTATGCAGTTTCCCACAGGTAATAAATGCAAGCGCCTCATTTTCTGATACAAGTTCAGATCATATAATGGAAAGAACTTATACAGATCAAAAAGATGCAGGCGATCCAACGGAAAATATTGCGATAGGAAGAATTGAAATATCACTCAGGTCTTATATAGATCTCGAAAATGACGTTGAATATACTGCAAAACTGACCGATTCCAACGGCGCAGTTCAAACGTCAGTTCTCATCAGCGACAGTTCAAACGAAACAAAGAGCGCAGTTTTTAAGAATCTTGCGGACGGCGAATATATTGTCGAAGTCAGCGCTCCCGGATTTGCAGCTTTCCGTCAGAATATCACGGTCGCACAGAAAATGTACACGATAAATCTTACGGCAGGTTTCTGCAACGGCTATACATACGTTGACGGTGGAATTCACCCAGGCGTCCTCATGATAGGCGACGTAAACGGCGACGGTAAAGTTGACGACGCCGACAAGATCATTTTAGTAGACACTATAGACGAAAGTTCTGTAGATAAAGAGTATCAGCCAGAACTTAATTATATAACCGATCTGAATAATGATAATATGACAAATCTGATTGATCTGACATACTTGTCAAAAAGCTATAAGATCGGCGATAAAAACACGGCTGCTCATATCGAAGAAAGCGTTTCACCCGAAGCGGTCGTTCCTGAAATTGCAGAAGATACGGCTGTTACGGAAGGTTCGGTTGAAGAAATGCTGAACGGCGAGGGTTCTGTAACGCTTACTCCTGCCGGCGGCGGTGAAATTACAAAAGATAACCCCGTAAGCATTGGTTTCAATCTGGAAGAAGGCGACACTGTTGTTGACGGTATCACTTTTGATACAAGCGCTGAAAATCCGGTTTCGCAGGCTACTATCGACGTAAACTATATCGATGAAAACGGAAACGACGCCTCGGTTACCATTCCTTACATAGACGGTATACATCATATTCTTGCGGAAAGCGAAGTATACGCCGAAATCGACGAAAATGGCAAACTTCACGTTCATTTCGGCGCTCAGGTCGCTGTTAAGAAAGTTACCTTGACTATCATGGGAATGCAGAAAAACACCAATCTCGCCGAGATAAGCAAAGTTGAATTTGTAAACGGAATGGAAAGCAGAATTCCCGAACCCGAAATGGACATACCAGAAAACCTGAAAGCAACGGCAGGCAGCGAGCAGTTCACAGTCCGTTGGGATCCTTGTCTTAACGTTAAAGGTTATCAGGTACAGATCGAACAGGGCGGAAACAGCCAGATAATTGATACCATAACAAATTCGATCACAGTAACTTCGTTCAACGGAGGCGACATTAAAAACTATACTACTTATAAGGTAAGCGTACAATCAGTAAACGGTACTTGGGCAAGCGGTTACTGCAATGCTGTAAACGTTACTCCAAAGCCAAATAAACGACCTGATAAACCCGATGGCGTTTCCGCAAGCGGAAAATATCTAAGCGTCGCCGTTAGCTGGAAGAAAATGGACGACACAAAATCATACAACGTTTACTACAAAGAAAGAAACAGCGACGAAGATTTTTCAAAGGCAGAGGGTATCACTAACAACAGCTTTTTGATCCCCGATCTTAAGAATCTTACTGAATATGAAATCTATGTAACAGGCGTTAATGAACTTGGCGAAAGCCCGCAGTCCATTCATTGCTCGGCAACTACAATTGATCCAAAATCCGCAGAAGTACCGAAATACAATATGATAAACCGCGACGAAAACGGCATTCCCGGAAAATCCCATATTGTTTCAGTCACAAGAAACGGCGGTGAAATGATAGAAAGCGAATCAGACGCTGATCTCGAAAATACAGCATGGGGCGCAGTCGACAACGATCCTGCTTCTTACTACAAAAAAACGACGTGGGACGACGGCGGTTTCAATAATTTAGGCAGAAACGGTTTAACATATACATTTGACGACGCATATAAAATTGATACGATCATTATGACAGCCACTGACGGTATGCAATATTCATACATTCATGCAAAATGGTGGGATATAGACGGTAAAGAATCAAGCGTCAACGCTTATTGTCAGCAGGCAAAAGATTCAAAAGGCAATATATATCATGTAATCAAACTTGCCCAGCCTGTTGAAGCAAAAAAGATACAGATCGGATGCGCCCGTTATCTTGCGGGAGGCTCTTATAATCTTATTACAATTTCCGATACTTACTTCTATCATTACGACGACCTCAGGGACGTTGTAATGGGATTATATGCCGACGATCTTCACACAAGTCTCAAACCGGACGTAACTCAGCAGACTATTGACGATATCCGCGAAAAGATAAACACCCCCGATGAATTCGGAATTGAAAATCCCGATAAAGAAGTTTGGCTGCGCGAACTTGAAACGGCAGAAAAAATTCTGAACGATGAATCGCTAAACAGCGCCGTTGAAGTTCATGCAGGCATAACAAGCAAGGATACGGGACGCGGCTTTTCAGGTCTTAACGCATGGCAGCCTCTTGGCGTTACAGCGGCAGCAGGAGAAACGGTAACTATCTACGTTGGAAATCCCAACAAAAAAACAGGCGATTCTACCGATCTCCGTCTTATCTCTACTCAGTACCATTCAGAATCAGGCGGCGTTACAACAGCGGGCGCAAACTTAAAAATCGGCGCAAACGAGATCAAAATACCCGATGGCAGCACAGTCGGATTTGAATCCGGCGGCGCACTGTATGTTCAGTATCAGGGCAATAATTCAAACGACAGATACTCCGTACGCGTAAGCGGCGGCGCAGAAGTACCTACTCTTGATCTGTACAAAGTTACAGATGAAAACGAACGTATGGAACGCGCAGTTGAATTCGTAAAAGAACTTGACGAATACGTTCCCGCAATGGAGTCGCTCCATAATGAGATTCATAAGGATTCCGAAAACATAAACGTTGATATGCCATACGATCGTCAGAACTGTATTCTTGGCGCTTCCGATATAATGCTTGATACAATGATGTTCTCTATACCGGCGCAGCAGATGCTCGCAGGCATAGGAACAGGCAGCGTTGAAGAACGTGCAGGAAAAATGCTTGATTCAATGCAGGCAATGGAAGATATGATGTATCTCTTCTATCAGCATAAGGGACTTAACGCTTCCGCTCCCAACGATCTTAACAGAATTCCAAAGGGTCATCTCAATATCCGCTATCAGCGTATGTTCTCAGGCGCATTTATGTATGCGGCAGGCAATCACATCGGTATCGAATGGGGTTCAACACCCGGCATGATGAACAGCGTTCCCGTTGAAGCGGATGAAAACGGAAAATATATCGGCGGTCGCTACTTTGGCTGGGGAATAGCTCATGAGATCGGTCATAACATAAATCAGGGCAGCTACGCCGTAGCCGAGATCACCAACAACTATTTCGCAGTTCTCGCTCAGGCAAAGGATACCAACGACAGCGTTCGTTTCCAATACAGAAACGTCTATGATAAGGTAACTTCCGGCACAAGAGGAAACGCTTCAAACGTATTTACTCAGCTTGGTATGTACTGGCAGCTGCATCTTGCTTATGACAGCGGTCTGAATTACAAAACTTACTCCGACTACAATGAACAGCTCGAGAATCTTTTCTTCGCAAGAGTTGATACTTACGCAAGAAATACGAAAGCCGCTCCTGCTCCTAACGGCATAATGCTCACTCTTAACGGCAATACCGATCAAAACCTTATGAGACTTGCCTGCGCAGCGGCAAACAAAAACGTTCTCGAATTTTTCGAGCGCTGGGGAAAGACTCCTGACGCAGGAACTATCGCGTATGCCGAGCAGTTCGAAAAAGAGACGCGAGCAATATTCTTCGCAAACGACGATTCAAGAATTTACGCGTTAAACGGCAGCGGCAGCGTACTCAACAGCGAGGGTACTGTTTCCGCAATAGACAACGTTTCTGTAAATATCGGCGACGCTCCCAATAAAGTAGATCTCAGATTCACTTCGAAAGATATTCCCGAAAGTGATATTCTTGGATATGAAATCATCCGCTGTACTATCGAGGGCGGCGAAGTGGAAGAAACTCCCGTAGGATTCTCAACAAGCGCAGAATTTACCGATACCGTCTCAACTATGAACAACCGCACAGTATTCTACAAAGTTACTCTTATTGATCAGTACCTCAACCGCTCTGCTTCTTTCACAACTGAAGCTGCCAAGATCGAACACGACGGCAGCATGGATAAGACAAACTGGACTATCAGCACCATAGAACTGAAAGCAGACGCTGAAAAACCAGACTCCACTGACGAAATGCCATGCGAACAAACAGCTAAAAACCCTGCTTATCTGGCATTTGACAACGATCCCGATACTGTATTTACTTCTCAGATAACAGCAGGTTACGCTGATATCACCATTGATTTGAATCAGACTCTTACAACATCCGGTATGAAAATCACCACAGGCAGCGACGATACTGATTTCTCCTATAAGATTTATGTGAAGAAACCCGATGGTACATACTCCGGAAATGAAAATCCATATCAGTTGGTAGCCGAAGGCAGCTGCACAGGCGATAAGACAGTTTACTTTGCAAATGACGACAATAAATACATAAGCACATATTCTACATCTTCCATTAAATTCGTATTCTCCAAGCAGCAGAATAAAGTAGTTTCTATCGCAGAACTCGACGTGCTCGCTCCCACTGGCGATAATGTTGATTTCCGCAGAACAGAGGACGAAAACATGACAGTCATCGGTACTCTTAGCGAAGATTACAAATACGGCGAAAACGACGGCGACGTAATTCCTAAGGATTCGCTGGTATTTACAGGCTCATATAAAGGAAATCCCGCTTACAATGTCGTTATGCTGTTTGACGGCGAGGGCAATATCGTCGGCGGAATCGATGATGATAATAATCTTCTTTCGCAGCAGATAATTCTCGCAGACGTTCCCGACGAAGGAAATATCGCAAACGTATCGGACGGAACATGGATCTACTGGATCGAACCCGATCAAATGACAAATATGGAAATGCCCGAAACTGTACGCGTTGAACTGTACAGAGTAAACAACGCTCAGACTAACGAGGGACAGCGTCTGGTAAGCGATTCGCTGTTTGAAGAAGTACCGGATACACTCCCCGACATTACTTTCGGAAAATAAAGGAGTAAAAACATGAAAAAGCAATTAATAAAATCTATGCTTACTGCTCTGACATTCGGTATGCTTGTATCACTTAATGCGATCGCTGCCGAACCGGAGAACGAAGCCAAGTCAGACAGCAGGATCATAATAGGCGAGTCCAATTATATATCGTTAACTTCCGAAAATGCAGAACAGAATGGAATTACTGCCCTTCAGTTAAGCCTGTTAGTTGAACCCGCTGCAGAAGCTGATGTTTCATTTGATTTCAATCAGGAAAACGAAGTCAAAGTTCATGATTTTCGTTATCACGAGAATTCAAAGGTTCTGAATATCTATATAGCTGATGAAAAGCCGATTTTTAACGACTCAAATTTGATGGACATAGGTTCGGTATCCGCAACGAATACTGATGGGAACAGCATTGATGTTGAAATAACTGTAATTGAAAATTCCTTAAAGTTTGTGTCCAAAAATATTTTAACCGACAAAGCATTCAGCGTTGAAGATACAAGAGATACTGAGCCGATCACAACAACAACCACAACTGAAACTACAACTACAAAGCCGACTACTTCAACTACTACCACCACAACCGAGACTACGACTACAAAGCCGACCACTTCAACTACTATCACCACAACCGAAACTACGACTACAAAGCCGACCACTTCAACTACTACCACCACAACTGAAACTACGACTACAAAGCCGACTACTTCAACTACTACCACCACAACCGAAACTACGACTACTGAATCGGTTATAACAACTGAAACTACGATTACCGAGCCGGTTATCACGACTGAAACTACGACTACCGAGCCGGTTATCACGACTGAAACTACGACTACCGAGCCGGTTATCACGACTGAAGCTACAACTACCGAGCCGGTTATCACGACTGAAGCTACGACTACCGAGCCGGTTATCACGACTGAAGCTACAACTACCGAGCCGGTTATCACGACTGAAGCTACAACTACCGAGCCGGTTATCACGACTGAAACTACGACTACTGAATCGATTACTACTACAACTACAAAATCAAATACAACAACCACAATCGAAACTACAACTACTGAGTCTATTACCTCAACAACTACAACTGAAACTACTAATACCGAATGCACTACTACAACTACCTTACCACAGACCGGAAACAATTCACTTAAAAATGTTTTTATCGCTATGGCTTCATTAATGCTTGTCGCATACGGAGTGTGCGCAGTGACGTTTTCCGGAATATTCCGCCACAAAAAAGATGAAAAATAAACCGTTAAAATTCAGCGTCATAAAAAATCATTCTAAAAAACAATGGATTCTGTTTATAACGGGAATCATTGCAATAATAATTGGTATAAGTGTCTTGGGATTTTTCGGTGCAAGAAAAATCTATCGTGAACTTCAGATGCAGAAAATGTTACATGAAAATGTTGTTATCGAAATACCGGACATAAAAATAAAAGCTCCCGTTGCAGAGGGTATAGATAATAAGACGCTTTCAAAAACTACAGGTCATTTTCCCGGTACGGGAAACGTCGGTATAGGAAATTACTGCATCGCAGGTCACAGCAGTATTATCTACAAGGAATATTTCAATAACTTAAAAAATATTGAAATTGGAATGGAAATCAATCTTTATGATTTAAATGATAAGAAGTATGTATATACTGTTGCAGAAAATTTTATTGTTGAACCAAATGAATCTTGGATACTAAATGATTTTGGCGATAATCGAATTACCTTGATCACGTGTACTGACGACGGCAAGCAGCGTCAGGTGGTTGTTGGAATAATGAAACAGGAATAGATACACTGATAAGATTGGAAACCATACGCCAATACCAAACAACGGAAGCGACTAATAACACTTTCGGCTCTGCTTCCGGAGTTTAATAATCAAAACAAAGCCGCAGTTTTTCAGCTGCGGCTTGTTTATTTGTTATTCAAACAAATTCAAAATCTTTTCCATTCAGTTTTACGATGTCGTCGTAAATCATGTACTGTCGCTTGCCGCAGTCCTTCCAGCGGTGATAATGCCCCGAAAACCATAATTTATAATCCAGTTTTGCGCTTATCTCGTCAAAGTAGTCTGTGAGAATATTCCGCGGATATTCATTGCCGCGAAGATTCCGTGCCTGCTGCGAAGTCGGCAGCGAATGCGTGATAACGATATCAACTTTATATTTTTCAGCCGCAAGCGAACGCCTGCCCCGTTCCATTTCTTCTTCCGACGGCAATTCTTCGTCCCATATGGATATCCCCGGAGTACGGAATTCTTTATCATGGCTTTCCGCGCCGCCGAATGCAAATATTTTTTTGCCGTCTATCTTAAATACATATCCGCGGCAGAGACGATAAACATGATCGGTTATTTTCTGAATTTTACCGCCGTTCCAGTCTGTTTCGGGAAATTCGGAAAGCCTGCCGAAATTCTCATGATTGCCGTCTATCCATAAAGTCGTCCATGGTTTTTGTTCCAGCCAATCCCGCCAATAAAGTTCCATATTGGAAAAATTCCAAACCAGTCCGAAATCTCCGCATATTATAAGATAATCACCGCGTGTGAGTTTTTTCTGCTCCGTAAAATTATTTGCGTTAAGCTTAGCTATATCATAATTGCCATGAAGATCTCCTGTTATATAAATCATTTGTCCTGTCTCCTTTTTATCTGTATATGAGAACTTGTGTTCATAGGAGAAGTTGCACGTCTTTTCGGCAAATTTTGCCGCTGACTGCGTCAAAAATTCTTGCAATACGACAGTATTCCTGCGAATTTTTTCCTTATCACCGACAAAATTATGCTCGAAAATCCGCACATCTTCCCTATGAACACAAGTTCTGACAGATTTATTATATCATAAGCCTGCGGATTATTCAATAGAAAAAGAAAATTTTTCATGACTTGCATTTTTTGGGGAAATGTGGTAAAATAAAATTATTGCTCCCCCAACTAACTCTTGAAGATTTTATGTGCAGAACGGCTGTCGAAAGACAAGGAAGAAGGTTACAGGAATATGCGCATATTTCAAGGTTTTCTGACGAAGTATTTCAGCAGCCGGGAAAGCAGAAAATTCAAAAGTTAGAACCTGTCCACATAGAAATTGTGTGCGGGTTTTCGAGCATAATTTTGACGAGTGCAAGGAGAAAAATCGAAAGCATACTGACGCGCCACGGGCGTTCCCTTCGGTCATATAGTGAGGTTTTTCAACGCAGCAATCGTCAAAATTTGCTGAAAATACGTGCAGAATTTCCTATGTTAACAGGTTCTTAATTGGGAGAGCAATATTAATTATGAACGGAGGTAATATATGCTTAACGCCGATCTAAAGGAAATAAACTTCACGTCTGATCACGACGGACTGGAAATATCAGCCGTTGCAGCCGTTCCTGCCGAAAATATAAACGGCGTCGTACAGATAGTTCACGGCATGAGCGAATATAAAGAACGCTATTTTGATTTTATGGATTATCTTGCAGGCGAGGGATTTATTACCGCAATACATGATAACCGCGGACACGGAAAAAGTATCTGCACTCCCGACGATATCGGTTTTACATTCAAAAACGGCGGAGAGGGCATAATTGCAGATATAGCGCAGTTTAACGGCATTATCCGCAATATGTATCCAGACGTTCCCTGCTTCATGGCAGCCCACAGCATGGGCGCGCTGGCGGCACGGTGCTTTCTCAAAAAGCACGACGGCGAAATAAACGGTCTCGTCCTTATGGGAACTCCCTCATACAACAAATTTTCGGGGATAATCCGCTGTATGAACTCGGTTGTGGTCAGCGGCGAAAAAAGCCGTTTCCGCAGCAATAAAGTCTATGAAGCGGCAGAAAAGAAACTGGGGAAAAATTTTGAAAACGTTCCCCATTCGTGGATATGCAGCAATAAGGAAACTGTCGAAAAATTCAACGCAGATCCCCTCTGTAATTTCAGATATACCCTGAACGGCTATGAATGCCTGCTGCATCTGTTAAAAAAGGCTTACTCCAAATACGGCTGGGAAGTTAAAAATCCCGATCTGCCCATTCGTTTCATTTCGGGAAAGGACGACCCCGTTATGATATCGGAAAAGAAGTTTTTCCGTTCAATTAAAACTCTCGAAAAAGTAGGATACGGAAGCATCTCTCATCGCCTTTTCGACGGAATGCGCCACGAAATTCTTAACGAGAAGAATAATACGGCAGTTTACAGGGATATAGCGAAAAGCCTGTTTTCATGGATAGACAGGATAAATTCTGCGGAATTTTCCACTGAAGATCAGAATAGTACAGACCTGTTTTAGGAAAGGATAAAAACATGGATATAAATAAAACTTTAGCGAATGAATTCAGCCTGCGTCAGGAGCAGGTAGACAATACGGTAGCTCTAATCGACGACGACAAAACGATACCTTTTATCGCCCGTTACCGTAAGGAACTCACCGGTTCGCTGGACGATCAGATACTGCGCGAACTTTATGACAGACTGATGTATCTGCGCAATCTTGAAAAGCGCAAGGAGGAGATCAGAACCGCGATAACCGATCAGGAAAAGATGACTCCGGAAATAGAAAACGCAATATCCGCCGCGTCAACCCTTGTGGAGATAGAAGATATATATCGCCCGTTCAAGCCGAAACGCCGCACCAGAGCAAGTATTGCACGCGAAAAGGGTCTTGAACCCCTTGCGGAACTGATAATGGAACAGTCCGACGCAGTTTCGCCCGAAGAAGCCGCCGCCGATTTCGTAAGCGAAGAAAAGGAAATAGCAGACGAAAAAGCTGCAATTCAGGGAGCAATGGACATTATCGCCGAAAATATATCCGACGACGCCGATATACGCAAGAAACTCCGCGCCGCAGCTTCCGAAAAGGGAGAGATAATTTCAAAGGCTTCCGACTCCGAAGCAGAAAGCGTTTACACAAATTATTACGACTATTCCGAACCCGTATCGAAAATTGCAAATCATCGTATTCTTGCCCTTGACCGCGGCGAAAAAGAAGGATTCCTTAAAGTCTCGCTGTCGCTGGACGAATCAGCCGCAACCGATATCATTCTCGGCAAGTATATCAAGGCTAACAATGCCTGCGGAGAGATCGTCCGCGCGGCTGCCGAAGACAGCTATAAGAGGCTTATTTTCCCGTCGATAGAGCGCGAAGTGCGTTCCGATATGACGGCAGGCGCGGCTGAAGAATCTATCAAGGTATTCGCGTCGAATCTCCGTCAGCTCCTGCTCCAGCCGCCGCTTAAAAACAGCGTTATCCTCGGTCTTGACCCCGGCTACAGAACAGGCTGTAAGGTAGCCGTCATAGATTCTACAGGAAAAGTTCTCGATACAAACGTCGTTTACTGCACTCCCGGTCCGAAAACCAATATCGCGCTTTCCAAAAAAATAATCAAGGAACTTATCCAGAAGCACGGCGTTACAACCATTTCTATCGGAAACGGCACGGCTTCACGCGAGACCGAGCAGTTTGCAGCCGATCTTATAAAGGAGATCCCGCAGCAGGTAAGCTACATGGTCGTAAGCGAAGCGGGCGCGTCCGTTTATTCGGCTTCAAAGCTTGCCGCCGAGGAATTCCCCGACTACGACGTATCGCTCAGAAGCGCGGTTTCCATTGCCCGCCGTCTGCAAGATCCTCTTGCGGAACTTGTTAAGATTGAACCAAAGGCTATCGGAGTAGGTCAGTATCAGCACGATATGCCGCAGGCTCGCATGAACGACGCGCTTTCAGGAGTTGTCGAAGACTGCGTAAACTCTGTCGGAGTCGACCTCAATACGGCTTCACATTCGCTGCTTTCGTACATTTCGGGAATCAACGCGTCAGTCGCCAAAAATATAGTAGCATACCGCGAGGAAAACGGAAAATTCACCGATCGCAAGGAACTGTTGAAAGTGCCTAAACTGGGCAAAAAAGCATTCGAGCAGTGCGCCGGATTTCTGAGAGTCCGCGACGGTAAAAATCCCCTTGACAATACGGCAGTTCATCCCGAAAGCTACAAAGCCGCTGAATCGCTTCTCGGCGAATGCGGATTCACTCTTGCTGATATTTCTGTCGGCGGAGCTTCCGATATAGGCAGCAGAGCGGAGAATGAAGGAATCGAAAAAATCAGCGAAAAACTCGGCATAGGCGTTCCGACACTTAACGATATCATCGGAGAACTTAAAAAACCTGGCCGCGATCTCCGTGACGAACTTCCACCTCCTCTGTTGAGAAGCGGCGATATTATGGAGATAAAAGACCTCAAGCCCGGAATGGAGCTGGTCGGAACGGTCAGAAATATTATAGATTTTGGCGCGTTCGTCGATATCGGAGTTCATGAGGACGGTCTCGTTCATATTTCTCAGATATGCAATCGTTATATCAAACACCCTCTCGAAGCGGTAAAGGTCGGAGAAGTGGTAAAGGTGCGCGTTCTCGAAGTTGACGCCAAACGAAACAGGATCTCTCTCACCATGCGCCTTAACGACGAGGAAGAGAAGAAAGACCGCCGCCCTGATAAACGCGACCGTCAGAAACGCGATAACCGCAAAAAAGGCTTCGATCCAAGCAGAATAAGCAACAGCGCGTTCCGGATAAAGCAGAAATAATGTATTTAGTATATATTCTGAGATGCCGAGAAGACCGCCTGTATACCGGAATAACAACCGATATTGAAAGACGTTTCCGCGAACATCTTGGAAACAGACGCGGCGCAAAATTCACAAAGGCGAATCCGCCGCAGGAGATATCCGCTTTATGGAGCTGCGAAAACAGAAGTATCGCTTCAAGACTGGAATCGGCGATAAAAAAGCTTTCGCGCACTAAAAAACTGCTTCTAATATCTAATGATATTTCTTTATATGACGTCATAAAAGAAGATTCGTCGAATTACGTCAGAATTTTTGATAAAAATTCATAAAAAACGCTTGCATTTTATATGAAAATATGTTATATTATAATATGTCATATTTTGCTTGAATTGGAGGGATGGGCTTGACGCCTCAGGAAGAATTTATTTCTATATATAATGAGAATATCAAACGCGGCGGCGCTGATAAGCTGCTGGAATTCCTCAAAAAATCGGACTTCTTCAAAGCGCCCAGCAGTACGCGGTTTCACGGCTCTTACGAGGGCGGTCTGGTTGAACACAGCGTCAACGTTTACCATTGCCTTAAAGATTACCTGTCCCGTCCGCGGACAAAAGAAATTTACGGCATGAACTTTTCGGATGAAACTATTGCGATAGTCGCGCTTCTGCACGACGTCTGCAAGGTTAATTTCTATGCCACGGAACTTCGCAACAGAAAAAACGATAAGACGGGTCAGTGGGAAAAATACGCCGCTTACACTATAAACGATACACTGCCCTACGGACACGGCGAAAAATCGGTTTACATCATTTCGGGATATCTATACGGCGAAAACCGCCTTACGCGCGACGAAGCCTGCGCGATACGCTGGCATATGGGATTTTCGGGCATTGAAGATAAAAATACTATCGGCAAGGCTCTGGAAATGTATCCCCTCGCATTCGCACTCCACGTTGCGGATATGGAAGCTTCCTATTTTATTGAGGGAAGCAACAAGAAATAGCATTCGGAACTTTTGTTCATAGGATAATTGTGCGGATTTTCGAGTGAAATTTTATGATTGCAAGGAGAAAGAACGAAGGAATACTGACGTATTTCAAGTTCTTTCAACGCAGCAAGCAGAAAATTTCACCGAAAAGGCGTGTAACTTATACTACAAACACAAGTTCCTATAATCATCCACACCAAATATAAAGGAGTTTTTAACATGAATTGGTATGATAACGCCATAATCTATCACATTTACCCTCTCGGTTTCTGCGGAGCGCCGAAATTCAACGACTTCAGCAATGACGATGTTACTTATCGGCTGGATAAAATTCTCGACTGGATTCCCCATTTCAAAGAGATGAACGTTGACGCGATATATTTCGGTCCCGTTTTCGAATCGGTAGAGCATGGCTACGATACAGTAGATTATAAGAAGATCGACCGCAGACTTGGCGATAATAATTCTTTCCGCTTTATCTGCGACCGTCTCCATGAAGCGGGTATCAAAGTTATTCTCGACGGCGTTTTCAATCATGTGGGAAGAAAATTCCCCCAGTTCGTGGACGTTCAGGAAAAGAGACAAGGTTCAGGCTACTGCGACTGGTTCCAGAATCTCAATTTTGGCGGGCAGTCTCCCTGCGGCGATCCTTTCTGGTATGAGGGCTGGAACGGTCATTACAATCTCGTTAAGCTGAATCTGCGAAATGTAGGAGTTTGCGATCATATTATCGACGCTGTAAATTACTGGATAGAATCCTTTGGCATCGACGGCATCAGATTTGACGCGGCAGACTGCATCGATTTCGATTTCTTCAAGAGAATACGCAGCTTCTGCAAGGGCAAAAAGCGCGATTTCTGGCTTATGGGCGAGATAATCCACGGTGATTACAACAGGTGGGCGAATCCCGAAATGCTCGACAGCGTCACCAACTATGAATGCTATAAAGGAATTTATTCATCACATAACGACAAAAACTACTACGAGATAGATTATTCCATCAACCGTCAGTCGGGCGCAAACGGCGGTATTTACAAGAATATCAATCTCTACAATTTCGTTGACAACCACGACGTTAACAGACTCGCAAGCACGGTAAGCAATCCCGCTCACCTGCCGCTTATTTATACCCTTATGTATTCTATGCCCGGAATCCCCTCTGTTTACTATGGAAGCGAATACGGAATTCAGGGACGCAAGGAAAATAATTCCGACGACGGTCTCCGTCCGTGCCTGCATCTTGCCGATATGGAACGCGAGAATACTTCATTGTACAAGCATATCGTAAAGCTTGGCAGAATTTACAAGGCGTATCCTGCGCTCAGAACGGGCGGTTATGAGAGAATGCAGATCACTAATCAGCAGCTTCTCTTCAAGAAAGTTCAGGGCGATCAGACCGTATACGTTGCGCTCAATCTTGCTGATTATCAGTACGATTTCAACTTCGCAACTCATCTTCCCGCTCTCGTCGATGTTGTAGGCGCAAGTCAGGTAAACGTCGAGAACGGAAACGCGCATATCAGTATGCCGCCTTTCTCTTCAATGATCATTGTTTCCGACGACATCGTGAATACCGAACCCGACGCTGCTCCTGCTCATGAAGAACAGATCGATTGTGAGACCGAAGTCGTTATCGGCGCGCATTACCGCCACTACAAGGGCAACGAGTACGAAGTCATCGCAGTTGCACGTCACAGCGAAAATAATGAAGAACTCGTTATTTACAAGAACGTTGCCGACGGCGCGGTATGGGCAAGACCCAAAGCGATTTTCTGCGGCAAATCGGGCGACGGCTCTGTCAGAAGATTTGTTAAGCTTTAATAAAAAATAAAAAGGGGGGAATTCTGATTCCTCCCGTAAAATAAGAAAACCGCCGCGATCACGGTAAATTGTGTGCGGCGGTTTTTATCATATTTTATCAATTAGCGCTTTGCGTTTGGCGTCAAATTCTTCCTGAGTGATAAGTCCCTGATCGAGAAGATTTTTCAGCTTCACAATAGCTTCCATTGTATCGCCGTCGGACGATGCTTTCGTAGCTTTTTCACTCTTGGAATTCACAGCTTCCTTATACTTTTTCAGTTCTTCGAGAGTTTTATCTAAAAATTCCTGCGCGTTGTCGACGCATAAAAACTTGATGCATGACGACGAACTTCTTATAACCAAAGTCCGTCCGCCAAAAATTTTATCAATAATGCCGTCTCTTATTGAAACGTTATCGATCTTTTCAAATGGCTGATTGATTGATTTAAGTGAAAACAGCGTTTTCTTCTTGCCATAAACTCCGTCTTGGTTGAGTTCGAGGGTACATTTTTTGCACATTGCTCTTGAAAGCGCACACCAAACCATAAATAATGTTGATAAAATAAACGAATAGGTAAACACGCATGTCCACTGTCCCATAAGTAAATATGATAAAAATGAACCTCCACGCCAATTCGTATATTTTGCGTCTTCTATAAACCAATTGCCAAACATATTATAATAAGTTATACAGTCATGCTGATAATACATCGAATAATGTTGATCCTGCCTTACAGGTATTATGCTTAATATTATCATTATAAGTGAAACAATCGCAATTGCTATACATACATTGTACCATATTTTCTTGGGATTACTTATCCTCGTTTCACAAAGCACCTTATTTTCCATGATTATATCTCCTTTTCAAATGAAATCTGTCTTTCCTGAAGTACAAGCTTATATCCGTATTCTTTGGCTTTCCTTGCAACTGCCGAAGATTTCACCAAATATGTATTGTTCTTTGGAATGTTCAAACCTGTCTTCCTCTTATATTGGCTGTCGGTCAGGCTAAACGGCTCTCCCGATTCCAACAGTTCAATGATTTTTCCAAGCTTAGGCACAGGCATAATGCATTTCCCCTTTCAGAATTTTGTCGAAATACAGCGATTTTAGTTGTTTTTTTCAGTATAACATCAAAAAAAAAAAAAAAAACGGTGATAATTCGGTGATAGTTTTGTGAAATTTTTCGTTCTGAATAAAACAAAAAAATCTGCTCATAATAAGATCACAGGGACGAATTCCTGAGTTTACAGAGCGAAAGTTCTGTTCCGCAAGATGCGGAGAAAGGTCGATATTATGAGCAAGAATAAGTCATCACAGCCTAATTTTGACAGCAAGAAGAACAACAATGACTGCACAAACAACAGCAGCCAGCCTGATTTCGGCGATAAGCCGCAGACATCAACTTCATCAAAATCCAAGACATCTAAGAATTATACAGACTAAAAATACAGCATAACAAGAAAACGGTGCGGAAGTATCACAGCTTCCGTGCCGTTTTTTTCAGCATTGAGATTTTAAATTGACTCTTGTGCATACTTGTACAAACTCTTGAATATAATTCTACAAAGCATTTTTCAAGGAGGTCATTATGGATTTTAAGATCAACAAAGAAACTATCCCGTCTGCGGAGGTGATCTACAGCGGCATACAGGAACAGGGCGTGGAGCTGGATTATATCCTCCCCGATTACTACCCCGATGTTTTCAGGCTTATCCGCTGCGACGTCTGCCCCGTTATCGCCGATTATTCGATAAACGGCGATCGTCTTTCATATGAGCTGAAATGCGATATAACGCTGCTCTACTGCGACGAGGAAAGCGGCGCAGTTCAATGCATAACCCAGAAACAGACATTCTCAAAATCGGTAGAACTTAAAAAATCCCCCATCGCCGCGGAAGTTACTCTGTCGCCGAAAACCGATCATGTGAATTTCCGCGCAGTCAACAAACGCCGTCTCGACGTCCGTGGAGCAGTTTCGGTGAAGATTTCCGTCAGCAGCGAAAAAAATCAGGAAGTTATCAGCGACGCTTTCGGAATGAATATCCAGCTTAAAAAAATTCCGCTCAAATATGCCTCGAAAAGGCTGACCGCTGAAAAAATAATACAGTTAAGCGAAGATACAGAACTTACTCCGGCACAGCAGCCCGTTATCGGTATCATACGCACTCAATGCACTGTCAGCGGCTGCGAGAAAAAGATCGTTTCGGGAAAATTGCTTGCAAAGGGCGATATTGCTGTAAAAATGCTGTATTCCTGCAATTCGGGGATAGAACCTATGGATTATTCCATGCCGTTCAGCCAGATAGTTGATATGGAGGGAATCGACGACAGCTTTGAATGTACGGTGAGCGCAGAGGTCATCGGATGCAGCGTAACGCCGTCCACAGATAAAAATAATGAAAACCGGATTCTGCGCATAGAGCCTGAATTGCGAATAAGCTGCCGCGCTGTAAAATTTTCCGAAATTATGGTTGCCGCCGACGCTTATTCGACGATATATCCGTGCGAAACAATGATAGACACTATCCGTGCGGAACAGCTTCCGTCAACATATGTGGAGGGGTTCAGGCATACAGCCAAACTTGCCGAGGGAGACGGCGTTCCGAAAAATATCTATGCCATGTGGTGTACGCCGAAAAACATAAATACGCGCCTTGGAAGCGACGGCAGATCTGTCATTATTTCGGGAATGCTTACCTATTCGATGGCTGCGGAAGACGCTTCGGGAGCGATAATAATGCCCGACAGGGACGAAGCCTTTGAGGAAACTGTCGAAATCGGAGACGATCTTTCCGGAGCAGCAGTTACGGCTGATATTGTCAACGCAGATATTTCATACAACATATCTTCTGAAGGTATTCTCAACGCAAAAGCCGATATTACCGTAAGGATAAGCGCAGGCAGTTCGTTCGATCTAAGAGCGCTTACAGACGTCTCCATTGACGATTCCGTGAAAAAGCAGCGCGACGGCGACTACGCGTTCAAGCTTTATTTCGGTGTGGAAAATGAAGATATATGGGATATTGCAAAGCGATGCAGCACCGGTGTGGAAGCCATTATGGAAGAAAACGATCTTGCTGACAGACGCCTTGAAAGCGGCAGTATGCTGCTCATTCCCATAATTGAATAAAATTTAAAGGAGCAAAGTATGGCTAAAGATATTTACAGCAGCATTGCCGAACGTACGGGCGGCGATATTTATATCGGCGTAGTCGGACCGGTAAGAACGGGAAAATCCACATTTATAAAGCGTTTTATGGAATCGCTGGTGATCCCGAACATAAAGAGCGAATTTATGCGCGAGCGCGCCATCGACGAACTTCCGCAGTCGGCGGCAGGCAAGACGATAATGACTACCGAGCCGAAATTCATTCCTGAAGAAGCCGTTGAAGTAAGTCTCGGCGACGGCGCGGTATTCAACGTCCGCCTCATCGACTGCGTGGGATATATCGTTCCCAGTTCGATAGGCTACATCGAAAACGAACAGCCTCGTATGGTCATGACGTCGTGGTTTGATGAGGAGATTCCCTTCAATATGGCGGCGGAAATAGGCACGCAGAAGGTCATTACCGATCATTCGACTATCGGTCTCGTAGTCACCACCGACGGTACTATCTCCGATATCCCGCGTAATGAATACGAGGAATGCGAAGAACGCGTCATAGGCGAACTGAAAGATCTGGGAAAGCCTTTTGTGGTTATACTGAATACCGTGAATCCTACTGCTCCCGAAGCCAAGGCAATGGCAGCGCAGCTTTCAGAAAAATACGACGCAAAGGTCATTCCCGTAAACTGCCTTAGCCTTGACGACGACGATATAAAGGAAATAATCCGCGAAATTCTTTATTCGTTCCCCGTGCGCGAGATCAATATCAGAACCGCGCGCTGGATAAATACCCTTGAAAAAGGTCATTGGCTGAAAACTGAAATTCTCGGCTGCATTCGCGAAGCCGCTAAGGGAATTCGGCTTGTGCGCGAGGCGGAATCGGCGGCGACCGCAATGGAGCAATGCCCACACATAATCAGCGCGGTCACGACGGCTATAGATCTCGGAACAGGTTCGGTAACCATAACAGCCGATCTTGACAGCAGCCTTTTCTACCGGATTATAGGAGAAGCTACGGGAATCGAATTGAACAGCGAAAGCGATCTCATGCCGCTGCTCATGGAACTGAACGACATCAAAAAGCAGTACAACAGAATCGCGCCCGCTCTTGCGGAGGTTGAAGCCACCGGTTACGGTATCGTAATGCCTGAACTTGAGGAACTCACGCTGGAAGAGCCGAAAATTATCAAGCAGGGCGGCAAATACGGCGTAAAATTAAAGGCGTCCGCTCCGTCGATACATATGATGAGAGCGAATATCAACACCACTGTTTCGCCAATAGTGGGAACGGAAAAACAGTCCGAGGAGCTTGTCATGTATCTGCTTGACGGATTCGACGATAATCCCACGAAAATCTGGGAGAGCAATATTTTCGGAAAATCGCTTCACGAACTTGTCAACGAGGGACTGCACAATAAGCTGTACAAAATGCCCGTCGATGCGCGCATGAAGCTTCAGGAAACGCTTGAACGCATAATCAACGACGGATGCAGCGGTCTGATATGCTTTATCCTTTGAAATTTTATGGAATATATACAAAATCAGTTGTATGATTATATGCATTCATACAAACTTTAAAATAATTTCGTCTTTTTCCCCTTTCAGATTCACTATTATATATACTTGACTCTATTGCAAACTATCCATTCATGCTGACATAAATTTCGTCTGTCTGCGTTGTCGTCGTCACCGTGCGTCAGCACGCTTTCCTCCTCCGCCTTGACATACGAATTTTCTGTTCAGCATTCTTTGGACATTTTGCAATAGAGTCAAGTATAATGAATCTTAAGGGGGATTTTTTATGAAGAAAATTATAACTTTTCTTATTGCGGCGACGATAGCAGCGGCGGCATTCTCGTGCAGCGATAATATAAATACAAATAATCAGCGTAATTCCGAGGAGATTTCGGAGTCGGAGCAAATTTACTTCAAAGAAGCCAATATCACCATGTCGGACGATTTTAATTCCATAATTTCCATAGATAAATTTGACGACCGCATACTTATTTTCGGGAAATCCAATTCGGGCGATACCGTCGGCTATCTGACGAATACAAGCTTCGGCGAATACGAAACTATTGATTTTAAGCCCCAAAACGGCGAGATCGTTAAATCCGCCTGCCTTGGCAAATTTGACAGAACAGCCGTTCTTACATATCTTGACGGCAAGACTTTACTTTATGTTTTCGACAGATTCGGCGCGATAGCCGTGGAATCCGAGCTTGACGATTTAATTCCCGATCAGGAAACAAGTGCGGTTATAATTTCAAACGACGACGGTTTTATTATAAATCTCGACGGACAAAGACTTGCCGCGATCGACAAGGACGGCAAATATTCTGGCGATATCGATCTGAAAGGCATGAGCGTTTTCGGATTTTCCAAAAACAGCGAGGGAATCCCCACGGCTATACTAAAGTCGCCCGATAATACGACCGAAATATCCTCCGTTGAAGGTCTCGCATTCGGGGAAAGCCATAAATGCAGCAGTCTTTCCAATTCCGCAATTGCTATATGCGGCGGCATCGGAAAATTCTCACTTGTGGCAAATTTCGGGAACGGACTGTACGGTTTGGACGGCGATAAATGGATAAAACTCTCGGATTTCGCTGATCTCGGATTTTCGGGTTACGAACTGGTTGGAATTGTTGCAACAGACGAAAAGGAATTTGCCGTGCTGACGCACACTGCGCGGAAATTCAAACTAAAACTGCTGACGGAGGACGATATTTCGGAGCTTAAAGCCAAGAAGAAGATTACTCTTGCAACGTTCAGCGACGGTTATGGACTTGAAAATCCTGTAAAGGCATTTAACGATTCCAGCGAAAACTACCGCATAGAATTAAAAAATTACACGGACGGCGGAATTTATCCCGAAGTTGCCGACGCAATGCGCCGTGATATTCTCGCGGGCGACGCCCCCGATATTATTCAGAATTACATAGGAGGAATGACTGTCGATTCGTTCGGCGCGAGGGAATCCCTTTTCGTCGATATGTACGAGCTTATCGACAAGGACGAGAAAATAAGCCGCGACGATTTTATTGACGGTTATCTTGAAGCTATGGATTTTCGCGGAAAACTTCTTAAAATTTCACCATGTTTCAATATTAATACATTTGCCGCTAAGGATAAATTCCTCGGCGGTCTTACAGAGTGGAATTCCGAAGAAATGATTAAAATAATCAGCGAACGTCCCGAACATACCGGAATTTTCCCCGAATGCGAATTTTATACGCGCACGGATATGCTGCTGAATCTTGTGGACTATTGCAGCTTCGTCGACTATGAAAAGGCTGAATGTTACTTCGATTCCGCGGAATTCATCAACTTAATGAAGCAGATTCAGGAAAACGAAATGGGTCTTACGCAGGCGGAATTCGAAGCAATGCTCGGGGATGACGGAATAACTTTCTTTGAATCTCCCGGAAACAGATACAGATATTTCTGGGACGACAACTATTTGCTGAATCCAAGCTATATCACCTGCATGGGAAGTTTTTTGCATATAGTCAAGGGACAATTCAACGAACCTGTAACTTTCATCGGGATGCCAAACGATATGGGCGCAGGACTGTCATTCAGAGCGGACGAACACTTGACCCTGTCGATCATGCAAAGCTGTGAAAATGTTGACGGTGCATGGGAATTTATCCGCGACAGCTTTTTTACGGAAAACTTTTATCACAGTTATTATGCCAAAGGGAATTTGCCTGCAATTGAAAAATATCTTGACGAACAGATTGAGGAAACTAAAGAACTGACCATGTATGAGAATCCCGAAACGGGCGAACTGGAGAACTGCAATTATTACGCGCTCGACGATAAGTCCGAAGAACGCTATTACTACGATCCCTTTACCGATGAGGAAGCCCAAAAATACGGCGATATCGTCCGCAAAGCTGCCAAATGCGAGAGACGGCTCGACAGTACTGTCTTTAGTATCCTCAAAGGGGAACTCGATTCGTATTTCAACGGCGAACGCTCAGCCGAAGATGCCGCCGATATAATCCAAAATCGCATTTCAATATATTTGAGCGAAAATTACGGATAAAATACTCAACCAATAAAAACACCGCACATGAAGTGCGGTGTTTCATTCATTATTATCCTCCATCATATATTATTGCTGCTACAGTGATATTATCTGTACTGCCGCGTTCAAGAGCTGTTTTTACGAGCATTTCCAGACGTTTGGAAAGCATCTTCGGAAGTTCAAGAATTTCCTGAATATCCTGCGGCGACAGATTATCCGACAAGCCGTCGGAACATATAAGCAGCACATCGCCGTAATCGAATCCGCCGCTTATAATGTCAATATCAATTTTCGGCAAATCCTTTATATTTCCCAGCGCAGGAAAAATTATATTCCGCCGCGCATGAGTCTTTAATTCCTCACGGGTAATAGAACCCTCCTCATACAACAACTGAACAAGGGACTGATCGCGCGAAAGCTGCCGCACAACTCCGTCGCGATACCGATAAAGCCGCGAATCCCCCACATTAAACGCTATAACCGATTCGTCGTCCGCAACCGCTATACCGCAAAGTGTGGTCTGCATATTACGGCTGCACGAATTGCTTCGACTGAATTCCGCGAGTTCATCATGGATAGCCATAATGGAATCGCGGAGACTGCTTTTGCGCAGATCGTCAACATTTTTCAGACGTTCAAGGCACATAACGGAAGCGATCTCGCCCGAATTTTCGCCCGAAACTCCGTCGGAAACCGCCGCGATAAACGGCACTCCGACGCGCGTTTCAACGCTGCCCTCGCTGATAACTTGTCCGCCGATAAGCAGCGCGTCTTCATTATGAGGCATCACGCCTTTTTCGGTAATTCCACAGCAGTAGTACATTTTTATCCCTCTATCGAATAAATTCTTTTACCGTTTTCACAAGTTATATCAATAAGTTCCTGAACGCTCATGCCCTTAACTTCCGCAGCCTTTTCAGCCGTATACGCGATCATCGAACTATCGCATCGCTTTCCTCTGAATGGCACGGGAGCCATATAAGGGCAATCGGTTTCAAGAAGCAGCCTGTCCATAGGCACTTCCGCAAGCGCTTTCAACGCCTTTTTTGCATTCTTGAACGTCAGAACGCCCGTAAATCCGACATACATTCCAAGTTTGACAATTTCGCGCGCCGTTTCTGCCGAACCGCTGAAGCAATGAAGTATGCCCTTTGGCCGATGTTTTTTAAGTATATTCAGCGTATCCTCGCACGCGTCGCGGCTATGAATAATAACGGGCAGTTCGAGTTGTTTGGCAAGCTCAAGCTGTTCCTCAAAAAGAACGATCTGTTTTTCGCGGTCATATCCCTCATAATGATAATCAAGTCCTATCTCCCCTATAGCCCTGATTTTCGGGCAGTTCAGCGCCGTCTGACGAACTTTTTCCAGATAATCCGCAGGATTGGAATCCGCATTTTCGGGATGAACTCCCGCGGCTGCGTAAATATAGCCGTAATTTTCTGCAAGAACCGAATTATCAGCCGTATCCTCCAAAGACGATGAAGCCAGCATAACGTATTTCACGCCGTTTTTCGGAAGCTCCGCCAGAATCTGCCCGCGATCGCTGTCAAAAGCGCGGTCGGCGTAATGAGCATGAGTATCAAATATATTACTGATCATCGTCCTCACCCTCGCCGTCGTCCTCTTCATTATAGCTGAAAAATCTCTCTCTGAAATCGTTCAGAAACGTTTCCGAAGCGATGTAATCGTCATAAGCCGCTTCGCCCTCCATAATGTAGAACGAACCTATAGTTCTTCCGTATTCCAGCATGGATTTTATAGCGACCTTATGCTGTTTGTAGTCGACAGCAGTAATATTCGTTTCGGCAAGATTCACCATACTGTTAAAGCTGTTGTCAAGATTATCGGCAAGACGCTTCCCGTCAGCCTGATTCATCATTGATGAAACAAGCGAACTTGTAATATACGCGCGCTCCTCCTCGCCGCCTGCAAACATTGAATACGTTATCAGCCTTTCGATCTGGGAAGAATTAAGATACTGATCGCTGCCGTCGCCGTTGAATCCCGCCACATCCTCAGACACGGGATAAGTAACGCCGCCCAGAACATCGCAAAGCTTTATAAGCGCCGCAGAATCGAGTTTCATATATCGATCGATCTCTATACCGAACACATGATTCGTAAATTCTACAGCCGCGCCTGCGCCTCCGTTTTCATAAGCCGTTCTGATACTCTGCTGCGTTTCTCCCACAAGCGCGATAGTATTTGACGGAATGCCGACGAATACCAGCTTTTTCTCCATAGGTATCGACCTCATGAGCAGGAATGTAGACGAAGTTTTCTTATTCTCGGGTTCGTCGAGAATGAACAGGATCGTATGATTATCAGCATAAGTTGTGGTAATTACCTGACGCGGAGTAGGTTCAGGAAGTTCCTTTTCAGCGCCCAGCAATCCCAGATGTTTCAGAAAAAGGAAGGTGCCGCCGCCGACAAGCAGAATTCCGATAAAAATAGTTACAAGATATGGAAGAGCAATGCTTCCGGCTTTCTTTTTTCTCTTTTTTGCCATGGTAAAACTCCTTTCATAATAGCCTGTCTGATATCATGCAGATCAATTTTTTACTTGTGCCGGGCTATGCAAGGGGAGACTGTGTTCGCTTTATAAAACAGCATAGTAAAAATGGATTTGCATATATACTACGAGGCGCGAAAATATTCATATTTTGCGGATAAAATAGTTTTTCCGCAGAGCAATGTTAAAAATTGTCGGATTAATTCCGCGAAACAGCGTTTATCCACAAGGTTTTCAACTTTTCAACACTATGCAGAAAGTGGAAAATGTTAAAAAAACTTTTCATTCGCCCTTGCAAAAATCTGAATCTATGGTATAATAAAAAGTAGCAATGATCGCCGCAGATCAATTGCGGAAAACAACGCTATGAACATTATACCATAGCAAACCATAAATTGCAAGTATTATTTTTATTATAAGGAGAATTTTCATGAAACCATATCTGAAACGCGCATGGGCGGAGGTCTCTCTTGCCGCGTTAAAAAATAATGTCTCCGTCATAAAAAAACTGAATTCGCCCGAAACAGAAATAATGGCGGTAGTAAAAGCCGACGCCTATGGTCACGGCGACGA
The DNA here is from genome assembly GCA_910576995.1 of uncultured Ruminococcus sp. Taxonomy (GTDB): domain Bacteria; phylum Bacillota; class Clostridia; order Oscillospirales; family Ruminococcaceae; genus Ruminococcus. The sequence continues at coordinate 97,235 of CAJTLC010000009.1, forward strand.
GCATATTATAAAATGCCTCGCCAACGACTGTGAAATCAAATATTTTGCAGTATCAAATCTTGACGAAGCTATTGCTGTAAGAAATTTCTGCCCCGAAGCGGAAATACTTATTCTAGGCTATACTCCCCCCGAATACGCCCATGAAATAGCCATGTACAACATAATTCAAGGCGTAGTATCCAAGGAATACGCCGAATCGCTGACAAAAAATACTCCCGACCCCATACGCTGTCACATAAAGATAGATACGGGAATGGGCAGGATAGGGCTGCGTTATGATTCTCCGCAGGAATGCGCCGCCGAGATCGCCGAAATAATGAAGATAGGCAAGATAAATGTGGAAGGTATATACACTCATTTCGCCGTTGCCGACAGCGATTCTGCTGATAATATCGCTTATACCGACCGTCAGGAGCAGTTTATAATCAAAACCGACGACGCTCTTAAAGAAATGGGAATTCGCCTTGATCACGTTCATTTTATGAACAGCGCGGCTACCTGTTACAGAAATTCCCCGAAAAGCACCCTGTCGCGCGCAGGAATAATTCTCTACGGACTTCATCCCGATATCGCTCTCGATATTCCGTCGGCTCTGCGCCCCGTTATGGAGCTAAAAGCCGTCATTTCGCAGGTCAAGAACGTCGAAAGCGGTACTTGCATCAGCTATGGCAGAACTTTTACGGCAGACCGCAAAATGCGCGTTGCGACCGTAACTATCGGCTATGCGGACGGGTATTCTCGGCTTCTTTCCTCAAAAGGAGAGATTCTCGTTCACAGCAAGCGCTGTAAAATTATAGGAAGAGTATGCATGGATCAGCTTATGATAGACGTTTCCGATATTCCCGAAGCCAAATCTGGCGATATTGTAACGCTTATCGGGCGCGACGGCGACGAGATAATTACCGCCGACGAACTTGCCGCGATATACGGCACTATCGGCTATGAAGTGGTATGCGGAATATCTAAGCGCGTACCAAGAATCTACATTGACTAAGGAGAATTATCATGAAAGCAATGACTATATCTTACGAGGTTGGAAACAATCTTTATTTAAACTTTACAAATAAATGCCCGTGCGCTTGTACATTCTGCATAAGAAATCATGCCGACGGCGCATACGGTTCCGATTCGCTCTGGCTCGATCATGAGCCGACTATGGAAGAAATTTTTGCCGATCTGAATAAACGCGATATGGTGAAATACAGCGAAGTAGTCTTCTGCGGCTACGGCGAGCCAACCTGCCGTCTCAATGCGGTTATCGCAGTTGCAAACGAACTTAAAGCACGCCCGAACCGCCCTATTCTGAGAATCAACACGAACGGTCTTGGCGATCTGATCAACGAACGCCCGATAGCCGAAGAACTTTGCAGCGTTATTGATATAATCTCCGTTTCGCTGAATGCAGGCACAAAAGACGAATATATGAAAGTTACGCGCCCGAAGTTTGACAACGCGTGGGAAGCGATGCAGAAATTCACATCCGACTGCGTAAAAACGGGAAATTCAGAAGTTATCATGTCTGTTGTGGACGTTATTCCTCAAGAACAGATAGAAGCTTCGCGGCTTCTTGCGGATTCTCTCGGCGCTAAACTACGCGTTCGTGAATATGATGAATAAAATTTATTAGAATTTGCCGATTTTCAACAAAATATTTTGTGCATATTTTTACGCCTTTTCTATGGAAATTTATGTGAAAATATGATATAATTGTCATAGTTGTAATTCAGGAGGTAATTTATGACCAATAAAAAGAAAATAGTCATCGCTGCGTCAATTTCTGCTGCCATAATTCTCGTCGGAACTGCCGCAGTCGGATTTGTCGCCTGTAAAAAAATCTATGAGAAAAAATACTTCTCCGTTAACTGAGAAATTATTATAAAAAGAAGGTATATAAAATGAAAATTAAATTTACAAAAGCAGAAACTTTAAAGAAAAAGCCGCAGCCCGGCGACGCTCTTGGCTTCGGTCACATCTTTACGGACTATATGCTCGTTATGCCCTACGACGAGGGTCAGGGCTGGCACGATCCTGAAATCAAGCCCTACGGTCCTATCGAACTCTCTCCTGCCGCTATGTGTCTCCACTACGGTCAGACCGTTTTCGAGGGAATGAAGGCTTACCGCACTTCGGAGGGAAAAGTTCAGCTTTTCCGTCCCGAAGAAAATTTCAAGAGACTCAACGTTTCCAACGAGCGTCTCGTTATCCCGAATCTCCCCGAAGATCTGGCTATGAACTGCCTTATGGAGCTTCTTAAAATCGAGAAAGACTGGATTCCCTCAAAGGACGGCGAATCCCTCTACATCCGACCATACATCTTCGCCTGCGATCCTTTCCTCGGAGTTAAGCCCGGCGAACATTATCTCTTCATAATCATTCTTTCACCCTCCGGCGCTTACTACGCAAGCGGTCTCGACCCCGTAAATATCTATGTTGAAAGCAAGTATGTCCGTGCAGTCCGCGGTGGTATGGGCTTCGCCAAAACAGGCGGAAACTACGCCGCTTCTCTTATCGGTCAGGACGAGGCTCACAAGCAGAACTACTCGCAGGTTCTCTGGCTGGACGGCGTTGAGCAGAAATATATCGAAGAAGTCGGCGCGATGAATATCTTCTTTGTTATCGACGGCGAAGTTGTGACTCCTATGCTTCAGGGCAGCATTCTTCCCGGAATCACGAGAAAGTCGGCTATTGACGTATGCAAATCCAAGGGTATCAAGGTAAGTGAAAGACGTATCACCATTCAGGAGATCGCCGACGCTTATGACGCAGGCAAGCTCGAAGAAGTATTCGGTACGGGTACTGCCGCTGTTATTTCGCCTGTAGGTCATCTCAAGTGGAACGACAAGATCATGGAGATCAACGGCAACAAGATCGGTAAAATCTCGCAGATGCTCTATGATACAATGACAGGTATCCAGTGGGGCAAGATCGAAGATACATTCGGCTGGACTGTTGAAGTTAAATAAAAAATCTTATAAAAACTATCCCGTATCAAACTCGATACGGGATTTCTTTATGCAAAGTATTCGTTTATTATATTAACAATTTCTTTTTCATGACTGTGAATCAAATCAAGATGTAATTTCAACTGTTCATACCTTTCAAGGCATTGTTTCGGAGTTTTATTCGGAAAATTCTTCACTCCCCCGCGATATCGTTCCGCAAGCTCGGTCATAATAAGAATTATGCCGAGATACAGCGAATTCTTCTCACCGTCTGTGATAATCCCTCCGACTCCGTCCGCAAATCCTCTTGTAACTTCGCGAACCGCTGTCAGGTCAAACTTTTCCGTAGTCACGGAACGTATCATATCGCCGTAATCAGCGCAGATATAGCCCCGCATCGCCGTATCAAAGTCAATAACAGCAGGCTTTTCGCCGAAAATTATATTGTCAGCTTTCGTATCTCCGTGGATATTCCGCTTCGGAATATCGGTAAGATCAAAATCATGAAGTTCCGCAATAGGAGTACCAAATTCAAAATCGCACGAATTCACAATTTTAAGGAATCGCCCTGCCGCATAACCATGAACATAATGCGAATATTCGCCGTAGTTTTCGATATATTTGTAAGCGCGCCATATTTCGCCGTCGTATTCAGTAAAATTTCCCGAATTCCCGACGAGATACTGCGGAACGGCTATCTCACGCTTATTTTCAAAAGCTTTTCCGATAAACGAAATATTCCTCATCACGATATCAGGATTAGAAAATATTGATCTATTAAGTGACTGCAAAATATATTTACCGCCGCTGCACGTAACCAGATACGTAGTATTTATATGACCGACTTTAATCTCGGATATCTGCTTTATATCGTGGATTCCGAAAAAATCGAGTATTCTGCCAGTTTTCATACAAACAACTCCTTAGAGACTGTTCAGCATTTTTCTTTTTTATTGCCGAAAGCAAAAGAAATCAACGCTGACAGCAATAATACAAGCATGGATACTATATCCCACGCGTCACAAATAGGCTCTGATATCATTTTTGACAGCATTATATTTACAACAAATAAAAATGGAATACCTAACAAAAAAGATAAGCCCACAGCCGTTGACGTTTTTTTGCCGATACATCTGAAAACAGCAAATATTAACCATAAAAATACGATCGATATCGCTGACATTACCGCACCAATTGAAAATACTTCTTTAGTTTTGAGCAGACAGCTTAACAGATACAAATACGGAATTACGAAAATACTTAATGATATTAAGCTTGCGGCAATTCTGTTTTTTCGTAATCTGATACACGGAAAAGACACGACCCATGCAAATGCAATAGAACTGCCCGAAATCAGCGACCATGTCAAACCGCCTGATATCGCAATATCACATATGCAGCATATAATAATTCCCGCAAGAAGCGTAATTGAAAAAATAAGCGTGATCATATCAGTTTTTAAGGCTATGCATAGGCGCAGGAATGCGTCCGCCGCGGTTGATGAACTTCGCCGCGGATTTTTCTTTGATAGGCATAACGGGTCCGCTTCCGAGAAGTCCGCCGAATTCAAGCATTTCGCCCTCTTTTTTGCCAATAGCAGGTATGAGACGAACTGCCGTAGTTTTTGTGTTGACCATGCCGATCGCGGCTTCGTCGGCGATTATAGCGGAAATGGTTTCGGGCGAAATTTCGCCGGGAACTACTATCATATCAAGTCCCACGGAGCATACAGCCGTCATAGCTTCAAGTTTTTCAAGGCTGAGTACGCCTGCAACTGCCGCGTCTATCATGCCTGCGTCCTCGGATACGGGGATAAACGCGCCCGAAAGTCCGCCTACAGTTGAAGAAGCCATAACTCCGCCTTTTTTAACCGCGTCGTTCAGCATTGCAAGGCAAGCCGTAGTTCCGTGAGTTCCGCACATTTCCAGTCCCATTTCCTCAAGAATATGCGCAACGCTGTCGCCTATAGCTGGAGTCGGAGCAAGCGAAAGATCGACGATTCCAAACGGAACGCCCAGCAATTCGGAAGCGCGCGCTCCTACAAGCTGTCCCATACGCGTGATCTTGAACGCCGTCTTTTTGATTATGTCAGCCAATTCGTTTATGGAAGCGTCGGGATATTTCGCCAATGCCGAGCGCACAACTCCGGGTCCCGATACGCCTACATGAATTTCACAGTCAGGCTCGCCCACGCCGTGGAATGCGCCTGCCATAAATGGATTATCCTCAACCGCGTTGCAGAAAATCACAAGCTTCGCCGCTCCTATGCAGTCGCGGTCGGCTGTTCTTTCGGCGGTTTCCTTTACGATCTGTCCCATAATTTTGACAGCGTCCATATTTATTCCGGACTTTGTCGACCCGATATTTACGGATGAGCAGATATTCTGCGTAACGTCCAGCGCTTCGGGGATAGAACGTATAAGAGCCTCGTCGCCTGCCGAAAATCCCTTATGTACGAGCGCGGAATATCCGCCTATGAAATTCACTCCGCAGGTATCGGCGGCGCGCTGGAGAGCCTTCGCGAATTTCACGGGATTTTCATTCGGGCAGGCAGCCGCAAGCATAGCTATCGGCGTAACGGAAATACGCTTATTCACTATCGGAATGCCGTATTCCTTTTCGATGCGCTGACCGACGGCAACAAGATTTCCTGCCTTTGAAACGATTTTTTCGTATACCTTTTCGCAAGCCCTGTCGATATCGGTATCAATGCAGTCAAGCAGCGAAATTCCCATGGTAATGGTTCTGATGTCAAGGCATTCGTCCTGAATCATTCTTATGGTTTCGAGTATATTGTAAACATTAAGCATTTAAAAAGCTTCCTTTCTGCGACGTAGGCTTAAACATTGTGCATGGAGTTGAAAATATCCTCATGCATGGTATGAATGGAAAGTCCCAGTTTTTCGCCCAAAGCGGTCATATCGTCAACCAGATCAGCGAAATCTCTTGTCATGCTGCCGATATCCACAAGCATTATCATCGCGAACATATCCTGCAAAACGCTCTGCGTTACTTCGATAACATTTACGCCCATTTCCGAGCATACTCCGCTGACTTTATGAAGAATCCCCACATTGTCTTTGCCTATAACAGTTATTACAGCTTTCATAATTATACCTCGCATATCTATTTATTTTGCCGTTAATACGCAGATCAATTTTTCTTGTGCTGGATTATGCAAGGGGACTCTGTCCCCCTGCACCCCCTGCATAAGGGACGCAGTCCCTTATGAATCCCGATATTAAATTACTTATGCACCCACAAGGGGTACATAAGTAATTTGAATAAGGATGATAAAGACCGATCTTTATGCAGGAGGTATAGGAAATCAAAGTTCTCTGTATAATACAATATAATAAAACTGATTTGCGTGTATCTTAAACGGCAGACCTTTATAACCATTATAACATATTAATGTAAAAAAATAAAGACCTGAATTTAATTTTATTATTTAATATTATTTTTTTGTTTAAAACTATAGAAAAATATAAAGAATTGTGCTATAATAGATTTCAGAATAACTTTAAGAGGTGAAAAAATTATGAATCTGATAGATTGTCACACACATACGCAGTATTCAATGGATTCCGAAGCCGATGCTGTTGCCATGATAGAGCGCGCTAAAGAACTCGGACTTGCCGCTTATTCAATTACAGACCATTGCGAATGCAACTGCTGGTATCCGAAAGAACATTACGCCAATACGGAATTTTTCGAATATTTCAACTACAGCAAAGATTTTGAATCCTCCGTCGCGGCAGTTACCGCGCTTAAAGAAAGATTCGACGGCTTCAACCTTATATGCGGAACGGAACTCGGTCAGGCTACCCATGATTTCGAGATCGCCGAAAAAGTCGCCGCCGATCCCCGTCTCGACTTTATTATCGCCTCCATTCATCAGATCAGGAACGCTCCCGACTTTTTCTACATAAATTATCGCAATATGACCGCGGACGAACTCCATAAGCTTCTCGAAAAGTACTTTCTGGAAATAAACGAGCTGTGCAAATGGGGAAAATTCGACGTTCTCGGTCATCTCACTTACTGCGGCAGATACATGAAGATACGCCACAACATAGAACCCGATTTCACGCCATATGAGGATATTATTTACGACAGCCTGAAAACTCTCGCCGAAAACGGCAAGGGCATCGAAATAAATACTTCGGGTCTTAGACAGGGCTATGGAAGCCCGTTCCCGTCGCTGAAATACATAAAGATGTTCAGGGAAGCGGGAGGTGAAGCTATCTCCATAGGCTCGGACGCGCATAAAGTCAAAGATCTCGGCTCGCATATCGCAGAAGGCACGGAGATTGCGAAGCTTGCCGGGTTTGATCATGTTTGCTATTTCAAAAACAGAAAACCTAATTTTATAAAGATTTAAAACTATCTCACACAAATCAATTTTACTGCGCTGTTTTATGCAGAGAACACTGTTTCTCTATATCCCCTGCAAAGAGATTAGTCTCTATATTCCCCGTCAAATTTCTTATGTACCCCTTGGGTGCATAAGAAATTTAATATTGGGATTCATAAGGGACTGGTCCCTTATGCAGAGGGGTGCAGGGGGGACAGCGTCCCCCCTGCATAATGCAGCACAAGTAAAAATTGATTTGCATGATAATGAAAGGAATTTGCCATATGAAAAACGAGATAATCAGAATTTTACAGCAAAACGCCCGAATCTCCAACTCGGCTATGGGCGAAATGCTCGGAATCTCTCCCGAACAGGCGGCGGCGGAGATTCACAAGCTGGAGGACGAGGGCGTTATACGCGGCTACAGCGTTATCCTTGACGACGAGAAATTCGACAAATCCACCGTTTACGCCACTATTGAGCTGAAAGTAACTCCACAGCGCGACTGCGGATTCGACGATATCGCCAAAACTATCATGATGTACGACGAGGTAGAAAGCGTAAGCCTTATGTCGTCGGGCGCATACGATCTCGCCGTGGAAGTAAAGGGCAGCAATCTCAAAGACGTGGCGTTTTTCGTTTCGGAAAGACTCGCCACGATCGACGGAATTCTTTCCACTTCCACCCACTTTATTCTGAAAAAATACAAGGAAAAAGGCATCTTCATAAACGATGAAGAGCCTGACGAAAGGGGATTGTGTTGATCGTGATAGATTACGATAAGGTACTTTCAAACAAGATAAAAAATATCAAGCCGTCGGGAATCCGCCGATTCTTCGATATTGCAGCCACAATGGAGGGCGTAATTTCCCTTGGCGTGGGCGAACCCGACTTTTCAACTCCATGGGTGATACGAAAGGCGGCTATTCAGGTTCTGGAACGCAAACACATCGTCTACGGTCCGAATATCGGTATCGCACAGCTTCGCGACGCTATTTCACAGCATATCGAAAAAAAGCACGGCGTTCATTACGATTCTGCATCCGAGATAATCGTGACTGTCGGCGGCTCGGAAGCTATTGATCTTGCAGTCCGCGGAATCATCGACCCGGGCGACGAAGTTCTTGTTGTCGAGCCGTGTTTCGTGTGCTATGCTCCCCTCGTCGAGCTTATGGGAGGCGTTGCCGTTCCCGTTCCCACGCGTATCGAGAATAATTTTAAACTTACAGTCGACGATCTGAAAGCTAAAGTTACCGACCGCACGAAGCTGCTCATTATGCCCTACCCCAACAATCCGACGGGCGCGATAATGACGAAAGAAGACCTCGAGCCTATCGCGGAATTCCTGCGCGGAACGAATATAATGATTCTTTCCGACGAAATTTATTCTGAACTTACATACGGCAGAAAGCATTTTTCTATTATAGAACTCGAAGATATGGCGGAGCGTACCATTTATGTAAACGGGTTTTCCAAAGCCTATGCAATGACGGGCTGGCGGCTCGGTTATGTTGCCGCGCCTGAACCTATCATTCATCAGATTTTCAAAATTCATCAGTATGGCATAATGTGCAGTCCATATATAAGCCAGAATGCGGCTGTTGAAGCGCTGAATTCCTGCGACTCCGAGGTAACAAAAATGGTTGACGAGTACAATGTTCGCCGCCGTTATCTTGTTAATGAGTTTAACCGCCTCGGCTTAAACTGCTTCAATCCCGAGGGCGCGTTCTATGTATTCCCCTGCATCAAAAGCACAGGGCTTTCCAGCGAAGAATTCTGCGAACGTCTGCTTCATGAGGAAAAAGTCGCCGTCGTTCCCGGAAGCGCTTTCGGAGAATCAGGCGAGGGCTATATCCGTATTTCTTATGCGTATTCCCTCAAGCATCTTATGGAAGCAATGGAGCGCATCGAGCGTTTTCTGAAAAAACTGGAGAACAGAAAAATGGAAATCAAGACCGCCGCCAAAATCAACCTTACTCTTGATGTTACAGGAAAACTTCCAAACGGCTATCATTCCATTGAAAGCGTATTTCAGACCGTGGGACTGTACGACGAGATCACCATTGAGATAATCGACGGCGGCAAAATAGAACTTAGCTGCGAAATTCCCGAAAAATTCAGCAATTCAGACCCGATACCCTGCGACGAAAGAAATATCGCATATAAGGCGGCGTGTAAATTTCTTGACGAGAATCATTTGGAATGCGGCTGCAAAATACATATTAAAAAGGGAATCCCCTCTCAGGCAGGCATGGGCGGCGGCAGTTCTGACGCGGCGGCTGTACTGTATTGCCTTAGCAAGCTGACGGGGAAAACTTTCTCCGCTCCCGAAAAACTCGGCGCGGACGTGCCGTTTTTCCTGACAGGCGGAACGGCTTATGTTGAGGGAATAGGCGAAAAAATTACCCCTGCACCCAACTATTCGGGGAAAATACTAGTCATCGCCAAAGGAGATGCGGGAGTTTCTACCGCCGAAGCTTACAGCAAAACAGACGCACTTGAAAATCCCGTTCACCCCGATAATAAGGCGTTACTCGACGCCTTGGAAAACGCGCCCGAAGACGCGCCTAAATATGTCGGTAATCTCTTTGAAGAAGCCGTCGGGCTGGATGAGGTGCAGTTCATCAAGCGTGCTATGCTCGACCACGGCGCGGCAGGAGCGGCAATGACAGGCAGCGGCTCATCCGTATTCGGAATTTTCAGCGATCGCGAATCAGCTGAAAAATGTTCAAATTACCTCGAAAATCACGGCTATTTCTCCTGCGTATGCGAGACTGTGTCTGAATCTTTTTTGTTGGATTAAATCCGGTATTTACTTGTGCTGCATTATCAGGGGAGACGCTGTCTCCCCTGACCCCCCTCTGCAAAAGGGTGCTTCACCCTTTTGCAACCCGAAATTAAAAATATATAACGCACCCGATTGGGTGCGTTATATATTTAATATTGGGATGCATAAGGGACAATGTCCCTTATGCAGGGGGTGTCGTGGGACGGCGTCCCCCGACATAACGCAGCACAAGTAAAAACACCAGATTTAACCTAACATAACAGCCTTAGAGCACAGCCACTCGCACCACTGCTGATAGTACATGGCGAGGGGATGAACGCCGTCCGAAGTGTACGATTCTGTCAGACAGCCCGATTCATCGTCGTAGACCTCGTTGATATCAATATAAAATACGCGCGAATTGTCCGCAAGCGAAGCAATACGGCTGTTCAGGTAATTAATGCCCTCGTTATTTATGACGTTCGTTTCCGCGCTGGAGGAAACATGAAGATTTCCCTGAAGATAAATTATCGCATTAGGCTGGTGAACCTTTATCTTTTCCACAACGGCGCGATACGCCGTCAGCGTATATTCAAAATCATTGCCCACTTCATTTATGCCAAGCATAAGATATACTTTGCCATACTGCTTTGCGTCAATAGCCTGATCGAAAGTCATGCCGTTTATCGACTCGTCATTTATCTGAGCCGCAGACATTCCCACGGAGCAGAAATAGTCGGCATTTTTTATCGTACCATACTCCTGAATTCCCACGGTTCTCGAATCTCCAATAAATAAAGCGTCGTCAAAATAAGACAGATCGCTGCTTATAAATGATACTACGGGAGCGGCGGGCGATGTAGTTATTGCAGAAGCTGTCGGGTCGGCAATACCATTTGACGGCACGGCAGACGGCGGCGGAACGTTCGGGTCTTCCGTGCCATTCGGAATTGCGGTCGGGTCGGCAGGCGTTGTTACGGACGGCGGCGGAACTTCCGCTTTTTTCGCCGAATCGGAACTGTTTTTCCAGATCTGGTGGAAAATGAACGGGGAAGCGATAAAACAGGTCGCCATAAGCAGAACTGTATACGTACATTGTTTAAACTTTTTCATGATGCATTGTCTCCTTTGATGTCAATTATTCACACATTTTTGAACTAATTTGCCTAAAATCTAAAATACAGGAACGGGTCGTTCATACCCTTATACATACAATAAACGGCAGCCCAGAATACTAAGAGAAGTATCAAGCTGCAAAATACGGAGCCTTTTATCTTTTTATACAAGAACTCCGGTATCCTTGTGGAGAATATAATGCCGGCGATGAAATATTTGCCGTAAATGCCCCAATATTTAACGTAATCCTTTTCAAAGACCACGTGTTCTCCGTTTGCTCCTACAAGCCGCGTGAAGTAAATTCCCAGCTCCTTAAAGTCGGTTATAGCGAAGAGAAGCCAAGTCAGCGGGATTATCAGTATCATGTACAGATGCCCAACTATTTTATATTTGTTGAGGAAATCTCCGATGACGAACTTCTCAAGCATGATAAGACTGAATAAGGTAAGTCCCCAGATAACGAAATTCCAGCTTGCGCCGTGCCATAGTCCTGTAAGCGTCCAGACTATCAGAAAATTCCGAACCATCTTTGATTTTCCTTTGCGGTTTCCGCCCAGAGGTATGTAGATGTATTCTCTGAACCAGCTGCCCAGCGTGATATGCCATCTTCTCCAGAATTCCGTCATGGTAGTGGAAAGATACGGATAATCGAAGTTTTTCGGTATGGTGAACCCCATGAGTTCTCCCAGTCCCATAGCCATATAGGAATAGCCCATGAAATCGAAATAAAGCTGGAACGAATAGGCGACAATTCCCATCCATGCGAGCGGCGCGGAAATACTCTGATAGCCTATCATCGAAAGATCGTTCCATAAACCGCCTATCTGATTTGCGATAAGAACTTTATAGCCCAGTCCTATTGTAAAAGTTTTCAAGCCGTTTTCCACTTTTTTAATTGTGTGGGTGCGCTCTTTAAGCTGTTCGGCAACCGTGGAATATGTAACGATAGGACCCGCTATAAGCTGCGGAAACATACTTATGTACGCGCCGTAATTAACTATGCTGCTTTCGGATTCCGCGCTTTTCCGATAAACGTCAACGATGTAAGAAACGTTCTGGAATGTGTAAAAACTTATACCTATCGGCAGAATTATATTTTTCATCGGCAGTGAAGCATTGAAAATGCCGTTAATATTTTCAAAGGCGAATCCCGTATATTTGAAGAAAATCAGCCACCAGAAATTGAATATTATTCCGATGACGAGCCATAGCCGCCCGGCTTTTCGGTAATGCGAAATAAACTCGCCGATTATGAAATTGAACAGTATTGTCAGCAGGAAAAGCGAGGAATACAGCGCCATTGCCTTTAGTCCCATATCCGCGAATCCCATGCTGTAAAAGAAAATGCTGCCCGCAAAAATGACCGCATTTTTATATTTCGAACTGCTCGCCCCATAGATCAGCAGAAATATGGGCAGGAATAGAAAAATAAACTCCAGACTGCTGAATACCATTTCATCACCCTTTAATTAATTCTTTTGTCCGCTTATATCTATCTGCGCGGATTACGGCTTTTACAGTCATATATACCTGATTTATTTATATCGTTTTATGCAGTGAACATTGTTTCCTGCTATTCTCTGCATAGGATTAGTTTCTATCGTCCCTGTTCAAATTGATTATGTACTCCTTGTGAGTACATAATCAATTTAATATTGGGATGTATAAGGGACTATGTCCCTTATACAGGGGGTGTCGGGAAACAGCTTCCCCTGACATAATGCCGCACAAGTAAACCTGATTTATACGTTTAAAGCCGTCTACACAATAATACCATATACTATTATATATTCTATTTTACACATAATTCTCACAAATTTCAAGGGCTTTTATTTTTTGTAATAATTTGTAATATTTTGACTGATAGTAAAGAGTTTTTCTCGGAAATAAGTACTTTTTTCCACCTTTCTTACCATCGGGATTTTCCTCGAAATATAGCCCAAAACTAATATTTTCCCCTTTTTTCCATGATTTTGGCAAATTGACAACTATTTTTATTCAGAAAATCAGCCAAATATCTCTATTGCAAATTGTATAATTTCAACAAAGTTTTGCTGTCAGTATTTACAAATTACATATAATACGATATAATGTTAAGAGAAACAATATTTTCAAATTGTGTTCAAAATAATTTGATTTCCCGTGTCATTCTCCTGACGGAGCATATGGATTGCAAGAAATAAATAAGGAGACGCTATGATAAAACATCTTTCAGGCGATTACGAAACCGTAGAATATGATAACAAGAGGACGATTCTGCTTCACGATAACTACGACAACGAGGCCTATCCCGTTCACTGGCACAACGCTGTAGAAGTGATTATGCCGCTTGAAAACAGTTACACGGTCTGCGCAGGCGGTACGGATTATACTATCCCCGAATACGATGTGCTGATCATTCCTGCCGCCGAACTGCATAGTATGGCTGCCTCTCCGGGTCATCGTCTTATCTTTCAGTGCGACAACTCCGTGCTTGCGGAAATCTCCGCTGTCGAACCTATCATGCGTGGAATAAACGCTCCCCTGCTTATCAATAAAAATTACAGCAAAGAGCTGCATAGCCTTGCGAAAAAAACTATGCTCGATATTTTCTCGCTGTACAGCCAAAAATCAGAGCTTGCGGATTCGAAGATATATATTGCGCTGATAAGTCTGATGATAGCCGTACGCGAATTCCAGATTGAAAAGAACAGGCATTCGCTCGACTGCGACGATATAAAAATTGACGAATACAGCGAAAAATTTAGAATCGTCATGAAGTATATCGACGCAAATTATATGTATGATATTACTCTTGAACAGCTTGCGGATATAGCAGGTTACAGCAAATATCATTTTTCACGAATATTCAAGCAGTACAACTCCATGTCATATTTACAGTACATCAATGCCCGTAGAACCAAAGCCGCGGAACATCTTCTTCTCGATCCCGAAATTTCAATCACGGAAGTGGCTATGCGCGCAGGTTTCAAGAGCCTTACGACTTTTAACAGAATTTTCAGGGAGATAAAACACTGTACTCCCTCAGACTTCAAAAAATTATATACGCGCTGATTTTTATTTATTTCAATTTTTAAAAATTACCAGCCCCTGTCTTTTGGCAGGGACTTTTTAGTAAATTTATAAATTATTTCAAAAAGCTATGGTAATTTTATATCTTTTGTGCTATAATATAAATATCTGTTTCACAAGCAAAGGAGTTGTAAGAAATTTGAATTATAGAAGAAAAATAATTGGCGAAAATATTGGATTTTCTACCGTGATTGATGAAAAATTCAATACCTGCTCCGTCTCCGTTCGCTTTATAACCGAACTTTCCGCCGACTCGGCAGCCGCGAACGCCGTCGCAATGGGATGCCTTGTCTATTCCAACAGCAAGCTTAAAACCCTTAAAGAAATGAGCGAACAGCTTTCTTCGCTGTACGGCGCGTCAGTAAGTTCCTCATCCTCGAAACGCGGCGACCTCCAGATTCTCGGATTGTCGGCTTCTTGGATATCCGGCAGGTTCGCCCTCGAAAATGAAGATATCGACGGGAAAATACTCGAAATTGTCGGAGACTGCCTTTTCCGTCCCAATATCGCGGACGGCGGCTTCGAAAGCGAAGCGTTCAGGATAAACCGCAAGGAACTGCTCGACCGAATAGACGGCGAACTGAACGACAAGCGCAGCTATACCCTGTCGCAAGCCGCTAAGATAGCTTTTGCGGGCGAACCTGCCGAAAATATGGAATCCGGTACGCGCGAAACCGCACAAGCCGTTACTCCGCAAAGCGCATATGAAGCTTATCATAATTTGCTGAGATCGGCGCAGATAGAGATATTTTTTGTTGCTCCTGCCGAAAATCCCGATGTTGAAAAGCTTTTCTCCGACAATTTCACAAAACTCGGACGAGAAGTACGTCAGTATAATTTCCGCAGCGTAAGCCCCGTTAAACCCGAGATTGAAAACGTTTCGGAGGAAATCGACGTAAGACAGTGCAAGATCGCTCTCACCTTTAAAAGCGATTCCGACGATATGGAGGCTCTTGCTTTACTCGGCACTATCTACGGCGGTACTCCAGTTTCAAAGCTGTTCACGAACGTCCGCGAACGTCTTAGCCTTTGCTATTACTGCGCCTGCCGCTATAATAAATCCAAAAACGCAATTATTGTTGACTGCGGAGTCGAAAAAAATAATATCGGCAAGGCGGAAGAAGAAATTCTTCGCCAGCTTGACGAACTCAAACAGGGCAATATTGCCGACGAAGAAATTCAAAGCGCGCTGCTCGCTCTGGAAAACAGTTTCCTTTCTGTCGGAGATACGCCGTTTTCCTATATTTCATGGTATTTCGAGCGTTTTTGCTGCGGCGAAATAAAAACTCCGTCGGAATATTTTGAAATGCTGCGCGGCGTTACAAAGGACAGACTCATAAAAGCTGCCGCTTCATTAAAACTTGACAGCACATATCATATGCTTAATAAGGAGACTGTTCAATGAAAAAAGAAATTATTACAAGCAGGCATACCGGCGACAGCTGCATCCACGTGACGCATAAAAGCGGTCTTAATATCTATATCTGCGAAATGCCGGGATTCAGCAGCGTTAAGGCTCTTTTCGGCACGGATTACGGCTCGGTAGACACTACTTTCAAGATCGCATCCGATACGGAATATACCACCGTTCCCATGGGTATCGCGCATTTTCTGGAACACAAGCTGTTCGAGAACGAAGAGTGCGGAGTTTTCGAACTCTACGCTGCGACCGGCGCGGCAGGCAACGCCTTCACTTCTTTCGACAAAACCTGCTATCTCTTCTCCTGCTCGAAAAATTATACGGAAAATCTGAAAATTCTCCTTGATTTCGTGCAGAAGCCTTTCTTCACAAAGGAGAACGTCGATAAGGAACAGGGAATCATCGGTCAGGAAATTCAGATGACCAACGATAATCCCGAATGGCGCGTGCTTTTCAATATGCTGAAATGTATGTATCACGAGCATCCCGTTAAGATCGACATTGCCGGAACCGCCGAAAGCATAGCGCAGATAGACGCCGAGCTTCTTTACAAATGCTATGATACGTTTTATAATCTCAATAACATGACGCTTGCTATCGCAGGCAATATAAATGCGGACGAAGTCCTTGCGATATGCGACGAAATGCTTCGTCCCTGCGAGGATAAAGGACTGGAAACGATTTTTCCCGACGAGCCGCTTACCGTCGTTCAGCATGAGATAAGAGAGCGTCAGCCCGTAGGCGCGCCTATCTTCCAGTTGGGATTCAAATGCGCTCCGTGCAGCGGCTATGAACTGCTGAAAAAGAATCTCACGGCTGCGGCTGCCTGCGCTATGATATGCGACGTTTCTTCGGAAATGTACCAGAAACTCCTCAGCAGCGGCGTTATCAATTCTTCATTCGGCTTCGACGTATTCTGCGGAGACGGATATTTTGCAGTAATTTTTGGCGGCGAATCCGAATCTCCCGAAACTGTCCGCGATGAATTGATTTCTGCAATTTCAAAAATCAAGGCTAACGGCGTTGACGAGAAACTGTTCAGCCGCATCAAAAAAGAAACTTACGGTATGTCTATCCGCGAACTGAATAATGTAGACGCCGTGGCTGCCCTTATGCTGAATCACGGCATGAACGGCGTTAAACCCTATGATTCCATAGATATTATTTCAGAACTTACAAGCGGCGACGTTCTTGATTTCATTCGGGACGAATTGGCGGAGGACAGGCTTGTATTATCTATAATCGACAGAACGGAGGAGATGATTCAGCCATGATAAACGATATTAACGAAATTCAATTTCCGAAACTGGGCTGGGAATTCCACATCGACCCCACGGCGTTCACCATATTTGGTATTTCTATACAATGGTACGGCATAATTATTACGCTCGGACTGCTGCTTGCGGCATTATACTGCTTCCCGAAGATGAAACGCTTCGGGATAGATTCCGATAAAGCTGTAGATGTTGTGCTTTTTGGTATCATCGGCGGCATTATCGGTGCGCGAACCTACTATGTCATCTGGAAATGGGACGACTATCAGAGAGGTTCTTTCGGCGAAACCCTGAAAGCAATTATCAACACCCGAAACGGCGGATTGGCGATATACGGCGGCATTATCGGCGCGATTCTCGTAGGATATATCGTATGCAGGATAAAGAAGATCAAAGCCCTGCCTATGCTCGATATCACTGTCATTGGACTGCTTATCGGTCAGGGAATCGGCCGCTGGGGCAATTTCGTGAATCAGGAGGCGTTCGGCTCCGAGACGGATTTCTTTCTCGGCATGACGGGCGGAAGAATCCAGCAGACTGTCAGCGAACTCGGAATGCCAGCAGACCAGCTTGTTCACCCCTGCTTCTTATATGAATCCGCATGGTGCCTGCTGGGATTCGTACTGCTTGCAGCTTATTCAAAACGCAGAAAATACGACGGTCAGATCGCGCTTATGTACATGGCTTGGTACGGCGCGGAAAGATTTTTCGTTGAAGGACTGCGCACAGACAGCCTGATGATAGGCAGTATCCGTGTATCGCAGGCTCTTTCGGCGGTACTGCTCATTACGTCGATAATCCTCCAGATAGTTATCGGTTTCCGCGTTAAGCGCGATCCCGAAAGCTTCGTACTTTACGCAAATACGGAGGAATCGCGCCTGCTTATTGAAGAAGCGCGCCGCAAGAGCATGGGAATGAAAGGCGTTGACGCACGAATCGAGGATGACGACGACGAAATAGGGATTCTTCCCGATGAAGACGATAATGAGGAAACGGAAATTTCAGACGAGCCTGTCGATGAAGATGAAGAAATTCCGGACGATGAGGCAAATTCGGACGAAATCGAAGAAGATTCGAATGAAACGGACGATTTCGAAGAAGATAAAACTAAGGAGGAAAAATAAATGGCTAAAATTATTGACGGAAAGGCTGTTTCGGCAGCCGTTAAGGAAGAAGTTGCCGCCGAGGCTGCAAAACTTAAAGACGAACACGGACTTAAAGTTGGACTTGCCGTTGTTATCGTGGGCAGCGACCCTGCTTCCAGAGTTTATGTGAATAACAAGAAAAAGGCTTGCGAAGCTGTCGGATTCCGTTCCACGGAATATGCTCTCGATGAAAATACAACGCAGGAGCAGCTTCTCGACCTTGTGAACGTTCTCAACAACGATAAAGCTGTCAACGGAATTCTCGTTCAGCTTCCTCTGCCTAAGCATATCGACGAAAAGGCTGTTATCAACGCTATTTCGCCCGAAAAGGACGTTGACGCATTCCACCCTGTTAACGTGGGCAGAATCATGATAGGCGATTATGCATTTCTTCCCTGCACTCCCGCAGGCGTTATGCGACTTATCGAAAGCACGGGCGTTGATATCACGGGCAAGCAGTGCGTTGTTATCGGCAGAAGCAATATCGTCGGCAAACCGCAGGCAATGCTTCTTCTCCAGAAGAACGGAACTGTAACTGTCTGCCATTCCAGAACTAAAAATCTCAAGGAAATCTGCCTGACTGCCGATATTCTCGTTGTTGCGATCGGCAAAGCGAAATTCGTTACAGGCGATATGATAAAAGAGGGCGCTGTAGTTATCGATGTTGGCATGGATCGCGATGAAAACGGCAAACTCTGCGGCGATGTCGATTTCGAATCCGCGGAAAAGGTTGCAGGCTACATAACTCCCGTTCCGGGCGGAGTCGGACCCATGACTATCGCGATGCTTATGAAAAATACTCTCACTGCCGCTAAACAGCAGTCCGGTATCGAATAACTTGTGCTGAATTATGCAGCACAATATTAAATATATAACGCACCCAATAGGTTAATGTCATTAAGCAAAGAAAAAGCAGAAAATAACACAGGAGAATGGTAGAGAGAAGCGAGCATACACCTGATAGAATTAATCTGAAAAAAGG